>JAFGIP010000052.1 GCA_016929525.1 Bacteroidales bacterium
GACTTTCATCTGAAAGTATCTCCGGTAGAGCTTGGAGAAGTTGTCGTCACAGGTGATTCGGCAAAAAACATTGTGGTATCACCACGTGGCAGTTATATCATAGCCCCGGTTGCGATTCGCGAAGCTCCGAAACAGTTCAGCGAACCCGACCTGTTGAAATCCATTCAGATGCTGCCCGGTGTGGTATCCGGTAAAGACAGCACATCCGATATATATGTAAGAGGCGGTGGTCCCGGACAAAATGTCGTACTTGCCAACGGTTGTTACTTTTTTCTTCCGGGCCATCTGCTCGGTATAGTATCTCCCTATGACCTCGATTTCCTCGAAAGCGCCGAACTGTATAAAGATTATTTCCCTGCTGAACTCGGCAACGGCGCTTCTTCAGTGATAAACCTCAATTTCAGAAGGATACGTTCCGATTCTCTCAGGTTACAGTTCAGGGCAGGACTGCTCTCTTCAGGATTGATAGTGGAATCTCCTCTCAGAAAAATAAACTGGCAACTCACTGCAGGAATCAAAGCAGGTAACTATTTTATATATGCCCCGATCCTGAAAAAGATAGTATCGGATGAAACAGGCGGTTTTCTCCCTCCCAATAAGTATTCTTTTTTCGACGGGTTCCTGAGACTATCTCATTCTTCACCGAAATACGGAGATATTACCTACCTGTTTTTCGGTAATTATGATAACGGAAAAGAAGAAAACAAGTTCGAAAGTCAAAGCGGTGATACTTTAATAAAATATACCGACGGGATATCAACAGGCTGGAATAACATGGTCCATTCCGTTCAGTGGCTGCCACCTGTTAACGGATCATTGAAGTGGAAGCTGAACCTTAATTATAACAGGATATCCATAGGCAGGAAAATCTATTCCGGGTCGGAAGTATTACTTTATGGAACTGAAAAAACAGGTTCATCGGAAACCCTCCTTTCCTTCTATCCTACTGTAGATAACCTTGCCGCACTTGTCTCTCTTAACCTGTCGAAGGAAAAAATAAGTTTCGATGCAGGTATCTCCGGCAGGTTCAGGTATTTCACACAGAATAACTATTCTCTTAATTCGATAGATGATACTACTACCCGGATCGATTTCGGTGATGATGATATTGTAAACGAAACGGCCCTTTTCATATCGACAACGGTTCTTCCTGCAGAAAAGATCAAAATCGACGCAGGGATAAGACTGACCGGTATATTTAAAACAGACATCAGCTTTTTTGTTCCCGAGCCCAGGTTAAGGATCTCATATAACGGGGGAGGAATAATCTCTCCGCATATCAATTATGTACGGCTGAGCCAGTCGGACCACTCCGTTGAAGGATCGAATGCAGGACTGAGAACCATGCTTTGGCTGCCCGTTTATGAAGAGTTCGGTCCGGAAGTATCCGATGTGTTATCTGCAGGCTTCCAGGGAAATATAAAAGATAACATTACATGGACCATCGACGGTTATTATAAAAAGATATCCGGCATGGTTGATTTCAAGCCGGGGGCAAGTTTCATTATCGACACATCATTTGTCGATATGCTCGACATGGTAAAGGGGAAAGCCTGGGGAATAGAGACCGGATTAATAAAAACAAAAGGAAAGATCACAGGCAGTGTGAGCTATACATATTCAAGGTCAAAAAGAGAATGGGGTTCACCGGAGGGGATGATATGGATACCATCCGGTGCAGACAGACCTCATTCTTTCAACATTTCCATGAAGTATTACTTAAAGCCTTCCACAAGCTTCGGGCTGAACTGGGTATATCGCTCAGGTGTCCCGGCTACTATTTACATGCATGAAACATCATACGGCGAGTTCTTTGAAACGAAGAATAATATCAGGTATTTCGATTATCACAGGCTCGATTTATCATTCAGGAAAATTGTTTATAAGAAGAGATTTTCAATATTTCTTGATGCAGACTTATATAATGCCTATAACAGGAAAAACACTTTCTACTTTAAAAAGACCTGGGATGAAGAAGAACAGATATATTATTTTAAAAATATTTCACTTTTCCCGATCATGCCTTCAGTGACAGTAATAATAAAATTCTGAAGTAAAATGGAAGAATTAGCCGATAGCACATTGAAACCGATTGTCTTCAAAACGCCCCATGGGTTCGTTTATTTAGATTATGATGAAATCATCCTATGTTCTGCCAATAGGAACTGTTCTGATGTTTTTACTATTAACAGTGATACTTCGATAAGAATTCTTCATAAAATTTCATTTATCGAGAAGAAATATTGTAATGATAAATTCATCAGATGTCATAAATCACATATAATTAATTTAAAGTATATAGAAAGCTTATCAATAAAAACTCATCAAATACATTTAAAAGATAGTTATATAGTGCCTTTATCATATGAATGCTGGAAGAAATTAAGACGAATGTCTATTATATGTATAAGTGATAAAGAAATATAGTTAGAATTAATAGAAGAGATCATGAAAAAGATGTGGTTCAAAAAAATTATAATAACAGTTCTTATCTGTAGCATAATATTTCTATTTATAAAATGTGAAAGTAACGACAGGTATTATCGTCCCGATCTACCCGAACAACTTTGTTGTATCGGCATTATTGATGCTGATGATACAATAAGTTATAATCCACAAGATCCATATTCCTTAAACAATTACTTACGTTATATTTCATTCGAAAAATCGTACCAGTCAGAATACACCGATGAAAGAAATGACTCTTTAAGAAATTTCTCATTTTCAATTGCCAGCCAGAATGAAGAGATTTTTTCATTTAATTGCGATTCAAGTCTGAAAATTATTGAATCTTACAAATTGCCTGAAAATATGAAATTCGTCTCCGGTGAAAGATATTTCCTGAAAGCAAGTGAAAAAAACTCAAATAACATTACAGCAGAGATAACTGTTCCGGAACCTCCTTCCAACCTTGTTTTAAATTCAGTTCATAAAGAAACAGAACCGGCGACTGAGTTCATTGGTTGTAACTGGCCATTTGATGACAGTCTGAAATATGCTATAATCAATATTTCATTTGATATTAATAATAAGTGGTATTATGCTCTCTTGCTCGAAGGTATAGGTAATAATTTTAGTTTTCCTCCTGGTATATTAGAATATCTGGATTTTTCTATAAAAGAAAGTAATGTCCATGGTTTTTTCGCTGCTTTTCATGGATTAAAAATGTACCATCAGATTTGTATAGAACAAAGATTATATTGTGAAGAATCACCGGTTAAAGCTTATTTTATAGACGGGAGCCAAGTGTTATATAATAACTGTGATATGACTCTTCTGGTTAAATTCAATGACGGCTATTCATTTTTTAACATCTTTTCATCTTTCCGCATTAAACTATTATCTATCCCCCAGGAGCTTTATCTTTTTGAAAAAAGTCTTTATACATACGAAACAGTAGCCAGAGATCCTTTTTCAGAACCGGTATATCTTAATAGTAACATAATTAACGGTAACGGTATTTTTGCAATTTGCAGAAGTACAACAGCTACAATAACCTTACCATTTCCGCCCGCATTTTAGCTCACTTCATGATATATTTTTTAAGAATTGCCTTTATCTATATACTTTAAAATAAGGTATTTTATAACGGATTTCTTCATTTTCATCCTCTAATTCAGGAATTTGGTAATTATCTGTGTTGTACAATATTGACTTATATTATTAATACTCTTAATTTTATGTTTTGTCTGCTTTTAGTATTCTTTAAATTACTAACTATCTTAATATTAAGAAACTATGAAAAAAATTTTTCTTCTTCTTTTTACATTTTTTTTCTATTCCTTGTCTGGACAGGAAGCCACAACAGCTTGGGATTATCCTGTTAAACCAGGAAGTGAAAAATGGAAATCTTTAAAATCCCACAAGGAGATGGTGGAAATATGTCAGATTCCTGAAGATATAATCCATAAGTTATCTACAAAAGACCTGGCTGTTATCTGTCTTGATTATCCCCTATTTTTTACATTGACTGCTTTTAATAATATGCAAGACGGTTTTGAACATATTAAAAAAGATTTTAATGGTTTTAAGGAACTATACAATCGTGTTGATGCCAGTAAGGAGCTTATGTTGCTATATCATGATATTGACCCGAGAGAAGTAATGTCAAAAAATACTGACCTCGAAAAGGGCAATTTTATGTTTAACATATTTTTTCTGGAATATATGTTAGCCCAAAAAGATATAATAAATACTTTAAGTTATGAAGACACAAAAATTTTTTTAATTGAATGTTTAAATAAGGTAGAGCAAAAAAATGAAGCTTCTTTCTCAAGTTTTCAGACACAAACGACCCATTTAATTATGGTAAGAATATTATTCTATAAGAACTTGTATCCTTTCATAGAAGAATATGAATCAAACAAAAAAAACTATGATAGGTTTATTAATGGTATAATGTTGCCAGGTAAAGGTTTATTAAATGACATTGAAATAATGACAAAAGAATTCATTTCTAAAGCGAATTGAAAAAGGGAGAACTGTACTCTTAAGAGTTAGTACATGGGTACTGGTTATAGAAAATAGAAAATGTAAAATCAACTTAAAAATAATTTATCATGAAAAAATATCTTCCCATTTTATTTATATTGATTTTTTTTGCAAATAGCACCTCGCTACTAAGTCAATATTGGTATGAGTATAATGAGACTACTGTTTCAACACCAACGGGAGTAACTATTGAAGCATGGCAGTTTAATGAAGATGATTATGATGATTTCGATGCACCTACTATTGCTGCTCAAAATTATGCCTGGACATATGGTTACAATTGTAGAATTCTAGCAAATTCAACAAAGTATTATAATTGTCATGGATTTGCATGGTATAATATTGAAGGCCAAATGAGTCAATCAGATTTACGATGGATAAATGAACTAGATAACGAGGAAGATCCTAATATTGCAAAATATTATACAGGAGATAACAGAAGCTACACTGAAACTCAAACTTACTCAAATCATCTCAGAGTTTCGTACGTGGGAGATGATCATTCAGCTGTAACTACAGAAGACGAAGATTCTTTAGTATCTAAATGGGCATATGGGCCACTTGTTAAACATACTGTTGATCAATGTCCATTTTATGATAATTCAGAAATCAAATATTATAAGCTATGGCCCAGAGTAAACGGTAGTACTTCTGTAATGTGTTATAATAACCAAAGAACTTATACTTCTAACATGTCAATACCTGGTTCAACATATTCATGGACAAGAGAAACCAATCTATTTAATTATGTGAGTGGAGCCGGTACTACAAGTTACACAGTCAGCGCTACAAATGGGACAGGAGATGCCTGGGTACAGATTCAAATCACTACACCAAGCGGTGAAGTCGCTACGTCATCAAAGTATTATACCTGGGTTGGTAAAGCACAGGTACAATCAATCTCAGGGCCTGGTTCAACAACTCCTTATACATA
>JAFGIP010000053.1 GCA_016929525.1 Bacteroidales bacterium
ATGATTGGCCAACCATTTTAAATCAATTAACAATTATATTTGAAAATAGAATTTAAAGGGATGACACACTTAAATGAACACTCCCTTAATTGAACAAGCACTGAAATTATAAAATGACATATTCCTGGGGACATAACAGGCGAATCAATGCCGCTTCAAATTACCTGAAAAAGAAATTCGGAGAGAGAATTCAGAAGGTAACCATTGATGCCGGATTTACATGTCCTAACCGCGACGGAACTATATCGACCGGGGGATGTGCTTACTGTAACAATAATGCATTCAACCCGGCTTATTGCAACCCGGGAAAAAGTATAACCCTGCAGATGGAAGAAGGAATAGCCTTCCATGAAAAAAGATATAAAAACGCCGGCAGTTATTTTGCATATTTCCAGGCTTATTCCAATACCTATGCATCTATCAACATTTTGAAAAGCTTTTATGAGGAGGCATTGGCTCATAAGAAGGTAACAGGACTTATAATCGGAACACGCCCCGACTGTATCGATGATGAAAAGCTCGAATACCTTACTTTGCTGTCTGAGAAATATTATGTGGTCATTGAATACGGAATTGAATCGGTTTATGACGAGACTCTGAATTATATAAACCGGGGCCACGATTTTGAGTCGGCGGTAAAAGCACTGGAATTAACAAAAAAGTATGGTGTGAAATCGGGGGCACATATAATTTTCGGATTGCCTGGTGAAACGAGAAAGCAAATGGCAGAATCAGTGGAAATTATTTCGAAACTGCCATTGCATACGGTGAAATTTCACCAGCTTCAGATTATTAAAGATACCCGTTTCGAAAAGGAATATATTCAGCACCCGGAGAAGTTCGATTTATTCTCTTTTAAAAATTATATAGAATTCATTTCGGAATATATCTCAAAACTTAATCCGGAATTTATTATTGAACGAGTTGCCGGTGAAACCCAACCCCGGAATAACCTCGGGTTAACATGGGGATTAAGATACGACCAGGTATTAAAACAGGTTGAAGAGGAGCTGAAGCGACGTGACTTCTGGCAGGGAAAGTTTTATAAAAATTAAATAATCTGTAACTGTATAGATTAATGAAAACTTTTTTAGGCGATGTTGCTAAATATTTGTTTGACAGGGCAGGAGGAGATCTGCGTAACGTAACTGTTGTATTCCCAAACAGAAGAGCTCGTCTGTTTTTCAACAATTATGTTTCAGATATTATTGATAAACCGGTTTGGTCACCGCAATTTTATACCATCTCAGAATTTATAGGCAATTTAAGTGATCTCCAACTGGCTGATCCGTTAACACTCATTTTTAAACTTTTTGAAGTTTATAAGGTTGTCACTGGTTCAAATGAAACATTCGATAATTTTTATTATTACTGCGAAACTATTCTGGCCGATTTCGATGACATTGATAAAAATATGGTTGATGCCGATCAGCTTTATACCAACCTTAGTGATTTGAAATCAATAGAAGGATATTTTGAATATTTAAACGATGAACAAATACAAACCATTAAGAGCTTTTGGCAGACTTTATCGGTTGTAAACAGATCTGACGAACAAACCGGGTTTATTACACTATGGGATGCAATCAGGAAGATTTATATTAAATTTAATCAGTTGCTTGATTCTGAAGGTATTGCTTATGAAGGGAAAATCTATAAACATGCAATTACCAGCCTGAAGAACTTACAACAATTGCCATATTCAGATAAATTACTTGCATTTGTAGGTTTTAATGCCCTGAATAAAACAGAAGAAGTTTTATTTAAAAAATATAAAACTGCAGGAAATGCACTTTTTTTTTGGGATTACGACATGCGATATATCAGTAGCGACATTCATGAAGCAGGCTACTTTTTAAAACATTATCTGCGCAGTTATCCTCCTCCTCCGGATTTTGTATCACAGGTAAATACTGACAAGGAAATTTCAATTAAATCATTTTCAGTGCCCACAAACATATCGCAGTCAAAAATACTTAAGGAATGTCTGCAGGAAGTTGAAAAGGGTGGTTCTGAAGATCCTTCAAAGACGGCTGTTATTCTTGCGGATGAAAAATTATTGCTTCCTGTTGTAAATTCAATTCCGGCATCGGTTCAACATGTGAATATTTCAATGGGATACCCTGTTCTGGATACACCGGCATATAATCTGATAGCATTGCTGACTGATCTTCAGTTGAACAGTAGAAAAGGAAAGGATAACAAGGGAAAATTATTCTATCATAAAGATTACTTCGCTATTCTGAATCATTCTTATCTCAGGGATATAAGGGGGAATGATAAGATTGCACAGTTAATTGAAAATGCAAAAGACAGAAATATAATTTACATTGATCCTTTGAGTATTGATATTTCTGATGAATTATATAGCAAGATTTTTACTATTGAGGTTAACACAAAGAATTTTGGAAATTATCTGCTGGAAATTATCAGGCAGATAGCAAGAAATGAAACACTGAAAAAGGAAAACAAAGATCGGAAATGGCAACTGGAAGTTCTGCATGGAATTTATAAAGTTATCAGCCGGTTCAGTCAACAGTTACAGGAAACCTCTCCGGATTTTTCTTTTAGCACCATTCTTAAACTTATCAAAAAAGTACTAAAGGGAATAACGATCCCGTTTTCCGGCGAACCGCTGATTGGCCTCCAGATTATGGGAATCCTGGAAACCCGCACACTCGATTTTGAAAATGTTATAATACTATCAATGAACGAAGGGAAATTTCCTAAATCGGGAAATGTACCATCAATGATTCCGTATAATTTAAGGGAGGGATTTCAGTTGCCGACAATAAAACACCAGGATGCAATTTATGCATATCATTTTTACAGGCTGCTCCACAGATCAAAAAACGTTTTCCTGGTACATCATACAAGATCGGAAGGAATACAAAAAGGAGAACCAAGCAGATATATTTACCAGCTGAAGTACGATTCACCTTTTAATATTACTGAGGTAAATTACAGATACACAATATATCCATTTACAAAAAAGGAAATTTCAGTTAAGAAAACTTCTGAAATAATCGCAAAGCTTGATAAATATTTAAAACCAGGTGGTGGATCGTTTTTATCGCCGAGTGCACTAAATACTTACCTGAGCTGTTCTCTTCGATTCTACTTTAAATATATTGAAGGTTTAGAGGAGGCAGAAAATATTGAAGAGGATATAGAAGCTGATGTATTTGGCAGCATAGTTCATAGTGCAATGGAATTTTTATATAAAGACCTTCAGAATAAGGTTCTTATTTCAGAAACTATTAATGAAATAATTAAAGATAAAACTAAAGTTAAAGAAGCTGTAGACAGAGCATTTGGCAAAGAGTACTTTGGCGACGTAAAATTGAACAAAGAACAGTTAAGAGGAAGAAATTTAATTGTAAAAAGAGTGATAGAAAGATATATATACGGCATATTGCATAATGACATGAATTATGCACCATTCGTAATAAAAGGTCTCGAACAGTTTCATAGCAGGGAAATAGAACTTGGGCACAGTAACAGAAATTTAGCAATCGGAGGTATTATTGACCGTATTGATGAAAAAGATGGAGTTTTCAGGATTGTGGATTATAAAACTGGAAGAACACATTTAAATTTTAAAGATGTTAACGATTTATTTTTTGCTGAACCGCAAAAAAGGAATGCTGCAGCATTTCAGATTTTTACATATTCATGGATAGTAAAAAAGAATATTATAAATTCAAATTTACTTCCTTCGCTCATCTTCATACGTGATATATTCAAACCCGAATTTAATTACAAACTTAAAATAACTCACAACAGGAAAAGTATCCCTGTTGAGAGTTTTAACGATTTTGCCGGGGAATTTGAAATATCATTAAAAAATGTAGTGAATGAAATTTATGATGTTGATTTGAAATTCACACAAACACCAGACATCGGATATTGTGCAAGCTGTCCATACAACGAAATATGCATACGAAGATCTTAGATCAGGCTCACCGGAATTTTATTAAATGACTTTTCATTGTAAACCAATTGATCATTACTTATAGTAATTTGTTAAAATATAGTTTAAGGCCATTCGGGATTTGATTTTAAATTTTATATTTTTAACACACAAGTGTAATAATAAGATTGAATGAGATTAAGATTATTCAGAAGTTGGTGGTTAATGACATTAAAGGGCCTTCTTGCTATCAGCTTTGGCCTTATGATATTTATTAAACAGTACACACTGGTTAAACAGTCATTAGCACTTGCTTTTGGAATACTGATGCTTTCTTCCGGAGTTCTTATTATTTTAGGTGCTTTCATTCATAAAAAAACAAATCCAAGATGGGTTTGGTGGTTAATTGAAGGTGCAATTGATATACTTATATCTCTGTTTTTTATAATAAAGCCCGACTGGGCAAGAGCATTATTTTTAAATGTTATGGCTATCTGGGCTGTTTTCCTGGGAATAATTCAAA
Source organism: Bacteroidales bacterium (assembly GCA_016929525.1). Lineage (GTDB taxonomy): Bacteria > Bacteroidota > Bacteroidia > Bacteroidales > UBA10428 > UBA10428. The sequence continues at coordinate 4,437 of JAFGIP010000053.1, forward strand.
TTATTACTGCATTACGCCTGATTACTTATATGCGAAACTGGTGGACATTAGTAATTACCGGTGTACTATCAATTGCTTTAGCGGTTACTGCTTTCTTTAATCCGTTATATAAAGAATTTGCGGTAGTCGTTGTAGTAGGTATATTCGCAGTAGTCTTTGGTTTGATAATGATATATATTTCCAGGATACTCAGAAACGTGTATCTTTGATGCGTAAGCGTTTACTTTAATAAATCCGGACGACGTTTTTTGGTGATTTCTAATGATTTTTCCATTCTCCAGTTCTCAATTTCTTCATGCTGACCTGATAGTAGTATTTCAGGTACTTTCCAGCCTTTGTAATCAGCAGGTCTGGTATAAACAGGAGGTGCCAGCAGATTATCCTGAAAACTGTCAGTAAGTGCCGAGGTTTCATCCGATAAGACACCTGGTATTAATCTTATCACACTGTCAGTTATTATTGCAGCAGCAAGTTCTCCACCCGTCAGAACAAAGTCTCCTACGGAAATTTCACTTGAAATTAAATGATCACGAACTCTTTGGTCAACACCTTTATAGTGACCACATAATAAAATAATATTATCCAGGGTCGACAGTCGATTAGCTGTTTTTTGGTCATAACGCCTACCGTCTGGGGTTAAATAAATTATTTCGTTGTAATCTCTTTCCGACTTCAATTTATCAATAAGTCTTTCGATAGGTTCAATCATCATTACCATTCCTGCTCCACCACCAAATGCATAATCGTCAACCTGGTTGTGTTTGTTTACTGCGAAATCTCTTATATTGTGAATGTATACTTCTGTAAGTTTTTTTTCAAACGCTCTTTTAAGAATTGAGTGTTTAAAAGGACTTTCTAGTAATTCGGGTAATATTGTCAGGATATCGATTCTCATCAAAAATTATTTAAAGACAAAAATAATATTATACTTGTTTAGTGTGTTAAATAGTTAAAATTTTGCGTTTAATACTAACAAAAGGATTGTGTGATTTATACACGGATTGTGACAAATAAAAAATGATTTCAGTTGTAAGTAACGCTCTAAATTGGTAAAATCATTGTAGTATTAGTTGTTAATATATATTTTCGTAGAGTGTTTGCATTTGCAAAAGAAATAAAAGTAGCAGGATATGTCGGAAAAAGATCCTAAAGGCTCTGTTCATAAAGAACAATTCGGCAACGCCGAAAATATGGAGGAACAAACCAACAATAAAGAGGAAGATAAGACGAAACAGTCTGAAAACACCTCTGAAGAAGTTAAAGAAGAATCGGAGATAGCAGATCTGGTTGATAAAAAGCAGGAATCAGTTACTGTAACTGATGATATTCCCCCTGATAAAAAGGCCGATAAAGGGAAAAGTACATCCAAATCCGAAAAGGAAAAATCATTGGATAAAGAAGATGATGCTCAGAAGCTAGTTGATGATGATATTGATGTAGAGGGAAAATCTGAAGAAACAGTAACTGCCGATGAGGAGCAAGATAAAGCTGAAGCTAAAAAACAGGCAACTGCAGATAAGAAAAGAAAAAAAGCAGAAAAAACAGACAAATCTGACGGGGATGCAAAGAAGGATATCGACGAAGACAAAAAGAAAATAAAAGAGAAGAAGCAAGTTAAGGTTAAAGCCACCAAATCTAAAGAAATAACAGGGAAATCAGCCGAAACTAAATCCGCTGAGCCCGAATCGGAGAAAAAACCTGCGTCCAAGAAATCAGAATCCTCTGAAATTAAATCGGATAAAGAAGGTATCAAGAAAGGTGATACCGACGTTGTTGAAAAATCTGAAAAGAAAGTTGTACAGGAACCAGAAATTATCGATTACACCAAACTGTCAAAAGAAGATCTGGTGGCTGTCCTAAATGATCTTATTAATAACAGGCCGGTGCCGGATATAAGAAAGGATGTTGAAACCATCAAATCAAATTTCTATAAAAAAAATAAACAGGATAACGAAAAAATAAAGGAACAGTTTATTGCTGAAGGAGGTCTGCTGGAGGATTTTAAAATTGAAATATCACCGGAGGAAATAAAGTTACGCGAGTTACTGGAGAAGTACCGCGAATTGAGAAATGAATACAACAAAAAGCAGGAAGAAGAAAAGGTTGTTAACCTTGAAGAGAAATATAAGATCATTGAAGCCATTAAAGAACTGGTCAATAGCCAGGAATCATTAAATAAAACATTCCATGATTTTCGCGAGCTACAGCAAACATGGCGGGATATAGGACCGGTACCTCAACAGAATCTTAAAGATCTGTGGGAATCATATCATTATCAGGTTGAAGCCTTCTATGATTATATTAAAATTAACAAAGAGCTTCGTGATCTTGATTTAAAAAAGAATCTCGAGGCAAAAATGAAACTTTGCGAAAGAGCAGAGGAGTTGCTTCTTGAACCATCTGTTGTAGAAGCGTTCAGGCAGTTACAGAAATTACATGACAGATGGAGAGAGATCGGCCCGGTACCCATAGAGAAACGAAATGAGATATGGGAAAGGTTTAAAGAAACAACAACAAAAATTAATAGGAAGCATCAGGAGTACTTTGTCAACTTAAAGCAGGAGCAAAGGAAAAATTACGAAGAAAAAATAGCACTTTGTGAAAAGTCTGAAGAAATTGCCGCTCTTGAATTAGGTGACCATAAAGAATGGGAAGAAAAATCAAAAGAACTTGTTGAGCTGCAAAAGGTTTGGAAAACAATCGGATTTGCTCCTAAGAAATATAATAATGAAGTATATGAACGATTCCGGAATGCCTGCGATCTTTTCTTCAACAAGAAGAGAGAATACTATTCACAAAACAGGGAGGAACAGCAAAATAATCTTCAGCTGAAAACCGAATTATGTATACAGGCTGAAGCTTTACAAGATAATACAGATTGGAAGAAAACAACTGAAGAACTTATCGCACTTCAGAAAAAGTGGAAGGAGATAGGACCAGTGCCTATCAAGCACTCCGATAAGATATGGAAAAGATTCAGGGCTGCATGCGATAAATTTTTTAATAGTAAATCGGAGTACTATTCGAAGATTGATACACGTTACGAGGAAAACCTTGATAAGAAAAAAGAACTTATCGATGAAATCGAGAAATTTGATTTCGGTGGAAGTGTTGAAGAAAATCTTACTGCATTAAAAAATTACCAGCGTCAGTGGTCAGAAATTGGTTATGTTCCCATAAAAGATAAAAACGAAATACAAGACAGGTACCGGAAGGCAATCAATGATAAATTTGACCACCTGAAACTTGATGATAATAAAAAAGCACTGCTGAAATACAGGAATAAGCTGGAAGGCATAATGGGAAAACCCAATGCGCAAAACAGGCTGCGTATTGAACGTGATAAGTGCTTTAATAAACTGAAGCAACTTGAAAATGATATAACTTTATGGGAAAATAACATCGGTTTTTTTGCAGATTCGGAAAATGCCGAATCGTTGATATCTGACGTAAATTATAAAATTGAAAATGCAAAGAAGAAAATAGAACAGCTGAAAGGAAAGATTAATATGCTTGACGAGTACGATAAATAATATTCTAAAATCATAAGTTGCTGCCCCCGGCTGATTATTTAATTCCGGGGGCTTTTAATTTTAGGGATGATAAAAAATTCCAGCTTTTCGATTTATTGGTTACATTTGCCCAAACTTAAAAATTTCATTATAGTTTGATCCATACAAAGCACATATTCGTTACAGGAGGAGTTACATCATCACTAGGTAAGGGAATTATATCAGCATCACTCGCAAAATTATTACAGGCACGAGGCCTTAAAGTTTCAATTCAAAAACTCGATCCGTATATCAATGTCGATCCTGGTACGCTTAATCCTTACGAACATGGTGAATGTTTTGTAACTCAGGATGGAGCCGAAACCGATCTGGATCTGGGGCATTATGAACGTTTTTTAGATATTACTACTTCGCAGGCTAATAATGTTACAACAGGTCGTGTTTATCAGTCGGTTATCAATAAAGAACGCAGGGGTGATTATTTAGGGAAGACCGTTCAGGTTATTCCTCATATAACCGACGAGATAAAAAGACGAATACTTCTTCTTGGTTCAAAACATAAATACGATATTGTAATTACCGAAATCGGCGGGACAGTCGGCGACATCGAGTCGTTACCTTATATTGAAGCGGTACGTCAGCTGAAATGGGAATTGGGACAGTATAATACTTTATATATACATCTTACACTGGTCCCTTATCTTTCAGCTTCGGGAGAGTTAAAAACAAAGCCTACACAGCACTCGGTTAAAGAACTTCTTGAAAATGGTATTCAGCCCGATATCCTTGTTTTACGCACAGAGCATGAACTTACAGATGACATCCGCAAAAAAGTTGCTCTCTTCTGTAACGTCGATCTGGAATCGGTGGTACAGTCTATTGATGTATCCACCATTTACGAGGTTCCGATACTTATGCAGGAAGAAAAACTGGATCAGATTGTTCTCAAGAAACTGAATATTGTTTCAAAGGAAACGCCCAGCCTTGAACGATGGAAGAAATTCCTGAAAAAATTAAAAAATCCGAAGTATAAAGTAAAAATTGTATTGGTAGGAAAGTATGTAGAACTCGCCGATTCGTATAAATCAATAAATGAGGCATTCATTCATGCAGGTGCTGTCAACGATTGCAAGGTTGAAGTGGAGTATCTGCATTCCGAAGAAATTGATCAGGATAATATTGAGGATTTACTGAAGGATATTCAGGGTATTGTGGTTGCTCCCGGATTTGGAGACCGCGGGATTAACGGGAAGATATTGGCTGCAAAGTATGCACGTGAAAATAATGTACCTTTCCTGGGAATCTGTCTCGGACTGCAATGCGCTGTAATTGAATTTGCAAGAAACGTACTGGGAATGGATAAGGCTCATTCAACCGAGATGGAGCGTAAAACTCCATACCCTGTAATCGACCTGATGGAAGAACAAAAAGGAATAACGGAAAAAGGCGGAACTATGCGACTCGGAGGATATCCGTGCAAAATTAAGAAGGGTTCAAAAGTATATAATGCTTATAATACAGAGTGTATTGAAGAACGTCACAGACACAGGTATGAATTTAACGATAAGTACCTCGAAGATTTTGAAAAAGCCGGGTTTAAAGCAGTAGGTAAGAACCCTGAAACAAACCTGGTGGAAATAATGGAACTTGCAAATCATAAATGGTTTGTCGGTGTGCAATTCCATCCTGAATACAGGAGTACAGTTATTAATCCGCATCCGCTTTTTGTAGAATTTATTAAATCTGCAATTTCATAGTTTTAACAATTAAAATTTATAATGGACAGGAATACAATTTTCGGTATAATTCTTATTGCAGGTATTTTTATTATCTGGGGTGTGCTTAACAAACCCAGTTCTGAAGAACTTGAAAAGCAAAAAGCAATGCGGGATTCCCTCGCTTTGGTTGAACAAATAAAACAGAAAGAGCAGGAAATTGAAGCTCTGAAAAAGCAGCAATTCGACGGTGGTGAACCAACTGCTGTTGATGTGGAAAGCACCAAAAAGGAAGCCCTGGTAGAGGAAGATACCATTGAAAACAGGATATTTACAATAGAGAATGATCTGATAAGCCTTAAAGTATCCGAGAAAGGCGGGCGGCCTTATTCTGTGCAGTTAAAAAATTATCAGACTCACGATTCTTTGCCGATCTATCTGTTCCATGGTGACTCAAGCTCTTTTGGGTTTAATTTCTTTATCAATAACAGACCTGTTAACACCAACACAAGGTTTTTCAAGTCACAGTCGGAGAAAGCAATTATTAAAGTGAAAGATAAACCTGAAACTCTTTCTATGAGATTAGAGTTTGAAGGCGATAAGTATATTGAATACCGATATACACTTGAACCCGGTAAGTACCAGGTTGATATGGATATTGAACTGAATGGTATGTCTGATCTTGCAACGCAAAGGACCGGAGTTCTCGATCTTAACTGGATGATATATTCTCCGCAGCAGGAAAAAGGTCGTGATAATGAATCGAACTACACTACGCTGTACTATAAACTCTATGAAGATGACGTCGACTTTTTTAATGCAAGGACAAAAAAAGATCCAAAACCCGAGATAATCCCTACAAGAGTTGAATGGGTTGCATATAAAGACCAGTTCTTTTCTTCGGTTCTGATGGCTGATGATTCATTCGTTGACGCTGAGATGCAATTAGGACTTATGCCTCAGGGCAGTCAATATATTAAAAGGTTTGAGTCTACACTGGGACTATCCTATAATCAGGAATATAATGAAGTAATTCCGTTGCATTTTTATTTCGGCCCGAACAAGTATAAGCTTTTAAAAAAGCAGTATGGTGATAAGCAACTTCAGGATTTGGTTACTGTTGGCAAGGGAATTATCAAGTGGATCAACCAGATCGTTATTATCAATCTTTTCGATTTTCTGAGCAAGTATATTGGTAATTATGGGATTATTATTCTGATCATGACAATCATAATTAAGGTAATACTTCTCCCTTTAACATTTAAGTCGTTTATGTCGACTGCTAAAATGAAAGTATTAAAGCCACAGATTGATAAGATCAATGAGAAGATACCCAAGGAAAAAGCGATGGAACGCCAACAGGCTACAATGGCGCTGTATAAAAAAGTAGGTGTTAGTCCGCTTGGTGGTTGTTTACCGATGCTATTACAGATGCCTATCCTTTTTGCCATGTTCAGGTTTTTCCCGACATCGATAGAATTACGTCAGGAAGGTTTTCTGTGGGCACACGATTTATCTACTTATGATTCGGTTCTGGAATGGGATACCTATATACCTTTTTTAAGCAATACATTTGGTAATCATTTAAGCTTGTTTACTTTGCTTATGACTATCTCTACTATCCTGACGATGAAGATCAACAACCAGGCACAGAGCAGCCAGCAAATGCCGGGCATGCAATCGATGATGTACGTGATGCCGATCATGTTCATGTTTATCCTGAATAAATTCTCGGCCGGATTAACCTATTATTATTTCCTGGCCAACCTTATTACATTTGGACAAAATTTACTTTTTAAGCAATTTATCGATGAGGAAGAATTGCTGCAAAAACTTGAATCGAAAAAGGCGAAGCCTAAGAAAAAATCGAATTTCCAGAGACGTATGGAAGAACTGGCCAGGCAACAGGCTTCAAGAAGATAAAAATTTACTTTCTGGTATTAAGATCCTCAATTGAAGCTATGGCTAACGATTGAGGATTTTTTGTTTTCTGGTTATCTTTGAAAACTTTAATAACAATAAAATGGAGCTAATAAACAACCGATATCAAATAGGAGGTATTGATGCCATGAGCCTGGTAGAAAAGTATGGCTCTCCACTCTATGTTTACGATAATGCCAAAATGAAAGCACAGTATGATAAAATTACGGGAGCATTTAATGATGTTAACCTTAAAATCAATTATGCGTGCAAGGCACTTACCAATATCAATGTATTAAGGTTTTTTAAAAAACTTGGATCCGGCATCGATGCTGTTTCTATTCAGGAAGTCGGGCTGGCTTTAAAAGCAGGTTTTTCTCCTGACGATATTATTTATACCCCGAACTGTGTGTCAATGTCGGAAATTGAGGAAGCGGTTAATACGGGTGTACATATCAATATCGATAATCTTTCTATCCTTGAGCAATTTGGTCATACCTATGGTGATAAAGTTCCCGTGTGCATTCGCATTAATCCGCATATACTTGGTGGCGGGCACGATAAGATCTCCACAGGACATATCGATTCCAAGTTTGGAATTTCAATATATCAGATGCGTCATTTGCTAAGGGTTATTGAAACCAATAATATGCAAATTGAAGGTATTCATATGCATACCGGTTCGGATATTCTGGATGTTGATGTTTTCCTCAGAGGAACTGAAATATTGCTTGAAGCGGCGGTCAGTTTCAGGGAACTGAAATATGTCGATTTTGGCAGCGGTTTTAAAGTACCTTACAAACCTGATGATATTTTTACCGACATTGATGATCTGGGCAGGAAGCTGACAAAAAGATTCAAAGAATTCTGTAAAAACTACGGCAAAGACCTGGTACTTATGTTTGAACCGGGGAAATTTCTGGTTAGTGAGGCAGGATACTTCCTGGCTACCGTGAATGTTATTAAACAGACAACAGCGACGGTATTTGCAGGTCTTGACACCGGGTTAAACCACCTCATCAGACCAATGTTTTACGATTCATATCATCATATAATCAATATCTCAAAACCCCATGCAAAAACCCGAATCTATACCGTAGTGGGTTACATTTGCGAAACCGATACCTTTGGCTGGAACCGCAAAATTAATGAGATTGCCGAGGGCGACATCCTGGCGTTTTACAATGCCGGGGCTTATTGCTATGCAATGGCTTCAAATTACAATTCACGGTTCAGACCTGCGGAAGTTATGGTCCACGAAGGCAAAGATTACCTCATACGTAAGCGTGAAAACATGGACGACCTTCTGCATAACCAGATCGAGAGTGAAATATTTTAGATTATATTGCATTGATGAGCAATACATTGAATATCGTATTTCTTGATGCATCTACACTGGGAGATGTTGATAATCTCAAAAAACTGGGGGAACTGGGAAACTTTATTTCTTATGATACTACTTTCCCTGAGGAACGTGTTACCAGAATTGGTAATAACAATGTCGTTATAACAAATAAGGTGATCATCGATAAGGATGTGATGGATAAATGTTCGGGTATTGAGCTTATCTGCATAGCTGCCACGGGTATGAATAATGTTGATCTTGATTATGCAGGTGTGAAAGGTATCCATGTTAAAAATGTTAAGGGATATTCCACTGAATCGGTTGCCCAGTCGACATTTTCTATGCTGTTAAACCTGATGCATCAAATTTCATATTATGATAATTATGTAAAATCGGGTAGTTACAGCAAAAGTCCGATTTTCACGCATCATGGCCGCTCTTTTAGTGAGCTGAAAGGTAAACGGTTTGGGATTATCGGGTTGGGGACTATTGGTAAAAGGGTTGCGGAGATTGCCACTGCTTTTGGTGCCGATGTAGTTTATTATTCAACATCGGGTAAGAACTTAAATACCGGGTACGAACATGCTGACCTGAATACACTGCTAACCATTTCTGATGTTGTTTCGATTCACTGCCCGTTGAACGAGAACACACATAACCTCATCGATTTATCGAAACTGAAATTGATGAAACCAACAGCATATCTGCTGAATATGGGTCGCGGTGGTATTGTTAATGAGAAAGACCTGGCCAAAGCCATCGATTCAAACCTGATAGCAGGTGCAGCTGTAGATGTACTTACAAAAGAACCGGTTGATTACAATAACCCTTTAATAAATATTAAAAACAAGGAGAAAATTATTATTACTCCGCATATTGCCTGGGCAAGTATAGAATCCAGAAGATTGTTGGTGGAAAAACTGTATTATAATATTCAGACTTTTAAGAAATAATAAGCAGAAAGCATAAGATCATTCAGTGAGAATTAACTTATAAGTAATCAGCTTGTTTTCGTTCATCAGCTTTAGAAAATATATACCAGCCTGATATTTGCTCATATTCAGTTTGTATTCTCCGGGTGTTATGTTTTCTTTTTTAATTATGTTTCCTTTGATATCAAAAACCGTAAGAATATAATGGTCTTCGACTTCAAAATTGAAATCCGAGCCTGAAGGGTTGGGAAAGATAACCGGGAATGCGGACTTTGTTATTCTTATTCCGTCGTCAATAACAGTCACCTCTACACGATTTGAAGCACCTGATTCTCCGCCGGGCTCAATATAGCTCGCAGTAACATAATATCTGTAAACTCCCCGTCTTAATGCCGTATCCATATAACTGGTAAATCTGGTCTGTGCAATCATTTCATCGTTTCTGTATATACTGTAAGTCTGTAAAGCCGGCTTTTCGCTAATTACAGCTTTATTTTCCGATTTGGTATTTATTGTATCTGAATTACCTGATTCCAATGCAACATATTCCGGACTTGTGGTATTACCTACAAATACATTGTCAATCCCGATATTTCCATTTTCATTGGCAAGGACCTGAAATGCTATCATTAGATTGTTACCTGCATAGCCGGTCAGATCTAAAATTGTTTCGTTCCAGACATTATCCCAGACCCCGATTTCTCCGAATGTCCACAAATAGGGTTCCCATGTGTTTCCTGTATCGAGCGATACTATAACAAACAGATCACCTCTGTCTCTTATTACATGCCAGTAATAACTGCTCTTCCACATAAAAGACATTACAGTACTCTCGGTAATAAATATTTCAGGAAGTATTAACCACGTATTAATATTTGAACCCCAGTTACAATAAGCACTATACTTACCATTATAGATAAACACGGGATCGAAATCACAAATTTGCCAATATGCCTCTCCGGCCGAATCGCCGGGAACACCGTTCCCCTTCTCCAGTTTATACCACCTGATAAAGTTACCCGATTCAAAACCGTCGCTGAAATTTACATATGCCGAATTCCATTTCAGATTAACATCATTTTGATTGGTAGTTGCAACAAGATTGGTTGGGGAACCAAATTGAACGGGCACCACTGTCAGATATTCGGTTTTGGTTTTTTGATATACCTCATCAACAGTTAATGTAACTGTTTTTTTGCCGACATTCAGATATTGTACTTTATGGGGTCCAAATCCTGAAGCGGTTTCGGGAGATGCTCCATCACCAAATTCCCATTCCCATGAAACTGAATCCTGGCCAACCGAAAGATCAGAGAACAAAACTGTGTCGCCTACCTGTGTAGTAAGCGGACTGGCTTCAAAATCAGCATGAGGCAGCAACGATCGCCCCGTAATTTCTAAGTTATCCATATGGCAGTTACCACCCCAGTCTGAAATAAATAGTAGCCCTATGTAAACGCCGACTGTATCATTTACTATTTCCGGAAGTTTAAATTCTTTTCTATGCCATCCGGAAAGAATCTCGTCGTGCCTGAGTAAGCTGTCGACGCTGATCCAGTTTATCGTATCGAAAGAATACTGAATTATTACCCTGTCTTTATTATGATCCCATTCATTATCGTGATGCCAGTCAAAAGTTACCTCAATATGGTTGTGGTTCTTAGTAGATACTGGCGGAGAAGATATTCTCATCTGTGAACCTGATAAACAGTAGAATGAATTAAAAAGTAACAACCTTGAACCCTCGGTTGGATTACATACGGGGTCTAATCCTATTCGCAGGAAATAAATTGAAGGAACTGTATTAGACGTAACCACCGTTTTCATGTTCCAGCATAACGGAGTATCAATTATATTAAATCCTTCTTTAAAAGGAATTGATACCGAATCGCAATCAATCATTTCAAAGGTTTTTGTTAATGTATCATTCTTATTGTTTTCGTCGTCCTCAACTGATACGAATGCTTTGAAAATATATTCACTTTGTTTTAGGATTATTCCAGGCAAAACAACTGTATCAACCTCATCTGTTGCCAGGTCACCACTCCATGTAAAACCCACTGTTGTATCATTATTTATTATATATGAGATATCCGCACTGGTAATATTAAATTCTCCTTCATTTGTAATAATAACCTGCGGGTTTAGTAAAGTACTGTCGTAGTGTTTATAGTCGGGAATTAAAACTGAAGTAAATGCCGCATCGATCTGATAACGCGGAAGGTAGGGATCATAACCGTCAATATACATTTCTCCGGTATTATCGGGATCGAGCCAGCTGCTTAACCGTGATGTTAATGTCCCTTCTCCTGTCCACGATTCTGATAATTTTCCGTACCAGTCGGATTTTGTATTACCACATCTCGCTAATCCGTCTGAAAGCTGACCAATTATTCTTCCGTCGGAATTGATAAGCGGCGAGCCCGATGAACCATCTTCTGTTGATGTTCCGTCGCTCCACCTTAATATTCTCCAGTAATTATCATAAATGTGGCTTGTGCTAAGACGATCTGTTGTAGTAACTCCCTCATTTGACCAGCATAATTTCTTAATATCACCCTGGGGGTGATGAACACCGTAGACAGTTCCCGGGACAGTTTCCTGTTCAGTTCTGTCCCAGCCGGATAAATAGACGTTATAATCCGGCGGGGGCATTTCGTTAAGCCGGAAAAGCCAAAAATCAGTTACAATGCTAGTAGCAACCTGAGTTACACCAGACATGGTATTATATGATGGCGATTCGGATGGATCTGAACATGCAGGGCTTTGCCAGTTAAACCATACCACAACGGCACCTGACGCGTCAAGGCAATGATTGGCTGTAAAAAAATATGGTGTACCATCGAATCTGGTGTTATTTATTAATGCACCTGAACATATTTTATTTCCGTCTACAATAATTCTTCCAACCGACCTGATCTGTTTCCTTATCGGGTCACCCGCAGGACATTCGGGATTAACATGACAAGGCCCTGAATCGCCAAAATCTTTATCATAATTAATTATTGGTTTATAGCCATGGGTTATACGACCCAAATTCAGCAGGCCTTTAAATGTCACATTTGCAGGTTCGTAATATTCAATAATTACAGTATCATTGCTTACAACTGATGTGGCAAGCATTTCATTTTCCTGATTGTTATGCGAGGTGAAAGCCCCAAGTATTTCCGGGTAACCGGGGCTGTATAAAAATAACCTGGCTCCTTCAGGAAGTTTGTACTTATCGAACAGGAAATTAATGCTAAGCGCACCGGGGCATATAATTCCTACTCTCCATAGTTTGCTGCCGTCAGACAGTATTTCGGTAGTTCCGTCTCTTTCAGGGTTTATATCTGTACTGAAATTCTTTCCAAATCGCCAGGGTATGTCTTTAAACTGTTCAGATAGCTTATCTTCTTTTAATAATGAGTTGATATCAACCTCAGGCATTGTCAGATATTCAATTCCGGCGTTAATATTCTTGTTGTTAAGAGTTACAGGGATTGCTTTTTCATACAGCTGTGCATGAATATTTATATAGATACCGACTAAATGATATATGAACAGGAAGATGTAAAATTTCCTTTTCATATTTTTTTCCGTTAGGGTTTAGTATTCTCTTCTATTCTACAGTATCTGATTTCAATTTACGAATGATATGATCTCACAATTTCTGATACCGTAATTTGATTATAAATATAAGAATATGATTTGTTGGTTTTATATTTTCTTAGATATTATTAGCAGGAAATGGTTGCGTTTATAATTGAGTTGCCGGTAATTTTAGAGGCAGGCCTGATACATCACTAAAAGATTTTTATATTTGTATTAATGATTTGTCTATGAGAACCAAAGAATACATCTTGAATAAGATTAAATCCAAAAAACTTGAGATTTCCAGATTTGGGATTAAGGATATCGGACTTTTTGGTTCCTATGTCAGAGATGAACAATCCGTGGATAGCGATATTGATATTTTAATTGATTTTGAGCCAGATAAGGAGAATTTTGATAATTACATGGCTGTTTATGATATTATCGAGAGATTGTTCAAGAATCAACGTGTCGAGATCATCACAAAAAATGGACTTAGCCCATATATTGGTCCTAAAATCCTAAATGAAGTGAGATATGTCTAAAGATCCTATAGAATACCTCTAACATATTCGCGACGAGAGTTCTTACATACTTTCTGTGATAACTACAAATATTACCAAAGATGATTTCTTGGCTGATGAGACATTAAAAAGAGCTATTATCAGGAGTTTAGAAATAATTGGTGAAGCAATAAAAAAGATACCTGCTGATTTTAAAGTCAAATGGAATACGATCAATTGGAAAAATATAGCGGGTATGAGAGATAGATTAATTCATGATTATATGGGGATCAATTATTCAATAGTCTGGGACGTTGTCAAAAATAAGATACCCGATTTACATAAACAGATTGTTGATGTGATTGAAGATGAATGAAAAACTACCGGAAACATGGTGTATAATGCACACCGCCTTCGGTGGCACGACATCATACACCAGGACCGTTACCGGTTAAAACCAAATAAAATGAAAACTGCCCGACTTATAGAATATAGCCGGGCAGCTTAATATTTTGCTAAGTGTTATTTTACTTTATACTTACTTTAATACTCCTGGATTCATTTTCATTTCTGAACCTGAAGATATAGAGTCCGGGGCCCTGATCTGAAAGATCAACAACAGAATTTTCTGAATTAATAACAGTGCCGGTAATAAGTCTGCCGCTAATATCCAGTACAGACAGTTCATATGTGTTTTCTGTTTCGACATTGATCAATCCATCTTCGGATGGGACGGGGTAAACCGAAATTTCACTGCTATATAGAACATTCCTGTTACCAACCGTACCTGCTGAAACAATTACATTATCGAGATGGCAGTTATTGCCGTATTCAGAGTGGAACAGAAAACCTATATAGAGTTCAGCCTGGTTATCGGCATTCGAAGGCAGATCTATATCCACATTTTCCCACCCGTAAACGGTTTCGTGATACCTGCTGTGTGTGCTTAAATCGTACCATGTGCTTCCGTTAAGCGAATACTGGGCTGTCATGCGGTCATCTCTTTCAGAATATCCGTCATCTCTGTGCCAGTCGAATGAGAGTGCAATATCACTGCTGCCAATAGTGGAAATAGCCGGTGAAACCAGTCTTATTTCAGACTCATAATAGCAGTCATAGGAATTGAATTCAACCATATGCGAGCCTTCAGAAGGAGAACAATATGGAGTTGATCCTGAACTGACAACGAATAATGCAGGATTTGTTTCACCTGTTGAATTTAAAATGAAAGCTTGCCAACAATCGGGAGCTGCAGCACTGTTGAAATCTTCTGCAAATGGAATGGCAAAATCATCACATTCGACGGTGCCTGATGAATTCAAACCGTCCAGCACAGTTTCTCCTGTTGATCCCGGGTCGAGCCAGTCACTCAGCCTTGTTGCCGATGTTCCGCCGCCTGTCCATGAGGTATAGAATCTGCCATACCAGTCAGGATCGGTATTGCCACATGCAGCGGCACCGCCATGTAATTGCCCGATAATTCTCAGATCTGAGTCTAGCAGTGAGGATCCCGACGAACCACCTTCTGTTGTTGTACCATCGCTCCAGGAACCTATACGCCAATGGTCATCACCAACTCCTGTGTCTTCACCATATCCCGATAAAGTAACACCAGCATTTGCCCAGCTTATTTTCTTAATATCACCTGATGGATGATGAATACACCATACTTTTTCAGCAAATACTGTTTCCGAACCACGGTTCCATCCTGTGTAATATACATTATATCCTGCCGGTGGTGCTTCATCCAGTTCTACAAGCCAAAAATCAGATGTTTCATAAGTGGCCCTGTCAATGGCACCAACCATTGAGTTGTAGGAAGGTTCGCTGCCCGGATTGGAGCAGGTAGAACTCTCATAATTAAAATAAAAAACAAGGGTTCCGGCATCGCCATAACAATGGTTTGCGGTCAGAAAATACGGTGTTTCGTCTTCACTAGTATTATTAATAAGGGTACCTGTACACCAACCGGAACCATCAATAAGAATTCTTGCAACCGATCTTATCTGATCGCGTATCGGATCTCCTTCGGGGCAGACAGCATTTACATTACAATATCCGGCATCACCAAATCCTTTTTCCTGAATCCATGTTATATCCCTGTATCCATGATTTATGCTTGCAATACTTATTTCACCACGGAACTTAACATCTGCCGGTTCATAATACTCAACAATTATGGCATCACCTCTCACCAGTCCGGTAGCAAATTTTCCGTTTTCCTGGTTGTTACGCGATGTAAAAGCTCCCAGAACCGATGATCGATCTTTATTATAAATAAATAAAGTAGCATTTCCGGGTAATTTATAACGACTAAAGATTAGGTTGATCGAAAGGGCTCCCTTACTTTCAATTCCTAACCGCCATATGCGGCTTCCGTCTGCCAGTACTTCCCATGTACCGGAATTGTCGGGGTTGTAGTCTACTTCAAATTTCCTGGCAAAACGCCACGGATGGTCTTTCATCTGGTCGTTGTATTTATCTTCGGCCAGCATTGCCTCAACATCGAATTCAGGCATGACTAAAAATTTAACTTCGTTCAATGACCGGATTTTTTCAATTTCAAAACTTTTGGGTGTTCCACCCTGGCTGATTTGAGCTTGTGCAACTGTAAACGAAATACCTGACAGAAGCAGCAGAATAAAATGTTTCTTCATAATGTTAAGTATTATCTGAATAGTAAAATTTAGTGTAAGATCAATAATTTCACATTAAATATAATAAGGTATGATATTACAATTACCTAAATTAATCACTTTTGGAATAAGTAACCAAATTAATTGGCATATTTAATAACACGGATCATTTGAATCGGTACAGAGCAACCGGAACCGGGTTAAATAACCTGTTTGTTTTTTACTTTTTAACTGTTGAATTACCTCCCTTGCCTATTTATAAACCGGCAAGGTCGGTGAGCTCGCTACGCTCGGTTGAGGAACTGATAAATTGATTAATTGATGAAATGAAAGATGATTTTTAAGTCCGTAGGACTTTAATATTAATATCCACGGGCAAAGCCCGTGAGTAAAATTGCACATAAAAAGGCGCACCAACTGATATGTTTATTCGGGGATATACATTACATGGTACGCAATTTCTTTTATATTTATAAATACCGCACGTTTTGCAAAACCGTGCAAGGTGGAAGAATTGCGTCATTGCGAATCCGATGTTAATCGGATGTGGCAATCTTAACTGAAATTTCATTCCTGCGGAAGCAGGA
>JAFGIP010000054.1 GCA_016929525.1 Bacteroidales bacterium
ATGATTGGCCAACCATTTTAAATCAATTAACAATTATATTTGAAAATAGAATTTAAAGGGATGACACACTTAAATGAACACTCCCTCCCAGACCGAAATTCTTTATTAAAACCATCAAACGCCAACTAACCTTGCAACTTATATTCATAACAACAGTCAAACGATTGCACTATTACACAGCTAAACAGACTTTTCCTTTTTTTTTCTGATTATTTTCATTCAGCTTCCTATTTTTGTGCTCAAACCTGTTCACATGAATAAACTCGATCTTGTCACACAAAAAGTTCTCGACCTGAACTCACTGAACCGAATTCTTGCATTTTGGAAATTTAAGGATTACAAAGTCGTATTTACAAACGGCTGCTTTGATATACTGCATCGCGGGCATATAGAATATCTCGCAAAGGCAGCCTCGCTGGGTGATAAACTGATTGTTGGTCTTAATACGGATTCATCGGTAAAAAGAATTAAAGGAAAAGGAAGACCCGTACAGGATGAACTAACAAGGGCATTAATTTTAGCATCTCTGAGTTTTGTAGATCATGTTGTGATGTTTGATGAAGATACACCTTACAATCTTATAAAAACTGTAAATCCGGATATTATTGTTAAAGGTGCCGACTATAACCCGGAAGAAATAGTAGGTTACGATATAGTTAAAGCAAAAGGTGGTGAAATTGTCACGATAGAGATGGTAAAGGGGCATTCCACAACATCCGTTATCAATAAAATCAATGATTGAGTATATGTATGGCTAAGGTAAAAACAATATATGTTTGCAGAAATTGTGGAGCAGATTCACCTAAATGGATTGGTCGTTGTCCTTCTTGTAATGAATGGAATACTTATGTGGAAGAAAAAATTGTCAGCCTGAAATCATCTTTTAAGTCGAATAATGAGATAAAATCTGCAAAACCCGTTTCAATTAATGAAATACAACCTGAGAAGCTGCAACGGGTTGACAGCTCCATCGGGGAATTTAATCGTTTACTTGGCGGGGGAATTGTACCCGGGTCCTTAATATTGTTAGGTGGAGAGCCTGGTATCGGAAAATCGACACTTGCGTTACAAATTGCTTTGAATACGGATAAGAAGGTTCTTTATGTATCAGGGGAGGAAAGCCAGGAACAACTTAAACTCAGAGCCGAAAGACTATCTTATTCAAATAAAAACTGTCTGGTATACTGCGAAGTAAATTTTGAACAGGTTATAAACCAGATTGAACAAGTTAATCCTGACATACTTATTATTGATTCAATACAAACACTGTATACTGAAAGTATTGATACCAGTCCGGGAAGTATTTCCCAAATAAGGGAATGTGCCTCAAGGTTATTAAAAATAGCCAAAACCACACATATACCCATTTTTTTAATTGGTCATATTACCAAAGACGGAATGCTCGCCGGGCCAAAAATATTGGAACATATCGTTGATACGGTATTGCAGTTTGAAGGCGACCACCAGCATGTTTACAGAATTTTGAGAGCACTTAAAAACCGTTTCGGATCTACATCTGAGCTGGCCATATTTGAAATGAATGCAAAAGGACTTCATGAAATTAAAAACCCTTCTGAAGTGTTCCTGACCCGGAGTGATGAAAATCCAAGCGGTGTTGCTATTGCTTCAACAGTAGATGGTGTACGGCCATTTCTAATAGAATGCCAGGCCCTTGTAAGTACTGCAGTTTATGGTACTCCTCAAAGAACATCAACAGGTTTCGATACAAGGCGATTAAATATGTTGCTTGCTGTACTTGAGAAAAAAGCAGGTTTCAAGCTTGCCACTAAAGACGTCTTCCTGAATATTACAGGCGGTATTAAAGTACAGGATACGGCAATTGATCTCGCTGTGGCTTCTGCCATACTATCTTCGAATTTTGACCGGGCCATTGATGCAAATATTTGTATGACTGCAGAAATAAGCTTAACCGGAGAATTAAAACCTGTTATGCGACTTGAGCAGAGGATCGCCGAAGCATCACGTTTAGGATTTAAGAAAATTATTATCCCAAAATATACAAAGGGAAAATTTGATGAGTTAGGCAAAAAGATTCAACTTATTCCATGTGCAAAAATTGAAGAAGCCGTCAGAATTATTTTTAAAAGCTGATATTAATAAACAACATCAAAATCGAACTCATCCTCTTCCTGTAACTCATCTTTAAATCGCTGGTCGTCGCAATCAAGGATTGACATATCAAAATCTTCAGGAGCGATAAAATCATCTTCCTGGTAGATTCCGAGGGTTGAATCTGCATAAACCCTCTTCATAAACTCTCCCCAAATTGGCATAGCCATACTTGTACCTGAACCCAGCCTGATACCATCAAAATGAACTGACGGTTCTTCTGCACCAACCCAGCATCCTCCGATAAGCTTGGGTACAATACCGATAAACCAGCCATCGGAATGATTATTTGTGGTGCCTGTTTTAGCTGCAATTCTACCGGTTAAATTATATCTGCTGCGCAAACCGGCCGCTGTGCCATAATCGGCTACGCCCTGCATAAGGTTTAACATCAGATAAGCCGTCTCTTCACTTATCGACTCGTGTGTATAAGGTATGAATGTAGCAAGAACATTACCGTATTTATCTTCAATTCGGGTTACATAAAGCGGATCGATATGAACACCCTGGTTTGCAAAAGGTGTGTAAGCACCAACCATTTCTTCAACTGTCATATCGCTTGGCCCGTATATCAAAGAAGGTACAGGATCGATATAACTCTTTATTCCCATTTTATATGCAATGTCTGCTATCGGCTGAGGTTTAAATCGTTCCACAAGCCATGCTGAAACATAGTTTTCTGATTTAGCCAATCCCCATTTCAATGGTTTCATTGTCCCAATATCAGATTTACGTGCAGTTGTTCTCGGAGTCCATGTAGTATCCTTCCCGTTCCAGGTTACATAGAAAGTTGTTGGCGATACAGGAACTTCCCGGCATGGTGAGTATCCCTCCTGCATGGCAAGTATATAAAGAAACGGCTTGAAAGTTGAGCCGGCCTGTCGCTTACCCTGTGTAACATGATCGTATTTGAAATACCTGAAATTAAGCCCCCCGACATAAGCTCTTACATAGCCCGTAGTTGGTTCCATAGCAAGAAATCCGGTATGTAAAAAATGCTTGAAATACAGAATTGAATCAAGTGGGCTCATCACTGTATCGATTTCCCCCTTCCAGCTAAAAACAGTCATTGGTACAGGCTTTCTGAAAACCCTGTATATTGAATCCATTGAAACACCCTGGTTAAATAATTTTATGCCACGTTCGGAATATCTTATTGAATTCCAAATAATTTGATCTATCTGCTTGTTTGTCAGATCTGATGTGAACGGAGCTCTCCTTTTTCCTTTTTTCTCCTTAAAGAACAACGGCTGAAGATAACTTCCCAAATGCTTTTCCACAGCATATTCTGCGTAGGTTTGTATACGTGAATTAATAGTAGTATATATTCTTAACCCATCAGTATAAAGATCATATGGCTGCCCGTCGGGTTTACTGTTTTTGTTGCACCAGCCATATAAAGGATTGTCAGCCCATTGTATTGAATCTTCTTTATATTTCTGATAATTCCAGGATGCGTAATCTTTTCTGACAGGCTCATCTGCACTTAATGTCCTGCGGATGTATTCCCTGAAATACGTTGCCAAACCAATATTATGACTTAACCTGTGAAATTGAAGCTTTAAAGGTAACGCAATGATCGAGTCCTTTACCTGATCACTTATATAACCATATTTAGCCATTTGAGATAGCACAATATTTCTCCTTATTAACGAATTCTCAGGATTAATCTTTGGATTATGACGAGCCGGATTTTGTGCCATCCCAACCAAAACAGCCGATTGCTCAATAGATAGTGAATCGGGAATAGTATTAAAATAAACCTGTGCAGCCGATTTAATTCCAACCGCATTATATAAAAAATCGAACTGATTAAAATAAAGTGCTATGATCTCTTCCTTTGTATACGAACGTTCAAGTTTCACAGCAATAATCCACTCTTTGATCTTTTGTTTTAACCGTTGGATTTTTTTTATTGCCCTTTCATGAAACAATTGTGTTGCCAGTTGCTGAGTTATAGTACTTCCTCCACCTCTTCTTCCCATATAAACAAAAGCACGTGTTAAACCTTTGATATCTATACCTGAATGCCTGTAGAAACGTATGTCCTCGGTAGCAATTAGTGCATCGACCAAATGCTTTGGAAGATGTTCAAATCCAACATATGTGCGATTCTGATTCTTATAATATATACTACCAAGTATCTCTCCATCAGAGGATATAATTTGAGTTGCCAGGTTAATTTTTGGATTTTCCAGGTCTTCGATTTTAGGCATATATCCCATTTCTCCCGAAGCCGCAAGCATAATTATCACAAAAATTAATAAAAAGGGAAAAGTAAATAACACCCAGAATACCTTTGTATATTTATTTACAGGCTTTTTGAAAAGAGACATAATAATGTAACTATTTTGACGTAAAAGTATTAATTATTTAAATTAAATTTTTTGAACATAAATTTGTATTATTTCTTTGTGTTTACAAAAGCGTGTTACATGATTGATAATTTAGTTATAGTTGAGTCCCCCGCAAAGGCGAAAACCATTGAAAAGTTTCTTGGAAAAGATTTTCATGTTGCTTCCAGTATGGGGCATATCCGTGACCTTTCAAAAAAAGATTTCGGTATTGATCTTAATAACAATTACAAACCCGAATATATTGTACCGAATGATAAAAAGAAGATTGTCGCTGATCTGAAAAAACTTGTCAAAGAAGCAAACTATGTCTGGCTGGCTTCAGATGAAGACAGGGAAGGAGAAGCAATAGCATGGCACCTTTGCGAAGTCTTAAAACTGGATCCTTCCAGTACAAGAAGGATTGTTTTTAGTGAAATAACCAAAAATGCAATTCAGGATTCAATAAAAAAATATCGCAAAATTGATGAAAACTTAGTAAATGCTCAACAGGCGCGCCGTATTCTTGATCGACTTGTGGGCTTCGAACTTTCACCTGTTCTATGGAGAAAGGTAAAACCTGCCCTTTCAGCCGGTCGTGTGCAATCGGTTGCTGTGCGTTTAATAGTTGAAAGGGAAAGAAAAATAATAAAATTTAAGTCCGTTTCAAGCTTTCGGGTAACCGGTGTATTTTATCCGGCTGAAGGACCAAACGATATCCAGTCGTTCAATGCTGAAGCAAACAAACGTTTCAGCAGCAGAGATGAGGCTCTGAAATTTCTTGATAACTGTAAGACTTCAACCTACAAAGTAACAAGTGTTACAAAAAAACCATCAAGAAAATCCCCCTCACCACCATTTACTACATCAACACTTCAACAGGAAGCAAGCAGAAAATTAAATTTTTCAGTTGCACAGACAATGTCAGTCGCACAAAAACTTTACGAAGCAGGACTGATAACCTATATGCGAACCGACTCCGTTAATCTTTCACAATTTGCATTACAATCAATAGAAAAAGTAATCCGGGATGAATACGGAGAAAAATATAAGAATATTCATAATTATAAAACCAAAGCAAAAGGCGCACAGGAAGCTCATGAAGCAATAAGGCCTGCTTACGTTGAGAACAGGGAAATTGATGGTACAAATGCAGAGAAACGTCTTTATGAGCTCATCTGGAAAAGAACTGTAGCCTCCCAAATGAGCGATGCCAGATTTGAGAAAACTAATGTAAGCATTGATATCTCAAAAGCGGAAGAAATGTTCATTGCTCAGGGGGAAATACTTCAGTTCGATGGATTCCTTAAACTTTATATTGAATCGACCGATGAGGAAAGTGAAGAAGAAACCAAAGATTTGTTGCCACCTTTAAAAGAAAACCAAAATTTATATACAAAAGAAATAACTGCTATCGAGCGATTTACAAGTTCACCACCGCGTTATACCGAAGCCAGTCTGGTTAAAAAGTTAGAAGAGCTTGGAATTGGCCGTCCATCAACATACGCACCTACAATTTCCACCATTCAAAACAGAGGTTATATTATCAAGGAAGACAGAGAGGGAAAAGAACGAAAATACCTGACAATAACCCTAACAGACGGAATTATTAAAGAAAAAGAACTTACAGAAAATTATGGACGTGAAAAAGCAAAACTGTTCCCTGATAACATAGGTATGATAGTAAATGACTTTCTGCTGGAACATTTTAAGGACATTCTTGATTATAATTTTACTGCTGAAGTAGAGAAGGAATTCGACGATATCGCCAGCGGGAAAATGGATTGGACCAATATGATTCATAATTTCTACAAACCATTCCATAAAACCGTTGAGAATGCACTGGAAGTCTCCGATTACTCGAAAGGTGAAAGAACAATAGGTGTTGACCCCGAAACGGGGAAAACAGTAATAGCACGCATGGGAAGATATGGTCCGATTATTCAAATTGGCGAAGCTAACCCGGAAAGTGATGAAAAACCAAAATACGCAAGCCTTTTAAAAGGCCAACACCTTGAGACCATTACTCTGGAAGAAGCTTTGGATCTTTTCAGATTACCCAGAACTGTTGGTTCTTTCGAAGCTAAGGAGTTGGTTGTTGCTATTGGCCGTTTTGGACCCTATATCAGGCATGACTCTAAGTTTTATTCACTGAAAAAAGGAATTGACGACCCTTATAAAATCACTGAGGAAAGAGCTATTGAACTGATCGAGGCAAAAAGAGAACAGGATAAAAACAAGGTTATAAAAACCTTCAGTGAAGAACCTGAACTTCATATACTCAATGGAAGATGGGGACCATATATTGCGTATAAGAAAAAAAATTATAAAATTCCCAAAAAAGCAAAGCCCACAGAACTTACACTTGAAGACTGTATGAAGATTATTGAAAATACACCAGAAAAGAACATAAAAAGAAAAAAATGAACCTGACAGATTATCTCGATCCGGTTAGTCTTGAGAAACCAGATGAATACTTTATTTCCCGTCCCAATTTATTTGGAAAAGAAATTAATATCCATACGCCGGATTTCGAGATTGGCGATCTGAACCAGTATTCGATGGCAATTCTTGGTGTACCTGAAGACCGTAATTCTTTTAATAAAGGATCTTCACTTGCCCCTGAAAAAATAAGAGGTCAGCTGTATCAGCTAAACAGACCAGGTAATAATCTGAAAATAATTGATCTTGGAAACTTAAAACAGGGAAATACTTTTAATGATACATATACTGCACTTCGTGAAGTACTGCAGAATCTTCTTGAGAACAACATTACAGTAATACTTGTCGGAGGTACACAAGAGTTAACCATACCGGTATTTCAGAATTTTGAACGAACAAGAAATGATATCAATCTGACAACTATTGACCGTACACTGGATGTTGTAAAAGATACTGTCAGAACCACAGCTGAAACGTATCTTACCGAGATACTATTCAAAAAAAGATCATTGTTTAAATACTGCAATCTGGGTCATCAGATTCATATTACCGATAAGAATAACGTGGATCTGGTCAATAAGCTTTACCATAATGCTTATCGTCTGGGCGAAATACGTTCCGAAATATCTCTGGTGGAACCCATACTGCGCGACACTGATATTGTCAGTTTTGATATTAGCGCAATCCGGCAGTCGGATGCACCGGCGTTCTTTAACCCCTCACCAAGTGGTTTTACTTCTGAAGAAGCTTGCCAACTGGCAAGATATAGCGGACTTAGTGATCGACTTTCGGTATTTGGAGTGTTTGAAATGAACCCCAAATTTGATATCCTCCTTCAGTCTGCAAACCTGGCTGCCCAAATTATCTGGTATTTTATCGATGGCTTTGGATGCAGAATTGCTGAGATGCCCGCATCGGGTAATAAAAATTTTAAAACATTCATTGTAGGAAACGCTGATCTCGACTATGAGATAACGTTCTATAAAAGTACTGTTACCGATCGTTGGTGGATGGAGGTACCGAATCTTAAAAAAGACGGGCCTATGATAATTTCGTGCTCATACTCTGATTATAAGCAAGCTTGTGAACAGGAAGTTCCTGACTTATGGTTAAAATCGTTTCAAAAACTTTCCTGATGAATTTTTTATTCCATTTTTTCCGGAGAAAAGGAAACCTTGCTTCAAATTACAAGTATAAATAGTTCTGGAGATTATTTATTGTTGATTTCTCAGCTTGTATGAGTACAATATTTTTACTTATTTTACTTACTTTAGAAAAGCCTTGTATTAAGGGGCTTTTTAAGTATTTCAAAAGTAAATATGAAGAAAATACTCATATCGGGCTTTTTAATTTTGGTAACTGTAGCGATTAAATCACAACAGCTGCCACAAGTATCGCACTTTATGTACGATAATGTAAGAACAAACCCTGGTAGTGCAGGAAACAAGGATATGATTTGTATTAGTGGCATAAGCAGACAACAAATGGTTGGTTTTCCCGGAAATCCGGTCAACTTTATTTTTAATGTTGATGCTCCGTTCAGATTATTTGGAGTGCAGCACGGTGTTGGGCTGGCTATGTTTAATGATGCTCTTGGTTTTAATTCAGATATCAACTTCCAGCTCGATTACGCATTCAGGGTTAATATAGGAGATGGCGTACTTGGTATAGGTGTTAGTGGAGGTTTTTTCGATAAAAATCTGGACCCCGAATGGGTATATGTTGATGAAGACACTGATCCTTATGCTCCTGAAGGAGATGCTACAAATATGGCTTTTAGTTTAGGAGCCGGCCTGTTTTACAGGAATGAAAATATTTATTTTGGTGCATCGGCATTGAATATTAATACACCTGAAATTGTTTCGGCCGGCAGTGGCGGAAATACCAATAGTGAAGTTGTATATCTTCTTGAAAGACATTATTATATAACCGCAGGATATGACATGCAACTTTCAAATCCCGCGTGGGAATTAAAACCGGCTGTACTTTTAAAGTCGGATTTTGCGGCTACCGACCTCGATCTTAATTTAACCGTAGAATACAATAAAAATATTTGGGGAGGCGTTACCTATAGGACCGGTGAAGCGGTAATAGGTATGATAGGTTTAGAATTAATAGAAAACTTACGCGTTGGATACTCATACGATTTTGCTACCAGTTCAATAACAAAATATTCATCAGGATCGCATGAGATAATGTTAAATTATTGTTTTAAAATCGGAGTAGAGAAGGCTCCTCAAAAATATAAGAGTATTAGGTTTTTATAAAAATTTAATTAAATTTATATATGATTTAAATTTTAACTTGAAAACAGTTATTTCAGATAAATTCCTTTGATTATGAAAAAGCTTATTTCTTTAGGTTTCGTATTCGCTGTTCTAGTAATTAGCAGTTGTTCCAATTATCGTGGTGGCGAGCTAACCGGAGTTGCCGGAAGAGCAAGGTACTTTGAACCAGATCCCTTCGGAATGATATTCATTCCACAGGGAAGTTTTACATCTGGTTTGAACGATCAGGATGTGCCATGGGCACAAAATACTTATACACGTACAGTAACGGTAGATCCGTTCTGGATGGATGAAACAGAAATTACCAATAACGAATACAGGCAATTCGTTTTTTGGGTTCGCGATTCTATAATGAGGCGCATGCTTGGAGAAGTCTTAGACGATTATGTAATTGCGGAAGACCAGTTCGGGAATCCGATAGATCCTCCTGCGCTGAATTGGGAAATAAGAATCGATTTCAGGGATGAAGAAACAAACGAAACCCTGAGTGATTTGTATTATAACGATCAGGAAAAGTTCTATGGCAAGAAGGAAATAGACACCAGAAAGCTGATGTATGAATATTTCTGGGTTGATTTAAAACAGGCTGCTAAAAAGACAAATCGTTATAATTATCAATCCAAGTCATATGAAGGATATGTGACAAACAGCGATGGTGAACGTATTGAAATACAGGACCGCTCAAACTTCATTATAAGAGATGTTGTAAATGTCTATCCCGATACACTTTGCTGGATTGCAGACTTCACCTATTCATTTAATGAACCAATGACAAACAGATATTTCTGGCATCCGGCATATGATAATTATCCGGTTGTTGGTGTAACCTGGAAACAGGCATCTGCATTCTGTATCTGGAGAACCAATTATTTAAATGCTGCTTTGGCTGCTGCCGGCCAACCCGGTGTGCATGAGTATAGACTGCCAATCGAATCAGAATGGGAATATGCTGCACGCGGAGGATTAGATCATTCAATGTATCCATGGGGTGGTTATTATACAAGAAATAAGGAAGGTTGTTTCCTTGCTAATTTTAAACCGCTGCGTGGTAACTATATCGACGATGGAGGTTCAGTTACACTGGCTGTTGGAACTTATCAGCCCAATGAGTACGGACTGTACGACATGGCAGGTAATGTTGCAGAATGGACAGCCAATGCTTACGATGAATCTGCATATATTTTTACACATGACCTGAACCCGGATTACAAATACAATGCACTTCCTGATGATCCACCGGTACTTAAAAGAAAAGTTATACGCGGTGGTTCCTGGAAAGACATTGGATACTACCTGCAAAATGGTGCCCGTACTTACGAATACCAGGATACAGCAAAATCATATATCGGGTTTAGGTGTGTCAGATCTTACTTAGGATCGAACTAGATAATTTGCTACTTGCTAAAATTTTCATGATATGATCAATTTAACAGACATCGTTCAAAGCTCCGGATGGAGGAATTTCATGGCCAAATTATATGGCTGGGGCGCTTCCGTTGTTATCATTGGAGCTATGTTTAAAATTAACCACTGGCCGGGTGGTACATTTGTTATTACACTCGGTTTGGTAACAGAAGCTATAATCTTCTTTTTCTCAGCTTTCGAACCGTTACACGAGGAGTTAGACTGGACTCTTGTTTATCCGGAACTTGCAGGGATTTCTGATCCCGATGAAATTGAAAATTTCAAGGAAGCACGCCTTCTTGAAGGAGGAAGGTCTGTTGACAGAATTGAAAATATCTTGGATCAGTCTGGAGTTGATACAGATGCTCTTGCAAAATTAACCGAAGGATTTAACAAGCTTAATAAAACCGCACATAGTATGTCTGATATATCACAGGCTACTGTTGCAACTCAGGATTTTGTTAAGAATTTACAAAATGCTGCTTCTTCTGTTGGCGGACTGACAGATACTTATTCTACAACTGCTGAATCAATCAAGGAATCTACAACAAATCTGACAAGCGCATATTTTGAAGCAGCTGAGAACATTGTTAAATCAGGACAAGATATAGCATCATCTTATAAAGATATTGCACTGGCTATTCAACATGAAAAAGAAAATATAAGCCTTGGAACACGTGAGCATGAAAATCAGATTGAACAACTTAACAAAAGTTTATCTGAATTGAACAATGTTTATGTAGCTCAAATCCGGGAGAGCAATGATCATATGAAAGGCTCTCTTGAATTATACAAGGGACTTCAGTCGATGATTAAGAATCTGAGAGATTCGGTTGAAGAAACCTCTAAGTATAAGGAAGAAATGTCCAAGCTTAAAGAAAGCATATCATCATTGAATTCAATTTATGGTAATATGGTTTCAACAATGGATGTTTTAACTAAAAAATAATTCTTTTTTCAGCAAAATATCAAAATAATATATGGCCCACGGTAAAGAAACCCCGAGACAAAAGATGATTGGTATGATGTATTTGGTGCTGATGGCGTTATTGGCACTAAATGTATCAAAAGATGTTCTTGATGCTTTCGCGGTATTGGACACAGGTCTGGTAAGTACTATCGAAACTGTTCATGCAGCAAATAAAATAGTAATGGCCAATTTCGAGTCACAGTATCAATTGAATCAAACCAAAGTCCAGCCCTGGCTTGATAAAGCGAAGCAGGTGAAAGAAAAAGCCGATGATATCGTTAATTTCATTCAGGAATGTAAAATTAAGTTGGTAAAAGAAGCAGAGGGTGAAGATACTGAAGCTATTAATGAAAATGGGCATATCGACGTTGATCTTATTGGTAAAAAAGACAACGTTGATATTCCGGCTAACATGATGGTAGGTGATTTAAACGATAAAGCCGGCCGGGAGCTCAGGGATAAAATTGATGATTTCCGCAATTTTTTAATAACAAATATTGTTACGGCAGAAAACGACGAACCCATTCGGGAATCTATTCGCTCGAGCCTTGAAACTGAAATTGAAAAAGAAGAAGGAGTCGTTAAGGTTAAAGAACATTTAAACTGGGAAACAGAACATTTTATGCATATGCCTCTGGCAGGAGTTATAACAATAATGTCAGGCCTGCAGATAAATGTGAGGAATGCTGAAACTGAAGCATTGAGATATTTATACAGACAAATAGATGCCGGATCATTTAAATTTAACAGATTAAATGCTACTGTTATACCAAACTCAAATTATATAATTAAAGGAAATGAATACAGGGCAGAAGTATTTTTAGCTGCAAGCGATACCACTGCGGATCCTGTGGTCTACGTTACCGAAAGTAAAACACCATACGACTCGGTTAAATCTGAAGATGGTATAAATTGGATCTACACAAAGAAAGAGGGATTAAAATACGATAGTCTCCGTGTTAAAAAGGGATCCGGGAAAGGAATTTATACTATACCTGCTTCAGGAATTGGTACAAGATATTGGGGAGGCATCATTAAATTAACAGGACCTGATGGTACTATTATTAAGCCCTTTAAGAGAAATTATTTGGTAACAGAAGGATCGGTAACCGTTGCACCCACAAAAATGAATGTTTTTTATCTCGGCGTGGACAACCCCGTTGATGTTTCAGTTGCCGGTATACAACCTGATAAAATTGATATCAGCGTTACTAACGCACGTCATGTTAAACAAGGCGACTCATACATTATTAAACCTATTCGTCCCGGTAATGCTTATGTTGTTGTTTACGCCGCTATTGACGGTGTAAAACGAGAAATGGGGAGAAAGGAATTCAGGGTGAAAACCGTTCCCAATCCTGTTGCGATGATAAACAATCAAAAAGGCGGCGCAATCAATAAAAACGTATTGCTGGCACAGATCGGTGTTGTTGCAGAAATGGAAAATTTTGATTTCGACCTCAAATTTACAATTACAGAATTTACTGTTTCTGCGGTAGTTCAAGGATTTGTCAGAGAATACACTTCAAAATCGAACAGACTTACTGAAGAACAGAAGGGGCTGATAAGAAACTTAAGCCGTGGAAATAATGTATACATACAGGATATAAAAGCTGTTGGGCCTGACGGATCAACCAGAAGGCTGTCGACTATAAATTTTAAATTGAACTAACCTTTTAAATTATATATGATGAAAAAGCTTGTGTTTTTGTTAATCGGATTTATGGTTATTGCTGTCCCGGATAATATGAAAGGACAGGACAACCTGCAGGAAGTATATGTAAGAGAAAATGTTCCTTTGAAAAAACCAGTTCCCTATGAATACATACGCGAAGCCGATGTAATGTGGTCGAAAATTATTTATCGCATGATCGACCTTCGTCAAAAACAAAATCTTGCACTTTATTATCCAACAAAACCAATTGGAGGAAGAATGAACTTTGTTGATCTTGTTTTATATGGCATTGATAACGAAGGAGTAAGGGCTTTCTCAACAAACGATCCTTTGAATGAGTTTACTGCCCAAATGACCATTGACCAGGTAGACGAAGCTTTTGATGCCGGAACCGATACTACAAGGACAACTGATCCGACAACCGGTCAGCTTATTGATGTTGTTGTAGAAAATGAAAGAAGAACCGATCAGGTTAAAAAATTACTGGTTAAAGAAAAATGGTTTTTTGATAAGAATCACTCCGTTATGAAAGTAAGAATTATTGGTATTAGCCCTATAAGGGTTTATAATAGGTTGGACGACCAGGGTATGCCAACAGAAGAAATCCTTCAGGAACAAACATTCTGGGTGTATTTCCCCGAAATACGTCCAATTCTTTCCAATCATGAAATATTTAACAGGCACAACGATTCACAGAGAATATCATATGACGACTACTTCATGCAACGCAGATTTGATAGTCATATTTTTGCCGTTTCAAACGTCTATGATAACAGATGGAACAACTCCTATACCATGGGTGTAGATGCTTTACTGGAAGCTAAAAAACAAAAAGAATGGCTTTTCAACATTGAACATGACTTATGGGAGTACTAGAAAATATTTAAAGGTTAGATAAAAAAAGGCGGGCCCTTCAGGTCAGCCTTTTTTTGTTTAACGAGACTGTTCAAAAAAGTGTGTCAAGTATAAAAGATAAATGATTTACTTGACTCATTATGAAAACAGAAGAAAATACAAAATTTG
>JAFGIP010000055.1 GCA_016929525.1 Bacteroidales bacterium
ATGATTGGCCAACCATTTTAAATCAATTAACAATTATATTTGAAAATAGAATTTAAAGGGATGACACACTTAAATGAACACTCCCGAGTTATTAATGATTAAGGGAAATAACAACAAAGGCTTCAGCCGGAAGAGCCCTGTAAATGGTCCTGAGATCATCAACAGGTATACTTATTTTAACTGTAGGGCTATATTCTTGTTTTTTTAAACTGATGAATCTGCCTAAAGCCTTTACGGATCCGGAAACTTGAATCCTTTTATAAAACCAAAATCTTACCCATTTGTTTTTAAAGCCTGCTTTATATTCCTGCTCAAATATCAGTTTAATTCCATATTCAAGCTTAAACTGAACGAATGCCGGGTTTTGAAACAGTGTATCCGGTTTCCATGCATTTAAAATAGCCTCTAAGGTGTCTTTGGGGGCATGACGCACAACTACTGGTTCTTTAACAATTGTTGCAAACTGTGAATTTATTTTAAGGGGTTGTTCGAACAACTTAATATACTGTTTATTGGTCAGTTGATTAAACAATTTATCCTCTTCAAACCTGTTAGTACGAGCCTGGTGTATTTTAACTCCTTTAATGTAGAGACAAACAGTGCTATCGCTCAAATTAACTGTCATCTGAATTGAATCTTTTTCTGATAGCTTAAGCAAGGCTTCTCTGAAGGTCTTTTCTTTGACCATTTCAGATAAATCCGGATGATCCCATATACTGTCAAACTCAGCATTAAATAAAGAGTCTTCCGATGCAGGTCTTCTAAACTCATTTATTTTATGTAAAGGGGAAACAGCAACCTGAACCAATAATGTAAATAAAATAATTAGAACCGGGTACAGAATCCTTTGTAAAAGGTTTAGATTCTTAATATTATCAATAACTCTCTTAGCTAATTGCATACTACAGATATTAATAAATGAATACTTTGGAACCAACTGAAAGTGATCTGTAAACCAGCTCGAGGTTTTCGTCATTCAATCTTATACAACCGTGGGTTACAGGTAAGCCCAAAAATCGCTGATACAAGGTGCCATGTATAAGATACCCATGTCCCAGACTGAGGGCATAATCACCTAAAACCCCATACTCGAAACGTGAATAATGATTAGCTGACGGAACAGGTATCCCTTCTTCAATAAAAGCCCAGTCAGGTTTTTTCCAGACCGGTGAAGTAGTTTTATACTGAATCCTGAATTCACCTTTGGGTGTTTTAAACATCCATTGTTGCTGGTCTCCGTTTTTTAAAAGTATATAACTTCCTGTTGAACATTTATCAGATTTTATTACCTGAGTCCCTTTATATAATGAAAACTCATTTGAAGCACTGTTAATGACCAGATAATATGATCTCGGTGTTTTTACAACTAGTTTTTTATCGAGAAGAATGATCTCTTTTTTAATTCTTTCCTGAGCATTATTAATCTCATCCAGACTAATATTAACGACATCATTTTTAAAATTCATATTTAGCATAATAATAAGTCGGATAAATAAAGGGATTATGAATATCAGGGCAATTGAAAATATTTCCGGATAATAACTTTTAACTAACAACAGGGCTTTGTCAATCAATATTCCGATATAACTCAGTGCTCTGCTTTTGAATATAATGATTATTTCAACCTGTTTCTTAATGAATTCTGGTCGAAAAATACTGTTTAAATTCTTCATTGTTTATATGAAAATAATTCATGCAAAGGCTTAACAGACCCTACAATGGTAACCTTTGTTCCTTCAGTGCAAACTGAATACAGAATGTCCATATCGAAATTGGTCAGGGCAATGCAACCGTCAGTCCAGTCAATCCCCTTTCCTCCGTTTCCATGTATTTCAATCAGGTTGCCTATTTCAGCGTCCTGCTTAATAACCCCGTTTTTTTTATTAAGCAAAAACCGCTTTTTATCTTCTTCGTTTGGGTAATCAATTAAAAAAGCTTTATAATAACGGGTAGCTCCATTTGTTTTTTTACTCACAATCTTATATAAACCTTCAGGTGTCGATTTATCTCCCTGTTGATTTTTATCGCCTATCCAGTTGACTCCCAGTTCAATTTTAAAGTCGTGAATCCTTCTGCCATTTTTATAAAGAATACATTTCCGGTTATATTTGTCAACAATAATGCAAAAAGTCTTATGCTTTTTTGAACTGGAAATTGTTTGGTCAATCCAAGACTGCCATAATTCATATTGTTCGAAATATTTTACGAGCTTGTTCTCATATTTTTTGCTCAACACTGTTATTAATGTTTCTAAAGATTCAAGTTTCGATTTGCACAAATAATAATTGGCCTGACTGTAAGCCAGGATTCCTTCATTTAAGAGTAATTTGCTTTTAGCAAGTTCTTCCCTATCTTCACTGCTTAACGGCAGGTTCCCGAATCTTTTATCAAAATTCTGCACTTTCTTTTCAAGAACAGGTATCCAGGTTCTAAGCATTTCTTCAATACCAAGGATTCTGTTATTAGTTGTAACAATTGCCCTGTTTGCAAGCTTCAAAGAAAGTTCAGAAAATTCCCTTGCCTGATCATAATTTCGGAATATGATCAGTTTCTCATTTTCCTTTTGCCATGCTGCCATTGCTGAATCATAATAATCTACCGCATTCTGAAAGAGATTTTGAGCATGCAAATTTGCATTTATTTTCATGGCTTCTGTGATCTGTCTCCTTGCTTGGTCGATTTCACTTAATGGTGGTTCTTTAACAAATACTTTGATTAAAGTAACTGCAAAGAGAACAATTGGAATAATTATGAGAATATAAAGAAGGCGTTTTTTCATAGTGAAATTTATATGCTTTTATAAAAAACCCCGACTGGCAACCAATCGGGGAAGTTCATCATATTCGCAACCACGCTTACGATTTTTTGCCTTTTACATTTGCTTTATATTTGGCAATTACCTCGGTTAACTCTGCATTGATTGAGTTCGCTTTTTCTTTTGCAGCTTTTGCTTTATCAAGAGCTGTAAGGTATTCACCACTTTCAAGCATACTATTTGCTTCATTAATGCTGGTTTCAACAGCATTGAGTTCATCTTTTATTGCAACAAGTGCAGAAGTGCCTTCTTTACCCTTCGGAGCCTCAAGTATTAACTGACGATTAGTTTCTACCAATGTTTTTACTTCGGCAATGGTATTTTCAATCTCAGTTTTAAGTTCTGCCTTACGGGTTTCAGTTTTTTGTTTAACTTCCTGAGCGTATGCAGTTATACCTGACAACTGATCTTTTAAAGTCGAATAATTCTTGATGAATTTTGATTTCTGTGCTTCAATGTTGGCCATAACAGCATTCAAAGAATCTTGCAAGGCAATATAATCTTCATGGACATAAATATCAGCACCTGCAGTTTTAGCTTCTTCGATCGCAGCATTAGCTGCATCAATTTCAGCCTGTGGCACTTTTGAGCAACTTGCTAATAAAAGCGCAGTAAGAACTAAGGTTAAAAAACCCAAAGAAAATTTGTTTTTCATTTAATTAAGTGATTAATCGTTTAAAATTTTTTGATTTTTGATATTAAGACGGTCAATAGGGTTAAGGTAACAAACAATACTAATTATTTTTCATTCTTAAGTATCTCAATGTTTTTACCTTCATAATCACTTTTTAAAACAACCGTCTTATTATTATTCTCAATATTAATTCTGATAAAACTTTCAGAGCTGTTTGTTTCGACCTTCTCGCAGTATGAAATTATTCCATAGGGAAAATTATTACTCACATACTCTTGCAATACTGAAGTTAAATCCAGTTCCGATATAACTTCTGAGGTTTCCTTCCATAATCCTTCATTATCAAATACAGCAGTACAAAAACTTCCATTTAAATAGAATTCTACAAAAAACAGATCGTTTTCCCCATACCAGTTATCAATTTTTGTATTAGGGTATTTACTCTTGAAGGCTGATTCTATCTTTTGAGGAAAGAACTCATTCTGAGCGTATAAGGTTACGCTAAGTATTAAAAAAGCAAATAATATTATATTTTTCATATGATAAAGAATTAATGTTATAACTATTAAGACGATTCAATTTAAATTTGTAACACCTATTTAAAAAAAATGAGAGACGAATCTCTGAAATCTCTAAGTGATACTGAAATTATCAACAGAATCAGAACTGACAATGTGACCAAGTATTTTGAGATTCTGTACAACCGTTATCATAAGAAGGTTTTGGATAAATGTTACAGCTTTGTTAAAAACAGACAGACTGCCGAAGAACTGACAGAAGATATTTTTTCAAAAACATATGAGAAACTGCCTTCATTCAAACAGCTCTCCTCTTTTTCTTCATGGCTGTATTCAATAACCTATAATCATTGTATTGATTATCTGCGAGAAAAGAAAATACTTCATTACCCTAACTGGAGTCGTGAAAATGAGATACCTGAAATAATTGATGAAACTGAAGAAAATTTTGAATATATCAATTATGAAAACCTGCTTGTGATCCTCGAATTAATTCATACTGAAGAAAAGGCGCTGCTGCTTATGAAATACAAGGACGATTTATCAATGAAGCAGATAAGTGCAGCGCTAAGAATAAGCGAAGATGCAGCTAAAATGAGACTTAAAAGAGCTAGGACAAGGGTTATATACTTATATAAAGAGAAATTTCTGAATAATTAGAATTTGTTACTTATATATAGTTGTCACGTCAAGATATAAATTGAAGTTAAAATGGATGATTTTCTGAAAAAAGTTATTGAAGGAAGCGGAATCGAGCCATCAACAGTATGTCTGGACGCTTTTAATCAAAACTTTGAAAATGCTGTAAATGTGGAATGGTTTAGCAGAGGGGAGTATTTCGAGGCTATTTTCTATAAAGATAACCTAGAACATATTGCCATGTTTAATTTAAACGGCGGACTTATAGAATATAAAGTTAATCTGCCGAAAGAATTTCTTCCGGAAACGATAAAAAATATGTTGGAAGAAAAAGGTGAAATTATGAATGTAGTAATGATAAATAAAGGCAATACGGTTGAATATGAGGTTATAGTAAGAGACAAAGAACTGAACCGTATATTGGTTATTATTTCAGAAATTGGCAGGATTCAGGAGGAAAGAAAATTATAAGCCTTTATGCATTTAAAATAAAAAATGAAAGGCACAGCACAAAATACAAAGAAACTAAAACAACTAAGTCTTTCCTGACTGATCATAACACCTGGAATTGTATATGGTGATATAGGAACATCTCCATTATACGTTGTTAAAGCTATTTTTGGAAATATACAGTTAATCGACCAAAATATCATTTTGGGTAGTGTTTCATGCATATTTTGGACATTAACTATTCAGACCACTTTAAAATATGTACTGATTACTTTAAATGTAAGCAACATAGGGCTGATATTTATTGGTTTCTGCATACCGAAATACTGGACGAGCCATATACCTGCGAATATAAAGTAACACCTTTATCACAGGGGAAAATCATTAAGGTGAATTTATACCTGGGCTTTAAGGTTGAATCGCGGATAAATTTGTTATTCAGAAAAATAAGGGAGGATATGTCAAAAATCAATGAAATTCAGTCAGTATCTCAATATCCGTCTTTAAAAGATGTTCCTGTCTCCTGGGACTGCAGATATTTTATAATTAACAGGGCCTTGACCTCAGATCATGCATTTAATTTCCGGGAAAGGTTAATTATGTCGATGAGTGACCTGTTCAGGTACATTGCTATTCCCGAGTCCAAGTCTTATCTTATCGACTCGAGGAATTTTATTTTCGAAAAAGTACCGCTGGGTAAACCCGGTAAGTTAAATTTTCCTTTAAAACGAAGACCAGCATAATAAGATCATTTCACCTAAAATTGAATAATAAATCCATCATTTTATAGTTACCACTATCTCAAGGTTACGTCTAAATATTGAATTAAATATTAAAATTATGTTATTTGAAGATAGTGCTGAACAAAAACGAGGAAACAGAATCGCCTGGATAATTGGTATGGTCTTAATAACATTATTAATACTGGCATTAATCATTATTTAAATATCTGGGAGCATTATTACTTCTTCTATGATTTATTAAAATTTGTATATTAATTTAAACCTGATTCAATATTCAAACATGATTAATATTTAAACAGCTTATTGTATATTCAACACTTTGTTAGAATCTGGAAGATACAATTTAATGAACAGGTTTTTACATTACTTTAACAAAGGCATTGTTTTCTGGGTAGCAGGTTTTGGACTGCTTGCTTTTTTAATACCCGAATCATTTTCCTGGCCCGGAAAATCTATAAATATATTCTTTGCTCTTGCCATGTTTGGTATTGGATTGGTCATCAAAGGCGAAGAATATAAAAATATTGCGAAATCACCTCTGAAAATTGCTTTTGGTGTAATCTGCCAGTTCACAATAATGCCATCGCTGGCACTTTTCACCAGTACATTATTTGGTCTTTCTGAGGCATGGACACTGGGCTTAATTCTTACCGGCGCAGCTCCCGGTGCCATGACCAGCAACGTTATTTCATATCTTTCTAAAGGAGATGTTGCATATTCGGTATCACTTACTGCCGTTGCAACTTTACTTTGCCCTGTACTAACTCCGTTGTTAACAATGCTTCTGGCAGACACAAAAGTACCTGTCCAGTTCTTTCCAATGTTTAAGACAATAATTATGGTCGTGGTGCTGCCTCTTGTATCCGGGTTTCTAATAAGAAAGTACTTTCCTCGGTTTACCAATACATTAAAAGAATGGCCCTCAACATTGTCAGTTATCGCAATAGTAATGATTACTTCTTATGTTATTGCTGTAAATAAAGAAAACCTGGGGCTTGCAACACTGATTATAATTTGTGCTGTTGCATTTCATAATGCCTTTGGAATGATAGCCGGCTATTTTGCAGGTTTTATCGCAAAACTCAGTCACTTACATCGTAAGACTCTTTCAATTGAAATTGGAATGCAAAATGCCGGTCTTGGAGTTGTTCTGGCTTTAAATCATTTTGAAA
Source organism: Bacteroidales bacterium (assembly GCA_016929525.1). Lineage (GTDB taxonomy): Bacteria > Bacteroidota > Bacteroidia > Bacteroidales > UBA10428 > UBA10428. The sequence continues at coordinate 6,972 of JAFGIP010000055.1, forward strand.
AAGCAGTTGCTGTTCCGGCTGCAATATTTACTATATGGTGTATTTTTACAGCATCGCTACTGGTTTATGTATGGTCTTTTATTGAAGTCCGGAATCTGTAAAACATGAAAAGAATATTAACGAAAAGAAATATCACCCTATTCATAATCCTTATTATCATTACTATACTTGGTTTTGTATCAAAGCTATATAAAGGTCCGCTAGAGCAGACTATTAATGATAAGCTTGCGGGACTGTTCTATGTTGTTTTCTGGTCACTTCTGACAGGGCTTTTTATTTCTAAGAAAGAAATTAAAATAGTTACTGTTGTGCTGGTTATTACAATCCTGCTGGAATTCTTTCAATTATATTCCAATCCATTTTTAGCGATAATTCGCAGTTCATACCTTGGAAGGGCTATTATCGGATCACAATTTAGCTGGTTAGATTTTCCTTTTTATACAACAGGAGCCTTTATTTCGTTGTTAATACTTATAAAGGTTGATAATTTTAACAGAGAATAACTGTTTTAATCTTCAATATCACTGAGATGCAAATTGAGTGCTCTGGCTGATATCTGTATTTCCCATACAGATAATCCCAATGAACATATAAGTAACAGAAGGGCCACACCGAAAATAACCTCTGCAATAAGCGACAGATCAATATACAGCAAAAACATACAAAAAACGCATAGCAACAGACTTATAATTCCCAGAATCTGCATATATCTTATAAGGCTGATTCTAAGTCTCAGATTTTTAATTTGTCCGAATAAAATTGCGGTGCGATTTTCCTTATATTTTGCATGCAGATTTCTTACCAGCTGCGCTATTGTAAGAAAACGATTGGTATATGCTAATAATAAAAGCGATATTGCCGAAAACAATACCGCAGGTGTCGTTAAAGATAGTTTCATGTAGTTTTTTTGCAAAGATAAAAACTACCCGGAAAAACAGGATCTATTTCAGGTATTTTGCCAGTGTTTCAATAAGAAAAGTATATCTTATTGGCTTAGGTAAAAAATCATCACATCCAACCGCAATACAGTTTCTCCTGTCCTCTTCCATTGCGAATGCTGTCTGAGCTATTATTATGATATCTTTTCGGAACGATTTAATACTTCGTGTTGCCTCAAGACCATTCATCACCGGCATTTTTATATCCATCAGGATCAGGTCTATCTGTGGATTGACTTTTGTCAATTCTACTGCTTCTTTGCCGTTTTTTGCATGTAAAATTTTGGCATTTGTCTTTAATAATGCAGTTTCCAGATAGACAAAATTTGTATTTTCATCTTCAGCAATCAAGATTGTATAATCCGACCAGTTATATTCTGCATTTGAAGACTTAATAACAGGAGAATTTTGAGAATGATTTTTATTCATGAAATGAGTACTTTTCTCTTCACTGGAATTATGTAATCCCAAGGGTTTGGTTAGTAAAAACATATTCGTGTAAGGTTAAACTTTTTCTGTATACGGTGGTATTTTCAGAAAAGTTTGTTTTTTACATGAATATGTATTTTTCTTCCATAATGATACTCATTGATTCATCAAAAAACAAATTTATTTATCAATAACATAAAGTAACTTCTGAATTTAACTGATTATTTTATTTCACTCAGGTTATAAGGAGTCATCTGATATACATAATAATTCAGCCAGTTTGAAAATAAAAGGTTAGCATGACTTTTCCAGCGTACTCTTGGCATTTCTGAAGGATCGTTGTTATGAAAATAATTCTTTGGTATTTCAATTTCCAACCCTTTCTTCAGATCACGTTCATATTCTTCTTTTAACGTAGTCGGATCATATTCGGCATGACCTGTAATATATATTTGCCTGCCATTTTTTGAAGCAACTAGAAAAACACCAGCATCCTCCGATTCAGCTATAATTTCGAGATCATCGATCTTTTCCAGGTCTTCTTTTCTGATTTCTGTATGCCTTGAATGAGGAGCCTGGAATACTTCGTCAAATCCTCTGATCAAAGGGCATAAAGAATTATTAATTGAATGATCAAATATGCCAAACATTTTTTTCGGAAGTTTGTATTTCGGTATGTTATAGAAGTAATTTAACCCGGCTTGCGCACCCCAGCATATATACATAGTGGATGTTACATTATGCAAGGTCCATTCCATAATTTTCTTTAATTCTTCCCAGTAATTCACATCTTCGAATTCAAGATGTTCAATAGGAGCACCGGTAATGATCATACCATCAAACTTTTGATCTTCTATCTGATCGAAAGTCTTATAAAATGCCTGTAAATGATCTATCGGCGTATTTTTTGAAACGTGATCAGCTGTATGAAGTAATACAATTTCAACCTGTAGCGGCGTATTCGAAAGTAAACGCAAAATATGGGTTTCTGTAGTAATTTTTAATGGCATAAGATTAAGAATGACCACTTTAAGAGGCCTTATATCCTGATGAACAGCCCGGGTCTCCTTCATTACGAAAATATTTTCTCTTTCAAGAACTTTTACTGCAGGTAGTTTATCCGGAATATTTAATGGCATATTTATATTTATTTGGTAACAAAATTAGGATATATATCGTTAAGAATAATGATTTGCATTTTGATTATTTCTTATTTAGAATTTAACCTTCTTAAAACAATAACCCCTAACTATCTGATATTCTTTATTTAATATATTTGGCATTCTATTTGCAAATTTTATTTTGAAACAAAAAATTCAGGCTATGAGAAAATTGATAATAATATTGGTTATGCTTTTAATAGCAGCAACAGCATATAATCAGTCTTCGAGGAGGACTACCAATAACAGGACTGCCACAACAACTGATACACAGACAGCTACTCGCAGTAATAATGAATCAGTAAGCAGAACACGTAATAATACATCTGCTAACAGGAGTTCTAATGAAGTGAGAAATAGTAATCAGACCAGATCGAACAGAACTTCTACTGCCACTTCAAGAAATAATAACAGTGACCGTTCCGAGTTTGTTACCAATAATAACAGTAATGGTGGTCAAAATACAAATTCCAATACTCAGAGAAATATTACTACAACCCGCACTGCCAGAACAACAAACAACAGAGCTCAAAGTTCATATACTGCAAGGACTACTAATAGCAGTAATCATACATCTGTACGTGCAAACCACACAGTTTATCAGTCACCGCGAACATATACCCAGCGTCACGCTGTTTCACACTATTATCGCCGTGCACCAGAACCGCGAGAATACAGAGCTGTTCATTATGCATACAGGGCTCCTGTTCATGTAGATGTTATATGGACGCCGGTAATACATAATCACTATATCCGAATTTATCCATTTGTAACACACTGGAACATAAGCTATGGTTACCATATTAGGACAATATCAGCATATGATACAGATTACTATAGAGGTGATTTTATGAATGTTTACGGAAGAGTTACAGAGGTTTTTTATTCACACTCAACCGATGAATATTTCCTCTATTTTGGACCATATTATCCATATCATGATTTTACTGTCGTAATACCAGGTTATATTGCACGTCATTTTAGTCGACGACCGGAAAGATATTTTACACGTCAGCATATTGTGGTAACCGGACTTATCACAGAATTCAATGGTAAACCAGAAATTGTCGTCAGAGAATCATTCCAATTAAGACTTTACTAATCAATATAACATAGATTAAGTTTTCTCATAGAAAGGGTTGCCGGATTTCGTCAACCCTTTTCTTTTGTACTCTCAGCAACTTATAAGGAAATTAATTCCGGAGATGAGGTATTCATAACAAAATCATGCGGTAACTTTTCAATAGCAGGATATTCTGATTACCTAATAGCAACAGGCATAACACCATTCATATCCGCAATCAAATCAGGTCATCGGAGTAGAAAAGTATTAATTCATGAAAGCAGATCAGAAGAAGTTTTTACTATTCAGAAATCCTGAAGGGTTTATTGGAACAAGAATATAAAATGCTATATCAGAAACTCAAAATATGAATTCTTCAAAGGATGTGTAACCAAATATCTTATATCCTGTAGATTGTTGCCCAAGTATATTAAATATTATCTTTGTGGAAGTACTAAAATGATTATTAACACAAGTAAGTTGCTTATTGGCAGAGGGGCTCCTTTCCAAAATATCCATTTAGAAATATTCTTTTTACATGATTCAGAAACAAGTTCTTTTAGGAATGACAATTGGTGAAATACAAGAATCCACTAAAGCTTATGGATTTAAAAATTATATTCCAAGAGAAATTGCTCTTTGGATTTATAGGCGAGGGGCAAAATCGTTCGATGAAATGACTAACATTTCAAAAAAGAATCGTGAAATTCTGAATGAAAATTTCGAATTAGGACTTTCGCCGCCTGTTAAGGAAACATTATCATCTGATGGATCAAAGAAATACCTTTTTTCAGTTCCTTATGAAAAATATATTGAAGCTGCTTATATACCTGAAGGTAAAAGACACACATTATGTATATCATCACAAATTGGATGTAAACTGGGCTGTCTGTTTTGTATGACCGGCAAACAAGGATTTCAGGGTCAGTTAAGCAGTAATGAGATTCTCAATCAGGTCATAAGTTTACCTGAAAGAGAAAAGATAACAAACCTTGTTTATATGGGCATGGGAGAACCATTCGATAACACCGACCAGGTGCTTAAAACTTTAGATATATTAACTGCTGACTATGGACTTGCAGTTAGTCCGCGAAAAATTACCGTATCTACAGTCGGACTAATTCCAGGCATGAAAAAATTTATTGGAGAAAGCAGATGCCAGTTAGCCGTAAGTCTCCATAGTCCTTTCGATAATGAAAGATCAATGCTTATGCCAGCACAGAAAGCTTATTCTATTCAAAACATTATTAAACTGCTTAAAGAACACGATTTTGAAAAGCGACGAAGAATATCTTTTGAATATATACTTTTTAAAGGGCTTAACGATAGTGATCGTCATGTCAAAGAACTGACCAGATTACTAAACGGTTTACGCTGCAGAATAAATCTAATACGCTTTCATATGATACCCGGAACACCTCTGAAAGGCACAAGTGAAAAAGAAGTTCAGGATTTCAGAGATAAACTGGACTCAAAAGGTATTACAGCTACGGTTCGTAAGTCGCGTGGTGAGGATATAATGGCTGCTTGTGGATTGTTATCAACAAGTGAATTGCTGAAAAATAAACAGTCAGCAGAATAAATTGGAGTATAAAACTTCTTTAAATTTACTTACTGTTAAAAAAGATGATATACCTGGTTTTAAACAAATTACAGATCAATATTCTGACTTTTATATTGCTGCATATGTATTTAAATAGCAGTTTTGGGCAGTACAGGTATGGAATTCAGCTAGATGAAAATACAATGACAGTTGTAAGTTCTCGTGGAGGTAACCTCTATAGCGGTATTGATAATTATTTCAGAATTTCAGAAGTTATTACTGAGGATTATGATACTGTATTAGTTCATAGTACTAATGGTGCTCCATTGCCAGATAGTAACGATTTAGTTCTTCTCATTCCTAATCGTCCCGGTAAAGTAAGACTTACTTATTATGGAGTATCCGGTTATGATACAACTACAATTGGTTATCAACATTTTATGGTGCGAAGAGTTCCGGAACCCAAAATGCTTATTGACGATCGACCAATATCCACGCCAGGTATAATTGCTAAAAGATATCTGTTATACTGCGACAGCCTTGGGGTTTATTTTAGTGATGACATTATTGGTTCAGAATATTGGCTAAGAGTTAAGGAATTTACGTTAGGTTATAATTATGGCGGATTTCATGTATCTCATCTTAATCCATCAAATAAAATGACTTTAAGAACAAGACAAATATTATATCGAATTGGACCGGATAGAACAATTAGTATTAAACTCACTGTTGAAGCTGAAGGGGATATTATGAGAGAACTTCCTATCTATCGTCTGACAATCTATTGAGCTTGTTGAAACGCCAAGGCTTTTTTTATAGTAACTTTATTATCATTAATATAAGCAACAACAAAGGCACGTGGCACCCTGCAACGTATTCTTAGCTGGTTAGCATCCTTAAAATTATCGAATGAGCCAATCTGGTATTTATACCACTGACCTTCTTTTATCTGCATAACAGTATCTTCACCTGTATAAAACGTTCTTATGTATTCATCAGTAAGAATTACAGTGTGGGCTGCAATCTGAACCCTGTATTCAACTTTCACAGTATCCTTTACATTTACAGGTTTTGGTTTTTTCTTAAAGATATCATCAGGAGGTAACTTCACGGATGGATCGTTGAAAAAACGGGCGAGCTCTTCATCAGAAACATCATCGTCCCAGCCATAATTATATTCCACGGGAAAATCCTGGTAAATTTGAAGTGCTCTTCCTTTATTTCTTATGGCTTTTTTTTCAAGCTCAAGTGCCTCATGCATTTTATACTGAATCCATTCAGGTTTGTCAGCTTCAAGCAGGAATTCTCTAATTCGATTTGATCTTCTTATGGTTTGCTCAGCTTTTCTTTCATAATATTTTGCTTTATTAAGTCCTGAAGCATAATGGTTCATTTTTCTCATTTCCAGCTCAAACTTCCCACAGTTTTCATCAAAAACAGTATATATCATAAGACTACCCTCTTTGTACTCTTCAGATGCATCAATAAGATTCTTGATAGCACGACGGTATACAGGGTCAGTTCCTTCCATTTTTATTGTATCATCTATGGTCTCTAAAACTGCCAGTGATTCCCTTTCTATACTGAATGCTTCATTCAGTATTTCAACTCCTTTTTCAATGCGTTTTTCATCAATAACCTCAATTTTAATGTTAAGTTCTCTTCTAAAATCCTTAACAGAGAATTCCTGAGAAAAGCAATTACAATTAACATATATGAATACGGATACAAATAATAATCTAATCATTCTTCGATGATAAACAGATTTCAAAATAATGTTTTATCACCCAAAAATAGCTATTCGGATATGTAGTTTCAAAGATTTAGGAGGAATAAAATTGAAAATCTGACTAATCGGCTAAATCGTTTGAGATTTCTGGAGCCTCAATGACAAAATATCCAATGATGAGTAATGAGATGAGCGGAACTGATAAAATCAACAACCACATGATCAACTGAATTAAATATTAACAGTACAAATTTAATCATTCGTCAAAGAATAACAAACATTCGTCAAAAATATTTACGTATTAACGGGTGAGATTTGCTTTTATTAGATGTTTAACAGTGATGGCAAATATTATATGTTACATTATATATTGTTTGATCATATATTATAATAGATAGCTTTTATCCCTAATTAGTATGCAGACCGCAAGGTCATAAATAAAAAAAACGATGAACATAAATTCATCGTTTGCCAATATGGTTTCGTTACTAATTTAGTTTTCTAAAGATCGTTTGATACCTCAGGTGCTGAATAAACCAGATATCCTAAAAATGCGATCGATGCGACTGGAATAGCTATGGCCAAGAATATCATTTCTGTAAATTTTAGAGTTTAAATCTAAAGACAAAAATAATCTTTCATCATTAAAAAACAAACATTCGTCAAAAAAAAATGTTACTTAACATACAATTTTTGACTTGTTGAATGCTAATTGGAACTACTTTTTATATACAATAATTTCTGCACGGCGATTTGCTTTATGCACTGCGGGTGAGCAGTCGTAATAACAAAATTTTCTAAGTTTTTGCTCACCAAAACTTAATTCTGTAATTCTCTCCTCGCCAATGCCTGAAGAAATAAGATATTCTTTAATATATTTTGCCCTCTCTGTAGCAAGGCCCATATTATATGTGTCACTTCCCCGGATATCAGCATGACCATCAATTTCAAAGAATACACTATCATCATATTTATATTGTGCCAAGAGCTGATCAATTTTATTAAGTTCTTCTTTTGATACCTTATACTGATCGAAATTAAAGAATACAAGAAGACTTTCTAATTCATGCTTCCCGGTATGTTTATTAACCTTCGCAGGTTGTATAGGAGAAATATGTACTTCTTTGATTGCATTCATCAGGTTCAGCTTTGTTTCTCCTTTATAGGCTGCAATAAAAGCATCTTTTACACCACAACTTTTCCGTAAATTATTTGCTTCATAATAGGAGGTATACTCTCCGATAGCGTATTTATACCAACCCTCTTCCTGAAACATAAATATATCTCTTCCACCTTTATAGATATTCTTTAATAAATTTTCGCTTAACGGATGTCTGCTCGCAGCAATTTGTACCCTGAAAATTGTCCCCCTCGCTGGTAAAACTTCCCTTTTCTCGGTTATCATTTCTACTGGTTCCTCCATAATTTCTTCTTCAATCACAGAAGGTTCAATAATCTCTGGTTCAGGTTCTTTGAAAATTTCCGGCTTTGGACTTTGAGGTTCGCTATCAGGAAGTTTTTCTATTGGATATTTTCCCATATCCACCTCATGAAGACCTACAGCCTCTGATGAAGCAATGTAAACTTCAAAGTTTTTCATCCTATAACCCTCTCTCCACACTGTTAAATCGTATTTATCATCCGCCTGACCAACAATATTAAACCGGCCGTTATCTGCAAGTGTAAATTGCGAATTAACATCTCCTTCTTTTTTTATATCTATAGAAATATTCTTAAGATTGTCACCTGTTCTATCATCTGTAACTTCACCAAATGCTCTTATTTGAGAAATTTCAAAATAATATAAATCTGTTAATGAATTTTCTTCATCTCTGTTTGAACTTAGATAGCCATAACTTTTATCCTCAGATAAAATGAGACCTATATCATCGAAATTTGAGTTAAGCGGGAAACCAAGATTTTTAGGCAGCGTTGTTGGTTTATTTAAATTGGTATAATACAGATCGTAACCTCCCAGTCCGCCATGACCAGTTGATGCAAAAATTAGTATGCTGTCATTTATCAGCTCCGGGTAGCGTTCATCACCCAGTGTGTTCACAAACCCAGGAATCAGTTCCGGTTTTTCGTAACCGTAAGAGTTTCGTTTTGTAATATATAAATCCCAGTCTCCTGATCCAATGTCTGTTACTGCTGAAAAAACAAGAATATGACCCGTATTATTTACCGCAGGGTCTGCAATCTTGAATTCAAACGATTGAATAAGAATTTGTTCTGCATTTGAAATGCTTCTTCCATCCTCCTCCAAAAAAGAGCGCATTAGATGACCCTTCTTATTGTCATCATCAGTTATTACCTGCAACATTTCACCCGTGATATCAGCTATGGCAAAACCATTTAAATTCCTTTTATTGGAAGTTTTACCTGAAATATTCTTTAATGACCTATTTTCAGGGTTATCTTTTTCAAAAAAGTAAATATCTCTGTTTAAAGGTTCACTTTGAAAATATTTTCTGCTTGACTCAAAAAGTAACTTATCCTGATATAGTTTTGGGTTGTAATCTTCTCCTGTGCTATTCATACACAATTTACTTAATTTAACAAAAGATGAGTCCAGGTAATATTTGTCTATATCTTCAATGCTGCTGATAAAACGAAGCACTCTAGGGTCATTCTTCTCCATAAGATTATTATAACTCATGAAATAACTCCTTGCTTCATCAGAGCGACCAATTTTTAAAAGGAGATTGCCATATTCAAGAAACAGGGAAGGCTCTACATTATCCGATTTAAAAAATATCTGGTTATAATACTGGTCAGACAAATTATATTCTTCCATCTTATCATAACAACGTGCAGCTTGTAAATAACAATATTCTGAATAACCGCCTACTTCCTTTGACTCTTTTATGTAATATTTAAGTGCCTTATTATAGTTTTGCTCGGCATAAAATTCATCTGCTTTAATGAGATATTTACTGCCTTGCTGTGCATGATTATTCAAATGAGTATACAGTAAAAAAAGAGAAATAAAGATAGATTTATAAAGATGCATTGAATTGCTGCAGTTTAACGTTTCAGGCATTACGAAGTTTAAACACATTAACTAATAAAGGGTTTTATTTTATCAATTAATTTATTAATGTTTGCTCGTGTATTATCATCAAAATCTTTGATTGTGAGTCTTTTATTTTCACAATAGTTTAAAAATTGCGATGCTAGCACTGTCCGTGATAATCCGTTTTCTATTATATATTCTGAATTCTTTGAGGTAATTCCAACCCGCGTTTGCAAAACATATTTTTTAAAGTCAAGTGTTGAAAAAACATCTTCAGGATATTCGAAATCCTTTAGTTGAAGCAGTCTTTTTTTCTGTTGTTCTTCGTTATTGAAAAATACCGATCTGCTTAATTCATTCAGAATTTCATCTGAACGGTTCCTGCCTAACAACAGGATGGTAAATCCCAGCTTCCATCCAAGGAGTATATTTGTAAGCAAAGGAATATTAGTTAAACCTGTAGACGGGATAAATGATGGCTGAATTGTTTCTCCTGCCAGACTGTAAAATGCATTTAAATAATAGTAGCAAATTGTATCTTCAACGATGAAATTATTTTTATCGCGAATAAAATCCTGGTTATTCACTTTTACTCCAAGAAGAGAATAAATTGGAGATAATGTATCTGATGATGCTGAATACAGTGATTGCGCATCTATAATTAATGATTCACTCTGATCATCGCTTTCATTTGCCCTCTGAACAGCAAGAATGCGGTAAAGTTTATTTACATCAACAAGATGTGGGGAATGCGTGCAATAAACAATCTGCATTGTATTTTTAAGGTCTTCAAAAACCTTTAAAACATCTTCCTGAGCTCTTGCATGTAAACTTAATCCGGGTTCATCTATTAATAACACTCTTGATAAGTGATTGGATTTTGCTGTCGATTTCAGTTCAAGATAAAAAGATAAGAACCAACGAACTCCCCTGCTTCTTTGTTTAGGATACAAACGTTCCTGCTTATCTTTAATCCAAAACTCGAGATAGGGTTTGCCGCTCTTTTCAGGATGTGTATAATCGTAATGTTCCAATTCGAAGTTAAGTTGGATTTTATTGTCTTTACCAACATTCTGACTCCAGTAATCCTGAAAATTAATGGTAATTTCTCCGTTAAGGTTCTCAATTTTCTGTTTTAGAATTCTGTGATTCTTCTCTCTGAAAAATGCAGCATTTAAACCAGCTATAAGTAAAAAATTCCTGGCAGCTTTAAACCCCTCTACATGAGTCTTCTCATTCAGAATATCTTCAAGATCAATTTTATTTGGCAGAAGGCTGCTGAAATCTTCAAAAAATTCAAATACCGGAATGTATTTAAAAAACAGATCCCCCATATTAAATATTGAGTACTGCCTGTTCTCTAATGCAAGCTCATCTTTCGCAGCTGCTTCGGCAATTCTATAGGGCTCTCCTGCCAAAACCCTCGCAGATATTGCCTTTTGTAAAGATGAAAACTCCTGTAATTCCTCATGTCTTTTTTCAGCAACTGCTATTTCATTCTTTATTTGTTGAAGCTTGCTGTAAACAAGTTTCTGATCTTTTTGATCTGTGGAAATTTCATATTGATGTTCAATGTCTTTTCTTCTATTTATTAGTGATTCAAGCTCCGTTGATGCATTAAATGCATTTTGAATACTCTCATTACATTGTTTGCAAACTGTAACTTTTTCAGAAAGCTGTTGGGTTTCCTGCTTTGCTTTTTCGAATAGCTCAAGTCTGTCTTTAAATTTTTCCTCAGCTTTGTCATATGCTTTCCGGGCTGATTCCAGTTCTTTTTCGGCAATCAGTTTATCATCTGGCTGTTTAGCTTTTTTAAATGCTTTTCTTTTCTCTTCAAACGTTTTTCTAAGGTTACTAAGTTCTTCCTGAGCACTGTCCTTTACTTGCTCTGCCAGCTCCATTTCTTTAAAGGTCTTCTCAGCCATTTCAAGTAACTTCTCGATCTCTTCCTGTGTTTTTTGTTCTATAGCCGTTTTTTCCAGCTCACGTGCTTCATAATAATTCATTATTTCATGATCTGTAACCAGAAGCAAACTAGTTCGATCCTCTTTCCATTTTCGTGTTATAGTAAACTGTGTTGCAGATTTTAAGTATTCTTTAAGTTTTTCCGGAATTCTGTCTACCTCAAGAATTTCAAATAACGATTTGTAGTCAAAATCGAACTTACAGCTTACTATTGGAAAAGACAGATCGCTGCGCAATACATCTTCGCTTATACTACCTTCATAAAAACTTTGGAGTGCTTCCAATACTGAAGTTTTCCCCGATTCATTCTGTCCTATCAACGCCGTGATATTATCATGAGCCAGGTTACACCAGCCGGAATGTATTATCGATCTGTAATTCTGTATGTTGAATGAAAGCAGTTTCATCAGTCGGTCTATACTTTTATATCAGTAATGTAATAACTAGTTTTAAGGCGTTGGAATTGTGGAAAAGTACAAAAAAAAGATCACTGCCTCACGTGAAAACCAGAAGAATATGTTCACAAAAATCGGTTAATAACTTATTCTATACAAAATCTGAAACAGTTATTTATGATAGCGCATTCCAAAGATCAAAATATCATCAAGTTGAGGTATCCGACCTTTCCACTTTTCTACAGACTCTTTTAATTCTTTTTTCTGCGAATGCATAGGCATTGAATTAATATTCAGAAGAAGATTTCTAAATGGCCGGTATTTAAATTTCTTTCCCTTCGGGCCCCCAAACTGATCAGCAAAACCATCTGAAAACAAATATATCATGTCACCTTCATCAATATTCACAATATGGTTTGTAAATGATGTTTCTTCTTCAGCACCTACTCCGATAGGCATCTTATCACCGGGTATTTCTATCAGTCGATTTGAGTTTTTAATTACATACATAGGATTAAAAGCACCAGAGAACTGAAGTATATTTTTTTGAGGTTCAATAATACAAAGTGCCATATCAATACCATCCTTTTGTTCGCTTTCTTCGCCTGTCTGATTTAAAGATTTCATGATGTGTTCACGAAGTGTATTTAAAACTCCTGAGGCTGAAGTACAATCGCTCCTGCCTACTATCTGATTTAAAACAGAAATACCAAGTATACTTAAGAAAGCACCTGGAACACCATGACCGGTGCAGTCGGCAACAGCTAAAAATAGCCTGTCGTTTCTGCGAGCCATCCAGTAAAAATCACCACTTACGATATCCCGGGGCAGATATAACAGAAAGTGCTCAGGAAAGTATTTTTTAAGCTGATTTTCGGTCGGTAATATTGCTTTCTGAATATAACTGGCATATTTCAGACTCTCTGTAAGTTCTTTTTTTTGCTTTTCGAATCTGATATTAATATCATTTAATGTATCTTTCTTTGAATGGCTCATGAATGAAAAATCTTGTAAATACAGGTATAAAAGCCACTTTGTTTACAATTCATTTGGCATAAGTGCTTAAATACCCTTAAATTTGATTATCAAAGATATAGATAAGGAGGAATTAATTTCATTTTTTAATCGACAATAAGGACTAATGAGATTGTTATTATTGATATTTTACATCTTTTTCTGTTCGTTTGGGCTGATGTACCTGTTGGTAATTTTTGCCCCTGAATATGTCGAAGATAAAAATGGAAATTTAATACCCAAAAAAGATGCTATAAAGAAGAAATTGGCGAATACCTGACCACGATTATATCGTTCCGATAAGTAAATAATAAGACTGTCCCTTTTATATCAGAAAGTGCTTTAAGCGATTCAATATTTCCACTTATTTCTTTTACACCCATCATATTACCATTCGCTGAGAAAGTCTTAATTTTTATACCGCCTGTTTTGTTTTCCATTACCAACAGATTTGACTGTAAGCTGCAAATATCGCTTATTGTCTGGGTCATTTCTGATTTTTCATAATCCTGAAACCATATCTTATTTCCTGATAGTGAATACTTAGCATAGAATATAGTACCATTATTATACCCTGTAATATAACTTTCTCCGGAGGGACTTACAGCACAACTTGTTGAGGTTAGCTTTTCCGGAACAGTATTTTCCCAAATCAGATATCGTTTATTATCGAGCATGGTAATCCAGTTCGAACCTGCCATTAAAATATTACCGTTGTTCGTTATTTCAATATCGTTTACAGAACCCTGACCCGTATATATTCGCTGACTTACTTTTTTTGCATCGGTATTAAAAATAGTAACAGCATATTTGCCAGCCGTTGTATCCGTCTGAACTGATCCGCCTATATAAATTTTATCATCCGGACTTATAGCGCATGCATTTATTTTTAATTTGCCAAGATTCCTGTTCCATAATTTCTTACCATCACTTCCAAGTTTGTACATCCACCCTGCCCAGGAGCCACTATCTGCCGACAGATAAGTATAACCTAAAGCTATAATATCTCCTTTTGAATCAACAAGTAATGAACTGATACTATCTTCATATAACTGCCCTACAGTTTTATTCCAAAGCATTTTACCTGAAGCATCAAGTTTAATTACCCAGGTGTCCGAATAAGTGGTATCATTATCGCGTGTATTACATGCGATAACATAACCTCCATCGGGAGTTGCTGCGACAGCTCCTGCAGATTCGATCCTGTTATTATTATCGAAACCTTTTGACCAAAGCATTGCAGGGTTAGAGAACGCATTCTCAACAACAAACTTCTGACCTATTTCAGACGCTTTCAAATTAAATATATCAACAAAATATCTTCCATCCGGGTACATTTTAATGAATTCGTTATAGGCGTCGATTGATTTGATTCGTTTCGCCTTTTCATAAAGCAGTTGCTGCTGTCTGGTTTTTGCTTCCGATACTTCCAGTGCATCGGGATAAGCATCAATGAAATTTTCATATGCCTGTAAAGTATTTATACGACTTACCTCTGCATATGCCGCAGCATTTCTAAGTTTAATAGCCGACTGAACAAATTCTGATTCCGGGTAAGCTGCAATATAACTATTAAAAGCCGTTACCGTATTTTTCGATTTTGCATCATCAAATGCCAGTTTATTTATATATTTCTGGGCTTTCTCAATCTGGGCTGCATCCGGGAATTTTTCAATAAACTCCCTGTAGCCCTGTAAAGTATTCATCTTTTCATATTTTCTGAATTCAAACTGGTTACGAATATGAATAACATTATCGTAATGCCTGAAATCCGGATAACGATCCAGTACTTCATAGACAGCATCGAGATTGTTTTCTTCACGAACATATTTTATCAGTCTTGCTTCAATTGCATCAACAGCAATTCCAATTTTCTTTTTAACCGGACGGCTTGTTCTTCTTACTTCAGTATTTAAGAAATATTCACCAATGATTTCGATATCTTCCTGTGATAAATTATCTGTTTTGCCCTGTATCCTTTCTATATACTGCCAGCTATCTATTACATCAAACAATGGTGACTGCTCATCAGCTAAAACCAGGGCCATTCCAAAGTTTGCACCTATATTATCGCGATCTTCTGATACAGCTTTAGCAAAACTTTCTTTTGCTTTATCATATTCCTTTTTTTCAAGATTTTTAAAACCCTTTTTGATGTTTTGAGCACCCGAGAGAGTGCATATAAGAAGTAAAATTATCGTTAGTATCTTATTCATAATGGCTGATTTTTTAAGTCTGTTTTTATGTATCATAAGTTTAAAGTCAGGAGTAAACTATTTCTGATATCTGACTTCATGCATATTTATTTTTTAAGCAACGTAAATTCTACCCTGCGATTTACCGCTTTCCCTTCTTCAGTGAGATTTGTATCTATTGGTTTGCTCTCACCATATCCTACAGCACGCATCCTTTCCTGTGATACCCCCTTACTTTTCAGATACTCAACAACTGACCTGGCTCGTCCTTCCGATAACTTTTGATTATAGCTGTCCGAACCATCACTATCAGTGTGCCCTCCGATTTCTATCAGCGATATCTGATTTGATCTTACGAAGTATGCTACCTGGTCAAGTTCTGCGAATGAAGCAGGCAGCAAAGTAGTTTTATTGAATTCGAAAAAAATATTTTTAAGTACCAGTGATGAACCTTCTTCAATGGTTTGTAAACCTTCTTCAAATACATCATCAACCACCTCCGGCTGCGTAAAAACAACTTTTCCTGTTGCCTGGCAGTTAAATGCATCGTAAGCGGTATATGTATAGCTGCCTGCCGGCAGTCCGTCCAGAATAGCACCTTTTGATCCGTTTGACCATTCAACCCGATAAGGTGGAGTGCCCCCTACCATAGCAATTTTTATATATCCGTCATTCAATTTCTTTGGTATTGTACCAGTCACAGGATTATAACCCCCTGTATAACTGGTGTCAATAACCTCCGCTTCAAAATCGTGATGAACGCAAGGACAGTCTGTACAATTTTCCAATGGTCTTATAATTACATCATCGATATAATAGTATGCATATTCCTTATCCATAAGATTTTTCATATTCTTATCCGTTGCTACATAATTAGTTTCATCGTATGATTTAAAATTCCCTAGAATAAAATATTTTTCATCACCCGAGGCTTCATATACAGTACAGGTTGTTTCCCATTCATCAATATTATCAAGAAAAAGTCCTGCTTTATTGTTAATCTGTGGTTTGTATGGCAAGTTAACTTTCAGGTCGTTTCTGACCTCAATCTCACTAAAAAATATACTTAGCTGGTCAACAGCAAATTTCGAATAAGATGCCAGTTTATATGAATATGTAACACAATACTTATTTCCTGAGATAAGCGGTGATTTCAAAGTACCCTGTACATACTCACGATAACCATCATCTGTACCACTCAGAATAGCTCCTGCATAAGCATCACCTGTAGCAGGCTGACTTTCACCCGCAAAATTCTTTGGAACTCCTACCATACGCGGGGCACATCTGTTAAAATAGTCAGGCGTAGCAATTGTCGGATAGGTCCAACCGGGAATAAGTTTATGGCTCAGGTCCTGTGGCGTATATCCTTCAGGACATTCTTTATACTCCTCGAAACTATAATTCTCCACAAGGTTTTCTGATTGATTGTAGACTATGAGAGGAGAAGAAATAAAAATTGCTGTAATAATCCAACGAACTAAATTCTTATTATGCATGACCAATGGTTTAGTTAACATTATTTACTCTAAAATAACGAAATTAGATCATGCGGTCAACTTTAAATCGTTATTTATTTAAAAGTCAACAGTAATATCTTGGTATTAATTATTTGTTAGACTTAATTTTGTTTAAAACGATATATTATGATTCTTCCCGATTTAAAATCTTTACCTGCCACAAGCCCGGAAATAATTATACGATTACGTGACAGTATTTATGCTGCTGACTTACTTTTCACCGCTGTTTGCCGGTTAAACTTTTTTACCATAATAGCAAAAAAACCAGGGACATTTAAAGACATATGTAGCACTTTCAAAATACATCCCCGGACTGTTGATGTTATGCTCACATTGTTTAAATCATACGGATTAATTGAAGTAAAGGAAGATAAATTTTATGCAACCCAACTTACTCTTGATCACCTTACTGATAGTTCAGCATGGTGCCTCATTCCATATCTTTCAACCCATACTGCAAGACCTATAATTGACCAAATGCATGAAGTGCTCAGATCAGGTGAACCGGGTCACTGGGGAGGAAAAGAAGATGGGCAGGACTGGGCAACAGCAATGGAGCAGGAAGATTTTGCCAATAACTTCACAAGAGGAATGGACAGCCGTGGAGCTGTATTCGCACCTTCATTAACGAAAGTATTTGATTTTTCCGGATACAAATCATTTATCGATATTGGAGGTGCATCCGGTATATATGCGGCGGTAGTTAAATCATATCACCCTGATATGAAAGTAGCTGTTTTAGAAAAACCACCTGTTGACCAGGTTGCCCGCCGCTCCTTAAAAAACAGAGGTTTGGATAAAAAGATTGAGGTATTTGGTGCAGATATGTTTAAAAATGAATTACCGAAGGGATACGATATTCATTTTTATTCTCATGTTCTGCATGACTGGAATTCGGATCAGAACAGGAAGATCATTTCCAACTCATTCCGAAATCTGAATCACGGTGGAATTATTATGATCCATGATGCACATCTTAATCCCGAAAAAACAGGACCCGTGTCGGTTGCAGAATACTCCGTATTAATAATGTTCTCTACACATGGAAAATGTTATTCTTTAAGTGAAATAAAACAACTTCTGACCGGGTGTGGCTTTGTTGATGTATCCTATAAAGAAACTGTAGGAAATCGAAGTATAATCACAGGTAAGAAGATATAAAAACACTTTTGCCTAAATTTTCTGATAAAAATTGTCAGGTTTTTCTGTTTAATTCAACTACCATAATTAATTAAGTGAAAATTTACGATTATGGAAATGATAAAAGATTTACTGCAAATTACACTTAAACTGGAAAAGCTTAAGGACATTCCGTTACTTGCAATACGCTTTATACTGGCCTATGGATTCATAACACCTGCTACCTTAAAATGGAGAAATATAGAAGGAATAGCCAGATGGTTTGATAAGATGAACTATCCTTTCCCTGCATTAAGTGCATATCTTTCGGCAACTACTGAGGCACTTGGGGTTATTTTGTTGTTATTAGGACTGGCTACACGATATATATCGATACCGCTTATTATAGTTATGCTTGTTGCTATTCTTACAGTACATCTTGGGAATGGCTTCGATGCAGGTGATAACGGCGCAGAAATTCCCATTTATTATATCATAATGTTGTTTACACTTATTATTTATGGCCCTGGTAAGATTAGTATCGATGAATTAATCAGAAGAAAATTGAAATAATTACCACGTACTTCTATTATCAACGGGACCAAACCTGAAATCTATTTCATATGCCATAAACCGGTATTATGGACTTAAACTCTTTCTGGAATCACCCGGCTAATCGCATAAATCCCTGATCATCTTCTCCATGCGAAGAAAATGAGAGCCCTTCCAGTAAACCTTTTTGCAGTTTTTACATAGATAAAATTCTTTGAAAATTCTGAAGGTATCTTCATCTACCATGAGCTTTATTTTATTCTTTTCAACCTGCTCCAGTAATGAATTGCAGGTCATACATCGTGAAAACGACTTAAACTGACTGTTCAGGTCAAATTTCTTCACAACTTCACGTAACTGCTCATGCTTTTCGATTGCACGCACATAATAACCATAATTCACCTCCTTTGATTTTAAGAGAACTTTATCACGGGTTAGAATAATTCTGTGCTGGCTGGCTGCAATGGATATTATTTCAGGATCCTTAAAATCATTATCATAAAGTGTATCAAAACCCAGCATACGAAGATATTTTGCCAGCTTGCCAAGGTGGGCATCCAGAATGAATTTTGTTACTCTCAGGGGTGGCTTGTTTGTTATTTTAACCGGTGAGATATCCAATGTTTCAAATACCGGATAAACTGAAATATTATCCTCCTCCTGCACCATATAACTCAGGTCAACAGGTTCGCCGTTTGAAAGGACAAGATCTACTTCCGATAAGGGGACGCCAAATGATTCTAATAACTCACGAACAGTAACCGGAGTTTTAAAAGAATGCTTAAAAGATCTTTGTTTCCGTGAACCTGGTATAAAATCATTTAGCTCTGCATAGAATCGAAAATAAGCAGACTTTCTTATGTCAACTCCATCATTCATTTATGGCTGATTTTATTTTCATCTTTTTAAAATTTTCAAAAAATTTGAATACTAGCAATCGGGACAGGAACTCACATAAGTTTTAATCATTTATCTGTATTAATTTAGAATGATTTAGATTCATGTTCGCTTCATTTTATGAAACACATAGATATAGGCAATCAGGTTAACGGCGATAACTATCAGTCCTAATATCAACTGAAGATTTCGTGTCAGGAATGTAGGGTATAAAACCGGATTGATATACTTTTCAATAAAATCACCGGAATAAACTTCAGAACCTCCCAGATTTCTGAAGTAGTTTTCCAGTGGCGTAAGCGGACAAATTTTATCCAGAAATTCGATTAATGCCCCCCATACAACTGCCGGTATATGCAACCATATCACCTTTCTCCATCTCAGTGCCAGAAGAGCACCGAATAAAACAAAGATGATAAATATAAGGTGAAGAACGACAATGAAGCCCGATAATAATTTGAATAGCATATCTCAAAGTTAATGCGAGTATTCTGTTTT
This sequence comes from Bacteroidales bacterium, assembly GCA_016929525.1. Taxonomy (GTDB): domain Bacteria; phylum Bacteroidota; class Bacteroidia; order Bacteroidales; family UBA10428; genus UBA10428. The sequence goes on from JAFGIP010000055.1 coordinate 27,005, forward strand.
AATCAAAGCATTTTGTAATAAATATTAATTACATAAGCTATAAATATAGTGAGTTCCTGTTTTAACTTTATTGAAATATTTGTACATTGTAAACGTTAAGTGGAAGCCAATATTTTGGGCGTTATTAAGGAATAAAAAAATGTAAATAATCAACTATTATCAACACTGTTAAATTACCGAAATAATGAACTTTATCAGAAACTTTATTTTAATTATCAAGAAATACAGCAAAACAGAATATAGTCAAGTCTAACCAATTTACAATATTGAAATTTAAACCCAAATATTTTAATCATGAAAAAAGTACGGATATTATCGCTTGATGGAGGAGGAATAAGGGGTATTATTCCTGCGACCATCCTTGAATATGTCGAAAAAAGACTCACTGATATAACAGGCAATGCAAATACAAGAATTGCCGATTTTTTCGATTTGGTCATTGGCACCAGTACCGGCGGAATTCTTGGTTGTTTTTACCTGACCCCGCATCCGGGGAAAAATAAAAAGAATCCCACAGCAAAATACACGGCTGCCAAGGCATTGGAATTCTACTCAAAAAAAGGATATAGGATCTTCAATGAATCAAAACGAAAAAGCTGGCTTGGTCTTAGGCAGTTAGTCAATGCCACTGAATACAGTCCAAAAAATCTGGAACTGATATTCGATGAAGAATTTGGTAAATTAAAAATGAGTGAGCTATTAAAACCATGCATTGTAACTACCTATGATTTGATTAATAAAACATCTTTTTTCTTTAACAGCAGAGAAGAGAAAGAGAAGAACAGAGACTTTTATGTAAAAGATGTTGTTCGTTCAACGTCGGCAGCACCAACGTATTTTCCTCCGGCTGTGATAAATAATCTGGCTACCAAAAAAGAAATGGTAAATATTGACGGGGGAGTTTTTGCAAATAATCCAACCATGTGTGCATACGCAGAATGCAGAAATACCATTTTCCCACAAGCCAAATATCCCGGTGCAGCTCAAATGCTTATTCTCTCAATAGGTACCGGTGGAGGGCAATTTGATTTACCAAAAGTTGATAAATCCGGCAACTGGGGAGTAATAAACTGGGCAAAATCAATACCTGATATTATGATGGATGGAAGTATTGATACAGTCGATTATCAGCTGAAAGAAATATTTGGCACATTACAAAAAGAACATCAGTTTAATTATAAACGTGTTGATGTCCCGCCGGAAAAAAGAAATTATTCAAAGAAAATGTCGGATGCTTCCGGACAAAATATAGAAGCACTGAAAATTGCAGGACAGGAAGCTTTGAAAAGTGCCCTAAAAGAAAGTAAAGATGGATATGGTTTAGACAAATTTATTGATCTTCTTATTGAAAATGCTCCTTAATCCGTTTTAAAATATTATAAAATGAAGTAAGGATTATACTTGAAACAGAATTTATAAACTTTTGTACACTGTTTATATTAACATAATTCTGTTAAACCACCCATCTTCTTATCTTCAGGCGCATAGCTTCTTCAATGGGTTTATCGGCAACCAGTGCAAGGTATCCCCCTGCCCCTGCCCCGCTGAGTTTCCAACCTAAAGCCTTGTACTTATATCGATCGACAATGGAACTGATCTTCTTATTTATCATATTTGGGAACATTCTGACCTGTGCTTCGAATGATTCTCTTAATGCTTCTCCGAATGATCTCAGATCTTTTTCCATTATTGCATCCCAGCAATCGTCAGCTGCTTTGGCAAGTATTTGAATATTATCCCTTGTTATCTGAGTGTTAACCAACAAATCGGTACCTGCAGGCCTTGACCACAATGTTACCATAAAGAGATGTTTTTCAAGCCAGCTAAGTATATCTTCATCGTAGACTTTTTCGATCCTTGCCGGCCAGTATTCACCGATATAAAAATGTCTGCATAATCCGGGAACACAAATACCTATTGCATCCTGTGCACCTGATATCAGTTCATTACCAGGTTTGTTTTCATAGCGGAACAATATCTCTGCAAGTTTTTCCGGTTTGTCCAGTGGTAATGCATAAGGCCAGATGTTTTTCGCAGCATTTCTTGTGGATGTCGACATACCGCTTCGTTCATTGTATTCAATAATGGGTTCTAACGATATGGTTATTGCCCAACCCGGATAAATATTTGATAACATAGGCTGATCGATCCACGTACCTGCCAAATCGAGTCTGTAAGGTAACTGACAACTTAACTCCGACCTTAACACTGTTGTAGAACGTGCGGGCAAACCTGCATCAGGAATTCTTTTCAGGATGATATACTCAATACCAAGTTCTTTGCAGAGTTCTTCTTTTGCAGGTGAATGTCCGTCTTCATTTACTATTAAACGTTCTGGTTTCAATCTTCTCAGGTCATCGATAAAATCGAGTATGCCACTACCGCTGTTTATAAATGCATCCTTTACATAACGAACCGATTTCACCATATATAACCTTTCCTGGTCGGATTGAACAGTATGCCTGCCTTTTAATTCTTCTATGGTGCTGTCTGAGCCTATACCAACATATAAGTCGCCATATTGTGAAGCTTCTTTAAAAAAGGCAACATGCCCACTGTGCAGCATATCGTAACAACCCGAGACAAAAACTTTCATGCTTAACTCTATTTAAAATATCAGCGATTGTTATTAAGATGCAATTTTAATACATCATATTTTCTGCAACGATACGCAAAAATTGCTACTACTACAAAACATACAAATGGTAATATAAATGAAATATTTTCGGCCGGTATATTAAAAACTATATCCAGATCTATAATTGCACCCTGCAAAGGAGGCATCAACGCTCCCCCGACAATGGCCATTATGAGTCCTGCTGCGCCCAGTTTAACATCATCTCCCAGACCTGCCAGCGAGATAGCATAAATAGTCGGGAACATTAAAGACATAAATGCTGATGTGGCTATAAGACAATACAAACCTCCCATCCCCAGAATAAATATTGTTCCGGCCGTAGTTATCATTCCACCAATCGCAAAGAATTTAAGCAGTTTGTCCGGATTAATATACTTGAGCAAAGCTGTACTTATAAATCGCGAAGATACAAACAGACTCATGGCCATAATATTGTAATTCTGTGCTGTGGCTTTATTAATACCCAAATTCTCAGCATATTGTATAATAAATGTCCAGCACATGATCTGTGCAGCAACATAAAAAGTCTGGGCAATAACCCCTTCCCGGTATCTTTGTATTTTTAACAACCGCTTAAATACGACAGCAACATTTGAATGGTCTGAGCTTTTGTATTCAGTCATTTTATGTATCCAGATCAGGATCAGAATTACCAGCACTGCCATACCCAGTAAAAGATACGGATTGCGAATGATTATCAAATCATGAGCACGTATTTCTGCTTTTTCTACAGCACTTTTCAGAGGATATAAAAGGTTGCCTGCCGCATCTCGTTCGTCCGATATTAAAGCATCAAGAATGAGTTTTGAAGCAATGACCATTCCTGTCAGGGAGCCAATAGGATTAAAAGACTGTGCCAGATTAAGCCTGCGTGTTGCAGTTTCGCTGTTTCCCATTGAAAGGATATATGGGTTTGCCGTTGTTTCGAGGAAAGCCAGTCCGAAAGTAAGGATGTAAAGTGCTATTAAGAAGAAGGAAAATATTTCAAATTTAGCTGCAGGATAGAAAAGAAATGCCCCTGTAGCATAAAGTACAAGACCTACCATTATACCCTTCTTATAAGAATATTTCCTGGCGAAAAGTGCGGCAGGTAATGCCATGGTAAAATATCCGCCGTAGAAAGCCAGCTGAACAAGCGATGCCTTTGCATTTGATATTTCAAGCAATGTTCTAAAGGCTGCCACCAATGGGTTTGTGATATCATTGGCAAACCCCCAAAGTGCAAAAAGACTTGTAATAAGTATAAATGATAACAAATGCTTTCTTTCAACTACTTTGCTAATTCCCTCCTTCATATGTGCAAATCCTTATATTAGAATTGCTAATATATTGGTTTATTTTAAAATTGGATTAATCCGGAAATTTCTTATATATAGTCCATAGTAAAATGCTCATTCCAATGGCTTAATTAAAAATGAAAAGTACTACTATAACTGTAAATAATTGCTATATTCCAATTTATCAACACGAAATTTGTACATATTGTAAGCTAATTAAATAAAAATATCGTCTAAACATTAATTAATAATGATATCCAACCTAACATGTCAGAAAAATGAAAAATTTTTCAGGACCACTCATCAGGTCAGTTTTAAAACCTGCAACAGGTCTTATTTCTATCATCTTCCTGTCAACATTTATCACTTCAATACAAGCACAAAACATTAATGAATCTGTATACATCCCAAAAACAGACATTAAGAATTTTCAACCTGTTGATCATGATAAAATATATGAACATATTGTTACAACTGAACCTTGCAGCATAACACCGGTACAAAAAAAAATCATAGTACAATTCAAAGGCGAAAGCATTGCTGACATATATAAAAAAGGAATTACAAAAACCGGTTTTGAAAAGGAAGTGCAACGTGTTAAGGTTAACCAGGATCATATCTTTAAATTATTTGAAAGTGATATAACCAAAACATTTAAGAGAGGCACATCCGGAGGAGCTGATTTTACAATAAAGCCTGTATTAGAACAGGAATATCGAAAATTGTATTTCGGTCAGGCTGTAAAGGTCGACAGCATGATGATCCCTGAAATATTGCAATTACCCTATGTAAAAAATGTTTATCCTGATAAAGTAGCAGAATTATACCTGCACGAAAGTGTTTCCCAGATCAATGTTGACAGTATCTGGAATGAACTGGAATGTGAAGGTGACGGTATCAGAGTAGGTATTATCGATACCGGTATTGATTACAACCATCCTGCACTTGGCGAAGGTTTTGGATCGGGATATAAAGTAGCAGGAGGTTACGACTTTATAAATGAAGATAATGACCCGATAGATGATAACAGTCACGGTACCCACGTTGCGGGAATTATTGCCGGCGATAATGACTCTATCCGGGGAGTTGCACCCAACGCAACTTTATATGCACTAAAAGTATTGGATGCCCAGGGATATGGAAATTTCTCTGATATTATGAGTGCAGTGGAATATTCAGTTGACCCTGATAATAACGATAATTTTTCTGACAAACTGGACGTTGTAAACATGAGTTTAGGAGGTTATCCTTCTGAAGAAGATCCTTTGGCAGATGCAGTTGAAAATGCAGTTTTTCTCGGTGTTACATATTGTATAGCTGCCGGGAATGACGGAAGATGGGGAATAGGCTCTCCGGGTTGTTCACCCTCAGTTATAACTGTGGGGGCAGTTGATAAAAATGACTCTATTGCTTATTTTAGCTCACTCGGGCCAACCACATATACAAACCTCTTAAAGCCTGATGTTGTTGCACCGGGAATCGATATCTATTCCAGCATAATAAATGGCGAATATCAAAAATACAACGGAACTTCCATGTCATGTCCCCATGTTACCGGTGTCTGTGCACTACTCAAAAAGCTACACCCCGACTGGGATCCGGGAATGGTTAAATCATCTGTTATGTCTACTGCCACAGATCTTGGTTTATTCAAAACACAACAGGGTGCAGGGCTTGTTAATGCATATAAAGCAGCACAGGTAAATACTTTTATTAATAAACCTGTTATAAGTTTTGGTGAAAATACGTTACGTAACAATGCTGTCTGGACAAGCACCCGGTCGATAATGATTTTCAATAGTTCAGATTCCGATCTTACATACTCATTTAATATTCCGAATCCTGTTCAGGGTATAGATATTAACTTCAGTGATAATAATTTTATAATTGCATCAGGTTATGAGTATGAAGTATATGTAACCATAACAGTCGAAAATTCGTTGCTTGAAACCCCGCCACCACAAACACATTCAGGATATATAGATATTTATTCCGGATCATTTATGCTATCGGAAGGAGATAAAAATTATAATATTAACTGGTATTTTGTTAAGGGAATTAAAATTACTGTCGAGATTGATGATAATTATAATTTATTTGTCATAACAAATGGAGTTATATCAGCAAACTATGGTCTATATGAAGCAGTTCCGGATAAATTTATGTTACCCGATGGTGAATATACAGTGATCGCTGAATTCTATGAAAGCCTGTATGGAAATATTACTGAATACCCTGATTTTTATTATAAAATCATTAATAAAGTAATTATTAAAAGCATCTCAACCGATTCAGATACAGTGATTTCTGTTAGTAATGATGACGCTGTGAACAGAATTGTCTTTGCAACGGAAGATGAAAATGGGAGTCATTATACTGACAATCTGCTTAAATGGCGTGTAACAGGTATAACAATCAATGATTCATTGCATTACGAACTGTCTAATTTCACCGATCCGGACCCTTCCTTATTTTTTGCCTTCTATTTCAAACATTTTTCTAACAATAACATTTATTCACAAAACAGAACGTGGGCGGAGGAAGAGTGCGTAATAAAGTCTTTTGATACGTTATACATCTCAAACCTTAATGATAATATGAAAATATCTGTAGGAGAGACTCGCCTGCATCTTGGAGAAGAATATACTTTCTGCCATAATGCAACCGATCCTTTTTACGGTTTCCATACCGACTTCGAATTAACCGGCAATGCGAAAAAATACAAAATGATATCATTCAGTGATCCCGAAGCTGAATACAGGCCTGAGTGGGCACCAAAATTATATCAGAAAGAAAACGATTATAAGATAGGATGGTCTTTTATGACGATTTATTTAGCCAATGAAGATCCGTTAAAAGAATTTAATATCTATATGCCTTCCGATGAAGATCCGGTAGACGATCACTACTATCAATTTTCGCTATATAGAAAAATTCCATCTGAGACAGATGAAAGTTATGATGTTAAATCAATATCATCTCCTTTACGATGTGTGAACAACAGTTTCTATTTTGGTAATGAGAATACACCGGATAAGCTGTACTTTAATCCGGGCGATACAATCACCTATGGAAAAGGTATCTATTATCAGCGATCAGTACCAAACAACAACGATTATCCTGAATATTGCTCAATTATAATCGGCATTAAAAATTACGGCCCGTTCAACGAGGATGAAGTATTGAATTTCCCGATAAGAAAGTGGACTCTTTATAATGAAGAGAATACACTAATAGATTCTGCCGAATTTCAGGGATTTGCATTTTCAGACCAAGAACCCGGTAAATATAAGGTAAAAACAGAAAATCCAGGTTTGTATACAATTTATGATATGGAAGGAGTTAATACGCTGAACATGCATTTTGACCTTAGAAATGAAGATCCTGATCCTCCTTACCTTTCATCGATATATTCAATTAAAACAAACGGTAAACAGGATTGCATCTTCGAAAAAAGTGATACTGTTATTTTCAGGTTTGCTGTTTCAGATATTGATATTTTCAGAAATGGTGATAAAATATTTAAACCCGTTGTTAACGATTCAACAAGTATTATGTTTAAAGAACACTTTTCCGGAGAATGGACCTGTGCTTCAATTGATTCGATCTCCTATGATGATGAAACCGGTATAATCTATCAGGCACATTTTGAAGACACAAATTATGATATAGCCTACCTTGATCTTAAGATAAGTGCTGCTGATGAAGCTGGTAACTGCATGGAGCAAATATGGTCACCTGCTGTTTTTATAAAGGATATAATCCCCCCGGTTGCTTATGATGATGAGTACTCCGTTATCTTCTCGCGATCATTCCGGACGCCCGAACCTGTTACAATAAATGATGAAAATGGTTTTGGGAAATATACCGAGCTTGAGGCAGAGATTGTTGACAGCACCAAATACGGACATATTGTTTTATATGAAGACGGATATGCTGCTTACAGACAATCCCGGGAATATTTTGCCGTTGATTCGTTCACTTACAGGGTTAAAAATGAGAAGTACAAATCAAACACTGCTACTGTTAAATTCAATGTGCAAATGCCAAATGCCTTATACAACAGTCACGTTGATGAAGAAATGAACTTCTCAATGCTTGTTTATCCAAATCCTGCTGTAGATGACATTAATATTCACATTACATCATCCGGTAATGAAAAAGTATGTATTACAATGTATGATTTAAGCGGACAGAAGATTGCCATAATCTATAATGGTTATTTGAATACCGGAAATAATCATATCGGATGGAATCTGCACAGCAGTCCGGGAATTAATATTAAAAACGGATTATACATTATTAAAGTACAAGGTGATTCATTCACAAATAACCGGAAAGTTACAATTCTGTAAATACTGAAGTAAAGCAAATCGCTTTTTTAAATTTTACCCCTGAATATTAAGTTTAATATTGAAGAAACATAAATACCAAGAATTCTTTTTATCATTTAATTATTTCGGATTTATATCCGGACTGGCAAAACGCTAGTTTTCCAGAAACAGTTAGTCCCACTCACCAATGGTAATCTCCTGTGCTTCGGTAAGTATCACTTTCTCATCAATAAAAACATTTTTATAAGTCCCTATATAAGAAGAACCTGTCAAAGTATGTGTCCTGCTAACATCAGAATTTCATTAATATATTCCTATAGTTTTTATCTTGTGAAATTAATTCCTGAAGAGGGCTTTTTTTGGTTTATTCAATTTCATCTTACTTTCTTCATTTCCATTTCCTGCAACTTAATCAGCACTCCATTCGTCCAGCCGAAACCGTCCTGCAGAGGATATTCTCCACCCCCGCCCGGCTTCAGGTCAACAACATTATATTTTTCAAGCATTTTACCTGTTTCTTTATAAACGGCAATATTCAGATCCATCCATTTTATTGCTATTTCCCCCGAGAGCTTATAAAAACTATAATTCTCCAGAGCAATGTACGTCATCCACTGCAAGGGAGCCCAACCGTTAGGACTGTCCCATTGCTGACCGGTAATGTTGTTAGTAGTAACAACACCATAATCTTTTAAAAGATATTCTTTCAAACACGCGACAGATCTTTCAGCCTGTTCTGCAGATGCAATCTTAAAAAAAAGCGGGTAAATTCCGGCCACGGAAATAACATCGGTCTGATTACCTGTTACCCAGTTATAATCAAAAAAATAACCCTTCTCTTCATTCCAGCAATACTTTATTATCATATCTTTCCGTGTCTTTGAAACATTGTTATAATGCTTTGACATTTTAATATCACTCTTATAACGGTAAGCCACTGACAATACTCTTTCAAGATTATATAAAAGACAGTTCAGATCAACAGGAATTATACTGGTAGTCATAATTGTCTCAAGGGTTTTTCCATCCTTCAGCCAGCGACTGCTGAAATCCCATCCTGATTCTGCGGCAGCCCTCAGGTTCCTGAAAATCAATGAATCCTGCCCTGCGTTATTAAATACTAAAATGTCCTCTTTGTAAGCTTCAGGTCTGGGCTTTTTTAGTGCATCCCAGTAACGGTTCAGATATTTTTCATCAGTAATCTTAACAACGTGCATTGACGATCCGGACTTACCAATATCGTCCTTCCCTTTCATCCAATACTGATATTCCTTTTCGAGAAACGGAAGATATTCCGTGAGAAACAATGAATCTGCTGTTTCTTCAATCAACAGTTCTATCATTAAAGAAAAGAACGGAGGTTGCGACCTGCTTAAATAATAAGTGCGATTCCCGTTTGGAATATGACCGTAACGATCGATCAGGTATGCAAAATTATCTGTCATACTTTTGATCAGATCCACTCTGTCGCCTGCCTGTAATCCGAGCATGGTAAAATAGCTGTCCCAGTAATAAATTTCATTAAATCGACCACCGGGCACAACGTATGGATACTTCAGATTAATAAGAGAAGAATTTGTCTGAACTCCGGGTTCTCTTGTCAACACAGGCCATAATTTTTCAATATGGTCAGATATATAGAGATTTGAATCGTTAATAAAATCAGTTCTGGCAGAAGTTACCGTATCAAAGTTTTCTGTAACAAAATCCATCAGGTTAAAATTGTTAGTTATTTTAAGCTGTTTGTATAAAACAATTATTGAATCAGCAGATATCAAAGGGATACAATCCGGAAATTTTTTGGAATCATTATAAACACCCTGCATCTGAACGTCTTCGAATAAACGGGGATACTCATCTGCAGGATTAATCTGACAATAAATATTTAAAACAATAATTTGAATCAGGATTAAACCTGTTGTAAAAATAAATCTCATAATATGCACAATTTTATTTCTAATATACAAAATAAGCAGGATCATACTTCATCGCATGTCTTATATAAGCTTTTATGTATAAAAAGTCCCATGTATATGCACCTGCTCCTCCTGGGGTAACAGATGAAGATGCTCTTCCTATTCAGGAGTTTGTTGCCGATAATATCTTCAATTATAACGAATGGGACGAGCTTTAATTCAATAGATTAAAATATCATTATTTCTGAACTTTTTTTTGGGTTTATGGTTAATTAGTAATGCGAAATGATTAAGCACACATTCATAAGACTACTAATCAATTATGCCAGCAACCATGAAAAAAAAAATCTATTATCATGTTTATGTGTCGTTAATTATTATATCATTGACCAGCTTAACAGCAGTTCAGATAAATGCTCAGCAAGAAAACTGGAACCTTGCCGTAAACAGTATAATATCAGCTTCGGGATTTTCAGACAATGATATACCTGAGAATCTTATTAATGCAAACAGCCCTCTATGCTGGACGGTAGAAGGAGGTGGCTTTCAATGGATCGAAGTACGTTTCAGGTATCCTGTTACACTTGAGGCATTCAGCCTGACAATAGGGCATGAATATGCAGGAGAACCAATCGACTTATTCGGGAGAAATTCAAACAATGAATATTTTCTGATTCACCATTTTGAGAATGAAACATTGGCCGGTGATACGGCAATAATGTATGAATTTCCCCAGAGTTATGAAGAAATTGAGCTTTTGCGCCTTGAATCGCCGGAAAGTCCTTTATTACTTTGCTGGAGAGATCTTGGATTAACAGGTTATATTCCCGGATTCGACCCGCCTCCTGATGGTTTTGAGCTGATATGCAACTCAGCACCGGATATCATATATCACAATGCAAACATTATAACAATGGATGAAGCCTTGCCTTCTGCAGAAGCGATGGCAATTAAAGCTGATAAAATAATCGGTGTTGGAACCAATGAAGAAATGTTTGATCTTGCAGTTCCTGCTTGCCCGACTTCAACGATAAATCTAAATGGATTGACTGTATTACCGGGATTTAACGACAATCATAATCATGTATTTACATGGCCGGAAGAAATATGCAAACCTACAGGAGATACTAATTATCCGGCACTATTAGACCGTGTACAAAATATTGCACACTTTGGTTGGACCAGCATTTCCGACATGGCATTTGGTGTACCACAGGATGGATCACGAGAACATGTATACAATGCTTTGGGATTCGATCTGCGGGGACAGTTACCTTTTCGGTTAAATGGTTATTTTGGAAGTGTATTTGATCTTGAGACTTTCGATTTTTTGGCAGATTCAGGGCGATATGCCGGAAGGCAATATTCGGGACATGTGCGAACTCCAGGAATTAAACTTTACATCGATCATCCACTTGGAGTAGATGCCGGTTCATATAGCCAGGAAGAAGTGAATGCACTCGTGGAAAGAGCCCGGGACTTCGAATGGCAAATCGCTGCACATGCAGTGAATACAGAAGGTATTGAAAAAATTCTGACTGCATATGAATTAGCGCTTGGGCCGGATAATAATCTGAACACGCGCTACAGGATTGAGCATGCCGTTAAGGTGTCAGATGATCAATTCAACCGGATGAATAATAAGGGGATTATTGCATCGTTCCAGCTACTTGGACCTCCTGACTGGCCGACTCAGCAAACGCATATTGATTTTATCAGTAGTACCAATCCTGAATGGCAAATGCGCTGGAGAGAATTCATTGACTCAGGAGTACCATCAGTCGGAAGTACTGATTACCCATTTAATAATGCACCTTGTAATTATTCTCCGTTCAGGGTAATTTATGAAGGCGTAACGCGTGAAGGTTACATTGAAAGGGAACATGCCGACTGGGAACTCAACCAGCGGTTAACAGTTGAGCAGTGTATTAAATTGCTGACCATCGATGGGGCATATGCAACTTTTGAAGAAGATAAAAAAGGCAGCATCACGCCGGGTAAATGGGCTGACTTCGTTATCGTTTCTGATGATCCTCTCAGTCTTTCCGATCCGGAGGAACTATTGAATATTGAAATACTCCAGTCAGTTGTCGGAGGCATAACCGAATATTGTAATAGTACTGTTGTTCCGCCTGTCTGTGAATCATCGGATCTGTTCAGTATTAACTCAGCATTGATAAGCACGTCTGATTATCTGGAAGGTAATACCCCTGATCTGGCTTATGATAATGATGAAGAGACATATTGGAATGCCAGCGACTATCCGCCACAGTGGATACTTATCGATCTGCAGCAAAACTACCATATTGAAAGCATTGACCTGGTGGTTGATATGTGGCCCGAAGGGTATACAGTGCATCAGTTATATGCAAAAGACGATCAGTTCTCTTCCGATTTTGAGCTTCTGCAAGAATTTGCCGGTAATACAATAAACTACCAACACCTTACACATTTCCTCTCTCCTTCCGACGGCCCGTACAGGTTTATAAAAGTATTAACCACCGAAAGTCCGTCGTGGGTTGCCTGGAAGGAGATTTATATTGAAAAATCTGCTGTCTCAGTAAATCAGACTGCAAACGAGAATCAGATTAAAAATATATCTGACATTGTTGTAATGCCTGCACCTATTAACGAATCAAGCGTGTTGAAATACAGCCTGGGAGTTGATATGACTGTTAAAGCTGTCATGGCCAGTATTGATGGTCGAATAATAATTCCACTTTTCAATGAATTTCAGCTAAGGGGAGAACAATTATTTAAACTGGATAAAAACATCATGAAGTTGCCAAAAGGAGTTTATATGCTATATCTCGAAACAGAAAACGGGATTTATATTGTTAAGGTAAGTAAAGTGATTTAGCCTCATTAACAAATTATTCTGCACCCACAAGCACTGCGGCCCAGTCGTTTTCTGAAATTGTTTTCCCAGAAGGAAATGCCGGCAGTTTCAGTTTACCCTGCCTGTCGGTTAAAAGGTATCCGCTTCCCATGTTTGTCCATTCCCCGTTTCTTGGGTTATACCATTGTGCCTTATATTTACTATCAGCATCTAGATTTGAAATAGTCTGCTGTCTGGCCAGTTTTTCAAAATATAGCAACACGATCCTGTTATCGGGCGATTTGAGCATATACGACCATTCGTCGAGCACATCGGAATCGTTACGTGGCTGTGAGAGATCATTGTATGTAACGATCATGTTCTGATAGTTTTTTCCCTGACTGTCTATAAACTGTTTAAACCAGAGACCCTGTTTAAGGGCATCATTATTCAAAGCCGCCCAAATCTTTGGCCAGGGAGCAGGATCGCCAATATAAGGTTCTTCACCAACCGTACAACCTCCAAAAGCTCCGGTACCAAATACATGTCCGCCGAGTGCTCCTGAAAAGAAATTTGAATACATATGGGTACGGCCAAAATAATTATCCCGCTCGCTGTTCGGGATGATATCCTCACCTCCTGCCCTGTTCCAGGGAACATCGTGCAGAGGGTAATAGGGTTCATTGTTAAAACCCGGAACGGGAGGTACAGCATTATAGAATTCTTCAATATTAGTCAGTATTCCATGACCGCGGTTGGTATTTCCCCCGCTATGACAAGTCAGATATGGAGCTATATCAACATGTCCCAAATATCTGAGAGAACTTATTACGATCATGGCTGTAACAGGTTGTTCGAAAGGCATAGGCCCGTATTTTAAATGATAATAGGAAAATGCACCCTTCAAATCATCAATTGATGCTCCCGGCTGCCACCAGTCCCAATGAACAAGACTAAAAATGAAATTGCATGCACCATATCTTGCTTTGATATAATTTAAATACCTGGCAAACGATTCATTAAAATCGTGATAATGTATCCATGGGGGTAACTGGTCGCGCCTGACAGTTTCGATATATGGAACAAAACCGTTCTCCCACAGATAATCCATTTTTTTATCCATACTCTGCCAATATGCAGGGTTAATACTATCATAGTTAGCACACATGTCTGTCTTGCCTGCACATTTTCCCGGATAGAAAAATGGCATGTTATCCTCTTCATCATGCATGTCCTTTACCTTTTCACCGAGCGGTCCTTTTCCCCATGCTTCAGCTTTCCTGATGTATATACCATTATCATCCTGTACGACTCTGCCTTCTACATCAATTTTCCAGTTCGGGAAAGAAGCAATCATAGCAACCGAATTGTATCCATGCCTTTTCAGCCACTGAATGCCTCCTTCGAAACTCCAGTTTTCTTCAGAAGGAATATAATCTTCGGGAATGTCAATTCCACCCTTATAAGGGTATCGCCATGTCATGGCAGCCCACCAGGTATCTGCAAAAAGATAGAAAGGTGTACCATCCGCATAGATGAATGCATGAGGAGCATCCGGGTTTGTACGGATAAACCCGCGGTAATTCGGATTGGTTTTTAATTCATCTTTTGTTCTTTTAACGGCAATAAACCGACCAGAATGGTCTGCCAGTCCGGGATCATCAACATTTGCATAAGAATTCCACGACCATTTACCAGGCTCTGTGGCTACTAATCTCACCTTAAAGCTTCTGCCACCATCCCAGAAACCCCATACTTTCTTATTAAAGTTCGGTCCGGTAAGCTGAATCCATATTTCTATATCAGTATAAGGGTTATCATATTCGGCATCCGATATGAATTCCAACTCAATCTTTTCCCAAATTTTTACTGTATCTTCTGCTGAAGTAAAGGATACGCTCCAGACAAGGATTAAAAGGACTGTATATACTGTTTTCATGATACTCGTTTTCAATTAATTCAAATATCAATATTATTAAATAATTCTAATTCATTTCATATCTGTTTAACGGCTAACCTTCAGAACCCATTTATTTGGTATCGTTATAATTATTTTCCGTAATCAATATTATTCCAAAATTGTAACTTGCTGATCAATATACAATGCATTTTATAATTCATTAAATTCAATAAATTGAAAATCCACTACATTCAATGGCAAAACCATGAAAAGAAATAAAGGAAAATCATTTTATACAGGAATACTATATCTTCTTTTAATTGTTCATTTATCATGCGGCGGGCCCAATGAACAAACTTATCACCTTTGGAACAAACACACTTTTTTGTTTATCGGACCTGAACTGACAGAAGAACAGAACACATATCTCAATTACAAATTACAGGTTTATTTTACCCATAAGGCTTCAGGTAAAGTCTATAACATTCCCGGATTCTATGCCGCCGACGGGAATGCTTCAGAAACCAGTTCAACAGAAGGTAATGCGTGGAAAGTGCATTTTGTTCCTGATGAAACCGGTGAATGGACGTATGAAGTCTCCTTCAGAAAAGGCGATAAAATAGCAATTTCCCTTGCAGCAGATCAGGGTGAAAGCGCAGGATATTTTGATGGAGAAACCGGTAAATTCACGGTAACAATGTCGGGTATCGAACCTAAAAGCAGGGATTTCAGAGGAAAAGGAATGCTGCGATATGTTGAAAAGCATTACCTGCAGCATGCCGGAAACGGGCAATATTTTATTAAAGGAGGCGCAGGCAGTCCGGAAAACTTTTTGGCTTACAGTGACTTTGACGGCACTTTCGATAATGGAGGAACAACATATCCTGCCCTGGGTGATAACCAGTTACATGAGTATTTACCTCATTTGAAAGACTGGAGACCCGGAGACCCGGTTTGGAAAGATACTCTGGGAAAAACAATAATCGGTGCAGTGAATTATATTGCCGTGAAGGGACTGAATGCCGTATACATTGTAACCATGAATGTGAAAGGCGATGGCGAAGATGTATGGCCGTGGACAACTCCCGATAGCAGAACAGTTTTCGATGTAAGCAAGCTCGAACAATGGGAAATAGTTTTTGATCATATGGACAAACAGGGTATCATGAAAGATATTCTGCTTACCGAAACTGAAAACGAAAACCTTTTTGAAGCACTTGACGGAGGTGATTTTGCATTTACACGCAAATTATATTACAGGGAAATGGTTGCCCGTTTTGGACACCATCTTGGAATAAGCTGGAACCTGGGAGAGGAAAATGGTCATAATGGTACAGGTGAAACCCCTTACAAAAATCCCAATACCGATGAGCAGCGGAAAATGTTCTGCATATATTTACGCAGTATTGATGCTTACAAACACCATATCGTTGTTCATAACTGGCCGGATGATGAAGAAATATTATATGCTCCTTTACTGGGTTTTAGTAGTTTTGAAGGTGTTTCATTACAACTTAACGATAACTACTACAATGAGGTTTTAAAATGGGTAAATGCTTCGGATCTTGCAAATCATCCATGGATAGTGGCTGTTGATGAACCGCTGGGCTGGGAGTTTGGTTTGAGACCCGATAAAGAAGATCCTGAGCATAACATACCCAGAACCGACGTTTTATGGCCCGTTTTATTTGCCGGCGGAGCCGGAACAGACTGGTATTTCGGATGGCAAAACAATGCCCCGACAAGCGATCTTTCAAATGAAGACTGGCGTTCGAGAAATAATATGTGGGAACAGACCAGAATTGCCCTTGATTTTTTTGAAACTTACCTGCCGTTCCACGAAATGAAAGCAGCGAATTATTTGTGCGATAATTCAGACGCATTGGTCTTTGCAAAAGAAAATGAAATATATGCAATATATATGAAAGATCCCGATGCAGTACAACTGAATCTCGGTAAAACAAATAAAAAATACAGCATCAGATGGTATGATCCCCGGAAAGGTGGTGATCTGCAAGCCGGCACTGTAGATTCAGTATTAGCTGAAGGAACAGCTTCAACAGGTTTACCTCCGGATAACAGGAATAAAGACTGGATATGTCTGTTGAGAGTCTCTGATTAGCAGAATCTTAATCTGTCGTTCCCACTTCCAGACATTATTTAAATCACCGGCACATAGCTTATTATTTATTTAAATTAGTTAACTTAAATAGTCGTTAACCATTATTTCAGTATGAAATTTAAAGATCTGAAAACGGGGACAAAACTTGCTCTGAGTTTTGGACTGATTATTTTTCTCACTTTAGCTATCGTATTGGTTTCCGTTTATAGTCTCAATGAGATCGAAGAAAAAAGTACCAGTTATAATATTGTTCTCAATGCCCAGAAAGATTTTCTTATAGCCAATTCCTGCATGGAGGCTTATTTAAACGAGAAGGACTCGGTACAATATTTAAATTGTTCCGTTTATATCGATTCGGCCACCCATTCACTTGTTGAATTAAAATCAAGGTTAAAAGGAAAATACCTTCCAATGATTGATGGATTGATAATAAAACTGACTTACTATAAAGATCTGATGCAACAAAATCATGATGCCATTGAAGCGCAAAAGGAAATATATGGCGACCGGCGCAAGATGAGAATAATATTTACGGACTTAACAGAAAAATATAATATTTCAAGACATCATGATGTGATCTATTACTTTAACCGGGGAAGGTTATACGCAGTATATCTGCTGTCCTCCAACGACAGTTTATATTATAATGAAGTTGTCAGATACATTGATCTGGCTTTGGAAGAAGCACGAAAAATTAACAACCGGCCTATCATCGAAGCACTTGAAGATTATATGGTATCGGTAACAGAAAATTATGATCTGGCACTTAAGATCAGGGATGTTAAGAACGCTCAGATAGTTCTTGGTAAGGAAATACTCGAGAAATCAGGTAATATGATCAATCACATTGAAGCTTATCAGGAAAAGGTTCGAGAATCGACCAAAATTTCGATGTTGATATTTTCAATAATTACAATTGTGATCAGCATCGTTATCAGCAGAATAATCGTTGTTCATATGACCAACAAGCAGCAAATTATAGAACAAAAAAACGAAGAATTAATTAAACAGGCTGAGCTTCTGGGGGAAAACAATGCCTTACTTGAAGAACGCCAGCAACAAATAGAAGAACAATCTGAGGAGATAATGGCCCACAGAGATCAATTAAGTAAGCTAAATGCTACAAAAGACAAGCTGTTTTCTATTCTTGCCCATGATCTGAAGAACCCGTTCAATACCATACTCGGTTTTAGTGAGCTGTTATTAATTAAAATTCGAAATTACCCTTTGGAAAAAATTGAATATCAGGTCAAACTTATAAGAAATTCAACAAAGTATGCATATAATTTACTTGAGAACCTTTTACAATGGTCCAGATCACAGAGAGGAATTATCAGTTTTGAGCCCGAGATCATCAGAATATCAGAATATGTCGATAACGAATTAAAAAGCCTCAGACAACAGGCAATTTCGAAAGAAATTACAATTGAAGAAAAAACTGAAAATGATGAAAAGATCATTGAAGCCGATCCTAACATGATCAGTATAGTTGTACGCAACCTGATATCCAATGCTATAAAATTCAGTCACAAGGGGTCAAAAATTGATATTAAGCTGCAGTTTACCGATGACGCATTTATTTTCTCTGTTAAAGACAGAGGAACCGGTATGACGGAAGAAAAAAAGAATCAACTGTTTAAAGTAATTGAAAATATAAGTACTTCAGGAACAGACGGAGAAAAAGGAACAGGTCTGGGATTGCTTGTATGCGCCGATTTTATAGAAAAACATAAAGGTAATATCGTGGTAGAAAGCGAAGAAAATGTTGGCAGTACATTTTCTTTTAGTATTCCATACGTACAGAAATAATTAAATACCGAACCTTAACTGTATCAATTAAGATTCAATTTAAATCATTATTTATAACTTACACCTGAATAATTGAAAATTGCTGTTTTTATATACAATGTATAAATATCAATTATTAATAATTTAAAGTTTTACCGTTAAAACAAAAATGTATTCTCTGATAAAGTTTTTGTTACAAACTATCTATTAACCTTTAAATACTAAATATATTATGAAACGTCTGTCTAATCTGTTATTTGTATTTTCATTATTACTCGCAAGTAATTTTTCAAATGCACAACACAGAAGTGAATTACATGAACCTGCCGGTCGGGGCGATCTTGAAGCAGTGAAAGAAAAAATTGAGAACGGTGCTAAAGTAGATAAAAAAGATATTGCCGGTCAGACACCATTAATGTATGCAGCTGAGGGTGGAAGCATAGAAGTAGTTAAATATCTGGTTGAAAAAGGTGCAGATGTAAATGCTGAATCAGGCAGTAAGGGCCGGGGTACTGCACTTATTTATGCAGCTGCAGCCAACCGGTTTGAAGTGGTAAAATATTTACTGGAAAATGGTGCCGATATTAACGCAACTACTCCTTATCAGAATGAAACCGCATTGGTTTGGTCGGTGGCAATGGGACACACAGATGTGGTAAAATTGTTAGTTGAAAAAGGTGCCGACCAGGAAATAAAAAACAGGAGCGGTCAAACCGTAATGGATCTTGCAAAACAATCAGGTAAGGAAGATGTGGTAAAGATTCTTCAGGGAGAATAAATGGGCTCTGATGTAAAAAGTCTAAAATAATAAACCATTACAACATTAATATCATAAATAAATCATATACCGAAATAATAAGATATTGCTATAAGAAATAAGAATGTTGTACAGACCAGGAAGATATTTTCGTTTTGTCTTTTAGTAATAATTATCTTTTATAATATCTTCCATAAATTAATAAATAATTCTTTTAACAAGGATCATTGAACAACTATGTGATTCTGTTATTTGCAACCGAGTCTTGTAATAGTGTCAAATAATACATAACAAGCTGTTTACAATTATTATTATTTAATTGGTATTCAGTATAATTAAAAGGTCATCTATGATCTTGCACTCGTGATTTATTGCTCCTTCCATTTTTTTTTACTTTGAAACGACAAATTTCATGGTCGATGTTATTTTACAGGTAATTTTTAAATAGTACAATCATCGATGATCCAAAATAATCCTTTCACATAATATATCCAGATATTAACTAAAAATTGAAACAATGAAAATTAAAGAATTTGTGCACTCTGTTCACAGAGTTGCAAATAAACTAATCATCATGCTTCTTATTCTGCATGGAGCGGAAAAAGATACATTATCCCAGCCCAACCAGGATGAACAGCGAATATTAATGCAGGGATTCTACTGGGACTGCTTTGATGAAGCAGGAGCCGGAAATTGGTGGAACTTCATGAGCTCTAAAACAGGCAACCTGTCGTCAGCAGGCATTACCGAAATATGGTTACCCGTATCCAATAAAGCGGTGAACGATCCATCGATGGGTTATGATACCTATGATTACTTTGATCTGGGAGAATTCAACCAAATGTCAGGGGTTGAAACTTTCTTTGGCAGCCGTGCAGAACTGGAAAGCCTGATTTCCGTTATGCATAATAACGGGATGAAGGCATATGCCGACGTTGTATTCAACCATTGCACAGGTGGTACGATGGAAAACAATCCCAATACAGGAGGACAAACAGCAACCTCGTTTGTTCCTGCCAGCGGAAGGTATGAATTCCATTACAACGATTTTCATCCCTCCACCTATGAATCATCAGACGAAGGAGTTTTTGGCTCCTACCCTGATATATGCCATGCAAATCCGCATGTGATGACAGTTTTAAAAGACCTGCAAACCTGGTTAATTAATACCATCGGGTACGATGGCTTTCGCTACGACTGGACCAATGGCTATCACCCATGGGTGATCAGAGATCTTCAGAATAATCACGGGGCATTTGGCGTAACCGAATACTGGATGCAGGATAAGAATACTTCATTACAGTACCTTGCCAACATTGAATATACATCGAATGTTTTCGATTTTCCGTTATTCTATCACCTCAGGGATATGTGTAATAATACCGGCGGCGGCTATGATATGAGGAATCTGTGGAATGCAGGTATTGTGACATCACAACCAAATTACGCGGTTACTTTCCTTCAGAATCACGATACCGATAAAGAAACAGCATACCAGATACCGAATGAGCAAAAAATGCTTGGGTATGCATACATTTTAACCCAACAGGGACTACCCACAGTATTCTGGAGAGATTATTATAATTACGGTCTGGCTAAAAGCGGCACGCCCAATGGTATTGATCAGTTGATGTGGGTACGTAAGAACCTTGCAACAGGAAGCGCTACCCAACTTTATGCAGACGAAGACCTTTTTATCATGCAGCGAAACGGATCGCCCGGACTACTATTAGCT
The DNA here is from genome assembly GCA_016929525.1 of Bacteroidales bacterium. Taxonomy (GTDB): domain Bacteria; phylum Bacteroidota; class Bacteroidia; order Bacteroidales; family UBA10428; genus UBA10428. The sequence goes on from JAFGIP010000055.1 coordinate 48,290, forward strand.
ATTAATGATAACAACTCTGTTGCAAAAACAGCAACTGTTCAGACCAAGTGGACAAACACAACCCTGAAACCTTTTGCCTGGTACAGCACAGTTAGTACGGCAACACCGCAATGTATAACAACAGATGCCAACGGAAATGCAACCGTTTCACCAGGGTTAAGAGGATTTGTGATTTATGCGCCTGACCCAAATAACCAATCTCCTGTTGGAGATTGCGGAGATATTCCTGTTACACATCAACCAGCCATGAATATTGGAGGCACATTTAATTCATGGAATTTAAGCACTCATCAAATGACATTGGTTAATGAAGTTTGGCGGGCAACAGGTGTTCAGATTGATGCCGGCGACCACGAATTTAAATTTGTTAATACGAGTGACTGGAGTGGAATCGACTGGGGTGGTGCTAGTGGATTTTCAGGTACAGCATCTGTTACGACAGGTGGCGGCCCGAATATTACTATTAGTATAACAAACAGCAGTACATTTACCTTTACTTTTGATGATCAGACATTGTATTATACAGTTACTGACGAAGGTTCTTCAAATGTTTCGGTAACAGGAGTCAGTGTTTCACCAACAAGTGCTATTTTAAGTGTTGGTGATACTCAACAGCTTTCAGCAAATATATCACCTTCTAATGCTACAAATCAATCAATAACCTGGAGCAGCAGCAATACCGGAGTTGCTACGGTTAACTCAGTTGGATTAGTCACAGGTGTAGCAGCAGGAACGGCAACCATCACAGTAAGTACGAATGATGGTGGTTATACAGCCACATCATCAATAACAGTGACTTCAACATCAGTACAAACTCCTTACGCCGGAACAATAGCCATACCCGGTATCATAGAAGCAGAGAACTATGATAATGGCGGCGAAGGAGTTGCATACCACGATAACGATGCTTCTAACAACGGAGGACAATATCGTACTTCTGAAGGTGTCG
>JAFGIP010000056.1 GCA_016929525.1 Bacteroidales bacterium
ACAGTGTTATTATTACAAACCTGAGTGTTCATGAAAAAATTGAAACTTTTGTTAATACAGGGATCTGCGATAATGAAAGTTACTTTGCCGGGGGAGATTGGCAATCTGAGACCGGTACTTATTATGATTCATTAACAACTGTTTATGGATGTGACAGTATAGTCATTACAAATTTGAGTGTTTATGAAACATATGAGTCAGTAAATAATGCTGATATCTGTGAAGGTGAAAGTTACTTTGCCGGCGGAGACCGGCAGACAAAGCCCGGGACATATTATGATAATCATACATCAATTCATGGTTGCGATAGTACAATTATAACAAATCTGAGCGTTAACAACAGATATGTGATCAGTCGCGATACAACAATTTGCGAAGGAAACATGGTATACGTAGGCGGAAGCTGGCGTAAAGATCCGGGCACCTATTACGATTCATTAACAACTGTCTACAGCTGTGACAGTATTATTATTACTACTTTAAATATAGAGGTGTGCACCAACATTGAAGTAATACAGGAAGACATAGGTGTAATCTACCCGATACCAACAAGTGGGATGGTATACATTCAATATCCCGATTTTAAATATGTAGAAGTATTTACTATATCAGGAATTAAACTTATGAAAACGCAAGACAACCGGATAGATCTTTCCGGCTATAACGAAGGTATTTATTTGTTCAGAATATATAATAATGAGGACAAATTTTTTATAAGAAAAGTACAACTCATCTTAAATCAATAACGACACATTAAACCATTTAGAATAAACCGGAAGATTATTCAGACTGATCACCCTGCTCTCCAATTTTTTTCAACTCAGAGAGGGTGATCTTTCCTTCATATATAGCTTTTCCAACAACTGCTCCTTCAACACCAATTTCGTTAAGTTGGTAGAGTTCATCAACATGTGTTATACCACCACTGGCCAGTAAGTGCATTCTTGGAAACTGCACCTTCAGCTCTTTATATAGATCCATCGAAGTACCTTCCAGCATTCCATCTTTGCTGATATCAGTGCAAAGGACTTTTTTAACCCCGCGTTTAAGATATTCATCCAGAAAATTTGCTATGTCGATCTGTGTAATTTCCTGCCATGCAGAAATAGCTATCTTTCTGTCGTTGACATCGGCACCTAGAATAATTTTATCTTTCCCGTATTTATCGAGCCATTTAAAAAAAAGCTCGGTATCCTGAATAGCTATACTGCCGACAACCAGAAGCTTTGCCCCGCTGTTAAACACTATATGCAGATCCTGATCGGTTTTTATACCACCTCCAAAATCTATTACAAGATTTGTTTTCGAAGATATATCTTCAATCACTTTCCAGTTAACAACACGTTTTTCCTTAGCCCCGTCCAGATCAACCAGATGAAGTCTTTTAAGACCATGATCCTCAAATTCCTTTGCTACTTCAACAGGATTCTCATTATATATTTTCTTTTGGTTATAATCACCCTTTGAAAGCCTTACACACTTCCCTTCAATAATATCTATAGCCGGTATTATAGTCAACATTTTTCAATAAAATTTTTTAAAATTCTTGCTCCCACAGGTCCACTTTTTTCAGGGTGGTACTGGGTAGCATAAAAATTATCTTTATGCATAGCAGCACTAAAAGGCACTATATAATCAGACGTAGCTATTGTATCAGGACCAGTTTGTGCGTAATAACTGTGCACAAAATATACATACTGTCTTTCAGTACTTTCATCGAAAAGCTTCGATCTTAGATTTGTAATTGTATTCCAGCCCATATGTGGCACTTTAGTTATATTCTCCTTACCCGGTTCAGGTATAAAGCGAACTACTTCCTCATCGAAGATACCGATACAATCCACATCGTTCTCTGTGCTGTGCTTACACATAAGTTGCATGCCCAGACAAATTCCCAGTACGGGTTGCTTTAATTCTTTGATTAACGTATCGAGTTTATTTTCTTTTAAATAAGCCATTGTTGTGCTGGCCTCCCCTACTCCGGGGAAAATGACTTTATCAGCCGATAAGATCTTTTCTTTGTTATTAGTAACCTCTGCCTGTATGCCAAGTCGCTGCAGTGCATAGTCGACTGACATTATGTTTCCAGCGTTATATTTTATTATTGCAATGTTCATTTTCCAGTTTTAATTAATATGAGTATTGAGATTACAGATATGAGACTTCACAACATTCAGTTATGTGCTGTTCATTATAAATCTTAACAATCATCTGATATCTCAAATCAAACATCTTACTTCTTAGATCTCATATCTAATATTAAACATCTAAAGTTACTTTTACCCAAAAACAATCGTCCTGTTATTATAAACCAAAGTACGCCTCTGAATATGTAAAAGAATAGCCCGTGAAAGTACCAGTTTTTCTATATCCCTTCCTTTCATAATAAGCTTTTCAATAGAATCGGAATGTGAAATTCTGGCTACATCCTGATCAATAATCGGTCCGGCATCAAGTTCCTTTGTAACATAATGACTTGTTGCACCAATAATTTTCACCCCTCTTTCATAAGCCGAATGATAAGGCTTTGCTCCAGGGAAAGCAGGCAGAAATGAATGATGTATATTGATTATTTTATTGGGATAACGATTAATAAAACTTTCACTTATAACCTGCATATAGCGGGCAAGCACAACAAAATTAATATCATTCTTTTCCATCAATTCCAGCTCCTTATTCTCCTGTTCTGCTTTGTTGTATTTATCAATCTCAAAAACATGATATGGTATACCAAACTGCTCAGCAACAGATTTTAGTTTATTATGATTGCTAATGATCAGAGGAATTTCCGCATCCCATTCTCCTGAGTGTACTCTGGCTAAAATGTCGTATAAACAATGGGACATCTTTGATACAAACACTGCCATTTTAGGACGTATATTAGTAAAATATATACTCCACTTCATATTGAACTTGACGGCAATTTGTGTCCCGAAATATTCACCGATCTTATCCGGAGGTATCAGGAATCCGTCAAGTTCCCATTCTATTCTCATAAAAAATATTCCTGCTTCCCGATCAACATGTTCATCAAGACTAATAATATTACCGTAATTATTATCGATAAATTCTGTTACATGCACTACCAGTCCTCTCCTGTCGGGGCAGTGCATTAAAAGAATTGCTGTATTTTTTTCGTTTTCTGACATTATAAATTATAATACACCCTTAGTTGAGGGTAACTCGTAATTAAAAACATCCCGGCGAATTGCTGCTCTCATTGCCCTGGCAAATGCTTTAAAAATTGCCTCAGCCTTGTGGTGTTCATTTTGTCCTTCAGCCTTAATATTTAAATTACATTTTGCCGAGTCGGAGAAAGATTTAAAAAAGTGAAAAAAAAGCTCTGTAGGTGTGTCTCCAATCTTCTCTCTTTTAAATTCAACATCCCATACCAACCACGATCTGCCTCCAAAATCAATCAGTACCTGTGCCATGCAATCATCCATGGGTAGTGAGAATCCATACCTGTCTATACCTCTCTTACTGCCAAGAGCAGTATAGAAAGCCTCGCCCAAAGCAATGGCCGTATCTTCCATGGTATGATGTTCATCCACATGAATATCACCCTCTGCCTTTATATTTAAACTTACTCCGGTATGTTTTGAAATCTGATCAAGCATATGATCAAAAAATCCCAGTCCGGTAGAAATATTGCTGCTTTTACCACTATCGAGATCAAGGTCGATATTAATCTTTGTCTCAGAAGTATTTCTTTGCACTGTTGCTTTACGTCCGCCAAGGATCAGGAATTCATAAACCTGCATCCAGTTGTCGGTCTTTAACACGCAATAATCCTGTAATCCTGAATCTTCAATTTCTCCTACAGTTATCCTGGATGACAATAATATCCCTTTTGCTCCCAGGTTTTTTGCCAGCTCTATATCGATCAATCTGTCCCCGATAACGAATGAATTTTCCAGGTCATATTCCCCATCGATAAAATCTGTAAGCATACCTGTTCTAGGCTTTCGGGTATTGGCATTATCGTCCGGAAGGCTCCTGTCGATAAATACGTCTGTAAATATCACCCCCTCATTTTTAAAAGCTTTCAGCATTTTGTTATGCGCAGGCCAGAATGTATCTTCAGGGAATAAATCGGTGCCCAATCCATCCTGATTAGAGACGATCACCAATTCATAATCAAGATTTTTTGCTATGAGTGACATTGCCTGAAAAACACCGGGTATGAATTCAAGTTTTTCTAATGAATCAACCTGCTCATCTCCCGGTGGCTCTATAATCAGAGTGCCATCTCTATCTATAAAAAGTACCTTGGTCATTTTAGTTGTTGAATTCGGTTAATTGCCCTTTAATTTTATTTATAGAAATGTCCTAAAATTAATTCACTTTAGAAAATATCTTTTTTTAGTCAATACCTTTATTAAAGTCTTTTAATGCTTTTATCAAAGCATTATTTTCTTCTTTTGTCCCGACTGTTATCCTCAGGCATCCCTCACATAACGGAACCTTTGATCTGTCGCGAACAATAATTTTTTTATTTAACAGATACGTTAACAACTTTTTTGGTTCTTTTACTCTGATCATTAAAAAATTCGCATCGCTTGGCAGAATTTCAGTAATAAAATCAAATTCATTTAGCAGAACCCTTAAATATTCACGCTGGCCAAGAATAAAAGAAACCCATGTATTTTTTTCCTCTTCATTATTAAGATGATCAATTGCTTTTCGCTGAGTAAGTATATTCACATTATACGGATACTTAATTTTATTGAGCACACCGATAATTTCGCGAGATGCAAATGCCATACCCATTCTTATTCCGGCCATTCCCCATGCTTTACTCAAAGTTTGTAAAATAACCAGGTTTGGATAATTATTCAATAAATATAAAAACGACCGCTGACCGGAAAAATCGATGTATGCTTCATCTAATATCACCAAACCTTCGAATTGCTCGAGAATATAAATAATATCTTCCCTGAAGAAACTATTCGAAGTCGGATTATTTGGTGAACATAAGAACAGCAGCTTTGTGTCAGCATCGATACTCTTGAAAATAGTCTTTTTATCCAACTGGTATTCTTTTGTAAGCAGACACTCTCTGAATTCAATATTATTAATATCAGCACACACCTTATACATTCCATAAGTTGGCTTTATCGAAACAATGTTATCTGTTCCCGGTTCACAAAACACCCGCATCAGTAAATCAATTGGTTCATCACTGCCATTCCCGATAAAGATCTTTTCATAATTTAAATTCTTAAGCTGTGATAACTTTACTTTCAGTTTAAGCTGAAGCGGATCGGGGTATCGATTAAAACCGGAATCGAACGGATTTTCGTTTGCATCAAGAAAAACTGCTGCATCCCCCGAATATTCTTCACGTGCAGATGAATATGGAGTCAGTTCTGCTATATTTTTTCTTATAAGTCTTTCTATGATACCCATGTAAACATTATTTATTATTCTTGGCAAGACGCAGCGAAACAGCCCTGCTATGTGCGGTTAACTGTTCAGCATCTGCCATTATTTCAATTGCCGGGCCGATTTTTTCCAGGCCCTGTTTTGAAATTTTCTGAAATGTAATCTTTTTATAATAAGAATCCATATTTACTCCACTGTAAACCTTAGCATAACCATGTGTTGGTAAAGTATGATTTGTTCCCGAAACATAATCGCCTGCACTCTCGGGAGTATACTGGCCTATGAATACCGAGCCTGCATTTATTACCTGTTCTGCAAGGATATCTGCGTCGGATGTAGAAATAATAAGGTGTTCGGGAGCATAAGTATTCACAAGTTCCATCATATCCTGTTTCGATTTAACCAGGAATATCCTGCTGTTGATAAGTGATTCTTTTGCCAATTCTTTTCTGGGTAATGAATCCAGCTGCCTTTCCAATTCTTTTTGTACTTCAGAAATAATGGATTCTGCAGTTGTAATAAGAATAACCTGGCTGTCGATGCCATGTTCTGCCTGCGACAGCAGATCAGATGCTATAAACCGGGTATCTGAAAATTCATCGGCCAGCACGGCAACTTCCGATGGACCTGCGGGCATATCAATGGCAATTCCCATACGTGTTACAAGTTGTTTGGCAGCTGTAACATATTGATTCCCCGGACCAAATATTTTATATACAGCAGGTATTGTCTCCGTTCCAAATGACATTGCAGCAATAGCCTGTACCCCGCCAACCTTAAATATTTTTTTAACTCCTGAAATTTGGGCAGCAAAAATTATTGCGGGATGTAACTTACCATCAGCATTTGGAGGTGAACATACAACTATTTCTTTGCAACCGGCAATAGTTGCCGGAACTGCCAGCATCAGAACAGAACTGAAAAGCGGTGCTGTACCTCCCGGAACATATAAGCCAACCCTCTCTATGGCTATCGGTTTTTGCCAGCATTTAACCCCGGGTACAGTTTCAATTTCCATCATTTCAGGAACCTGTTCTTTATGAAACCTGTAAATATTATCGTATGCAAGCTTTATAGCATCTTTCAGTTTTGAATCGATGTTTTTTAGTGCTTCTTCCTGTTCTTCCTGGGAAATTCTGGCATCTGATATATCGACACCATCAAACTTCAAGGTATATTTCCTGACAGCCTCATCTCCGTTTAGCTTAATATCCTCAATGATATCGAGAACAATATCATCCAACGCTTTAGTTTCTAAAGCAGGCCTGGCTAACAATCTTTTCCATGCTTTTTTCCCGGGGTATCTGTATACTTTCATAATTCTAATTTAATTCCCAATTTCAATTTACACAAATCATTATTCAATACAACATCAACAATCAGAATATCACTTTCTCAATAGGTATCACCAAAATCCCTTCTGCGCCCAGTTCTTTCAGCCTGTCAACAATATTCCAGTAATCTTTTTCATTTACTACAGAATGAATCGAACTCCAGCCTTTATCGTACAGGGGCATAATTGTCGGGCTTTTCATTCCCGGCAACAGTTCAATTATCTGATCGATTTTATTGTTGGGTGCATTGAGTAATATATACTTATTTCCTCTTGACCTCTCTACAGTCTCAATCCTGAAAATTAGTTTATCAAGAATTTGTTTTTTTTCATCAGTTAATGAAGAAGCAGAAATAATGACGGCTTCCGAATTGCAAATTACTTCAACCTCTTTCAGGGCATTACTAACAAGAGTACTTCCGCTGCTGACAATATCAAAGATTGAATCTGCCAAACCTATGCTGGGAGCTATTTCGACAGAGCCGCTTATCTCTTCAATTTCGGAACCAATATTTTTCTCATTCAGATATTTGGTCAGAATATGCGGATATGAAGTTGCGATCTTTTTATTCTTAAACCACGAAATGCCGGTATATTCTTCACTTTGAGGAATAGCAAGTGAAAGCCTGCATCGTGCAAATCCCAGTCTTTTTATTATTTCAGTCTCTTTGTCTTTTTCAAGGACTTCGTTCTCACCTACAATTCCAATATCTGCTACTCCATCGGCAACATACTGGGGAATATCGTCATCGCGCAGAAATAATATCTCGATCGGAAAATCATCTGATACAGATATCAATTTTCGCTTTCCCTGTGTAAGTTTAATATCGCATTCCTGAAGCAAAGCGATAGATTTTTCGCTTAGCCGGCCTGATTTCTGAATTGCTATTTTTAGTTTTTTCATATTCGTTTATTTAAAATAAAAAAGGTTTGCAGTAGTTGCAAACCTTTGATATTATTCTTTGATTTTACACATACCACACCTGTTACCGATTGTCGGTATCATAATGATGGTGATGTGTTTTTATTAAAATCATTGTCTTTATTATTATATCGGATGCAAAAATAATCAATATTTTTTATCTGCCAATTATTAAGGTTTGAAGAAGTATTACTGCCAATCTAATAAAGACCAATGTTCTTGGGAGTGTTCATTTAAGTGTGTCATCCCTTTAAATTCTATTTTCAAATATAATTGTTAATTGATTTAAAATGGTTGGCCAATCAT
>JAFGIP010000057.1 GCA_016929525.1 Bacteroidales bacterium
ATCAATTTCAGTTATCAAATCTCCTGATCTATTGTCAAACCTACAACTCATAAAAATCAAAAGGAAATATTGGGGTATGTCCAATTTTTTAAATGACTGTTTTAATTACACAATTAAATCTATATGCTTTATGATTGATATTCCATAGCCTTATCATTGCATCAGTTAGATACTGGTAATAATCCCGTTTAATCTTCTATATTCCCAAATTTGGCATTAAAATTGACAGCCAAATGGTCGAACTAAAATTAGTAATGTGATAATAATCAGGCAGTATAAAGCTTCCGTGTATTTTGAAAAGAGCATATTTTTTCTTATTTTGAGCATGATTACAATGTTTCTTTACTGATTATCATTTAACTTTCTTCATAATGTATTCTAAGAACCCAATTCAAGAATGACAATACTAAATTCAACAAAATATCACGCCATAATAAATCAAATAATATGATGATGAAAAGAAAAAATCTATATTCTGTTTTGTCGTTAATCATTTTAACAGCTTTTATTATCATTATCAGCTGTAGCAAAGATGACAACAACGGCGATAGTTCCCAAAAGTATTCTGTAGGAGGTACTGTTGAAGGATTGACCGGCTCAGGACTGGTCCTTCAAAACAACGGCACCGATGATCTTGCTGTTTCAGATAACGGAACATTTACATTCCCTGCCAGGCTTGAAGACAGCACAACTTATGATGTTACAATTGAAAGTTATCCTGTTGGTCAGACATGTTATGTGGAAGATGGAAGCGGTTTAATTGACGGAGCAGATGTAACCGATGTAAGAGTTGTATGTGAAACTCCGCCAATAGCCGGTGACTGTTCCAGTGGAAGCATTGTATACGCCCACGACCTTGTTAATGAATATGGGGGATTCAGACAAGAAATTGTCGTTTCCGGTTCGATATCTTTTACGTGTGATGATGAAGGTAATTTAAGTGGCTCTGGTTCATTGACAGTAACAGTTAGCGGTACCATAACCACAGAATGCGAGATAACCACATATTCTGGCGATGCAGCCATAAACGTTACTTTAACCGGAACATATTCAGTTGCCCAGGTAATGATTAACCTTTCTGAGATATGGTATGTAGGTTCACCAATGGTTAGCGGTACTACCGAAGATATCTGTGATCCGGATGTCCAGCCTTTCTATTATCCGTTGATAGAAACATCAATCTCATTCTCACTCCCATTTCCTACTATTAATGGTCATACGATTGAGCAACCTTACTCGGGTGAAGCCGCTTCAGGAGGTTATAGCTGGACACTTTACATAGAATAGTTAAGTATATTATTTTCTAATAAAATATTTTGGCACTTTAAGCTGTAAATTAATAGAATAATAGCTCCTTCAATAAATAATCTGCAGGAGCTATTTTAATAAGATTCGGTGTTTATACTATAATAATTCAGTTGCCATTTCCTTTATCGGTCTTGAAATTATTGACGAAATATTAATTCTTTGTTCCGTAGCTTCAAGAATAGAACGAAGCATATCGGCATATAACATTCCCCTAAATGTCGCCATTTTAGCCAGATGACCGTCCCAGCACCAACCGGGATTAGGATTGACTTCCAGAAGTTTTGGTACTCCTTTTGAGTCTAACCTCCAGTCGAACCGAACATAATCGCGGCACTCCAAACGTTCCGATAATTTAAGGCTCCATGCAACAATCTGTTTTTTAGTCTCAGAATTTATTTTCGCTTCTATTGAACGCAGAAGTTTAAAATATGGTGATTCCTGCAACCATTTTGCTTCATACCCGCAAATTCTGGGTAAGCCTTCGGGAAGCTGTGAATAATCTTCTTCAACAATCGGCAGATCAATATATGATTCAGGGGGGTTCCCAATGATACCTAATGTCAGATCTTTACCGATAAGGAATTCTTCCACCAGAATAGGTTTATCGTAGCCGAATTTATCCCTTGTTTTTATAATTGCATCGTTAAGCTCTTCAACATTATAAGCAACACTTTTCTGGGTTATCCCGAAACTTGAATCACCAAAATTAGGCTTTGCAATTACAGGAAACTCTATATACATTTCAAAAACATTTTCACCGGGTTTTATATAGAATGCTTCGGCCACAGGAATTTCCATTTCCTTTGCAATACCTCTAATCAACGATTTATCGTAGCAATATGCAAGGCATTGTGGATTTGAACCGGAATAAGGAATTTTCAACATTTCCAGCAAGGCCGGAACATGTAATTCACTTTTAGGATCATTATCAAAACCTTCGTCGCAAAGATTTAATACATAGTCTATCTGAGACCTGTACTTCATAAGGTCGTTTATTAATGAATCGTGATTATTAAAATATAAGAACCTGTAATTTTTTAATGAGCTTAGAGCAATCTTTAACTGATCTATGGTATTGTAATCATCTTCATCGAATACCGTATCAGGTTTAACAACATCGGTTTTTTTAGGATCACCCAGAAGAACCGCAACATACTTTACTTCGGTTTTCTTATTTTTTACCGGTGTCCATTCTTTTATGGCTTCTGCGGTAAGAATAATACGCCTTTCCATCATGCCAAGGTCCTGGTTGCGACTGGAATCGGTTTTATACTCATCGTGAAACCTGTTATTCTTAAATCCTGACTTCCCCAGCAATTCATTTAACCTTTCTTTAGAATAAAGGCGTTCCGCATAAAACTGATCGACAATTACACCTTTTTTTGTATTTGAAATTACCTCACGTGATATCAAACGTTCATTATCACCGGCCAATGATCTTTCACGACAAACAAAATGATTCTTATCCAGCCACTCCCAGCTACGAGGATTAAAATTCTTAGCAAGATATTTACCATCGGCAACATCCAGAAGAAATCTACCGTGGGGTTTTAATACCCTAAGTACTTCTTTGAGAATTTTAATATCATCATCAATGCTTTCGAAATAGCCAAAACTATTTCCAAGAATCATAACAACATCGAACTTATCTGTTGCATAAGGAAGTTTCCTGGCATCCCCTTCCTTAAAGTTTACAGATAAACCTTCATTTATATTAATTTGCTTTGCTTTATTAATTAAATAATGAGAACGATCAAGACCATAAATATTTTTAAATCCCCTCCTGGCAAGTTCCAGCGAATGGCGACCCTGCCCGCAGGCAAGATCCAGAATATAACTTTCTTCCGAAAGGTTTAACATGTCGGTAAACATGTCAAGTTCAAAGTTGGTAATACCTTTATCTTCTACAACATCTGCATCGGTTTTAAGATACATTGAATTGAATATCCTTCGCCACCAGTCAGGTTGTAAATATTCTTCCAGGTTACTTACCGGTCCGTGTGATGAAAATGAAGTTTTTCCGTTTTTCTTATTTCTAGAAGGGGAAATCGATTTTTTCATTGTAATATGTTTCTAAATCTGTTAATAATTCAGTTTATGTTTCAATTCTTTGATTTTTTTGTAAAGTTTTGAATCGAAAAATGCAGCAACTGTTAAAATCCCTGTAAGGATTATAAGTACAGTATTTTTTACGGAAATATTTGAAAGCCTTTTTTTAAAACTTTCATCTCTGAAAATCAACAATACAATTACTGCTGACAGAATTGCTATCAGTAATATTCTCTTCACTTCTGTTATTAATTTAATCCCTGTTCACTCAATTTATTTTAATTAATATTAAGACTTATAAATGATGTATTCGTCACCTGTAAAAGCGAAGAATTTAATCTTCAAATATTAAAGTAAATTTGATCTTGTCATATTTACCTATATAACTACTCTTATGACACTAAATATTTTATTGCTTATAACTGGATTTTGCGTACTTATTCTGGGTGCAAACTGGGTTGTTAACGGAGCATCGTCATTAGCCAGAAGGCTTAAAATATCTGAACTAGTAATTGGTTTAACAATTGTGGCCTTTGGTACCTCTGCACCAGAACTTGTTGTGAATATTGTTGCATCTGGTAATGGATTAAGTGACATTGTTATGGGTAATGTAGTGGGAAGTAATATTTTTAATTTACTGCTTATACTGGGTATCGCAGGATCGATATACCCGATAATTGTCCAAAGTCAGACAGTCTGGCGTGAAATTCCTATCTCTTTTTTTGTCATCGTTGCACTTTTAATCATTTCAAATTATGGCTTTGATAACAATGTGCCTGAGGTAAGCCGGACAGAAGGAATAATTCTGTTGCTGTTATTTTCAGGATTTATGGTATATATATTCTTCAATTTACGAGCTACCGTTAACAATGAACAGGAAAGTGTAAAGATTTACAATATGCCTGTAAGTATAATGCTAATAATAGCAGGATTGGCAGGTTTGATCTTTGGTGGCAGGTTGGTTGTGAATTACTCAGTGAAAATTGCCGAGCATTACCTGATAAGTAATAAACTGATAGGTCTGACTATTGTTTCTATTGGTACCTCTCTGCCAGAACTGGCAACATCTGTTATAGCAGCCGTAAAGAAAAAAAGTGACCTGGCAATCGGGAATGTTATAGGGTCGAACATTTTCAATATATTTTTAATTCTCGGAGTTAGTGCACTTTACAATCCAATACAGTTTAACAAATCATTTAACACCGATATATTCATTCTTGGTTTATCTACACTACTTCTTTTCATTGCCATGTTTACAGGTATAAAGAAGAAACTGGACCGTTGGGAAGCAATTATTATGTTTCTTGCATTTGTAACTTATATGATCTATATCGTTAATCGTAATTAATATCCCCGGATATTATTTTTTCTGCACTGTATTCTGTATCTCCGATTTGTGGAATTTCTTTTAACTAATCATCTTCTGAACAAAAAATACAGATTTGTTCATCTAAATACTGCAGCTATGATCCAAAGGCATATTCAACAAATAAATACAAGTTCCATGGCAGATATAGCTTTTTTATTACTCATATTCTTTCTCGTATCAACAACAATGGAAAGCGATATCGGGGTAATGCGTAAGCTTCCTCCCCTAGTACCTCCTGCTGAAGCACTTGTTAACGACAGAAATATTCTTGTTGTTCTTGTTAATCGTAACAATGAATTGATGGTTGAAGGTGAGAATGTCGATATTGAACTGTTGCGTGAAACAACCAGAGAGTTTATTTTGAATAAAAACAACGATATTCATTTGCCGGTTGTTGAATATAAAACATTTCCAATTGTTGGTGAATTACCAGTTACACCTGACCATGTTATTTCACTGCGAAGCGACAGAGGAACAACTTATGAAATGTATATTGCCGTGCAGAATGAACTTGTAGCTGCATATAATGAATTACGCTGCGAAATGGCAATAGAAAATTGGAATACACCATATAAAAACCTGACTAAAGACATGCAGGATATTATAAACGACATTTATCCTGTTAGAATTTCAGAGGCAGAACCACATGAACATATATAATCAGCAGAATTATTTATATCATATTTGAATGAACAGTTTTAAGCACTATTTCATGTATGATATTTATAATTAAATTTGCGGACATTAAATTAACCTCTTTCGCCCAGGCTAAGGAGTTCTCAACATCATCTTTGCTGAAGCTACGGCGTACACCACGGGGTGTAGCGCAGTCCGGTTAGCGCGCTACGTTCGGGACGTAGAGGTCGGGAGTTCGAATCTCCCCACCCCGACACAAAATGGAAAAGACCGCCTGTCAAGGTGGTCTTTTTTCATTTTACTATATTATCAGCAGATGAGAACTGAATTCCCTTTCTTCATGCCTGCGGTATGTATACCGTCAGGCAGGGAACCGGGATACTTAAATTTTGGTATATACTAATTAATTCAATTCTTTCTGTTACTTTAGTCATCTTACTTTGCAGTTCAATTCTCAACCTGAATGATAACTGATCAATGAAAGTCGCAATTACCGGTGCCAGTGGTCATATTGGCAGCTGCCTTATAAGGGAGCTTATTAAACATAATATCAAAGTAAAGGCTCTCGCCCACAGGCTTACCAGCAATCTGGAAAATCTAGGAATCGAAATTGTAAGGGGTGATTTACTGGACGAAAGTACCGTTGTATCTTTGTGTAAAGATGTTGACGTTGTTTTTCACCTTGCAGCAAAAATTGCCATCGATAAAAAGGAAGTTAACAGTGTTTACCAGACTAATGTTGAAGGAACCAGGAATATAGTAAACAGCTGCCTAAAAAATAATGTGAAACGCCTTATCCATTTTAGCAGCATCCATGCCCTGGATCCTCATCCACTTGAAGAAGTCCTCGATGAAAACCGACCGCTTATTGAAAACACAAACCTTGTATATGAACGTTCTAAAGCCGAGAGCGAAAGAGTTGTATTAGCTGCAATAAATTCAGGCCTTGATGCAGTAATCTTAAATCCCACAGCTGTGGTAGGTCCATTCGACTATCGAAGTTCATACCTCGGCCAGGCTCTTGTTAAAATATACCGAAACAAACTGCCAATGCTTGTTCCGGGCGGGTACGACTGGGTTGATGTTCGGGATATAGTACAGGCAACTATAGCCGCAATCGATAAAGGAAGAAAAGGTGAAAGATACCTGCTTTCAGGGCAATGGGTCAGCCTGAAAGAACTTTCCGGAATGATTGGAAATATTAGCAGCCAAAAAACTCCAAAGCTTATAGCACCTATGTTTCTTGCACGTATCGGAGTACCATTTTTACGTCTTTATGCCACAATTAAAAAAGAACATCCCTTATATACTTCTGAATCGCTTGAAATACTTGAAAACTCGAACCGTTATATAACAAATGCAAAAGCGCGCAAAGAACTCGGTTATAATCCAAGATCCATTGAGGAAACTTTGCGCGATACTTTTAACTGGTACCAAAAAAACGGGATAATTCATTAATTTCAAAACTTCAATGACAACACAACCCAATCTATTGCCGGTCGAAACTTTCAATATAATTGTCTGGTGCTGGATAGCAGCAGCAATTATTATTTTCCCCTTTACTTTAAAGCTAACAGCTCCGTACGGCCGTCATTCAAAATCTTCCTGGGGACCAATGATAAGTAATAATCTGGCATGGATTATTATGGAACTTCCATCGCTGCTGATATTTTCATATTTCGCGATCATTAAAGGCAGCCTGTCCGGTTTGATTGAAATACTCGCTTCTTCCATGTGGGTGATCCACTATTTTCACAGAGCGGTTATATTCCCGTTCCGTATAAAAACAAAAGGGAAGAAAATGCCAATCAGCATTATGTTCTTTGCCATCTTCTTTAATTCGGTAAATGGTTTCCTAAACGGATACTGGGTAGGTAATCTTGTGCCGGATAATGTTTTGACCACAGGTTTAATATTCAGGATGGTTTCAGGGATTATAATTTTCGTAGTTGGATTTATTATCAATCAATACCACGATAAGATCCTTATTGGTTTAAGGAAAAGCAGTAACAATGAATATAAAATCCCCTACGGGGGATTATTCAGGTTCGTTTCATGCCCCAATTTCCTTGGCGAAATTATCGAATGGTGTGGATTCCTGATCTTTATATGGAGCCTGCCGGCAGTTTCATTTGTGATCTGGACAATCGCAAATCTATTACCTCGTGCACTTGATCATCACAAGTGGTACAGGAAAACCTTCAGTGACTATCCGGTAAAACGCAGGGCAATAATTCCCTATCTGATTTGATTATTTTCTATTCGCTCATAAGACATTTTATAAAATTAACTCCCGTTATAATTAAAGTTAATAAAAAGACCCCGTACTGATATAGTATTAAGAGTAACCCCCTCCCTTTTCAGAGAAGGAGTAAAGTGTTGCTGTACTAGTCTCCTAAATAGTTGGACAAAAAATCCTATGACAAATTAGGAGATAAATGTTTAACAAAATAATTTAGGGAACATGAAAAAGAAAAGAACATTCACTGTTGAGCAGAAGATGCATATCCTTAGAGAAGCTGAAGAAAATGGCCTGCTTGTTCATATCATCATTAAAAGAAATATATAACACCCCTGTAAAAATTAATAATGAATTCCTTATTGTATTATAGGTCGTTTTTTTATTCCAAAGAATTTTTCCCTGTTTCTTCTCAGTTCCATAATTTTTCATTTGTTGATTACCATAGATATTTCCTCCGGAATAAGCCAGCATTATGATCCCTGCTAAAATCATGGTCCCGGTATATTTAAAAGATCTTTTCGCTGCTGTCATTATGTATAAGATTTGATTGTTTTTAAATAACAAGTGTATTGTAATTATCTTTTAAATGCAAAAGAAATTATTTAGGTCGAAAATTCGTTTATAAATCACCATTGCCCCCCAGAAAATTTATACCTATTTTCACTTTTGTAACATTCAGTTCATTCTGTGTCAAACAGTCAAACAAAGAATATCGATATCAAATACGAAGAAATGTTCCGTACTTTCTTCACTTCACTTTGTTATTTTGCACAGAAATACATCCCCGATCCGGATACCGGAAAAGAAATCGTTCATTCTGTATTTGTGAATATCTGGGAAAAACGTAATGAGTTCGATTTTGATAAGCCTCCGAAATCGTATCTTTTTACGGCAGTATATAACCGCTGTATGAATTATATCCGTGATCAGAAAAAATTCCTTTCAGGTGATGTCGACGAAGAATTGAGAATATTTCCCGAGAGTACAGAATATAGCGACCATCTTGAGGCTGCTGAACTTGAAGCACGCATATGGAAGGTTATTAACTCCCTTCCGGAAAAATGCCGGGAGGTGTTTATCCTGAACAGATTCGAGGGAAAGAAATATGCAGAGATTGCCGATACATTGAGTATTTCTGTAAAAACAGTAGAAACCCAGATGTCGAAGGCACTAAAAACCTTACGTGAGCATTTGGTTGATTATATTCATTTATTAATATTAATAATGTTAAAAAATTTATGGTAGTATCAGGGTACTTCCGCACTCATGTGTGTAGGTATTGAGGAACAATGAACAACAACGATAAACATATCAACATTGACCTGATCACCAGGTACCTGGCAAACGAGCTGAGCCTGCAGGAAAAATCATCTGCAGAATCGTGGATCGATGCATCGGACGATAATCGCAAACAGTTCGATCAGCTTAAGAAGGTTTGGGATACAACAGGTACTACTCAGCCCGATCGTTCCATTAACATCGATAAAGAATGGAAATACCTTCAGCATAAGATCGGGCGACAGCAGACACTTCATCGCCAATCCGGTTTAAGGGTATTTGTTCGTATTGCCGCTGCTGTCATTATAGCGCTTGGAATTTTGTTTATCGTAAAAGACAAACTGATCGAAAAAACGGTAAAGACCAGATTCGCAGAAACCAAAGAGGTTGTTCTGCCCGACGGGTCGAAAGTTACATTGAATGCCAATTCAAAAATCAGCTATAAGAAAAACTTTATCTTGGAAGAAAGACTCATAAGCTTAAAGGGAGAGGCATTTTTTGAAGTTGAAAAGAATCCGGATATACCCTTTGTAATAAGTGTGAATGAAGCTGAAATAAAAGTTCTTGGTACTTCATTCAATGTGCGTGCATATAAATCGATGGATAATATCGAGGTTACGGTTAAGGAAGGCCTTGTCAGCCTGTACGAGAAAAAACAGGAGCAGAAGAAAGTCCTTGCTTCAGCAGGCGAAAAGGCCGAATACAACAGGAACCTGAAAGTTGTTAAGAAACAACTCAACCAGAACAAAAATTACAATGCCTGGAAAACACGCATAATGATCTTTGAAAATGACAGTCTTTCGGGAATTGTTAATACTATCGGACAGGTTTACCACAAGAATATAACAATAAAAAATCCCGAACTGAATAGCTGCACACTGACAACTACATTTGAAAACAAAGACCTTAACACAGTGTTGGAAGTCCTTGAATCGACATTGGATATTGTTGTTGAACAAGATGAGGATAACATAATCATTTCAGGAGAAGGCTGCTGAAAATCATAACTATGCCCTGTATAACAAAACACCATATATTCTGTCTGGTTTTTATTGTTCTCGGCATGGCAGCCGTAAACCCGGTATATGGGCAAACATCAGCACAGCCAAAAAAAATAACTGCCAGCTACAGCAACGCAAGTCTTAAAACAGTACTCGAAGATCTTGAAAAGAAAACTGATATGCAGTTTTCATACAGCCCGAACAAAATTCCTCTGAACGAAAATATTTCTGTTTCGTTTAGCGATGTTCCTTTACAGGATGCTTTGTATGAACTTTTTGCCCCGCTGCCTGTAAAATTTGAATTGCTTGACGATTTTATTGTACTGAAAAAAGGTCCGATAATATCAAATGCAGATAAAGAAAGCCAGGAAAAAAAGCTGACAATAAACGGATATATCAAAGACAATAAAAACGGAGAATACCTTATTGGTGCCACTATCTATATAAAAGAACTGGGGATCGGGACTATTTCCAATAACTATGGTTACTTTTCCATTACAATACCACCGGGCAGATATACATTGGTTGTTTCCTATATCGGTTATGAAGACCATACCCGGAATATCAGTCTTGCCGTTAACACCAAACTTGATTTTAAACTTAATGAAAGCCCGCAGAAACTGGAGGAAGTTACCATCAGTTCGTTCCGGCGCGAAGAAATGATATTCAAACTGCATGCATCGCAGTCGGAAATATTACCTGATGTTGTGAAAAAGCAACCATCATTACTGGGAGAATCGGATGTAATAAAAACCCTCGAATACCAGTCGGGTATTTCTTTCTATGGTGACGGCTCCAGCTACTTTCATGTTCGTGGCGGCAATTACGATCAGAACCTCATCATCCTCGATGAGGCTACTATCTTTAATCCTTCACACCTCCTGGGTATTTTTTCTCCTATCATACCGGATGCAGTAAAAAGTGTGGATATTTACAAAGCCGACTTCCCCGTTCAGTATGGCGGACGCTTATCCTCTGTTGTTGATATCAGGACAAAAGATGGTAATAAAAACAAATTCTCGGCATCGGGAAGTTTAGGTCTGATATCTGCCCGGGGCACAGTAGAAGGACCTCTTAAAAAGGATGCAAGTTCTTTCTTTGTTTCATTTCGCCGTTCTTACTTCGACACTTATCTGAAAAAGGTTAACGAAAACCTTGAAGATCTGTATTTCTATGACTTCACCACAAAGGTCAACCTGCGAATGGGCCCGAAAAATCGCCTGTTCGTTACTGTTTATAAAGGTGAAGATGTTTTTCGTACTTCAGAGAACGAATCCGTTACCGGAGGTCTGAACTGGGGCAATAACAGCGGTACAATACGCTGGAATCATATTTTCGGATCGCGTTTATTTCTTAACTCAACACTTTTTAGCAGTAAATACCAATATTTTCTGCATAATTCAGTTGAAGAAGGAACTTACTGGAATTCTGAAATAAACAATACCAGCCTGAAAGAAGAACTCACCTTCTATGCCACACCCCGTATGCAGTTTGTGTACGGTTTTAAACTTGGTGTTTACAATTTTAATCCGGGAAATTATTATACTCCCGATAACGAAGGCAATGTCCAGGTATCGCCGGTAAGTTCACTCGAATTTGTATCGTATGCCGGCGGTGAATATGACATCACAGACTGGCTGAGGGTTAACTACGGACTCCGGATCACTTCATGGACAAATTACGGAGAATCGTTCGTTGTAAACTATGATGAGAATTATAACGATACCAGTGTTTACTATTACGATGAAGGGGAAAAATTCTATGAGCATGCCAGTCTTCAGCCACGTCTGTCACTCTCACTAAGAACAGGGAAATATTCAAGCCTGAAAGCAGGGTATGTAAGAACAAATCAGTATATCAATCTTATAAATAATTCAATAAGTCCGTTCAATTCACTTGAAGTATGGCTGCCCGCCGGCCCAAATATAAAACCACAATGGGCCGATATTGTCGATGCCGGTTATATGGTATACATGCCGGGCCCGAAGATCAGCTTCCAGACCGATGTCTTTTATAAATGGATGTATAATCAGATCGGTTATGAGTACCATGCCGATATGCTTGTTAACCCGCTTGTTGAAGGTGAACTTAGGCAGGGCAAAGGCTGGTCCTATGGATTCGAGGTGTCTCTGAACCGTGACGAAGGTAAAATCAGCGGCCAGATTGCTTACACTTATATGCGTTCGTTCCTGAATATAGATGCATTGAACGGCGGAAGAACATATCCGGCAATACAGGATAAACCCCATAACCTGAACCTGCTTCTCGCCCTTCAGTTAAGACCACGCTGGCAGGTTTCTTTCAATTATACCCTGGCCTCGGGAATGCGCATTTCTGTTCCCACCTCGTTCTATTATTACAGGGGCTACCAGGTGCCTCTATATACAGAGCAAAACAACTCCAGCATGCCGCTGTATTCAAGGCTCGACTTTTCAACTACCATCCAGCTGAACAAGATTGGTAAGAAATTCAACCACTTTCTGAATTTCTCGATATATAACATGCTTGGCAATGAAAATCCGATATTCGTTTACTTCAACAAATCGGTCGATAATAATGATGATTATTATATTCCTGCCGACAGGATGAATCCGTCTGACATAACACCCACAATGAGGTATACTTTTAAATTTTTTCCGTCAATTACCTATCAATTCAATTTCTGATGTTCAAATGGCAAAAATATGGCTTATTATTTCTGATGCTCATCGCAGCATGCGAAACCGAATATAATATTGAGTTCCTGTATGAGAATGTACAGCAACTGGTTGTTGATGGTATCATTACCAACGAGAACAAACCGCAGCTCATCAAACTCTCGCTGACCAACAATGAAATAAATGCCGGGGAAAATCCATTATCGGGTGCTAGTGTTACTGTATCAGATCAGGACAGCAGCTATGTCTTTACAGAATCGTTTACCGAAGCCGGCGCATACTATTCAGTTCCTTTTACCGGAGTTGTAGAAAAAGTGTATCATCTGGAAATTGAAATTGAATCGCATTATTTCGAAGCTTATGCTGAAATGACAGGGATCAACAGCATGGAAAATTTTTATGCAGTGCCGGCCGAAGAAGGAAATCTATACCGCTATGTTTACCAGGAAAGCAGTCTCCCATCAATGACCGATGTGCTGTACGACTGGAGCGAAGTTCCATGGTATTGCACTCAATATGGCAGTTACCGGGCCATCGAAACATTTTACACCTTACATAATGTCGATGTGAATGAAGTATTCGGACCCGCGAGGGAAATTATTTACTTTCCTCCGGGTACAACAATTATCCGGAAAAAATACAGCCTTTCCGACGAACACCAGGAATACCTGCGGAGTCTTCTAATAGAAACCGAATGGCGCGGTGGACTGTTCGATGTGCAACAGGGTAACGTAACTTCCAATATCAGCAATGGCGGACTCGGTTTCTTCGGTGCATGCATGGTGATGACGGATACTACCCTCTTTCTCACTCCTTAGGATAGAAATATTCCACCTCTAAGACAGTTTAAGATATCAATTTAGAATTTACACACCAAATCATACCTGCTTAGCATCTTAAAGATGCTGAGTAACGGAAGTTTCCACACATACATACTTGCTTAGCATCTTTAAGATGCTAAGCAAGTATCAATTAAAACATACCTTTCACAATTCTTTCATCAACAACTGCATAGGATTGAGTCACAAAATCTTCACTGTCAAAATTTATCATTTCAGATGCCAAATCTTTGTTAATTAATTTCCCGCTTCTATAACCGGCATAATCTCGAAATGAACTAAACTCCCAGGTTTCCAGAGTATTACATAATCCAGCTCTAAGGGGATTCTGATGTATGCAGTGAAAACAATTCTCAAGAAAATCGTCATTTTTGATATTGTCGTTCAGACATTTAGCAATTGTATTATGTGCGAATAATTTTCCTTTTCTCTTATGTTCTTTATTTATTGCACGAGTGTATGAACTTAACAGAGTACCAATGTTCTTAGATAAAATCTGTACATATGGCCGGTGTTTTTCTTGGATATATTTACATCCATTAGAATTAGCTACGAACAGAAAATGAAAATGATTTGGCATTAAGCACCATGATAAGATATAAGTATAAGGTTTAATAAGTTTATTAACCTTTGCCAGAAAATATAGATAATTGTCTCTGTTGTAAAAAACAGTTTCGTTACTTCTGTTATAAAGATGATATGTCTTGTCCACTTCAAAGTACATAAATCGAATATAAATTATTCAAACTTACTAAGCATCTTAAAGATCCTTAGTACCGGATGTTTCCGCACATAAATAATTGCTATGCATCTTTCAGTAATCTTTCTTAAATTTTATAACCTTTATAATTCACAATCAGTAAAACATATACTATTGATCAGAACAATTAGAGGGTTAATATTTTATTTTGATGGTAATACTTTTTAATTATACATTCAACGGTTCATACCTTATAAATGAAAAATAAAATTTTAAAACTAACAGTGAAATTATATTTAATAAGGCTTAATATGAAAAGAAATTTTGCATTTATTACAATGCTTTTGCTGATGAATTTGAGTCATGCACAAATCCTTGACTGGGCGTTCAGTACAAGTGGAACTTCAAATGACTATGTAGAGTGTATAACTGCGGACAATAATAAGAATGTTTATATATCAGGCAGGTTCCAGGGCACTGTCGATTTTGATCCTTCCGATTCAGTTTATTCATTAGTACATATATGGAATCAGGATATTTTCGTTGCAAAATACGATTCAAACGGAGCTTTTCAATGGGCTTTTCCTTTAGGCAATTCATTATACCAAACAACCTTCGGGATGGACATTGATAATTCAGGTAACTTATTAATTACAGGAGGTTTCCAGGGAACACTTGATTTCGACCCTTCAGAATCAAATTATGATCTTGCCGCTGACGGTTCAGATCTGTTTCTTGCCAAATATGATTCGCTAAGTAATATAATTTGGGCATTTAACTTAGGTGATGGAGGAGCCGGATATGGATATGATATTGATGTTGACAAGTATAATAATATATATCTTGTTGGTTATTTAACAGGAAGTGTTGATATGGACCCCTCTGCAGGAACTGCTATTCTGCCAACCGGCGGATCAGAGGATGGTTTTTTAGCAAAATATGACTCAAATGGCCAGTTTATTTGGGCCCGTTCTTTTGGAAATGCAGATGATGATGTATGTAAAAGTATATCGATCAGCGATTCAAGCTACATTTATATTGGGGGTGAATTTACAGATAGTTTAAAAATTGACAACAGTACTTTTGTGGATAAAAGTAACGGCGGTACAGATCTGTTCTATGGAAAATTTGATACCTCGGGAGTTCTAATTGATATGAATATTCTTGGAGGAACTAAAGATGATGAATTTTATGATATACATGCTGGTCTTGATGAAGATATTTTAATTGCCGGAAAATATGAAGATAGCATTGATCTTGATCCCGGTATTCCAAAATATATGATATATGCTGACGGATATTATAAAAAGAATCCGTTTCTGGCGAAATATAATAATAAGGAACTGCTTTGGGTAGATGAAATACTTGGTGATATCGCTTATTTTAATCGAATATCTACAAGCAGTTCGGGAAATATTTATGTAGGAGGAGTTTATCAGAATCAAAGTGTTTTTAATCCGAATGATCAACATTTAATTCCGGAATACAGAGGTAATTACGGAGATATATTTCTTTGTGTTTACAGTGAAAACGGAAGCATGCAAAATCTAATAACTGCCGGTAGTAAATCGTCGGATAAATGTGCCGATATTGTAGTTGTTGAAAATGATTTGTACATGACCGGATGGTTCAGAGGAGATACGTTTTATTTTGAATCAAAAAATGAAGAACCTGTATTGGCCAGTACCGGTGGTGATGACATATTTGTCATTAACTTTAATTTGTGTAAAGGAATTCGATATTCATTTACAGAAACTATTTGTGAGAACGACAGTATCCTTTTTGGTGATAACTATTACTCCGAAACCGGAATTTACATGGATACCGTTAAAGTGGAAGGAAATTGCGACAGTATCAGTGAAATTGAAATTATTGTTAATCCTGTAGAAGAAATAATAATAGATACTTCAATTAACGAGGGTTCATTATATTATGCACAGGGCGAATATCAAACCGAGACGGGAACTTATTTCGATACATTATATACAATTTATGGTTGCGACAGCATCATTATAACGCGCCTGAGTATTATCACCGGGCTTGATAATATTGAAAGTGAGAATAATATTAAAGTCTATCCTGTACCTGTCAGAGATTTTCTTACAATCGAATATGATGAGTTGTTGTATTATGAGCTTTATAGTGATACCGGAGAATTACTGGAAAGAAAACATAACAATTATGTTGACTTTTCTAACTACGCTGTCGGGATTTATTACCTTAAGATATTTAACAATTCCATTGGTTATCAGACAAGAAAAATAATTGTGATCAGATAATAAGGGATTGTTCATTTAAATTAGAGAAGTGTTTTATTATTCCTCTTTCTAGTATAACTTTTATGTTTTTAAAGATACCATTAACCTATAATTCACACACCCCCTTAGGTCCCCCTCTCGAGAGGGGAAGATAATACATTTTAATACTTTACGATCTTCGATGTGGGTGTGTTTTAATTCATCAACCGAGCGAAGCGAGCTCACCAACCTTGCCGGTTTATAAATAAGCAAGGGAGGTAATTCAACGATTCAACGATTAAACAGTGATTATTTGTCATTGGGATTTAGATTGCCAGGGAGTGTTCATTTAAGTGTGTCATCCCTTTAAATTCTATTTTCAAATATAATTGTTAATTGATTTAAAATGGTTGGCCAATCA
>JAFGIP010000058.1 GCA_016929525.1 Bacteroidales bacterium
ATGATTGGCCAACCATTTTAAATCAATTAACAATTATATTTGAAAATAGAATTTAAAGGGATGACACACTTAAATGAACACTCCCTATTTTAACAATTACACTCCCAATTAAACAATTAAACAATTAAACGTCTCACATATATTCCACTTCTCCAAACAGATACTTTTTAATTTCACCATTCAAATGCTGAAGTTTTAGCTCTCCGTTCTTTCTTATTCCGATAACAGCAGCCTCAACAATTTCACCTTTCACTTTATAGTGTGATACTGTATCTCTTAAATATAACTGGTTATTATATTCATTATGAATAAAGATAAAATCATTAATCGTTAGTTGGTGATATCTTATATCCAGAGCTTTAAGAATCTGATTCAACAGTTCCTCTCTGTCCATACCTCTTTTTATAATCTGTTTAATGGATATCGGATTAGGTAAATCCTCCGGAAAATCTGTTTCATTTACATTCAGTCCTATTCCTACAATACACGTCTGCACCTTATCCTGATTTATTATATTTTCAATAAGCAGTCCTGCTAATTTTTTATTTCTCCAATATATATCATTGGGCCATTTAATTGTAGTTTCAATACCAACCGATTTTAAAGCATCGGTTATCGCCAGCGAGATAAATTCCGTAAGAAAAAAATGATCGCCGGCAGAAATTCCGGGTTTAAACAAAATACTAAATATCAAATTCATTCCTTTTGCCGAATGCCACCCGTTATTTCCACGTCCTCGGCCTTCTGACTGATAGTCTGCCATAATTACAGTGCCTTCCGGGATTTCACCACTTTTAAGTAAACTCTTCAGGTAATTGTTTGTTGAGCTTACAGTATCAAGCTTTTGGATTAAATATTCCACTGGTTTGCCGGTTAGTATTGATAAACGAAATTAGGAATTTTTTAAATTGGTATTGTTATTGAATACATGCGATCGACAATAATTTTGCAGCGATGAACGCTTTAATTATATTTAAGTTATAAAATTACTACATTTGTGTTTCAATTTAAAACGTGGTAAATAATCTATTGGGAAACAACGATTTACTGTTAAACAATATTGTAGAAGGAATTTTAGAGAAGAAAGGTCAGGAAATTGTTGACCTCGACTTAACAGACGTTCAGAATGCATTCTGCGATCATTTTATAATCTGCCATGCAGATTCAAATACACAGGTAAGTGCAATTGCTGACTCTGTTGAGAAAAAAGTAAAAGAAGAGCTTAATCAAACTGCCGGGCACCGCGAAGGTCTAAAAAATGCAATGTGGATATTACTGGAATTTAACGGTATTATTGTCCATGTTTTTCAGAAAGAATTCCGCGATTTTTATCGTCTCGAAGAGCTATGGGGCGATGCCCGAATTTTAAAAATTGAGGAAAGTTTTATTTAATGATTTCAAAAAATGGCAGAGAACAAACAGAATCCGATAAGAGATAAAATGAACGAGGGTAAAAAACCCGATCCGAATGATAATAAGAATAAAAATAAATTCAGTTCATTTCTTATTCCTGTCATTATTGGAATGACACTCATTTCGATGTTCATGTTCAATAAAGGAAGGAGCCCCATTCCTGTTGACTGGAGAACCTTTAAGAGCGAAATGCTGTTGGAGCATGATGTTGAAAGAATTGTAATTGTAAACCAGACATTTGCTGAAATATATATCAAACAAGACAGGCTCGACAGTCCTAAGTACAGTGAAGTACTTAACAGGGGATTAAATAAATTTGCGCGAACAGGTCCGCATTACCAGTATAATTTTCCATCGGTCGATAATTTTATTACCATGCTTGAGGAAGCTCAGGTCAATTTCAGTGATGATGAAAAAATATACCCAGGCAGCGAGGTTAGAAAAGACATATTTAATGAATTGTTAGCCTGGTTACTTCCTGTTGCTATACTTGTCGTAATATGGCTTATTATTTTCCGCAGGATGAGCGGTGCCGGAGGCGGTCCGGGTGGTGCCGGTAATATTTTTAATGTAGGAAAATCGAGGGCAAAGATATTTGATAAAGACACCAATGTTAAGGTAGACTTTAAAGATGTTGCAGGTCTTGAAGAAGCCAAGCTGGAGGTAATGGAAATAGTTGAATTCCTGAAAAAACCAAAAAAATATACAGAGCTTGGGGGGAAGATACCTAAAGGAGCACTTCTGGTTGGCCCTCCGGGAACAGGGAAAACATTACTTGCAAAAGCCGTAGCCGGTGAAGCCAATGTGCCTTTCTTTTCCATGTCTGGTTCCGATTTCGTTGAAATGTTTGTTGGTGTTGGAGCATCACGCGTCAGAGACCTTTTTAAACAGGCAAAGGAGAAAGCACCCTGCATTGTATTTATTGATGAAATTGATGCTATTGGACGTGCCAGAGGTAAGAACCCGAATTTCGGTGCCAACGACGAGCGCGAAAACACCCTGAACCAGCTTTTAACAGAAATGGATGGGTTCGCTTCAAATTCAGGTGTTATTATTCTTGCAGCTACCAACCGTGCTGATATCTTGGACAGGGCACTACTCCGTGCTGGAAGGTTCGACAGGCAAATACATGTTGAACTACCTGATATGAATGAGCGAGCAGAAATTTTTAAAGTTCATTTGCAACCGCTTAAGCTGGAGAAAGATCTTCAGATCGAATTTCTGGCAAAACAGACTCCGGGATTTTCAGGAGCTGATATTGCTAATGTTTGTAACGAAGCTGCACTCATTGCTGCCAGAAAGAATAAAAAGAATGTTCAAAAGCAAGATTTTCTCGATGCTATCGACAGAATTATTGGCGGATTGGAAAAGAAAAACAAGATTATAACACAGCAGGAAAAAACAACCATTGCATATCACGAAGCCGGACATGCAACAGTAAGCTGGATGCTTGAACATGCCAGCCCTTTGGTAAAAGTAACCATTATTCCCCGCGGTAAAGCACTCGGTGCGGCCTGGTACCTGCCTGACGAAAGACAGATAACCACGCGTGAGCAGCTGCTCGACGAAATGTGTTCTGCACTGGGAGGAAGAGCTTCTGAAGAATTAAATTTTGGGAGGGTGTCAACAGGAGCACTTAACGATCTGGAAAAAATCACTAAACAGGCTTTTGCCATGGTTACTTATTTTGGACTTAGCGATAAGATTGGAAATAAAAGCTATTACGACTCAACCGGGCAAAGTGAATATTCATTTACAAAACCATATAGCGAAAAAACTGCAGAATTAATCGATGAAGAGGTAAGCAAACTTATTGATGAACAATATAGCCGGGCTAAAAAAATTCTTGTCGATAATAAGGAAGGACTTTCAAAGCTTGCAAAAATACTTCTTGAAAAAGAAGTAATTTTCACTGAAGACCTCGAAAAGATATTTGGTAAAAGGGTTTTTAATCCCGACGAAATGCCTATGGTAGATACTGCCAGAAAAAATAATGCAAAC
Source organism: Bacteroidales bacterium (assembly GCA_016929525.1). Taxonomy (GTDB): domain Bacteria; phylum Bacteroidota; class Bacteroidia; order Bacteroidales; family UBA10428; genus UBA10428. The sequence continues at coordinate 3,415 of JAFGIP010000058.1, forward strand.
CAAAAAAAGAAAAAAGTTGCATCTAAAACTGTCACAAAAAAACCAGTAAATAAAAAAGAAGCAGCTGTAAAAAAGAAAGCGGAAACGAGTTAACTTAAATATATCTTTTTTAATAATAAGGTGCGTTTTTATTGCTCACCTTTTTTATTATTCATTACTGAACCTTTTTTGATATAATTTCATCAGAATTTAAAAAAGAAAATTTGCAAACCTTTGTGCATTCAGTATATATTCGCATATGGAAAAAAACTGGGTTTGTATTTTTAAAAGTAATACCGCATACCTCGCTGAAATAGCCAAAGATGTGCTCATTGAAAAAGAAATTGATGCGGTTGTTATAAATAAACAAGACTCAAATTATCATTTTGGTTTTTATGAGTTGTATGTTGAACGTAATAATGCAGTTCGTGGAAAATATATTCTAAATGCAATTGAAGACACTTCAACATAAAAGAATAACGATGCATTCCCTGAAAAGTAATCATACATGAAAAATATTCTTATAAGAACACTTACCGGTTCAGTTTATGTCGCCCTCATTATTGTTTCCCTGCTATTACATCCAATATTCTTTGGTCTGATAACAGTAATTTTAAACTATATTTCTTTACGTGAATTCTCGCGTATTTACTCTGAACTTGGTGTAAAAACAACTGGTAAGTGGGTCATAATTAATTCTGTGTTTTTTCTGCTTTCAGTTCTTATTATCAGTATGGATATGCAGCCCGGTTATGTAATAATTCCTGTGGTACTTTTGTTTCTTATTATACCTGTTTCCGCATTATATACCCGGAATGGAAATCCAAGTTATATAATGGCAGTAACTATGTTTGGCAGTATATATATAACTCTGCCGCTAATCCTGCTAAACCTGATCCAGCAAATATCTTTACAGACCAATATTCCGTTCACTCTGGCAATCTTTGTTATTATCTGGACCAATGATACTTTTGCTTATCTAGTCGGTTTGGCTATTGGCAGAAACAGGATATTTGAACGTATTTCACCAAAGAAATCATGGGAAGGATTTTTTGGCGGACTGGTTATGGGAATTTTAGCATCCCTCGTTATATATTATTTATATCCCGATCCGGGACTGATAAACTGGGTAACCATCGGGTTTCTGACAATTATAGCTTGCATATTTGGCGATTTTGTTGAATCTTCGCTAAAAAGAACGGCAGCCGTCAAAGATTCGGGAACTATAATGCCCGGACATGGTGGTATTTTAGACAGAGCAGACTCTTTGCTTTTTGTGAGCCCGATTATTTATATAATCCTGATGATAATTATTAAATAGATCCATACCATGAAACTTCACAAGGAAGGACGTACTGTAATAATAATTGCTTTTCTGGCACTACTGGCATTAGCTTTCATTTCATGGTATATCCCCGTGCAATTTATATTTAAGGTAACTATTATATCACCCCTGTTCATACTTTTCCTTCTTATTATCTGGTTTTTCAGAGTTCCGGGAAGAAAGTGCGATCAAATAGAAAACCTGGTTTACGCTCCTGCCGACGGAAAAATTGTAGTAATTGAAAAAACAGAGGAAAAAGAATATTTCAAAGACGAAAGAATACAAATATCCATATTTATGTCACCGTTAAATGTACATCAGAATGTTTACCCTGTTGGCGGTACTGTATCGTATATAAAATATCATAAGGGAAATTACCTGGTGGCATGGCATCCGAAATCATCAACAGAGAACGAAAGGTGCACCATTGTGATCAGAAAAGATGACGGGACCGAAATACTTGTCAAACAAATTGCAGGTGCCGTAGCCCGCAGAATCTGCACTTATTCAAAAGTAAATGACATTGCTCCTGCCGGAAGAGAGCTGGGTTTCATAAAATTTGGTTCGCGTGTTGATGTCTTCCTGCCGGTAAATGCAAAAATCACATGTAAAGTCGGACAGAAATCCGTTGGCAGACTAACAGTGCTGGCAGAGTTGTAAATTATTAACCATAAACCTGCCTGCAAACCTTAGGTATGTATACCGGCAGGCAGGGTGAAACAAAGGGAATACTTAAAAATTTAAAGTTGAATTTCCTGGTTATTCAAACCTTTGACGCCATTGTATAGTACTTTGAGCGCTTTGTGGTAAAATAATTAAATCTGGTTGCATTTATTTATTACCACAAAGTAGTTATGTTTGAAAAAGCATAAGCTAAAATTATTTTAAATTAGAGAATAGCAAATACTAATTAAAATACAAAGCTTATGCAAACGAAAGTTACAAAAGATTTATTCATAGACCAGTCATTGTATATTGGAATAGATTATCATAAAAAAAAGTTGGAAGGTTACCATTTTGGGAGAACAGTATGAGCATAAAACAATGAGCCAAAATCCTGATCCTGTTATATTGGCAGATTACTTAAACAGTAATTTTCCTGGAGGCATTTTTCATGCTGTATACGAAGCAGGTTTTAGTGGTTTTGGAGCATGTAGAGAATTACAAAAACTTGGAATAAATTGTTCTGTAATTCACCCGGCTGGTTTACCAACATGTCAAAAAGAACGCCAATAAAAAAACGGATAAGGCTGATAGTCGGAAGGTGGCAAGATCATTACGATCAAATGAATTAGAAGCCATTCATATACCCGAGAGAAAACTTGAAGCCGACAGAGCTTTATTACGCCAAAGATTTAGAATAGTAAAGGACATAGCCCGAACAAAGAACAGGGTGAAATCTCTGCTTCTACAATTTGGGATACCTATCCCAGCTAAGTTTACATCATCCCAGACTCGGCATTGGAGTAAAAATTACATCAACGGGTTAAAAGAATTTACTATAAAAGAATAAAGTCTTAGACAAGTACTTGACAATTATATTGAGATAGGAGCAATGTTGAGAAAAGAACTTTTATTGGCCAACAAACAGGTCCGAGGACTATCAAAACTACCAGAATACAGTGACAATTATAAATTATTGATTACTATACCGGACATAGGTATAACCACGGCAATAACCATTTTAGTACAAATAGGTGATATAAAAAGATTTAAAAGGCTGGATGACCTCTGCAACTATATAGGTCTGGTTCCAAGAATGTATGCATCAGGAGATAAAGTTATTACAGGTAAAATGATCAGGCGTGGCAGGAAAGAACTGAAAATAATGATGATAGAAGCTTCATGGGAAGCCATAAGGAAAGACCCTGCACTAATGATCACGTTCAACGAACTGACCAAGAGAATGAACAAGTATAAAGCAATTATCAGAATAGTACGTAAAATGTTAAGCAGGGTAAGGTACGTATTAACTAATCAGGTTGAATACGAACTTGGAATAGTAAAATAAAATATATCTTAAAAGACCTTTGAAAATTGGATGGGGAACAAACGATATTTTGTGATTGCAGCACTCCTTTATGAGAAGACTGCTACACAAAGGTTACGTCCCCTTCCTCTTTGATGTGAAAAATACTTTGCGTCAAAATCAAAAACAGACCGCTGATAGAAGATTAATTAAAGAGGTATCTTAAACAAAGATGTATGTTTTTTTTGTTAAGACACAAAGTAAATACTTCAAAATTCATAATCAATGTACTAGTTTATTGAATATTTGGTGCCTTTGTGAAGTACTTAGTGGCCTTCGTGGTGAATTATTTTATAAAACTGCACTTATTTCTAACTGCAAAAAACACCAAGGATAGCACGACGTAACACAAAGCAAATTCACAAAGTATACAAAGGGTTTTCTATACAGCATCCCATCAATTAATAATTTCTCTCTGAATAATTTTATTTTAATTAACAGTTTTTATATTCTTCTTAACTTGCTTTTAACAGCAGGTATCAGTGACCTCAATTATTTTTGAGCATAGAAATATTAATTAATAAAATTATGATTATTATGAAAAAGCTTTCTTTCCTCTTTGCATTCACACTGCTTGTTGCTGTTTCGGCTTCCACGGTTGCAAGTCAGGTTACCATAACAAATGAAACATTTGTAGTCCAGGATGGAGATGATAACAAAAAAGCAGAGAATGCCTCTGCTTCATCTGATGAAAAAAGCACAAGCGAAAAAGATAAAAAGGAAAGTTGTAAGAAAACGTGTTCAACACCTTGTGAAAAAAAATAACTGATAAGGATTTATCGTTAACACATAGAGGGTGTCTAAAAAGCTTAAAGATACCGTCATTGCGAGGAGGAACGACGCGGCAATCTGTTTAAAATAAAATGCTAAGATTGCCTCACTTCGTCCGCAATGACGAAGTAATGACTTTTTAGGCACCCTTTTTTTATTTATTATATTATAGAAAGCTGTAGTTCCGTATTTAGGTAAATCTTTTTTATTTTCGTCAGACTAATAAAAACTTTTACAACCCAGAATTATTAATATGGACAAATCAGTATTACAAGTAAGTGATTCAGTAAAATGGATTGGTATTCTCGATAATGATATAGTTACATTCGATATTGTCATGGAAACTCATTACGGCACTACTTACAATTCATATTTTATAGATGCTGAAAAGAAAACAATTATTGATACAGCCAAAGAAACATATAAAGAAGACTATCTTAATAAGATAAGAAGTGTTGTCGACCCTTCTCAGATTGAAGTAATAGTTATAAACCATACAGAACCAGACCATTCAGGTTGTATAAGACATTTATTGAGTTTAGCCCCAAAGGCAAAGGTATATGGCAGCAGACAGGCTATTAATTACCTGGGTGAAATAATGAATCAATCCTTTAATTCTGAAATAGTGAAAGATGGCGATACCTTGTCTCTCGGTAATAAAACACTCCGGTTTATCGGTGCTCCAAACCTTCACTGGCCCGATACTATCTATACTTATCTCGAAGAAGAAAAAATATTGTTTACATGTGATTCTTTTGGAGCACATTACTGCAACGAAAATATGTTCGATGATGAGGTAGATGATTACGAAGAATATTTTAAATATTATTTCGATATAATACTTAAGCCATTCAGTAAATTTATGCTGAAGGCTATAGAAAAAATAGAAGGTCTGGATATTTCGGTTATATGCCCCGGTCATGGACCGATACTCAGATCATCATGGAAAGATCTGGTTCAGAAATCGAAGAAATATGCCGAACTCTATCTTGCCAGTTCATATTGCGAAGGTAATAATGTACTTATTACTTATGTTTCGGCATATGGATTTACAAAGAAAATGGCAGAACAGATAGCAGAAGGGATCAGGGAAAAACTGGCGTGTGATATTAAGGTGGTCGATATCGAAAATATCATGCTGGGAGAACTTGAAGAGATGATCGTCAGAAGTAATGCTTTATTGATCGGTTCACCTACCATCAATCAGAACACCGTGCTGTCGGTCTATAAATTATTTTCAGTAATTAATCCCATACGCGATAAAGGGAAAAAAGCTGCTGCCTTCGGGTCTTATGGCTGGAGTGGCGAAGCTGTAAAACTTATAGAAGAACACCTGCAGAAACTTAAACTGAATATAGTGATGAATGGCATGTCATCAAGGTTTGCTCCCGGTGAGGAAAAAGCTGAAGCACTGAAAAAATTTGGGCATGAGTTTGCTGAAAAACTATTGAAACAGTGATTCATATACATAGAAAAAACCTCCGGAAATTCCGGAGGTTTCTTAGAATTATTTATATGTGATTAAAACTAATCATTACGAAGAACTACCAGTTTCTGTGAACTCACCCTGTTGTTTTTATCTATTGTTCTAATAATGTATATCCCTGCTTCAAGGTTGTTCAGATCAATCCTGACCATATCCTGATTTGCATATAATACTGAACTTTCCAGGCTTCTTCCGGAAAAATCAAGCAGTTCAATTCTTGTTTCATTTTTCAGTGGTTCATTGAAAATCAGGATTGTATAATCCATGGCCGGGTTTGGATAAAGCGTAAACAGCATTCCCTCAGTAATTTCGTTATCCCAAATTCCATCCACTATATATGGATTTTTATATCCCACCTGGTAAACTTCCCTGGTTTCGTTATTTTGAATGAATGCTACAACACGCAATTCATCCTCATCGAATACATCTTCATAATCCCAGTCAAAGTATACACTTTCTGAATTTCCTATTGACCAGCTTCTGTTAAATGTTGTTCCGCCGGGGTTAGGTAACATTTTCTTTACAACGTTTTCGAAGCGGTCCTCTCCATTTTCACCTATTACTTCTTTTACCAGTTCTTCAATAATAACAACATGCAGAGTAAGTACACTCTGCTCAACTGCAGTAAGTGCAGATACCTCGACTTCAATTGACAAACTGTTAGTGCCAAACAATGTGGTAATATCTATATCAAATTTATTATCTCCAAGGACGGCTCTGGTTATATCTATCTGTTCAATACTGTCGTTGCTGTAATCAAATTTATAACCAGGTTTTGAATCCGGTCCGCCATCCATAATTGCATAGGGTACACTTATTAAACCGTAAAAAGCTTCTCTTGAATCGGCAATATATGGATTCAGTGCATAGAAAGGATCATTACCCGGGTAACCCATGTGGTATTGCAGGTCAACTGCATCCATGGTAAGCTGGTTATTTATCACCCTATTGAAACTAGCATTCGGAGCAACAAGGTCTTCATCCCCTGAATTGGTAAAATATTCAACCAGCACCCTTTTTGAACGTTCACCGATCCGGACATTATCAAATGCAAACCCGTCTTTTGGAATACTGATACCTTCGGCACCATACGCAATCCTAAACCGAACCTGCGGTGATCCGATAATGCCGTCCAGTGTATGTCTGGCTGTCTCCCAGTTGGTGTAATGCCCTGTCCAGCCCAATCCCCTGATCTGTATTCCCGGCTGATCCAGATCATCGGTGTTATACCAGTTGATGCTGCCATCGTTCAACCTTCCGACAACATACCAGTTTTCACCATTATCATTGGTGTATTGTAAAACCGCTCCATCATATCCATCTGTACACCCCCTCCAGATATCCATTTTGATCATGGGTCGTTTTGCACGTGTAAAATCATAGCATGGACTTATTACAAATGACTCTTCATCCAGATTAATATTCACAATATCGGTGTACCAAGCATTTGATATTCTTGTATTATCAAAGTAATATCCTGGTTCTGAAGGTGAACCGAGTTCCCAGCTTTTTATACTTCCTTCCTGCACTGGCTTACTTTCCCAATAAGATGTCCCTGAAGAGAAATCAGCATAATAATCCGATTGGAAAACATCATAAGTCGGTTTTAAAATTAGTGGCTTCACCGTAGTATCAGAACAACCAAAATTGGAAATAACAATATGTTCAACATTATAAGAATCAAGGTTTTCGAATGTCATCGTCGTTTGCGAATCGACCCTGGTTACAATCTCCTCGCCAATTTCAAAATTCCAGATATATGTATTTATCGTATCATCATAAAAAGACTCGCTATAAGACAAATCAGTAAACTGTACTCTACTGGAATCATTATAGCATTCATTATCCCAGGTAAATTCTGAGTTAACTAAATTGAAACTAAACGTTTCCTGATCGGTTATAATCTCACCTACAACTTCAACAGAATAAGTGACTGTTACGTTTCTTCCGCTTCCAATTTCCCAAGGTAAAATAAAAGCAGTGTTACTTCCTTCTTCCTGATATAAGGCAGCACTGTTACCGGTTATTGAAAAAGAACCAATATTTTTCTCTATATTCACGCCAATGATCTCAATGGAATCTTCATTACAACAGTACATTGGTTTTAATGAATCTCCATACGGAAACTGTATCTCAGCTCCTGATTCCAAAATTGTGGCTAATACTGAATCCTTCCCTACACATCCTGTTCCAGGATCCTGATAAGCATACCGCATCATAAAAGGTGAACCATGTACTATATATGCAATTAAAGGATAAAAAGTCCAGTCATCATATCCTCCCTGAATGGCTAAACTATAATCGGATTCATTGAAATTACCGCCTGGAAAATTCACATAAAGCGGAACCTCATCAATCTCTGTACTATATGTTGCAGTAGATACCGGTTCTGATATGTTGATACCTTCTCCTGAAATCACCACATTTGGCGCAAGAATAGTATCCAGATGTGCCGACCCTGAAGCTGTACCGGTACAGTTCATATCATTGACTGCTGCTATTGAATAATTTCCTTCCTTAGATACTTCAAGCAAATACGGACTGGAACCGATACCTTCAATCGTATCCTCAGGAATCCCGTTGAACCGATAAATAATATCCCATGGGCCCTCACCCGTTAATGTAACCGGGAAAGTGGCACTGGTTCCTTCACAAATACTTTCATCACCAGTTATTGATGCCGTTGGAAGATCATAATATTCAACATTTGATTGCCCGAAAAAGCAACCATCATCAAGCTGGTCTTTTACACCTGTTAATTCATACAGACCGGGTTCGGTAATCTCTAATTCGTATGTAACAGGTACTAATCCATCGGGTACAATAACGGAATCTTCATCAGAACCATCGCGTGTATAATAGAAAGTCCATGGTCCGTCACCACTTAGTGTGATTTCTATTACCGCTGTGTCTTCAGGACAAACGGAAACATCACCGGACATGGAAGCCTGTGGATTTTCTTTTTCAATTACATCTGTACTGCCTGTCCCTTCTGCGATACAGTTAGCATCGATAACCTCGGCAATTGTATAGAGACCAGCATCTTCTATCGATACATCGATCTCTGCAGGGGATTCTTCAATACCATTTATAATTCCACCAGGTTCACCATCAATCTCATAAGATATACTCCACGGAGCTTTACCCGTAAGTTCTACAGGAATGGAATATGTATCTTCATCATTGCCGCAGATGGCAAATTCTTCTTCGGTAAGGGTTGCAGTGGGCATTGGATAGTATGCCACATGTCCTGATCCTGTGACCGTACCGAAATCGAATTCTGTGTCGCTAACTTCAACCAATTCATAGAGACCTGTATCGGAGACTTCCAGTTCATATATCGCATCCTCAGCCTCTATACCTGTAACTTCTGTTTCGTTTTCGCCATTAATTGTATATATAAATGACCATGGCGGGTTGTTTCCTGAGAGGGTTACTGTAAGAATTGCGATCGCCGTATCATAATTACATATACTGTCAACTCCCGAAATAACAGCTGACGGCAACTCACTTACCAGATACCAGCCTGACCGATACACGTCGCCCGGACTTGAACCATCCAAAGCAAAAGGAGTTCCTTCAATCCCAATATACAAGCCCGTATCGGCTTCGACTATTTCATATTCTTCAGTATCTTCTCCGGGAATTTCTATTGCATCATCCCAGCTTCCGGTTTCTGATCGGTACCACTGAAATTCATGGATACCTTCGTCATCATTTTCAAAATCAGAATATTCATAATCAACGCTAACAGTTTCTCCAACAGCTATTGCTCCGGGATGTTCCTCATTCATGACGGCGAAAGTTATAAATTCAGGTGCTGCATCAATGTAATACGGAGCACTGGTATCGTATACTCCAACCAACCCGTAAATATCATAAGGCCTGACTACAAGGCTTATATATCTTCCTCCTTCGCTAAACCGGGTTGTAAACGTATCGGAAATCGCACCTGTGATTTGTCTCCAGTCATCACCTTCTTCATTTTCTGCTGTATACCACCTGAACAGTGTATTTCCTTCGGGATCTCCATCAGGATCAGTAAATGTATAGGATGCTGTGAGTAATTCATCAACATAGAAATCAGTACCTAAAATATCTGCATCCTCTGCCTCCGGTGGGTCATTTGTTCCTACAATTTCAATTATTCTTGATACCGGATCACTTATTGAATCCCCGTCTGAAACAGTGAAGGTTACTTTGCGTCCAAGCTCGGATGGATCTTCATGATTTGTATTCCAGTACCGGATACTCCTGAATAAATTCTGATACGTAGATACAGGTGCCGTACCGGTTGCAGTAAGTATACCGGTCAGTGTGTCAAACTCAATAGTCAACGCCCCTATAATCGGAAATGTGAGCGAATCTTCACCAGATACAAAGTTCGAATCGATGACAACTTCAGCTTCTTCCAGACTGGAATCGTCGCCATCGGTTACTGTTATGGTAGCAGTTATTAAACGTGGATTATCATCTTCTGTGAAAATTAAATGGGTTGTCTCAATGTTATCCAAAACCGGTGCATCATTAACATCGGTTATGGTAATGTTAACAACAACGGTATCCGATTCGTCTTCAGAATCGTAAGCATAATAGGTGAAAGCATCGGAATGGTTGTTACTGCCGTCATGCTCATAAGTAAATGATCCGTCAAGATTCAGTGTAAGATCACCATAGAGCACATCATCAACTAAATGAGCTTCAAGTTCGGAAGGGTCATTATCAACATCGATGTCATTATCCAACACACCGTCAGCAGCCAGAACAGTCAACGTTTCTCCCTCATTCACTCCCTCGTAGCTGTCTTCAACTGCGTCTGGTCTGTCATTAACACCAGTGATTTCTATGGTACGTGTTTCAAGATTACTATATGCCGTGCCATCATAAACCCTGAAAGTAATTACGCGGTCAGTTTCATCGGGGTCTGCTGTATTAGAATTCCGGTAACTGACATTACGTAAAGCCTGCTGGTAAACACTTAATGAAGTGCTACCGGTAATTGAAAGTATACCTGTTGAGGGAGAATAAGAAGTTGTATATTGAGGAGTTGATGGTAATGAAAGAATATCCTCCGTAGTTACGAGTCCTGATGTTATAGAAACCGTTCCTGATTGCAGCTGCGAATTATCGGGATCGTCAACCGTAATAGTAGAAGTAATTACAGTAGCTGCCTGTCCTTCTTGGTATGCCAAAGGTGTTGTTTCAATATTATCCAGTTCCGGAGGGTCATTAACCCCTGTAACGTTTATTGTAAAACTCTGATCGGAATGTTCCGTTGCATCCGAAACCCTGAGGGTTACACTATTTGGTCCGACATCGTCATTTCCGGGAGTACCTGTTAATGTTGCAGTGCCACTGGGGCCCGGGGTTAAGGTCAGCCATGTTGGTACAGTAATTCCTGATACTGTTCTTACATGGTTTTCGGGATCGGAAGTAATTATATTATAAGTATAAACTATGCCTTCTGTTGCTGTTATTACCGGCACAGAAGTGAATATGGGTGCATCATTTACCTGGTTTACCTGTATCTGCACCACAACCGAATTACTTGTTTCATAACCATCGGTCATGTTATAAGTAAACTGATCTGTGAGATTCTCCGATCCATCATGAGTATAAGTGAAAGAACCATTTGTATTTATGGAAAGGCTTCCGTAAGTTGGCCCTGAGACCACGGGTAAATTAACTGTTAACGTTTGCCCTTCATCAGCACCCAGGTCGTTACCAAGAATACCCGGTGCAGCTAACACGAGATCATCTCCTTCATCGGATAATCCAAAATATTGATCAAGTACTGCAACGGGTGCACCATTTACAAGTTCCCAGTTACTGAAAACCGGTGTTCCTGCCGGATCTCCGGGGTTATCATCGCCGGGGGTTACCCTGAATGCAACATACAATCCTCTCAATGCAACTGTAGCATTGATCGTACTTGTACCTGAAGTATATAAAGTCGGCGAGCTGCCGGAAGATGAAGCAGAGGTAAACCATTCCAGAACTGTCCCGCTTTCTCCGTCACCATCGGGATCGTAAAAAGTATAACTGCCAACAATGCTGGTAACAGGAACAAACGGCCCAGTTGTTATGGTTACTGAATGAGCTTCGGGAGGATCTGCAAAAGCATTATTTACAATTAATAAAGCTAATGCAACAACTATATATTGGTGTAATTTCAACTGTATCATGACTACGGTCTTATTCTAGGTTGAGAACTATAAAATTAACTATTTGAATATTGCATTTTTCAAACTATTTGATGAATTGCAAATATTGGTATCCGAAGGATAATAAATCCTTCAGGAACGAATGTTATAGGCTGCCTTCAGAATTTAGTTTAATGAGCGTTATTACACTTATCTCACTGGTTTTATTTGTGCCGGTCAATATAAAACCGCCATCAAAAGTAAAATCGAACCCATTCCCTGTATATGACTCGTCATCTCCTAAATATAAATATGCCGGAGCATTACCGTCAAGGCTTGTTCTGAGCAGCATCATATCACCAAACTCACTGTCGAAACCGGAATTTCCAACCATAAATATTTCATTATTTCTTCTCATTGCCAAGCCAATCCTGCAATTTTGTCTTTCACCAAATGCCTTCTTCCAGGTCATTACAGGCACATCATCCTCGTTGATTTCAACCTCAACTCCACGTAAATAGACCTGTGACTGATCCAGATTTGCCAGATCTTCATTACATGTAACAGTGAAGTTCAGAATAGTATCCGAATTCTGTATTTCAGGCTCACCAATAATAATAGAAACAGCAATTGAATTACCGTCACTTGTATCATTAGTTGGTACCCATGGGGAACTAAAACCCCCGTAAATTAAATATGCATTGGAAGTAGTTGTTCCATCCGGTTTCCCTCTTGTGTAACCGGCAAGTAAATATTTATCTCCGGCCTGAGCAATTGCATATGCTTCCTGGTCTTCACTTAAGTTTATATATTCATGCTTTTCTGTTATCCCTTCGGGACTGATTTCAGCCAAAAAGATATCTCTTTTATATCCTGCACCCGTATTGTCTGAATAACCTGTGATAATTAAGTTTCCGTTATCATTTACAAGTACGTCATAGACTTCATCATCGGAAGGGTTCCCGAATCTTTTTGTCCAAAGTGTATCTCCCGCATCATCTATCTGCACAAGGAAAATATCTTTAAACTCAGAATCTTCCTGTCCTGTACTGCCTGCAATGATATAACCTGAAGAATTGGCCCTGAATGCATACCCGTAATCATCAGATATACCTCCATAAGTCTTTACGGGACGAATGGCATTACCAAACTCATCTGTTTCGATTGTGCAGATTTCCTTTCCTCTTCCTGTAATGTCTATATTGCCCATTATAATATAACCGTCATCGTCTGTTGACAGTACCCTCATACCTTTATTTACAGAATTAACCCCATAATATTTTATAAAGGTTTCTTTCTGCAGATCGCTAGCTTCGTAATTATCGCACGAACTTAAAACAGCAGTAAGTAATATAGTAAATGGAATAATTCTTTTCATAATAATAACATTAGCGCCTGTCTTTTTTCGATTGATAAATTGAAAAATGATAACCGATATTTATACTGAGATAATCCAGGCTAAAATCATCATCGAGATAAAAGAAACCGGACTGCAGCCTGGGCGATGAATATCTTTCATCAGTAATTACCATATTGTTCAATCCCATATGATGACGGATGTCCAGAACAATGAATCCTCTTGGAATTTTATATTCCAGTCCCATGCCGGCAACTGCGGAGTAGCATATTTCCTGACGGTGCTGTTTAATATCTCTTTCACCTCCGGGAATGGATTCATTTATAGCAGGCTGAGATCTTTCGGGTTCAAGAATTGCGCTTTGCACAAAACTTGCCATTCCTCCGATACTTAGAAAATAATTCAGTTTCCCGAGATCGAACTTATAAGTAAGACTAAGAGGAACGTCTATTTTATTTAATTTCTCCTTTACAGTAATTGTGGCAAATTCTCCTTCGGTGTTTCTAAACGTAATTATACCTTCCTCTGTACTGCCATAAGAGTGCCATGTATAATACCCTTCTATATTCACATACAGGGCTTTCCAAATATTACGACTCATGCCGGTACCTACCTGAAATCCGGTTCCAATCTGGTCACTCATTTTATTTTTGTTCACGCCCATTAAAGAATAATGTTCAGTAATACGCTGATTGGAAAATACCGGTCCAAACATGAAATTGAAGGAATATACGGAAGCTGTTTTATATGACTCCAGTAAATAAACAAATTCCACCGGATCATTTGGCATAACTTCATATTCGGGAAATTTCTTCAGAAATTCATCCATTGTTTTTTCAGCCTGAAACTGATCGTCGTCAAAAAGGTACGCCAATATGATAAGTTTATAAGCCTCAATACGCTGAGCACGCGTAAAACCTGATTCCATGCAACCGGACAGCAAATGAGGAATTTCTTCAATAAGTCCTTCTTCGTAGAGGCTTTTTGCTTCCCGAAGAGTATTCATACAACTTTTTTGAGCATGCACTGCCAATAACATTAACGGCATGAGAATTAAAAATACTACTAACCTTTTATTCATCTTGTGTAAAAGATATTGAAAGAGTAATCCGGAAACAGTATAATATGGTATTCTTTCATTAATTTTCAAAATTTGTTCAAAGTTACTCGACTATTCCAAATTGCTGCAAGTTTTTTGGTATTCGATATCCATACCTACATAAATGTACCATTCTTGTTGAGTTAAGTTCCTTTCAACCAGCCTGCAAATAGTGTTAGCCATATATTCGTTGCGAGTTGACCACGAATAAATTATTCCGTTCTCACTTGAAGAAACAAGACTTTCTCCATCCAGGCTAAAAGCGATAGCAAATACCCAGTCTTCGTGTTCTTTAATTATTACAGGATTTTGAGAAAGTTTTCTGGCATTCCAAATCCTTATAGTACCATCAAAACTGGAAGTAGCCAGCTGAGACTCATCGTTACTGTATGCTATATCAAGAACCCTGCTGGAATGGCCTGCAACCTGAGATATCCTCTTCCCGGTAACCGCATCAATAATCCTGATATTCCCTGACTTATCGCCTATCGCAAGTCTGGAACCATTCGAGCTGATAGTGATTGCATAAATGCTGTTACCACCATTATCGAAAACAGTTCTGGCACTTCCATCTTCAATATTCCAGCGAATTAGCTTTCCATCATCTGTACCTCCATATATATATCTGCCATCTTCTGACAGACAGATAGCACGAATCCTGGTTGGATGTGTAACTATTGTTTTGTTTTCTTCCGTAAGCAGGTTCCAATACATGATCGATTTATCGCTGCCAATAGAAATCAATATATCTTTCCCTTTAACAAATTCAAGATCAACAACAGTACCCCTGTGTGCTTCTTTTAAAACCGGTTGACTGTTTGGCTGTTTTAAATTAAAGATCTGAATGCTGGAGGTACCTGTTCCGCATGCCAGCCACCTTCCATTAGAACTTATTGCAAGACTTCTGTTCGAGAAATTATTATTAATGAGTACCTGTGGTCTTGATGTACCGGAAAGGTCCCATCTGAGAATTTTACCATCGGCTCCCGAGCTGTAGAATACATTACTTGCAGGATAGAAAGCCAGCGAGCGTATAGCACCCTGGTGACCTGTATAAGAATTAAAACCTTTGCCTTTAAAGGCAACAATGGCATTGTACAATCCCTGATAAATATCCGGGTGATTAGCCGGACCTCCAAATTGTCTGTTAAATATGTATGCCTGCAATGCAAGAAGTCCCTTAAGGCTTTTGTCTTCAATCTGTGTTGCTTTAACTGCCATTGTCTGGGCAATAGACAATATTCGTTTCTGAAGTTCAAGAGCCTTTTCTTTTTCTGCTGCTGTTTTTTCTTCCCGGGCAAGCTGGGCTGTCTGCTCTGCCAGTTGTCTTTCTCGTTGTGCCTGTTCAGTGGTTTTCTTCAATACTTCACTTTCATGAGTTACTTCTGTTACCAGATCATAGGCTTCTTCCGCTTCTTCCTGTGTTTGTCTCAACTGCAATAGTGCCTGCATTCTTGCTCTGTCGGCCGAGTCTTTTTTTCTAAGTGCAAGCAAACGTTCTATTTCTTTAACATCTTTCTCTTCGACAGCTATATCCTTTAGCTGCTCCATTCTGGCGGCATATACCTCAGCCAGCTGCTTTTGTTTCATAGCTTCGTTTCTTCTGTTTAAAGCATAGGCCCCCATGAACAGGAATAATACTGCAACAATACCCATTGTTACTGCAAACCTTCTTGTTCTGTTGAGAGTACGGCGTTGCAGTTTTACTTTATTTTGTTCCTCCTGGAGAAATTTCTTTTCACTGGCATCAAGAAATACCATCACTTTTTCAAATGCCGGATTATATTTTTTTGCCCATGCTAAAGAAGGCTGCTGTGTTTTTTTCCAGTTTAATGCAAGCTGTAAATCGGGAGGACGCCACAAACCGGTTTTACCCAACTGGTATAATGAAGCTGCTTCCGAAAGTCTCATATACATTTGTACAGAGTTTGATTCTTCTTCCACCCAGCCTTTAAGTCTGTCCCAAACCCTCATCAGACTTTCGTGTGATATGTCAATAACAGTATTCTCAGTAAGTTCAACATTTTCAGCCGGTATAAGAAAAGATCTTCCCTGTGACCTGAATTCATTAATTACTTCAATAACATCTTCTATCCGTGCCTGTGCAACATTAGCTATCTCTCTGACTGTTGCCGGGTGCCTGATACCTTTATTATCAGAACTCTTTTCTGTAAGAGTTTTGAACATACTCTTACAAATTCTCTTCCTCTCTTCCGACAATGTTTCATAGGCCTCGTTTGCATGCATAGACAAGGCATTTGCCATTTTTCCTGCGGCTTCGTAATCACGTAAACGCAGATGAGTGCCCGGTTCGTTATATTTTTTCCAAAATTCCCAGGTTCGCATGAGTGAATGCTGCAATACAGGTAACTGATCAGTACCTTCACTAATTGAGTTCAGTATTTCCTGATGTAACTGAGGATCAATCTCCGCACCAGCAACAGAAACAGGGCCAAGCACCGCATGTGAAAAATCCTCTCTTGTCATCTGAGGTACAAGGAAATTGCTGTCATTTATCAGCTGGGTCAGCTCCTGAAACTGACTACACTCGCCAACAAAGTCGGAACGCATAGTAAGCACAACGTATACAGGCATCTTTCTCTGATGAACAGCATTTGAAAGAAGTTTAATATATGCCTCGGTTTCATTGATAGTTGTAGTTGTATTGTTCCTGCTTTCTTTAAACCTGAAAAGTTCCTCGAACTGATCGATAATAATTAAAAGATTTTCATCCTTTTTAAGCCCCATTTGTGATACGGCATCAACTAATCCGAAAGAACTTCTTCTTAGAAGAGCATAAGCTATATTCCTGTTTGTTTCAACCTCTTCTTTATTATCGTCGGCGGGTTCAATCCCTGCATCGGCAATTGCTTCCGCCAAATTTTTTACAGGCTGGTTTCCGGGCCGTGCTGCAAGAATTCTCCAGTTTGACCCTGCTCCGATGACAAATCCTCCAAGTAGTATAGGTACTAATCCGCAGTAAATCAGTGAAGATTTTCCGCTTCCCGAAGCTCCCGTAACCGCCGCGAATCTGTTTTCAGCCAGGTACTCTAGAATCACTTCACTTTGTCCTTCCCTTCCGAAGAATAAATGGCTTTCCTCAATACCAAAGGCACGTAATCCCGGAAATGGATTCTGTTTATTATTAATTCTATATCGAGGTTGTACCTTATTGGTAATCATCTGAAATAAGTTTTTGTAATATCAAGTCAGGACTGCTGTCATCATTTTTCATAATCTCAACATTTGCCTGAACCATATCCATTAGCTCTTCATCAGGAAGTGATTTTGCACAAACTACTACTTTCTTGAAAGGACTTCGACGTCCTATACCCGGCGATTTGATCAGGTCTCTTATTTTACTGTTCAGCCAGTATTCACTGTCTCCCTGTTGATAAATTATAACACTATCACAGTCTTTCAGTGCTTGAAGATGTCGTGCATATATTCCTATCTGTTCATTTTGATCAAGGGTTAAGACTTTAAGGCCCGATAAAGAAAGTGTTGAGTATAGCTGTTCAAAATCGGGTGTTGATTCATCTTCAGTAAGAATATATGTTCTTGATATATTTTCATAATCCATTCGTGCAGAATGGTTTGTATTTTCAAGTCTCTCAGATAATATTGTTTTAAAGGTTTCCAGAGGACTTTCAATGATCTCAGTATTACTCCCGGCTTCATCTCTTCTAAGTCTTTTAAGATATAGTGTTTGTCTTTGATCATTGATCTTTAGATTCTGTGGAATCCATATATATCTTTTAATTTTTTTACTTCTCTGACTATCCTGAAATTCCTTTATAACCTGATTCTGAAAGTCTATAAGAGAGTATTTGGTTCCTTTTAATATTTCACCATATTGCGATCCCATTATCTGAACAATTGTTTCTGATATTTCCAGATTAGATAATAAAATTTCTTTAAATTTTTCACTAAAAGGGGGAATATTCAATAGAGGTAATACCCTGAATCCGCAATGCTGAAGCTCTCTTCTAATCTCATTACGTGATTGTTGCTGATCAGAAGTAGTAAACCCGAGATATATATACCTGATGTTTTCCCCATCAGTGGGTGAAAATTTCAAGCCAGGTTCGAGAATTGAAGCCAGGTCATAACTTAAATCCAGTAACTTGCCATAAACGGCCAAAGCATTATCAGGATTGTCAAAGCCTAATGAAATGATTCTTCTGTTATATACATTCTTTTCATAAAAATCATATGGCATCAACTGGTTAAGACATTCCGGCTTAAGTTCCTTTTTTAAAGGTTCAAGATTTATATTGAAAATTTTTGAATTACCATGTAACGGATCAAAATCTTCGTCCCCAAAAGTTTCGCAAATACCCTCAAGTTCAGTTGTATAATTTTCATTATCAATGAAAGAATTATGTGTGAAGAAGACAGCTAACGAGGAGCCCTTTAAATACTGCTCAAAATTGTCATGTTTGAAATCATTTTTTTTAAAGGCAATAATTATCTTGCGGGATAATATTCTTTGAATAGCAATTTCAAGATTTCTTATATATGAATTAATCAGTTCGAAAAGTTTGGCATCTGTATCCTCAAGTTGATCGGGGAATGTAATAAATAAATCGTATTTTTTATTTCCGGCCATTATCCTGCTAATTTAAACTGTTCTACACAACTTAGAACACAACTTGCCATTTCTGAGTATTCATATATTAATGAATTTATCGTTTCCTCATCAATACACAATAATACACTATCCTCAGTAAACTCAATACCGGTAATACCATTGTTGACAAGCATCTTTGAATAATATAACTGGTACTGAGTACGTTGCATCGTCTTTATTTCCATATCGCCCGATTTTGCTCCACCCTTAACAATAAGGAACAATGCAAAATCATCAATCTGGGTTTCAAAGTTTATTTTTTCTCCTTTAAGATATTTCCTTTCATGCAGTGATCCGGAAAACTCAATTAATATGTCTTCATCGAGCTCAGATACCTGGTATGTATTCTGAAGTACAGCAAAATTATCTATTGTCAGCATTCTATCTCCCTTTTCAACAGCCATTAAAGTATCTTTTAGTTCGTATTGAATATCGGGGTCAATTCTCTGAATTACACTTTCAAATAGTTCCGGATCTTTTTTAAATACAACCGTTGCCGCAACCTCCCTCAGCATTTTGTTTGGATGAAACAGATTGGCAATAAGTTCCTGACTTACCTCCAGTTCCGGAAGTTCCAGTGCAAGTTGCATTGAACAAACTCTCGGGTATATAGAAAGTAAATTATAATCTCGTACCAGGGTTGAAGCAATCATTTCTTCTTCCGACATAGCTTCAATTGGAAAATAATACTGAAGTCGCTTTACCCGTTCTTTATCTGAAATATTCTCAATGATTGGGAATAACACAGGTTTTATATCTTCCAATACAAAATGATCGAGCATTTCAATGGCGTGACTTATATCTGCCTGATCACCATTATCTACCAGTTCCCTTATTTCTCTTACAGTTCTTGAATTATAGGCCAGTGAGAGTAAATTATAAATAATATCATAATTCATCTTAATCTCCTTATGATAAGCCTTGCTTAAATCGTTATATTTCTTTTTATTCGGCAAAGAAGTGCTGATCAGAAAATTCCATCCAAGTACACTAATTGCACGAACCATTACATTAAGAATTCGATGTACATTTAATGAGCTGGCCTGAAACTGAGCTTCATGCAAAGCTATAACTACCTGATGACTCACTTTTCTGCTCTGGTTTTCCAATTTATTAAGTAATAAATCAATTGCTTTGGCAGTACCTATCTTTCCATATATCCTTATTGCCTGCGATAGTATCCTGTCGTCCGTTCCGGGATTTAAAAACAGCCTTTCCAGATATTCCAGCGCCGGTTCTCCAATTTCAATCAGAGCCTCGAAAGCGTATGCATGGTACTGCGGTGAATTCAGAAATTCAATCAGAACATAACTGTGGTCAGTGCTACTCATACGAGCCATGGCTTTTACAGCAGCTATTTTAACATCGGGTTCAAACTCTCTTGAAAGATTTATTAAAGCTGCAGTATATGTAGTATCTTTTCTGGCTCCGATTAATTCTGCCGCATGAATGCGATCTTTCACATTTCTGCTTGTTAAAAGTGATTCCAGATCAGTACCTCTTTTCAACATCGATTCACGACGTTCAAATTCTGAAATAATTTTCGACAGAAGATCGGCTGTTTTTTCTTCAGCGGGCTTAATTTCTTTAAGATCGGGTAAAAGATCAATTATAGTCTCTTCCTGTATACACTGCAATACATAATTCTGAATAGCAGGTTCCGGGTTTGCCAACATCCTGCGTAAACTTTTTTCATAACTTAAAGGTTCAATCTTTGAGGATATCTTCATGGCATTTATCACTTTTACAGGGTCATCGCCAACAAGTATCTTTCTTATTTTTTCGTTATATGATTCAAAATGTAATTCTGCAGTTCGTCCTATACGAAGTTTTTTATACGATTCCTGTAAAGCATTCTTATATGCTTTTATTAATTTAACTCCTGATATAAACCATAATGGTGATATCAATAATACTGTTAAAAGAACAACAGAAATGCTATAAATTCTAAGATTTAATAACCCCAGAATAATAGCCCCTGCTAAAAAAATACCTAACATCACAACCGTGCCTTCAATTCTTGGAATAATTACCTGAAGAAAACGAATATCCAGGGTGCGGTATAGTGTTCTTTGGGATGGAAACTGAATTACATATCTGCTAATGTCGTAAGCAATTTTATTCAAACCATAAACAACAACAATAACCATAATAAATAATCTGTCCTCAAGACCCAACCACTTATCAACAGCCAGATTTGAAAGGTAAGTGACAATCAGGATAAAGAATAAAGCTACCGGCATAAGTATCAGGCTATAAGGCGAATCGTAAGAATATAAAACCTTGCGAATAAAAAATCTGCTTACAAAGAAAATCAAGATATAAGTTACACCCATGAAAACGCCGTAAAATTTGGACATTCCAACAACATGCGGATAACTTTCCCTTGCCAGGTTAATAAATACAAAGTGAATCAGATAACAGATTACTGAAGAAAATAGTGCAAATAAAAATAAATTAGTCGTGTACCTGGAAGAAAATATAAGCAAGAATGATCTGCGAACCGGAACGAACTTATCTCTCTTATGATTAAAAACCCTCCTCCGACTGTGAATAATATTAACAGGAAACTGAATTAAAAAGAGAAATATAACAGCAGCAAGTGTAATAGCAGAAATTATATAATAATCATACCTGAGCAGGACACCTGTTACCAAAAAACTGCCTGTAATCATACCAAGAATAAACCCAAACTCAACTTTAGGATATAACCTTCTCATCTGATGCGGATGAAGTACTTTTCTCAAATACCTCCAGAAATTAAGAAGTGCAAGCAGGTTAACAGGAAACATTACTACCAGCCCGAAAAATCCGGCCCAAAGTGTATCCCAGAAAAAAAAGAAATAGAAATATATGCTTGTTGCAGCCAGGATTATAAAAAGATTAATGAAGTTAAAAACCTTTACTGATAAACGCTTGAATGCCTGAGAATAAATAAAAAACATTATAATACCCAAAACGCCGGAGAACAAATATGCCAGAGTCAAGTCATTCTGATTGAACTTCTCCAGAAAAATTGCATGTGTAACAATATCAAAAGTGCTTAGAAAAACTCCAAGAATACCAGAAGTGATAAACATGAAAAATGAAAAGGTAACTTCTCTCCGGTCAATATTCAGTTTTCTGATTATAAAACGATACATTGAGTTGGAAATATCTGAGCTGTTAAACGGTTAATGTAACTACTTAAAAAATAGAATGATAAAAATAGTAAACATTTCTGGTGTAATTACATTTACTCATCACTCCGATTTATATATTTACCACATAAATAAGTACAATCATGTAAATTTTTAAACATCTTAAAAAAACCAATTGCATTTTTTTATGTTTTGTAATAAAAAATTGAAGAAAATTATGTTTGATAATTCCTTATTTCCTTCCGATAAATTTTCACGCCGACGCGAAACTGTATTTTTACTTCTTTCAGGATTATTTGTTGGCACACTCGCAATGCTTAATATATTGGGAATAACACGTTTAATCAATTTCAGTTTTACTGTTCTGGGTGTTACCATACCATTCAAAGTATTCATAGGGGTTTTACCGTATCCAATCACTTTTCTTTGTACTGATTTTATAAGCGAATTTTATGGAAGAAAACGTGCAACGCGCGTTGTATGGACAGGTTTCATTCTAAATATCTGGGTAATTTTTATTCTTTGGGTTGCAGGTATTTTACCGCCTGTTCCTGAAATGAATCCCGGAACCGGATTACCTGATCCTGACAATGCAAACTATCTTTTCTATCAGTTGCGCCGTTTCACTTTTTCAGCAACCTTTGCATCGATGATTGCATATCTTACCGCCCAGTTTATCGATGTGCATATATTTCATTACTTAAAAAGAATTTCTTCAGGTAAACTACTTTGGCTCAGAAACAATGGTTCAACCCTTACAAGCCAGCTTGTAGACTCACTTTCTGTTGTGTTAATTACGTATTTTTTCACAACAGCCATTCGTGTGCCTGATGGAATGCATGCAGCCCGGTTTCTGTTTATTCTTATTTTTTCTAACTACTTCTTTAAAATGTTTGCTGCCCTGATTGATACAATTCCTTTTTATATCGGGGTGAAATTCCTGACTAAATACCTTGATATTGATCCTCTCTCGGAATACAGAAAAAAGAACTGATACTTATACCAGTTTCTTCTTCAGAATTTCAATGATATTGTCAATTTTAATGTTTTTACCTTCAACAATATATTTTGCACGCATATAGTGATGCTCGCAGCGATATCTTATATCTTTTATATAATCTCTCAGTTCCTCATCGGATTTATTAAGAACGACCGGCCTGTCAACCGTTGCTTGTTTCAAACGGCTTACCAGTGTGTCATCGTCAAGCATAATATAAATAACCTCTCCGTGTTTTTCAATCAGGTTCATATTATCACAATGGCAGGGCGCTCCTCCGCCTAATGCGACTACAATATTCTCATTCTTAACTACCGACAGAAGTGTTTCCCATTCTTTATTCCTGAATTCGGTATCTCCCTCCTCCGAGTATATTTCAGGTATACTTTTCCCGGTTCTTCTTTCAATTTCTTCATCAAGATCAATAAATTCCATATTCAGCTTTCTGGCAAGCTTTTTACCGAGTGTTGTTTTTCCACAGTTTTTAAAACCAATTATAAAATATCGCACTTGTAAATCATTTTGTATACTAAACTTCTTTAACAACCATTAAATTTAAAAAAGGTTGCCTTGCTAATTACATTTGCAAAACATCCTCCGAAATAAATATTTAGTTTTAATCTTATTTTTTTGGTTTCATAGTCTGGTAAGCAACATGCTGCATATAATTATCAAGAATGATAAGTGCAGTTTGTGCTTCAACCACAGGCCACACACGAGCAACGATAGTAGGATCTCTTCTGGTTACTGCAGCAAGTTCTTTATCTTCCAGGCTTACTTTATCAACAGTATGTTGTGGTTTGGCAATTGTTGGTGTGGGTTTTACAGCCACACGTGCAATAATATCTTGGCCTGTTGTAAGTCCTCCGGTAATTCCACCTGCATTGTTTGAATCGAAAACAACTTTCCCATTTTCGATATGCATAGTGTCATTACACTGTGAACCGGTCATATTTGCAGCTTCCAATCCACAGCCAACTTCAACGGCTTTAATAGTGCCAATACTCATGAGTTTCCCAAGTTCCCCGTCAAGTTTATTAAATACAGGTTCTCCCATTCCTGCCGGCACTCCTGTAACAACTACCTCGACAATACCACCTGAAGAGTCGCCACTTTTCATGATGTGCACAATCTCATCATGCATAGCATCTGCTAAATCGGCATCGGGACAAAAGATCTTTGGATTGATCCCATATTTTTCTTTGATCTCGGTTTCATTATACACTGGTTTTTTAATCTCCGGGATTCTTTTTTCCAGATCAGCCAGAATTGCAGCCTTCTCAAAGAAGCGCATACCAGTTTTAAATTTATCAGAAGCAAAGAGTTCAAGATAAATCGGGTCATACTGTTTACGAACTTCACGATAAGCAGCTGCCTTTTTTTTAATCACATCCACCGGCATTTCGCCCATTCTGATACCAGCTGCCTCGCGAACAAATGACACCACTTCAATTCCATGGTCTTTAAGAATCTTTTTGGCAATAGTTCCGGCAGCTACAATAGTAGAAGTATACCTGCCACTAAAGAAACCTGCTCCAACAGCATCGTCAAATTCTCCGTATTTCCGGTATGATGCATACGATGCATGGCCAGGTCTCGGAGTGCGGTTAGTAAGCTGATATTGTTCTATATGCTCAAAGTGTCTGTCGACATTTGGAATAAGAATCACGAGGGGTGTGCCATTTGTGTAACCTTTATTTTTAAAGCCCGGCATAGTATCAGCTGCATTCACACCACTATAAATAATCGGAACATCAGCTTCACGACGTGGCGAGGTCAGCTCTCCCTGACCAGGTTTTCGAAGCATTAATTCAACATAAATTTCTTCTTCAGTAAAATAATATCCGGGCGGAACCCCCTGAATATTGATGGATAGTCCTTCCTGGTATGAACCACCAGCTACAGTCGTTTTAAAAAGTGTTCCATGTGTGCATCCAAGCATAATAATATAGTTTTTATGGTTTGTATTATTTCTGTTATTTTTCAAGTTTGGCTCCTAAAGCCCTTATATCATCGAAAAAAGAGGGGTATGTTACATTTACCGCTTCAGCAGTATCTATAATAGTCTCTCCGTTTGCTGCCATACCGGCAACAGCTAATGCCATTACCAAACGGTGATCATCATAGCCATGAACATTTGTACCTTCTAATATACTTTGTTTTATAACCATTCCGTCATCAAGTTCTTCCACTTCTGCTCCCATCTTTTTTAGTTCTGTTGTCATTGCCTTTATCCGATCACACTCTTTAAGCCTGGCCTGTGCCACATTCAACAAACGTGTTATTCCTTTTGCAAAACAACCAACAACAGCAAGAGCAGGCAGGGCATCGGGAGTATCGTTCATATCAATATCAATCCCTGTAAGTTCTCCCCTCCTGACAAGTACCCAATCGTCTTTAAATTCCATCTTTAAGCCCATTTTTTTCATGTAATCAAAAACTTTTTTATCACCCTGGTGATCGGTAAAATCAAGTCCCTTTATTAAAACTTCAGAGCCTGTAATTGCCGCTGCACAAAGAGCAAAAGTCGCTGATGAAAAATCTGCCGGAATAAACCTGTCGAAAGCTTTGAAGTATTGATTTCCTTTCACCCTGAACCAGTCGAGTCCTTTTTGCTCAAACTCAATGTCCTGACTTCTTAACCAGTCAAGTGTTATTTCCACATAGGGTTTTTCATGAAGGTTCTCAACCACAATTTCTGTATCTCCTGCTGCGAGGGGTGTAGAAAATAGTAATGCAGTAAGAAACTGCGAACTGATCCCGTTTACGGTGGTCTTACCTCCCACTATAGGGCCCTGAACAGTAAACGGACACTTGTTATCTGCTTCTGATTGTACCTTTACACCGAGATTGCGAAGTGCTGAAAGTAAAGGGGTCATCGGACGTTTACGAACAGAGCTGTCGCCATCAAAAGTGACTGGATGAGACGAAAGGGCAGCAAGTGCAGAAAATATTCTTAAAGTCGTACCGGAGTTTGCCACATCGATAAAACCCGCTTTATCACTTATTTTACCTCCAACACCGTCAATTATCCAGCAAGATTCTTTTTCTTCGATACGGGCACCAAATGCTTTTGCTGCGCGAAAAGCAGATCTTGCATCCGCCGATTCCAACGGATTTCGAAGAACCGACCTGCCATCTGCCATAGCTGCTACAGCAACCGCTCTGATGGTATGCGACTTTGAAGCAGGTATTCGTATTGCTCCTTCTAAGCTGGATTTTCTAACATAAAATTTCAATCTTTTCTTTTTATCAGCTCGCAAAAATAAGGGTAACTAAACACATATACAAAATATTGCATTTAATTAGCTGACATTCCCAAAAATGAGATAAGAAAATTATAGAAATATTTGTGCTGGGCAGTTAAATGTCAAGGGTCATCTGAGATGCTCCTTTATCATCTTTTTCAATATCAATATCCAACTCAATATCAGGGGTATCAATTCCTTCCACTGTCTGCTTCAACGGTTCAAGTTCTTCCACTTTTTTTATTTCATAATTAGATAACCGCTTACCTTTTGCCTTAAAACCTTTTACTGCAATGAACGACTCAATATCGATTTCTTCTTCTTCACGGTTTTTATGTTTACCTCCAAATATCAGTTTAAATCGCGGATGTTCTTCGTCAGTGATATGAATGAACTTTGTATCAGCATCTTCAGACAAATAGTATTGAGGCCTGCCATTTACATCTGCCTGGAAACGTTTAACATAGTAATATTTCTGATCGTTATCGTAATAAACCACAGTATAAACCTTCTGCTCATCGTTCTTATCCATCTTAACAATGCCCTCTTCAAAATGAGTGGTAATTTCAGGTTTATAAGTGCAGAACATACCCGAGCTATAGAATACCAGTATCCTGTCGACGGTCTGGAATTCTCCGATATAATCTCCCCTGTTTTCCATATTCAATCTCTGGACTTCAGGATCAAACCAGAATTTTTGTCCGCCAAGGGTAGAACCTATTTTTTCTTTCAGTTCAATCCGGTGAATCGCATATTTAGTAAGAATATTACCCATTGAACCCTTACCCTTAATGGCGAGCTGGCTGAAATCGAAATCGATATTAAGATTACGCAAACGTGGTCTGGGTTTAAGAATCACCTTCAGTATTTCTGCTTCACCATTTGGATTAATGGTAAGATGAAGTACTCGTGATCCGTTGGTACCTTTTGTCAGGTCATATTCCTTATCTCTTGTGAGGCCTGTAATTGCGCATCGCTTTGCCATTATTACTCCATTCAGACCATCCCGGTAAATAACATTATAAGTTGTGCGATTATCGTTTTTACGAAATACAGCTGCGTGTATAATATTTTTACCCACAAAAGTTTTATCAGTAACCCTGGTAATTAAATATTTACCATCCCGGCGGATTACAATTATATCATCAATGTCGGAACAATCGGATATAAACTCCTCTTTCCTTAAACTGGTGCCAATAAAACCCTCATCACGGTTCATGTATAGTTTTTCATTGGCTACAACAACATGAGTTGCCTCTATTGTACCAAAACTGCGTATTTCTGTTTTTCTTTCACGTCCCTTACCATATTTTTTCTTTATTTGTTTGAAATAATTTATTGTAAAAGGTACAATATGATCGATATGATTTTTTACTTCATCGATCTCGGCTTCGACAGACTTTATATGCTCATCGGCTTTGAAAGAACTGTATTTTGAAATTCTTTTAATGGGAATGTTGGAAAGCCTTATACAATCTTCGCGGGTTATTTTACGACGTAAATTCTTTACAAATGGTTTGAGGCTGTTATCAATTGTATCAATTATTTCCTCTTCGGTTTTACATGTTTTGATATGCTCATAAAGCTCATTTTCAATAAATATCTTCTCGAGTGAATACAGGTGCCATTCTTCATCAAGTTCATTTAATCTTATCTCAAGCTCAAGTTTAAGAAGTTTAAGGGTATGATCAGCCGAATGCTTAAGAATATCTGTCACCCCCATAAAATACGGCTTATCATTTTCTATGATACAGGAGTTTGGTGATATCGGAACTTCACAGTCGGTGAATGCGTAAAGTGCATCGATCATCTTATCGGGTGAAATACCGGGGGCAAGGTGTATGAGTATTTCAACATCATTTGCGGTATTATCATCGATCTTTTTCAGCTTGATCTTTCCTTTTTCATTTGCTTTGATTATGCTTTCGATGATGCTGGTGGTTGTACGACCATAAGGTACTTCTGTTACTGCCAGTGTTTTGTTATCAATTTTTGATATCCTGGCTCTGACTTTTATAGCCCCACCTCTTATTCCATCATTATATTTATTGACTTCCATCAATCCGCCCGTAGGGAAATCCGGATACAATGCAAAGCTTTTCCCCTCAAGATGTGCTACACAGGCATCGAGCAGTTCATTGAAATTGTGAGGCAGAATCTTAGATGCCAGTCCTACCGCAATCCCTTCGACACCCTGGGCAAGCAATAGTGGAAATTTCACAGGTAGAGTTACAGGTTCTTTGTTTCTGCCATCGTAAGAAAGTTTCCATGATGTTGTTTTTGGATTAAAAACAACTTCCAGTGCTAATTTTGTTAACCTTGCCTCAATATAGCGTGGAGCTGCCGCCCCGTCTCCGGTAAGTATATTTCCCCAGTTACCCTGTGTATCAATAAGCAGTTCTTTTTGTCCCAGCTGGACCAGAGCATCACCGATAGATGCATCACCATGCGGATGAAACTGCATGGTATGACCGATGATATTGGCAACTTTGTTATATCGTCCGTCGTCCAAACGTCGCATTGCATGCAGAATTCTCCTTTGAACCGGTTTCAGACCATCGTCGATATGAGGCACAGCACGTTCGAGTATAACATACGATGCATAATCAAGAAACCAGTCCTGGTACATTCCCGATAACTTTGTAACGTGAGTCGCTTTCTGATGATCGGTCAGTTCAGGTTCCTCAATATTCTCCTCTTCAGGTGATTCCTCTAATTTATCTAATTCTTCCTGACTCATCTGTTCTTCAGTTTGTTCAAATTATGCTTCTACAAGGTCTTTTTCCACACGCAGATTTTCGATAATAAAATCCTGTCTTTCGGGTGTGTTTTTACCCATATAGAATGGCAGTAATCTGTTCACTGTGTCCTCTTTCTTTAAAGAAACAGGATCCAGGCGCATATCCTTGCCGATAAAATGTTTGAATTCTTCCGGGGAAATTTCACCCAATCCTTTAAAACGTGTAATTTCCGGATTACCTCCGAGTTTATTTATAGCTTCATGCTTTTCTTCTTCACTGTAGCAGTATATAGTTTTCTTTTTATCTCTTACCCTGAAAAGCGGAGTTTGTAAAATATAAACATGCCCGCGTCTTACGAGTTCCGGAAAGAACTGAAGAAAGAAGGTAAGAAGCAATAGTCTGATATGCATACCATCGACGTCGGCATCAGTAGCAATTACAACATTGTGATACCTGAGATTATCAATATCATCTTCGATATTAAGGGCAGCCTGAAGTAAATTAAATTCTTCATTTTCGTATACTATCTTTTTGGTAAGACCAAAGCAATTCAATGGTTTACCTTTTAAACTGAAAACAGCCTGAGTGTTTACATCCCTTGATTTTGTTATTGAGCCGCTGGCAGAATCTCCTTCTGTAATGAAGATGGTTGTCTCCAGTTTTCTTTCATCGTTTGAATTAAGATGTACCCGGCAGTCGCGAAGCTTTTTATTATGCAGGCTAACCTTTTTGGCTCTTTCTCTTGCAAGCTTTTGAATCCCTGATATAGCTTTACGCTCTTTTTCCGATTCCAGTATCTTTCTGTAAATAGCGTCGGCAATGTTCTGATGTTTATGCAGATAATCGTCGAGATGTTTTTTAAGGAATTCGTTAATGTATTTTGAAACTGAAGGCCCTTTTGGGCCGATATCTTTAGATCCTAGTTTTGTTTTTGTCTGCGATTCAAATACAGGTTCTTCAACTTTAATGCTAATCGCAGTAATTATTGAAGCCCTGATATCGGACGAATCAAAATTTTTATTGTAAAATTCTCTGATGGTGCGAACATAAGCTTCCCGGAATGCCTGCAGATGTGTACCTCCCTGAGTTGTGTTTTGTCCGTTTACAAAAGAAAAATAAGTTTCGCCGTATTGATTTCCGTGAGTAATTGCAACCTCCATGTCATCTTCTTTTAAATGAATTATAGGGTACAATCCCTCAGAACTCATGTTTTCTTCCAGAAGATCAAGCAATCCGTTCTTAGAAACAAACTTCTGCCCGTTCAGATTAATAATAAGTCCGGCATTCAGGTAAGTATAATTCCTTACCAGAGCTTCTACATAATCCTGTATATAACGAAAGTTGCCAAAAAGCTGTCCGTCAGGTATAAACTCAACCAGGGTGCCATTTTTTTCTGAAGACGGCGATTCATTACTCTCGTCAATAAGGTTGCCTTCAGAGAAGGTAACCGACTTCATAATGCTTTCACGAAATGCCCTTATTTCAAAGCGAGTTGATAAAGCATTGACAGCTTTGATACCAACACCATTCAGTCCGACTGATTTTTTAAAAACTTTTGAATCATACTTGGCACCGGTATTCATTTTAGATGCAACATCCCTGAGTTTTCCTAACGGTATGCCGCGTCCATAGTCGCGCACTGTAATGATATTTTCATTGATGGTAATATCGATCTGCTTACCAAATCCCATCATATATTCATCGATGGAATTGTCAAGTACCTCTTTCAATAAAATATAGATCCCATCGTCTTTGGAAGAACCGTCACCCAGCTTGCCGATATACATTCCCGGTCGGCGTCGGATGTGTTCCCTCCAGTCTAATGTTTTAATTGTATCTTCTGAATAATTCGCTACCGACATAATCAATCCTCCTTTGCGACAAATATAGATAATATGGGGCTGGCTGTTAAATTTGTTTATCAACCTGTAATTAACAGGTCGTATTGTTGAAATGTTAGTAAAAAAATGGCAACAGGCTATACTGAAATAATAACATATCTTATTACATAAATTTACTTACAAACATAACATCTGATACTGATATACCAGGGTTTGAGATTTTGGAATTTGATATTATATAAAAAGGCAAGAACTGAATAGTTCTTGCCATAGGGTGTCAATCAATCAATAACTTAAAATTAGCTAGCCCCGAAATTACAAAATTCAAGGCACATATACAATATTTTACAATTTTTATATTATAAGACTTATTTTTTCAGAATTCCTGAGTATGTAAGAGCAGCACCCATCAGGCCAACATCTTTCAGCAATGCTGTTACATTACCCTGAACGAGGTTAACAGCGTCCGGTAAATGGATAATAACAGCTGTAAGCAGAAGGTATAAAGCTAATAAAAGTGTTGTCAAACGTGCTTTGAAATTAATTACAATACTAATAGCTGCCAATAAAAGAGCTAGCCCTGTAATATAAACCAGTCCTTCAGCAAAAGGCAAGAATTCTATTTGCTTTGCCATATTCGAAGGACGTAAAAAATGAATTATGCCAAAACCCAGGAAAGGTACAGCATAAAGAAACCGACCAAGTGAATAAAGAATTTTCATAATAATGTAATTAAGGTTAATATTTATGGGATAATATTTAATTCAATTGTTACCCTTTAAAAACATCCAAATACATTCTGCTCATTATAAAGGATTATCAATCCACATTTTAACCTCATCCTGCGTAGGATTCTTCAGCCCCAGCTTATTCTTTTTGTTAAATCCGCACAGATCCTGGTGAAGCTTTTTATACTTTTCTACCTTTCTTAATGCTCCCAGTGTTTTATACCCCATTTTTTGCAATGGCTCAACCCAGTCTTCAGGTATACCTGCTTTTCTAAATTTTTCAGGACTATCAACAGAGTCTTTCTTTTCAGGTCTCATTTGAGGAAAGAACAATACATCCTGTATGCTTGGCTGATTAGTCAACAGCATTGTTAATCGGTCGATGCCAATTCCCATACCTGAAGTCGGAGGCATACCATATTCGAGGGCACGAATAAAATCATAGTCGATATACATTGCTTCGTCATCACCCTTTTCAGAAAGTTTAAGCTGTTCCTGGAATCGTTCAAGCTGATCGACAGGATCGTTCAGTTCTGAATAGGCATTACAAAGTTCTTGTCCATTAACAATAAGTTCAAACCGTTCAGTCAGATCAGGATTGCTTCTATGCTTTTTACAAAGTGGTGACATTTCCAACGGGTAATCAATAATAAATGTAGGCTGTATAAGATGATCTTCAACTTTTTCTCCAAAAATCTCATCTATCAGTTTGCCTTTGCCCATAGATTCATCAATCTCAATACTAAGGTCTTTACAGGTTTTTCTTAACTGTTCTTCATTCATTCCTGAGATGTCAACGCCAGTATATTCTTTGATTGAATCAATCATTGAGAGGCGTTTGAATGGTCTTTTAAAATCGATTTCCTTCTCACCGACTTTTACTTTGGTTGTTCCGTTCAGATCAAATGCTGTCTTTTCAATCATCTCTTCCGTGAAATCCATCATCCAGTTATAGTCTTTGTAAGCAACATAAATCTCCATGACTGTAAACTCAGGGTTATGAGTCCGGTCCATGCCTTCATTACGGAAATCTTTCGAAAATTCATATACCCCTTCATATCCGCCAACTATCAGCCTTTTTAAATATAATTCATTGGCTATTCTGAGATATAAAGGAATATCGAGTGTGTTATGATGCGTAATAAACGGCCTTGCAGCAGCGCCACCCGGAATTGATTGCAGAATTGGGGTTTCCACTTCAAGATATCCCCTGGAATTAAACAGTTCTCTCAGCGAGTTATATATTTTCGTTCTTTTTATAAAAACATCTTTTACTTTCGGATTTATAACCAGATCAACATAACGTTGGCGATATCGGAATTCAGGATCAGTGACAGCATCATATACCTTCCCGTCTTTTTCTTTAACAATTGGCAAAGGCCTTAAAGCCTTCGATAATATCTTCAGTTCTTTAACATGAATTGATATCTCACCCATCTGCGTTTTAAAAACGAACCCTCGTACACCTACAAAATCACCAATATCAAGAAGTTTTTTAAAAATATTATTGTATGTGGTTTTATCCTCTCCCGGGCAAATATCATCGCGTGTTATATACAATTGAATTCTCCCGGCATGGTCTTGTAATTCTGCAAAAGAGGCTTTACCCATAATTCTTTTACCCATTAAACGGCCTGCTACTGATACATCCAGGAAATTGTTTTTTTCTGCCGAGTACTGTTTCTTAATTTCTGTTGACGTGGTATTTACCGGATATGCTTCTGCCGGGAATGGATCAATACCTAATTCCCGCAGCTCGGCTAACGATTGTCTTCTTATTTGTTCCTGTTCGCTTAATTCACCCAGATTCATCTAAAATCTTTTAAATATTCTGCAAATATATAAATTAAGTTTAGCTCAATGTTTTTTTAAAATCTCTATTGCCCAATATGATTTTTTATCACAGAACTACAAAGAAAAATAAGATTTTAACAGAGAATGAATTTTTTCAGGCTTATTATTATTTCTGTCTAACTTTGTTTTTTCATTTTAAAGAAAAAATTGATGAGTGAGCAAACTACAAAAGAGGAACAGGTTAGATTACCACACTGGATGAAGGTGCCAATGCCTCACGGAAGTGATTATTCAAGAGTTAAAAACCTGGTTTTAAAGCAAAAGCTAAATACTATATGTGTCAGTGGAAATTGTCCTAATAAAGGTGAATGCTGGAGTGCCGGAACGGCAACTTTCATGATTCTTGGCGAAAAATGTACCAGAAACTGTAAATTCTGCCAGGTTTATACTATGAAACCTGATCCGGTTGACTGGGATGAACCTTCGCGTTTGGCAGATACTATCAAAGAATTAAATCTTAAACATGTAGTATTGACGTCTGTGGCACGCGATGAATTATCTGACGGCGGAGCCCAGTTTTGGGCAACAACCATAAGAACTGTTAAAGAAGTAAATCCCGGGCTTACCATGGAAGTTCTTATACCTGACTTCAGAAGAGGAAACCGGATACTTGACCTTGTGATTGCTGAAAAACCCGAAGTGATCTCACACAATGTTGAAACTGTTAAAAGACTAACTCCGGCTGTCAGGTCAATGGCACGTTATGAACACAGTCTCGAGCTACTTAAGTATGTTGCTAAATCGGGACTGATTGCAAAATCAGGTATTATGCTTGGTTTGGGTGAAACTATCGAAGAAATCATCGAAACCATGGATGATCTGTTAAATGTTGGAGTAAAAATACTCACCATTGGCCAGTACCTGCAACCTTCAAAGGGGCATTATAAGGTTTTTGAATATATAAGACCAGAAGTATTTAAAAACCTTAAAAAAATTGGGTTGGAAAAAGGATTCAGTTATGTTGAAAGTGGTCCGCAGGTACGCTCATCATATCATGCTGAACAACATATAAATGCTTAGGCATAAACTTCAAATCAAAAAAAATAAAACTCAAATAAATTTCATTGTTTCAATTATCGAAATTATTAAAATTGAATTCTGATATTTACTTTTTATGTCGGCAAAAGTTATTTACATCGATCTTGGACTGAAAGAATATAAGGAAGCCTGGGATATACAGGAAATGTACCATAGCAAATTACTTGCCGGTAAAGATAAGAACGATTCAAATGCCGGCACTCTTATATTCTGTGAGCATCCGCATGTTTACACGCTCGGGAAAAGCGGCCAGCAGAACAACTTGCTGGTCAACAATGATTTTCTGAAAAAGATAAATGCCACTTATTACAAAAGTAATCGGGGCGGTGATATAACATATCATGGTCCGGGACAGCTGGTTGGCTACCCTATCTTCGATCTTGAAAAATTAAAACTTGGTGTTAAAGATTATATTCACCTCTTAGAGCACTCAATAATTGACACGCTGAAAGAATATAATATTTCAGCAACCAGACTTGAAAAAGCTACCGGAGTGTGGTTAGATGCAGGCACAGAAAAAGCACGAAAGATATGTGCTATCGGGGTGCGCGTAAGTAAGGCTGTAACCATGCACGGATTTGCTCTGAATATCAACACTGATCTGAAATATTTTTCCTACATAAATCCGTGTGGATTTATAGACAAAAGTGTAACATCGATACAAAAGGAGTTATCCAAAGAAATTTCCACGCAGGAAGTAAAGACTATTCTTAAAAAGAGAATAGAACATATTTTTTCACTCAGCATACAATAAATATCAGCTGTAACTGCCTGATGGTAGTAACTTAACAAAATATTACAGCGTTCATTGTTCTTATATTTTATTTATCAAGAAAAAGACTGACATCTTTTATTATTTTTGCACCGGCGATTAATTGTTTCCTGCATGTCGTTAGTTTGAAAAAAACATGAAGAAATATTGGAAAATAAAGGAAAGCGGACAGCGTCCCCAAGTTGAGAAGTTGATGTATGAGCTGAACATCAGCAGAGTTCTTGCGAATATACTTGTTCAGAGAGATATTACAACATTCGAACAGGCCAAAGATTTCTTCAGACCTGAATTAAGTTTTCTTCATGATCCTTTCCTGATGAAAGATATGAATGCTGCTATTGAACGACTGGAAGCAGCAATGAAGAATGGAGAAAACATTCTTATATATGGTGATTACGATGTCGATGGTACTACTTCGGTAGCACTTACATATTCTTTCCTGAAAAAGTTCTATGAGAAGATCGATTACTATATCCCTGACAGATATTCTGAGGGATATGGTATATCAACTTTGGGCATTGATTATGCAGCAAAACATAACTTTTCACTGATCATTGCTCTCGACTGCGGAATTAAAGCTGTTGAAAGAATTGCGTATGCACAACAAAAAAATATTGACTTTATTATTTGCGACCACCACACCCCCGGGAAGAAACTCCCTGATGCAGTCGCAGTGCTGGATTCAAAAAGAGAAGACTGTGAGTACCCCTATAAAGAACTTTCTGGTTGCGGTGTAGGCTTTAAATTATTACAGGCATATGCATTAAAAAATAATATTCCCATAGAAGAACTTTATGAATATCTTGATCTGGTTGCAGTAAGCATAGCTTCAGATATCGTTCCTATAACAGGGGAAAACAGAATCTTTACCTATTACGGATTAAAGAAGCTCGAAGATAATCCGAGTACAGGTTTAAAATCCATTATGTGTGTTGCCGGGATTGAAGATAAACCACTTACAGTTGAGGATATAGTATTCAGAATTGGTCCGAGAATAAATGCTGCAGGAAGAATGGACTCGGGAAAACAGGCGGTCGATCTCCTCATATCGGGTAATCCTGAAGAGGCAATTGTGCTTTGTGAAAAGATCAATACACATAATCAGACACGCAGGAACATTGATAAGAATATTACTGAGGAAGCAACTCGTGAAATAGAGAAATTCAGTAAAAAATATAAATATTCTTCTGTATTGTTCAATCCTGAATGGCACAAAGGTGTAGTTGGTATTGTTGCATCCAGATTAATTGAAACTTTTTACCGCCCTACAATTATTCTTACTGAATCTAATGGTTTTGCCACCGGATCTGCCCGAAGTGTTGATGGTTTCGACCTATATGAGGCTATAAATAAATGCAGTGATTTGCTTGAGAGTTTTGGCGGACATATGTATGCAGCAGGATTAACACTTAAAAAAGAAAATGTACAAAAATTCCGTGATCGTTTCGAGGAAGTTGTCAGTGAATCTATAACTCCCGAGCAGCTTGTGCCACAAATAAATATTGACGCTGAACTTAATTTCAGCGAAATAACTCCTAAATTTTATCGTATTCTTAAACAATTTGAACCGTTTGGACCCGGTAATATGAATCCGGTTTTTTTTGCCGAAAATGTCTCAGATAACGGGTCAGGCAGAAAAGTAGGCGCTGGTGGAGCTCATCTGAAATTAAACCTTATCCAGGAAGAAAATCCCTTCGACGATATTCCTGCCATAGCATTCAACCAGGGACCATTGTTTGACAAAATATCAGGCGAAAATACTTTCGATATTGCTTACACAGTAACCGAGAATCATTTCAGAGGGGTAACCAACCTGCAGCTAAACATTAAGGATATTAAGACAGGGCAGTAAAAAAGTGAGAAAGGTGTCAATAAAATTACAATAATCCCTATTACAAGCATTTCTCTTTGACATATTCCTTTCTCCTATAAAAAATAATCAATCATTTCGGTTTTCTAATAATATTATGTATTGAAGGCACAAATTTTATTAAATCGATAAGATAATTGCCTTTAACAGATGGGTCTTGGAGATATTAGAATATGTTGCTAACTTAATAAATAGAAAAATTGTTGAATGCGTAATTGACGTATTTAAGAAGTGAAATTTCCAATAAAATAAAAATTATGAGAAAAGATTTATTCATTTTAAAAAGAAGTTTACTTTTTTTCTGTTCTCTTCTTTTTACTGCAGCTATTAATGCAGAAGATCCGGAACAGTATGGTGCACCATTCGATGGAGTACCGGATGCACCGGATGCCGTAATATACCAGGTTAACATGCGATGTTTTAGTGAGACCGGGGATTTTCAGGGAGTAATTGATCGTCTCGATCATATTGAAGACTTAGGTGTTAACGTTATCTATCTGATGCCGTTTTACCCGGTAGGAATACTCGATGCATTTAATTCGCCATATTGTATCAGGGATTTTACATCTGTAGCAGAAGAATTCGGAACACTAGAGGACCTGCGTGATCTTGTTGATGGAGCCCATAGCCGTGGAATGGCAGTAATGATTGATTGGATCATAAATCAAACATCATGGGACCATCCCTGGATAACTGAACATGAAGATTGGTACGAGCAAGATGGAGAAGGAAATATTGAACAGTTCAGGAGTTATTCCGATGTCGCCGCACTTGATTTGTCAAATGAAGAAGTTGTTGATGCAATGATCGATGCGATGAGGTATTGGGTATTTGCAGCTAATATCGATGGTTTCCGTATGGATGTCGGAGATGCTCCACCTATCTCAGTTTGGGAACAGGTAATTTCAAACCTGCGCTCTATATCAACACATAAGTTATTATTGCTAAGTGAAGGCAATCGATCTCAAAATTACACTGCCGGCTTCGATTACAACTTCGGCTTTACTTTTTACTTTAACACCTTAGAAGACATTTTTAGCGGTTCGTCTGTTTCATTAATTAACACCGCAAACAGTTCAGAATATATTAATGCTGATGATACACAACGGATTGTGCGTTATCTGACCAATCACGATGTTTATGGCAGTGATGGTTCTCCATATAATCTATTTGGCGGCAGAGGAGGGGTTATGGCATCATTTGTTGTTATCACTCTAATGAAAAGCGTGCCTTTTATCTATAATGGTTTGGAAGTAGGGTGTACAGTGAATATACCTTTCCCTTTTACCGGTAATGATATAAATTGGACCGAGGACGTAACTGTAACCCCGGAAATGACCAATATAATTAATATCTTCCATGACATCGAGGCCGCGAGGCGGGGGGATTTAACTTCGTATACCACTTATGATATTTGTGCTTTCAAAAAAGAAATGGAATCGAGTCCTGTCGGAATATTTGTAGTAGTTAACTTCAGGAATGAGGAAAAGACTTTTGAACTTCCTGAAGAATTTACAGATGCCACCGTGAACGATCTTTTAGCTGATGCCAGTACAGACCTGGAAACATCACTTACATTATCTGCATACGAATACAGAATTTTTTCGTATGATGTGGTAGTTGGTATCGAAACACCATCAACAGAAAAAACAACCCTTGCCTATCCTAATCCTTCGCCTGATGGTTTGATTCATGTTAAACTGAATGGTGATTATAACAATGTAAGAATGGTTGTTTATGATTTTCAGGGAATAAATACTTACGAAAACATTATTAACAGACCGGAAAACACCGTTGATTTATCCGGTTTGAGTAAGGGAATTTACATTCTTAATCTTATTTCTTCTGAGAATATTTATTCCCAAAAACTCGTGATACAGTAATTTATGTTAAATAACCTCACCCTGACAGGGTTCTGTTACCCTGTCGGGGTAAACACAAATCAGTGATTAAATTCTTTCAATTTATCTACAATTCGCTCCATTTCCTCCGGCGTTATTTGCTCACGGGATTCACTGTCCAATAAATGACCCTCATTGGATTCAATTTTCGGATACCAATCTCCCGGTCTTTTTGAATCGCCGGTAATTCTCGGTACAATGTGCAAATGCAGATGTTCAATGGATTGTCCTGCACTGGTTCCTTCCTGGATGGACCAGTTGAATCCGTCGGCTTTGAAAACTTTCTTTAATAACTGTGTTACATCGCTGGCCAGCTGCATCATTTCTGCATAGTCTTTTTTTTCAAGGTCTAACATTGATACAAGGTGCTTCCTGGGTATAATCAATGAATGACCGGGGAATATTGGTGCAATATTGTAAATAGCTAAAAAATTATCTGTTGATGCAAAAACTGAGTTCTTTATTTCAGGTGCGCAAAATGGGCAGGTCATAGCAGTTGTCTGTTCTTATCAGGTTGGTTTATAATATAAATGTTAGATTAAATCGTGAAGTTAGTAAAATTGGAATATTGGTGGGATGGTATGTTGTGGGGATGTAATATTGGAGTACTTAGGAATCAATAAGGTTTATACGCATACAGCTCTTAATCATTAAGAAATGTACTTTGCCAGTCGCCATTCTTTAGTTTTTTCTGAAGGGATTTTATTAATTGTATTAACTCATTTTTCTGTTTTATAAGAAGTTTATCAAGTAATTCAAATGTATCAGCTGATATTTGTTCTGCTTTATAAAAACTATTAATGCATGTATAATATTCACCAATTGAAGCCAATGCAAAATCTAGGAACCTTATGTATTCAGCAATACTCTTCAGGGAATAACCTTCAGTAATATTTCTGAATATACTTTTATTGCTGTCAATGCAATTAGGAATGGTTTTCTTAAATTCAAAAGGGTAATCAGAAAGTAATTTACAGGTAATTATGTAAAAGGTCAACTGCATCATTCCAGGGAGTGTTCATTTAAGTGTGTCATCCCTTTAAATTCTATTTTCAAATATAATTGTTAATTGATTTAAAATGGTTGGCCAATCA
>JAFGIP010000059.1 GCA_016929525.1 Bacteroidales bacterium
ATGATTGGCCAACCATTTTAAATCAATTAACAATTATATTTGAAAATAGAATTTAAAGGGATGACACACTTAAATGAACACTCCCGTCCTAAAATAGATTTACACAAAAATTAAACTTATTTTGGTTACTTAGAATTCAGTTTAACTTTTTCTCACAATTTTATGCATCGCTTTCTCTGAAAGCCTTCGCTATTAGCCTATAGCTTAATACAAATGATTTCTTCAACAAAGTAAAAATACCTCGATGAAAATAAAGCGCGAAGAGTGAAACTAAGTTTAGAATCATCACCGCGAACATAATTCATCTAATATTTTTTATCCATAAATCCATTAAAAATCCATATTTCCATTTTCCCGATTACTATTAAAAGTTCAACAATTACACAGTTAAACAATATCACCTTGTCACACAAGTTGAGTCATCAATTCATTATAACAACCCCGCTTCTTTTTAATTACTTTCTCGGGTGGTGTTCAAATATGGTCTGCCTCAGATATTCCCTGTCTAGATGAGTATATATCTCGGTTGTCAGTATAGATTCGTGGCCAAGCATTTCCTGAACAGCTCTTAAGTCAGCACCTCCCTCAACTAGATGCGTGGCAAAAGAATGGCGAAATGTATGCGGACTTATAGTTTTTTTTATCCCGGCTTTTTCACCAGTTAACCTGATAATAGTAAAAATCATTTGTCGTGTGAGTTTCTTACCTCTTCGATTAAGAAAAAGTAAGTTTTCTGCTGTTTTGTCTATCTGAAGTTTATTTCTGGTTTGTTGATAGTAATTATCTATTTCTTTTAGTGCTACTGATCCTATCGGGACCAACCTCTCTTTATCCCCTTTGCCTTTTACCCTTATGAAACCATCGGCGGCATAAATATCGGTAATTCTTAAGTTAATAAGTTCTGATACCCGTAAACCACAACCATACAGAGTTTCAATGATTGCTTTATTCCTGTGTCCTTCTGATTTACTTAGATCGATGGCTTCAACAATACTATTAATTTCTTCCACTGAAAGTATCTGGGGGAGTTTTCTGCCAAGCTTTGGCGATTCTAAAAGTGATGTTGGATTTTTTGTTAATATGTTGGTATATAACAGAAAGTTGAAAAAAGATTTAAATGATGAAATATATCTGGCCTGACTCACAGCTGATATTCCCAGTTCGTTTATTTTTTGAAGATATTTTTGAATGATTTCAAGACCAATATTTGATACATCGTTTATAGAATATTCAGATTTACAGAAACGGATCAGGTTTTCAATATCATGAATATATGCTGAAATGCTATTCTGTGACAAATTTTTTTCTAGATGCAAGTAACTGTTGTATTCTTTTAGGTAATTATTCTCACTGCTCATGTATTTTTAAGTATTAGATGATGGAGATTTCTGTGTGAAAGTATACATTTACAATCTTTTTTGAAAAAGCGTATCAAATTTTATTTAAATTTCAGTAAATCATTAGATTATTATTAATATGGACAAGAAGACAAAAATTGTTGCTACTGTTTCTGATTTGAAGTGTGATATTGAATTTATTGAAGAACTTTATAAGGCCGGCACAAACGTCATCAGGCTAAACACAGCTCATCAGACGGAAGAAGATACTCTTCGTGTTATAAAAAATGTACGTCAGGTTTCAGATAAGATTGCACTGATGTTAGATACCAAAGGACCGGAGATCAGAACAAACCAGTCTGAGTATAAGCTGGCTCTGAAAAAAGGTGATATTATAAATATTTTTGGGAACTCTGAGAAAATGACCACACCCGATTGTATTTGCGTTTCACACAATTTATTTGCGAAAGAAGTAAATGTTGGGAATCAAATTCTTATTGATGATGGAGAAATTGAACTTTTAGTTCAGAAGATTAATAAAGATATTATCATTTGTGAGGCTATGAACGACGGTGTTGTTAAGCCGAGAAAAAGTGTCAATGTACCAAACATTAGTTTCTCTCTCCCGGCTTTAAGTAAAAAGGATATCAGTTATATCAATTTTGCGATCGAACATGAAATTGATTTTATTGCACATTCTTTTGTAAGAAATAAGGAGGATGTTCTTGAAATACAAAAAATTCTTGATAATAAAAACTCCAAAGTGAAAATTATTGCCAAGATCGAAAATCATGAAGGAGTTAAGAATATAGATGAAATACTGGAGTATGTATACGGGATAATGGTTGCACGTGGTGACCTGGCGATAGAGATACCTTATGAAAAGATACCTGGCATTCAGAAAAAAATCATTAATAAATGCATTGAAGCAAGAAAGCCCGTAATTATTGCTACACAGATGCTTCACAGTATGATTAAAAGTCCGAGACCGACAAGGGCCGAGGTCACTGATATTGCAAATGCAATATATAGTAAAACAGATGCCATAATGTTAAGCGGGGAGACTGCATTTGGTGAATATCCGGTGGAAGCTGTAAATACTATGGCTACAATTGCAAGGGAGGTAGAGAAGAG
The DNA here is from genome assembly GCA_016929525.1 of Bacteroidales bacterium. Taxonomy (GTDB): domain Bacteria; phylum Bacteroidota; class Bacteroidia; order Bacteroidales; family UBA10428; genus UBA10428. The sequence continues at coordinate 2,472 of JAFGIP010000059.1, forward strand.
CAGAAGTGATTATAATAAAACACCATTGGTAATACTTAGCAGTAAAACATCAGCATATCTTTCAAAATCTGCTGTTGAGGCATCGATTAAATTGGATGCCAGGGTCATTATTGCAGATACTACAACAGGTCGTACCCTGAGAAATCTCTCGGGATTCAGAGGTAAGGTACCTGTTTTTGCGCAGTGCTATGATAAACGTGTGATGCGTGAGCTGGCGCTTTCCTTTGGAATATTCGCCAACTATATGGAATCGAATACTCCTAATGGTTTTATCAGAAACAGTTTAAACCAGTTAAAGGATATGAATATATTTGATGAGGACGATCGTATTGTTATACTTGGAGGAAATTATGGCATTTCGCATGGTGCATCATTCATTGAAATTAGTACGGTCCGGAATTTACGCAACAGATACTGCTGCTAATACTACGAATGCTTAACAGTAAGGTCCAAAAATTCAATACTTGTTTTTATTTTAAGGTAAAAAGAAAGTAAATATAATAGCCCTGATAAAAGATGGGGTTATTTTTTATAATTTTGTTGTATAAAGACCGTATATGAAAGCGCTGCAGTTTTTTATAATATTAATTTATTGTAACTGTTATGCAAATGCAAAGCATCCTATTCATCTTTCGGTCATTAATCTTCAGGTGAATAAAGATTCAAATTACCTGGAATATTCCGTAAGGCTTTATTATGATGATTTTCAACAGTATATTAATTACAAATACAACACAATCCTCGATTTTAAAAGCCGAAACAGATTAACAACGAAAGAACAACAAGCTGTTACCGACTATCTGAATAGTTCATTTGTTATTAAAAATGCATATAATAAATCACGATTAAAGCCGGTATTTAAGCAGTGGAAAATTGAAGACGATTCAGTTTGGCTCTTTTTTTACGCAAAAACTGATCCCGATTTAGAAGAAATCATTGTTGAAAACACTATATTAATCGAATTATTTAACGACCAAAAAAATCTGCTTATAGTAAATATATTATCACTACAAAAAGGCATTGAATTTAATAAGCGTAAAACAACTGACAGAATTAAACTTTAATAATGTTTCGTTATACATTAACCATACTGATTATACTAATTAATCTGCCCGGTACTTTTGCAACACATAACAGGGCAGGAGAAATTACCTACAGGCATGTCGATGGTTATACCTTTAGATTTACAATTACAACTTATACATATAGATATTCACCTGCAAATCGTGATCGTCTTCCTGTTTCATGGGGTGATGGAAGTACTTCCCAGGTACCAATATTTATTGAAGAAGGATTCCAACAATATGGAGGACACATTCCCATTGAAGGAACCGATTATTATTACAACAGGTATATTATTAACCATACGTATTCCGGTCCTGGTGTATATGAAATCCTGATGGAGGATCCAAACAGGAACCAGGGTGTTAATAATATACCGAATTCAGTTAATGTAGTTTTTTCTATTAAAACTACACTACTTGTAGACCCGACACTTGGATCGAATAATACTCCGGTGTTATTAAATCCTCCAATTGATAAGGCAGCAAGAGGTCATTTATTTATTCATAACCCGGGTGCATACGATCCTGATGGTGACAGCATATCCTATGAACTTACTATATGTACCGGTGGGGGAGGTGAGCCTATTGATAGTTATACATATCCGGCTGCAACAGACACACTTGAAATGGATGAGATTACAGGTGACCTTATATGGAATACCCCGGCTGTAGTTGGAGTATATAATATTGCCATGTTTGTTGAAGAATGGAGAAGAGGAGTTCTTATAAGCAGAATTGCACGTGATATGCAAATAGATGTTTTTGAAACCGACAATAATCCTCCTGTAAATCCCGAAATAAAAGACTATTGTATTTTAGCCGGTGATACACTTGGTTTTACAATACATTCTACTGATGCTGACGGTGATATGATGACACAGGAAATGGTTGGTGGACCCTTTGAAACTTTGAATCCGGCTGTTTTTGAGGTCGATTCAGCAAATCCGGGAAATATCTATTCACATTTCAGTTGGCACACAGAATGTCTGCATGCCCGAAATCAACCTTACAATGTAGTATTAAAAACTGAAGACACAAATGACGATATTCATCTTGTAGATATTAAAAGTTTCAATATAAAAGTGTTACACCGTGCACCGGAAAACCTTCGGTTATCGTCCGGGGTTGATACGATCCGTTTAGACTGGGATGTTACGACCTGTGGAAATGCAGCCGGATACGATATTTACAGAAGAAAAGGAGGCTACGATTATCAGCGCGATTCATGCGAAACCGGTGTGCCAACGTATACAGGATATAAACTTATCGGGAAAACAACAGGTGGAAATATAAATTATTTCGTCGATGACGATAATGGAAATGGACTGGTGCCGGGATTCGATTATTGTTACCGGATAACAGCTTATTACAATGATGGGGCAGAAAGCATTTCCTCAGATGAAATGTGCACAACGTTAATTTCCGGCAACCCGGCAATTCTTAAGATAAGTGTAATATCCGATGACGAGAATGATGGTGAAATTGAATTGGCATGGGCGGTACCTCATGATGCTGATACTCTTGGTGATGGCCGGTTCCGCTACCAGATTCTGCGTGCTGATCCGAATGAAGAAATCCTTCAGTCAATAGCATTTATCGATTCACCTGATCTGACTGATACCACGTATATTGATGAGGGTATAAACACTCTTGTTTTTCCATACACATATAGTGTTGTTCTTCAATACAGCGAAGAGGATGCCTGGTACAGCGTACCGGGAAACGAGATAGCAACATCACAATATATTACTATTGATGGAACCGATAATACTCTTACACTTTATATGAAGAAAAGGTCGCCATGGTTTAATTATCGGTACGATATATACAGGCAAAATAATAATTCACCGGTTTTTGACTCTGTGGGCACTACTGATGAACAGGATTATACCGATACCGGATTAAGAAATAATGTTGAATATACTTACAGAACAATTGGTTTTGGAATGAGGCCTTTATACAATACAGAATATTATATTCAAAACAGATCACATTTAGCGACAGGTACACCTGTCGATACAGTTCCACCATGCAGCCCTGTTCTTATTGTAACATCAGAATGTGATAGTGTTCCTGAAGAGGGTGGTTATAACTATTTATCATGGTCGTGGCCTGATGATAGTTGCAGTAATGAAGATGTGATTGCCTTTATTGTCTATAGCAGAGACTCTTTGACAGGTGAATTTGAGGTTATTGATACTTTAAATGCTGACAGATGGAATACAATTGATTTTCCCGAGGGTTCAATTGAAAAATGTTATGCGGTAACTGCTATTGATTCAGTGAGAAATGAAAGCCCGAAATTACCTGTGTGTGTTTATAACCTATGTGCTTTATATCGCTTGCCCAATATTTTCACCCCCAATAGCGATGGTATACACGATGAACTCCTTTCCTGGAACCTTAACAATTACATTAAAAGGGTTAATATGAAAATTTATAACAGGTTCGGAAAACTTGTTTTTGAAACTAACGACCCGGATATACACTGGGATGGAAGAAATAAAGAGAACGATAAGTTGGTTACCAGTGGTGTTTATTATTATATATGTGATGTCTATGAACCGCGCATTACAGGTCAGATTATTACTACACTGACAGGATTTATTCATGTATACTCCGGTGAAGATAATATTATAGCAGAATGAAAGATATATTAATAATATTTGGACTGATAGTTACTTTATCAACATTTGGACAAAGGAATAATGAATTGGTTATCGACGCTTATGGTAAACTCACTAATGGTAAATACAGCGAAGCGGTTGCAGCATTCGATAAAGCCTTAAGTGAGTCCAGGGATATTAATAGCAATTGGGTATTATACAGAGGTATTGCCAAACTAAGAAATGGCGATGATAATGCCGCCAAATCAGATTTTGAAACAGCCTTACAGCTTAAGAATAATGAGGGTTATTTATGGCTGTCAAGGATTTATGCATCACGGGGGAATACAGTTAAATCGGTAAGTCATCTGGAAAAATATCTTAATAATCTTAAATATCCTGATCTGAATAAAATTAAAAAGGATTCTGCGTTTATAATTTTGCACGGGACTGATGAGTGGTTCGATCTTTGGCAAAATGACTGGTTAAACATGGAACAGAAACTTAAACAGGAAACCGAGTTCTATTTGAAGAAAGGTGATTTCAGAAGTGCTCATAAGACAGTTGAATCAGCAGAATCATACATGGGTTCGGCTTTTCTTATAGTATTTAACAGTGAGATATATTTGGAAGAGGGAATCCCCGGACTGGCATTGAATGAAATAAACAAGGCATTACAATTAGAACCCCATAACCTTGAAATATTAAAGAAGAAGGCAGATTATCTTACTGAACTTAGAAAGTATGAAGAAGCTGAACTGATCTATGAAAAAATCCTTGATATTACACCGGAAGATTTTGACATTCGAAAAAGAAGGATTAATAATGCACTGCAGACGGAAAATTTGTCTCTTGCTCAAAAAGATATAAAAATATTATTAACATGTTTTGAAAATGCAGATATACTTTATCTGGCTGGTAATGTGAATTATGCTGCAGGAAATTACCTGGAAGCTTTAAAAATTTATAATCGCCTCATTAACCAGAAAGAACCCTCAGCTGAACTTTACAGGGCAAGAGGGCTTACATATTATAATACCGGTACATTCAAATTTGCTGCATACGACCTGTCGATGAGCCTCGACCTGGAACCTGATAATATAGATGCAAATTTGTATTTAGGTTTGTCGGAATATCAGATGGGAAATACAAAGAGTGCATGTTATTATTTAAAACGCGCTAAAGCATTTGGCAGTAATAAGGCTGATGAATATTTAGAACGATATTGTAAATAAAAATCCCCGAATTTCATCCGGGGATCGATACAAAATATTACCTGTTAAGTTCAGAATTTAAAACCTATTCCGATATTGAATAAAGCAATATCGTAAACGTAAATTTCACTCATAACTGAAATGTTTTTTGCGAAATAGTACTTTACGCCGGCAAATGCCGAAAATACAAAATGAGCCCCGGCGTTTGATTCTGGTTCATATCCGGCATACCAGTCCCCATAAGCTTTTTCAGATACAATTTTAATACCTGATATGATACCTGCATAGGTGTCTAGTTTATCGAAGAATTGATAATGATATGTAGCTCTTGGTGCTATTACAAAATGGGTTTCTTTCCATCCATAATCACCATATCCGTACCAATAATATTCATATTTATAAGTACTGACACCAATTAATCCCCCTATACCAAATACTCCAGGCCCCCAGTCATCTCGCATTGCATAATCACCGGCAACTGATATAAATGGCAGAGATGCTTTATAATAAGAACCATAATACCATGTGGTACCAAATCCAATTTGAAGGTTCAGATCGACATCACCTTTCTCAAAACTTTGGGCGTTTGTTTTAATGTTAAAGAGAGATAATAAGAATACAGCTATTACAGCTACAAATATTAATTTTTGTTTTTTCATTTGTTTTTTTTTAAGCTATTGGTTAATAATTCGATTTGTAGTAATAACGGTTGTAAAATTACATAAATCTTTCATCAATCAAATAATGATGATATTTTAATATTGTTATGTATTATTTATTTATGATTTGTATCAGGTACTATCCGATATTGTTTCTGAGATATGCAAGAAATGCACGCATTTCTTCAAAAGACTTGCCTTTAATAATTCGCTTTAAATCTTCCAGTTTTTTACTAATTCCATCGAGCTGATCGTAAGTATACGGACTGAACAGAATTTCCGACAGCAGGAAATCGTCTTCAGAAAGTAATCCTCTCGCAATTTCAAGGTGCTTTTTGAATGTTGTTCCTGGAGCTTCCTGTTGCTTCATGCAAGCGGCAAAAACCATTGTCGATGCGAATGGTACCGAAAGTGAATAAGCAACAGTCTTATCATGATCGATAAATGTATATTCAAAAATCTTTATCCCGAATGAACTATAGAAATCCCTGAAGAATTTTTTTCCTTCTTCGTCCGACTGCTTAATGATAATGGCGCACTGGTCTTTTAACTGTTTGATGTTGGCAAATGTTGGCCCGAACATAGGGTGAGTCGAAACAAATCTTCGACCTGAATCCAGATAAAATTCCCGGAGTGGAGTTTTTATCGAGGTGATATCAGCAAGAATGCAATTGTCCGGTATATAAGGGAGAATTTCCTGAAAAGCTTCCACGGTATGTTGCAGACTGACTGCATTAATAACCATCTCAGGTTTAAATTTCTTTATTTCATCGTATGTTATGAACCTGTGACTATTAAAAAGATAACGCAGTTTTGTCTTATCTGTATCAAATACACCCACTTCATGTTCAAGGCATAGTGATTCAACCAGCCATGCACCCATTCTTCCCGCGCCTAAAATAAGGATACTGCTCATACTAATTGTTATTTAATGTTCTCGGAATCTGTTGTTCCTGTGACATCAGATCGGCCAGTACAATTGCAGTTGCAGCTTCCAGAACAGATGGAACACGCAATGCAATGCATGTATCATGTCTTCCTTCTACTTCTAAGTCATCTACTTTACCTGTTGTAATATTCAAAGTACGTTGCTTTTTTGATGTACTTGAGGTCGGTTTAACAGGAACACGGAATATTATTTCATTACCATTGGTTATTCCGCCATTTATACCACCGGCATTATTGGTTTCGGTTTTTCCATCCATTGAGATAATATTATCATTATGTTCACTGCCGGTCATTTTAGCCGCACGGAAACCCGAACCAAATTCAATGCCTTTGATAGCAGGTATTGAAAATACCATATGACTTAGCACCGATTCTATGGAATCAAAAAAAGGTTCGCCCAAACCGATGGGTAGTCCGTTTACCTTACATTCAACAATACCACCAATACTGTCGCCATTATCTACTGCTTTTTCGATTGCAGTTTCGATATCATTCATTCCACCTGCTTCAATAAGTCTGGCCTCAATTGCAATGCCTTTTAAAAGCTTTTTGGCAACAACTCCGGCAGCTACCAGAGCCAGTGTTAACCTGCCCGAGAAGTGTCCGCCACCCCGGTAATCTTCAAACCCGCCGAATTTTTTTGAAGCAACAAAATCAGCATGTCCCGGTCTGGGTGTTTCCCTGAGCTTTGAATAATCTTTCGATCTTGTATTGGTATTTTCGAATTGTATGGTTAATGGTGCACCAGTAGTATGATCGTTAAAAAGACCGCTTGTAAACCTGGGCAGATCGGCTTCTTTTCTTGGAGTTGTACCCTTGGCACCGCTTCTTCTTCGACCAAGGTCATTATTAAAATCATCGAAGGTAAGTGGTAAGCCGGCAGGTACACCATCGATAACGATTCCAAGTCCGTTTCCGTGTGATTCACCGAATATGCTGACCCTGAATATTTTTCCGAATGAGTTCATTTTATTATCTGTGATGTTATTCTTTAATCAGGTCTGTAATCTATGTTAATTCCTTTTCGATCTTTTCAATCAATTCTTTCATTTTCGAATATGATATCTGTCCGGGGGCAGTTGCATCACCAGTATCAGCTGCTGCGAATGTAAATTCAGCTCCCATAAGGGGCGCCATTATCCGTGTTAATTTTCCAGTTTCGCCCATTCCAAGAATTACAACTGGTTTATTCATACTGTAAAGTGAAAGTAACCTTGCATTATCAGCATTTGAACCGGAGTACGCAGCAATCTTTGCTATATCAGCACCCAATGCAAAACACTTATCTGCAATCTGGTAAAGTTCTTTAAGTCCCGGAGTAAATTCAAAATTATGGTATGAAATGATTACCTTACAACTAAATTGTCTTGCAATATCAATTATTTTTTCCCGTTGTTTACTTAAGGCTTCAATTTCAACATCTACATACTTTGCACCTGCTTTAATAGCAGCTGAGAGTCTTTCCAGCTGATCTTCCTGTCCCTTTTGATCAGGTCTGCATGTTGCAATTAAAGGAGTTTTGTGTGAGAAAACCATTTTAATTTCATCGATCCCGAATCCTGTAAGATCGAGGCGTATCTCGGCCATTTCAATCTGATCGAGAGTGTTCATGCAATTTTTTACATTTTTGTCAGATATCGCAACGCAGATCATTGATTATTTTTTGAAGTTCGTTGTATGTAATTTCTCTTGTTACAGCATGTCCTATCTTTTCAAGAAGAACAAGATGAATTGAATCGCCCGTACGTTTCTTATCCTGCTTCATGGCACTAAAAAGCTGGTCTTCCGGTATTTCAGATTTTACAGGAAGCCCATACTGATTTAATACTGTAGTAATCAATTCTGCATCTTCAGCATCAATTATACCCAATTTGTTTGAAACCTTTGCAGCCAGAACCATCCCTATACTTACCGCTTTACCATGCAGTATACCTGTCATTTTTTCCAGGGCATGGGCAAAAGTATGGCCGAAATTAAGCAGGCGCCGTTCTCCTTTTTCACGTTCATCAGCTTCTACTATATTTGCTTTGATCTTAACCGATTCATAAACCATGTGGGTTATAGCATCAGGGTTTAAATCAAGTGCCGTCTGAGAATATTCCGAGCAGTAATTAAAAAGGGATACATCTTTAATAGCTCCGGCTTTGATTATTTCAGCAAAGCCTGAACGAAACTCTTCTTCATCTAATGTAGAAAGCATACTGGTATCACAAATTACAAATTCGGGTTGATTGAATACCCCGATCATATTCTTGTATCCCTCATGGTTCACGCCATTCTTACCTCCGACACTGGCATCCACCTGTGATAATAAAGTTGTTGACACGAAACCAAAGGGAATCCCCCTCATATAAACTGAAGCCGCAAAACCACCAACATCACTAACAATACCACCTCCAATAGCAACCAGTAAAGTTGTCCTGTCTGCTTCATATTTGACCAGTTGAGCCATGATATAATTGATGGTATTCAGTGTTTTATTTTTTTCTCCCAATCCAATTTCTATTACCGGAATATTTTTTGGGAAATCATTTTTATAAAGCCTGATAATATTTGAATCGGTAAGAATAATTGACTTGCGATCATTAATATATTTCGAAAGGTTCTGGATACCTTCACCAATGTGTATATAAGATGATTTTGATTCTGCTTTTACTTCAAGTGTTTTCATGGAAGATGTAAAGTTCTTCAGTTATATTTTATCTTTTTTATATTTATAAACTTTTTGTTTTCGTGGAATAATGAAAAGTTAAAAAACGAGGTATTCAACTGAAGCAAATGCTGTCTTTCATTATTCCAGTATTCAATAATTTCAAATTTTCAGACAACCATAGTATTAAAATAACCAACTATTCAGATCAGGGTATATTCATTCAGTATAGAACGGTTAACCCCGTGAAAGTACAAAAAACTATTCATTCATCACTTTTGTCTGATGGTTGATCGACTCCTGGTGAATAGCCCTGAAAACCTTGATGATAAAGTCCTCGCTTAAACCTTTCTTCTCCGCAGAACTGATACGTTGATGAAGCAGTTCATCCCATCGGCTCGATTGTAGAATTGTAATATTGTTCTTTTTCTTGTATTTACCAATCCTCTCGGCAATTTTCATCCGTTGTTCCAGAATATCTATGAGTTTATCGTCGAATTTATCAATCTGATGCCTTAACTCTTCAAGGCTGTGCATTATTACGGCACTGTTAATATCAGCTTTTCTGAGCACCAGTTTCTTAAGCATTAGCTCCAGAGCATCAGGTGTAATCTGCTGTGCTGCATCACTAAGTGCCTTGTCGGGTGTAATATGACTTTCTATGATGAGACCATCAAAATTCAGGTCCATTGCTTTTTGTGAAATCTCGAACAGGAGATCGCGATCCCCACATATATGACTAGGGTCGGTTAGAATGGTGAGCTGAGGAATGCGTCTTTTCAGCTCAATAGGTAACTGCCATTGCGGATCATTTCTGTAGAACGATTTTCCGTAGGTTGAAAAACCTCGGTGGATGGCAGCCAGTTTTTTAATTCCGGCCTGGTTGATTCTTTCAAATGCACCAATCCAAAGTTCAACATCGGGGTTTACAGGATTTTTTATCAAAACCGGTATATCAACTCCGTTTAGTGCATCAGCAATTTCCTGAACTGCAAAAGGATTAGCTGTTGTTCTGGCACCCAGCCATAATATATCCACACCATATTTCAAAGCTTCAAATACATGTGAAACATTTGCAACTTCTGTTGCTGTAAGCATACCTAATTCTTCCTTTACTTTTCTAAGCCATGGGAGACCTTCTTTGCCAACACCTTCAAAAGTGTTTGGTCTTGTGCGGGGTTTCCATATTCCGGCCCGATAGATATGGATGCCTTTTGCTTTCAATTGTCTGGCTGTTTCCATAACCTGCTGTTCCGTTTCAGCACTGCACGGGCCAGCCATCATAAGAGGACGTTGCTTGGGAACGCCATCGAATTCAAACTTTTCCAAATCGAGTGAAATGCTCATAATATTTAGTTTTAATTTTTTTACTGTTTGTGTTTATACCCTGACAGGGTATTCATACCATGTCAGGGTGGTATTTCTTTAAAGTGGTTCTAATCGATAAAAACTCCTCCTTTAAAATATTCTCCCAGAATGCAAACATTCGAAGTGAAAGGTTCAACAGCTTTTACCGATTGTTGATACATGTTATAATTCTCAAATTCAAGATCAACGTAAAACTGGTACTCCCAGTCGCGTCCGATTATTGGCATCGACTGTATTTTTGATAGGTTTATATCATAATAAGAGAAAATTGAAAGTATTTTGGAAAGACTTCCGATTTTATGTGCAAGTGCAAAGGATACTGATGATTTATTAACTGTTTCATCGTGAAACCCGCCACCATTTTTATCTTCGAGAATCAAAAAACGCGTGTAGTTCATTTTATTTGTTTCGATGCTGTCGGCTAAAATCTTAAGTCCGTATTTCTCTGCTGCAAGTTTACTGGCAATTGCAGCAATTCCTTTCAATTTTTCCTCTGCAATCTTTTTTGCACTTAAAGCTGTATCAATGCTATCAATAAGTTTTATATCAGGATATTCTTCGAAAAAAGACTGACATTGTAATAGTGCCATGGGGTGTGAGTATACTTCTTTAATATCTTTGACTTTTTGGCCGGCTAAAGCAACCAGATTTTGTTTTATCCGAAGAAAAACTTCGCCAATAACCTTCATATTCGATTCGAGAAGAAGGGTGTAATTAGGCAGAATACTCCCGGCCAATGAATTTTCAATAGCTGTTATTCCATAATCGACTTTACCTTCTTTTAAAGCACTAAACAGGTCTTTAAATGTGTTTCGTGGAACAATTTCAATTTCGGTATCACCAAAATACCTGTTAGCTGCAATTTCGTGGAATGCACCATAACCTCCCTGAATCGCAATTCTTTTTGGCTTTGTAGATTCTTTTTCCATTCATGTAATTTTTAATTAAAAAAAAAGTCCCGGTACGCCGGGACTCCTCTTATAATATTATATCATACGTATAGCCCCTTAACTTTTTTTATTAAAGTAAAAAAAGAAAAAGAAGCTATATGATCTGCTGTTTATCATGGATGCAAATATAATAATTCTTTTCTGAAAATGATTCACATGATATTGATATAAAATCGTGATATTATTAAGAGCATTAGATTTTTTCTGAAAGTTCTAACCATCGATCAGACTTTTCGTCCAGTTCATTTATAATAATTGCAATGCGTTCTGAAAGTTCCCTGATCTGTTCAACTTCTTCAATCTCGCTACTTAGTTTCTTTTCGATTTCCATTTTTTCATTTTCAAGCTTTTCAATTTCACTCTCGAGTAATTCAAATTCTCGTTTCTCTTTGTACGATAATCTGTTTTCCTTAATTATTCTGACAGGTTGATCCTTTTTAATTTTGTTTTGAGTTTTCGCTTTTTTTTCAACTGATGTAAGTGATAAAAAGTATTGAGAGTAATTACCGGGGAAGTCTTTAATTTCAGCTTTCTCTTTAAAAACAAAAAGGTGGTCGACAACATGATCCATAAAATATCTGTCATGCGAAACCACAAGAACACACCCGTTAAATAAAGAAAGGTAATCTTCAAGAACCTGCAGGGTGGCTATATCCAGATCGTTGGTTGGTTCGTCAAGTACCAGGAAATTAGGGTTCGTCATTAGAAGCTGGCATAAATAAAGTCTTCTCTTTTCACCGCCGCTCAGCTTACTTATATAATCGTGTTGTCTTTTAAACGGAAACAGGAAGTAATTCAGAAACTGTGAAGCAGTAATGGTGTTTCCATCCGACAATTTAATGGATTCAGCTATTGATGCAACAGCGTCCAATACCTTTATATTATCATCGAACTGAATACCTTCTTGTTTGTAATAGCCGAATTTAACGGTCTCACCTTTTTCAATAATACCTGATTCATGTTTGAGGTTTTCGGTTAGTAAACCAAGCAACGTAGATTTACCTGTACCATTTTTGCCAATAATCCCTATTTTTTCAAATCGACTAAATGTATATGAGAAATCTTTGATATAATATTGATCATTCCATTTAAAATTCAAATTCTTAGCAACTAATATTTTCTTACCCAACCTCGATTCATGGATATTAATTTTTACCTTTTCATAAGTGCGTTTTTGACCAGCTTTGTTAACAAGTCCATGATAGTTGTCGATCCTGTACTTGGCTTTGCTGCTTCTGGCTTTAGGCATTCTGTGCATCCAGTCTTCTTCCTTTCTTAAAAGGTTTTTAGATTTTTCAACTTCAAGTTCATCATTTGCAATTCGTTGTTCTCTTTTCTTTATGAATTTGCTATAATTCCCATCATACCTATATATTCGATTCATGTCTATCTCGAATATCGTGTTACAAATTCTGTCGAGAAAAAAACGATCATGGGTAACCATAAGTAATGTCAAAGAAGATTTTTGTAAATGTCCTTCAAGCCATTCTATAACATCCAGATCGAGGTGGTTTGTCGGCTCGTCAAGTATTAAAAGATCGGGTTCATCAATTAATGCATTTGCCAGAGCCAGCCTTTTTATCTGTCCTCCGGAGAGCTGTTTCACTTTCTGATCGAACTGCATGATATTTAACTGTGTGAGCAGTTGTTTTATTCTGTGTTCATAATCCCAGAGTCTGAGTTTGTCAATTACTGAAGCTGTTTTTTCTATTTCAGGAATATTATTTACCATAATGGCTTTTTCATAGTCTTTAATATATCGGACATGCTCGTTATCTGATTGATAGACTGATTCCATTACCGTAAGTTCCGGGTGGAATTCCGGATTTTGAAGGAGGTATTTAATCTTTAAGTTACTGTCAACAATACATGATCCTTTATCTTTTGAATCTTTTCCGGCGATAATATTCAGCAATGTTGTTTTACCCGCACCATTGTTTCCAATAATGGCAGCTTTTTCACCTATATTGAGTAATAAGTCAACTTCTTCAAACAGTATCAGCTCGCCGATATATTTACTTAAACCTTCAATCTGGATAGCACTCGCCATTAATTCTTATTTAAAATACCATGCAAAAATACATTTCTGATTAGATATGAAAACTCTATTTTAGCTGAATAACAATTTTTCTATGACCCGTAAGCAACGATTTCAAAAAGTGATAGAATACTTTCAAACAGCACGACCGGTGGCAGAAACAGAACTTGAATTTATCAATCCCTATGAGTTGGTGGTGGCAGTTATTCTTTCTGCGCAGTGTACCGATAAGAGAGTAAATCTGATTACACCTGCCTTATTCGAGGCTTACCCGACGGTTTTCGATATGGCAAAGGCCGAACCTGAGGATATTTTTCTTTACATAAAAAGTTGTTCTTATCCCAATAATAAAGCGAAACATTTGTCAGGTATGGCAAAAAAGCTTGTTAAAGATTTTAACGGTGAGGTACCGGCAGATGTCAATTTACTTCAGACACTTCCCGGGGTTGGACGTAAAACGGCAAATGTAATAGCCTCAGTTGTTTATAATATGCCACATATTGCTGTTGACACCCATGTTTTTCGTGTTAGCAGGCGGATAGGACTTACAGAAAATGCCAGGACTCCTCTTCAGACTGAACTTCAGCTGGTAGAGTATATACCGGAAGAGCTCAGGGCAATTACACATCATTGGTTTATTTTACATGGAAGGTATATATGTAAAGCCCGTAAACCTTTATGTTACGAATGTGGATTATCCGATATCTGTAGGTATTACAGTAAAACGTTTAAAACTAACTGTTGATTATTCATCAGGTTTGGCTATCTTTAAATATTAAGGTTTTCTTAATTTTGCTGAGGTGAGTATAATAAATAATGTCACTTAAATGAAAATTTTCAAATACCTTGTTGTAAGTGTTGGAATTCTGATGATTGTATCAGGTTTTAGTTACAAACGATTAGATTACAGAGATGGTATGTACAAAAATGTATGCAAGGATCTTAAGAATAATGTATTGGTATATTTCATTTTTGTTGATAGTAAAAGCACATCGCCCTGGACGGAATTTGATATTCAGTCGACTATTGATTCAATGGAAGCTGCAATAAATTGGATTGAAGATCAGGCCAGGGTAAATAATGTTCAGCTGAATATCATATCAGATTATTATATTGGAGAGGAATATACAACCGTAAGAAAAAATTTGCCATATGAGACGGTTATAAATTCAGTTACAACCCCCAATTTCAATAAGGGTCTTGAAGAATTAAACAAGTGGGCAGATAATATTGCCAAAAAGGTTGGGACAGATGTTCATATTGTAGAAAAAGACGGGATACCGGAAATAAAAAATCCCAGAAACAAAGAAAGGCTTGTTGCACACTTACGGGATGAAAAGCAGGTTGAAAGTGTAGCTTTATTGTACATGGTAAATAATTATTACCGCGAAGACATTTCAATTCCGGTAAATCATCTGAATACTGATGATGTTGAGTTTGCTATTGTCAGCTATAAGTACCCTGCAGTAATTGCTCAGAATATATTGAATTTGTTTGGTGCGGCCGACCTGTCGAAAACATTGTACAGACGTAACGAACAAAAGATAAAATTGGCAATGGAATTTTTCCCTAACGATATAATGCAGGATGTCTATGCCAAAAGCCTGAGCAAACTTGAAATTGGAGAATATTCAAAGTATCTTATTGGTTGGAAAGAGAGGCTAGACCCGAAGTACCAACCACTCCTTACAGATAAAATAATCAATTTTTAAAGCAAAAACCTTGTGTATATTCATTAAAAACCCCGATTTTGAAAATCAAAAAAAAATATTAATTTTACTACGAACAATAAGGTTTTCGCGGAAAACAGAACTATAAAACTTCTACCAATGCCAGAAAAATACTTTGTCAAACACTTACCAGTTCTTCTTCTTTTTGCTTTTTCTTTAGTAATAATAAGTTGTAATTCGGGTAAAAAGAAATCCGTCAAGGATGTGAATATTGAAGACTTTGTAACGGAAGATGATATCTTCGATGATATTGATAAAGCGAAGAAAATCTTTTATTCTCTTCCTTCTCCTCTGGAAACAGCTATGCTGATAAAATCTGCCGGAGCCGAATATGATGAAGAACTATTAAATGATATATCCAATTCTTCTAAATACACAACCAATAAATCTATGGCTCTTAATCTGGGTATTTATACAACAGACCTGAGCTTTGCAAGTTTGTTTGATCAGACACAAGCATCAATAAGATATATGGAAGCAGCACGTAAAATGGCTGAAGGCCTTGATATTAATGATGCTATTGATAATGCTACAATGACACGTTTGGAAGAAAATCTTCAACATAGAGATGTAGTAATGGATATAATTTCAGAAACCTTTTTGAATTCAAGCTCGTATCTCAAGGAGAATGACCGGCAGGATGTTGCCGCAGTTGTATTGGTTGGAGGTTGGATCGAAGGCCTTTACATTGCTACAAAACTTGTTGGAAACAGCAGTATAAAAAATAATGAATTGGCTGATAGAATTTTAGAACAAAAGCTTTCTTTTAACATTGTTCAGAGAATGCTTGATGACAATCAAGAGAATGAAGAAGGTGAGCCTAACCAGGATATTTTAGAATTGATAGCACAGTTACAAGATTTGAAGGAGGCATTTGATAAGGTGAAAGTAACAACTACAGAAAGTCAGGCTGTAACTTCGCAGGATTCAAAAGTAACAACAATTAAATCAAATACAGAGGTTTCGGTAACCCCTGAAGATTTTAAAAAATTACAGTTAGTAGTTGACAATATCAGAACAAGCTTTATTCAATAAACAAAAGAATATCATGAGAAGAACTTACCATCTGATAATCCTGTTTTTTGCTTTATCTTTTATTTCCTATAATGCCTCGGCGCAGTGTAAAGGTTTCGCTAAAAAAATATGTAAGCTGGAACTTATCCCTTATATTCACGATGGAAACTATCATGCAGCAATACTTACCGAGGGGGAAGAAGCAGAACTATATAAAACATTTTACTCTGGTCAGGAATACCGCTTAGCTATTTGTGGTTCCGACGCTTTACCCGATATTGAGTTTCAGGTAATAGATGCATATAAAAATGTACTTTACGATAATACTGAAAATAATTTGTCAAGAATTTGGGATTTTAGCCTTGAAGCGAGTCAGCAACTCAAAATAATGGTAAAAGTACCCATGGGAGATACCGAGTCGGAATATCCTGCGAGTGGTTGTGTGGCCATTATGTTCGGCTTTAAAGATACTGAGTAAACTATATAAATGATGATTATAAATGAAATCCCGCAAACGCGGGATTTTTTTTGTTAACAAAATGGCATATTTTTCGTTAGAAGAATTAAACTGTTTATTCTTAGATAAAAAACAATCATTTTAACTTCTTATAAAATTACGAATATGAAAAGGCTAATGTACTTGTTTGTTTTGTTAATAATATTTTCAACATCTTCTTGCAGCTTATTTGATGAGGAACATGGACTAACTACTGCAGAGATCATTGAAGGACTTAAAACTGCTCTGGAGATAGGTGCCGATACCGCAACAACTAAATTATCAGTAACAGATGGATACTATGCAGACGATGTTGTTAAAATATTATTGCCCGAAGAGGCTGATATTATTTATGATAATCTGGATGTTCTCGACAATTGGCTGCCTTCCGGCAGAACAATAATTGAAAACAAACTTGAAGATCTGGTACTGGCAGTAAACCGCTCTGCGGAAGATGCAGCTGACGATGCCTTGCCAATTCTGAAAAACGCAATAACAGGTCTTACAATTACCGATGGGCTGGACATACTTGAAGGTTCAGTACCAAATGATCCGAATCCTTCTCCGGGATTTGATTCACTGGCAGCCACACACTATCTTGAGATTGCTACTAAATCAGATCTTGTTATCATTTTTAGTGAACCAATGAACAACTCTTTACAAACACCTCTTGTTGGAGGTATATCAGCTTATAGTCTTTGGGAAGATATTACTTCAACTTATAATACCGCTGTTGAATTATACAACCTGGTTCCGTTTCAGCCGGATCTGGAAACAGTTGATACCGACCTGGGCGAATACGTTACACAAAAAGCAATGGACGGATTGTTCATTAAAGTCGGAGAAGAAGAAAAAAATATCCGCAGAGATCCGTTCCAATGGGGTATCGACATTCTGGAAAGGGTTTTTGGTTACGACCTGTAAATAAAATTCATAGAATAAATTATATTAACCTTAATTAAAGCAGGTACCGGAAAATAAGTATGTGTTAATCTGCCGGTACCTGTTTTATATTTAGATGTTCAGTTGATATATTACTTATTAAGGCTTTGTTATATACTTACATATCGTAATGTTTAGAATAGCAATTACGGATACTGAATTTCTGTATTAACTTTTATATATTGCATTTGAAATTCATGAGTATTAACTGTGAAAAGGATACTTATTATAATATCATTTAACTTTCTTTTTTTATCCTGCTTGTTTCCAAATCAGAATTATTTGTTTGAGAGGATGGAAACTTCCAAAATATTGAAACAAGCACATATACTTTGTTTTTATCAGGATTTGAGAGGGTTCTTATGGATTGGTACTTACAGCGGGCTCTATCGTTATGATGGCAAATCTTTTAAAAATTTTAACACTAATGCCGACTCAACAAAAAGTCTTACTAACTCTACTGTTTATGTAATTATTGAAGATAATGAAGGACATTTATGGATAGGTACCGAATACGGCTTAAATAATTTCGATCCGGATCTTGAGACTTTTGAGCATTATATATATAACAGTTCACCTGATAATCTAATAAGTAATAATCATATTCGTACTCTTTATTACGATCAGAAAGGATTAATTTGGATTGGTACCTACGGTGGAGGATTACATGTTTTTAGTCCCGGGGATAAAAGCTTTCAGCATATTGAACTCAAGAATGAAACCAGTACCAAAACAGAAGCCCTGAAGATTAATACTTTTCTTGCCGATCAATTTGGAAATTTCTGGCTGGGAACACATGGCAATGGTGTGTTTATTTATGAGCAAAAATCAGGGACTATGAAGGAACTTGGTAGTTCGGTTATTGAAAATAATATTGTTATTAATAAAATTTATGAGGATAATAAAAATAATATTTGGATAGGAACCTGGCACAGAGGCCTTTTTAAGTATACATTGAAGACAGGTATTGTCAGAAATTATAGAGTTGACGGAACCAGATCATCCTTAAGTAATAACAATGTTCGTGATATTGTTCAGGATGAATTTGGAAATATCTGGATAGCTACTTTTGGAGGCGGTATAAATATGCTTGAATCAGGTTCGGATATTATTTATTTTTATAAAACTGACCCGTTCAATATATTTACTGTTAATAGTGATATGATCTGGTCGCTTTATAGAGATAATGTAGGTGTAATCTGGATAGGCAGCTTTGGAGACGGTATTTGCAATTTTGATAAACTGAAAAACTCATTCCAGCTTATTGAAACCAGGCAAAACAGGGTAGTTAAAGGTAATATTATTTCAGCTCTTGAAGATAGTGACGGAAAGATATGGGTTGGCACTCTTGGTGATGGTATTTATCAGTTTAATATTGAAACAGGGGCATTTAAGAGCAGATACAAATCAGAAACTCCGGCTCAGAATATTATTCGCTGTATATATGAATCGGAAAATAACCTGCTATGGTTTGGTACTGATAACGGGCTGATTCTGTTTTCAAAAGACAAAGAGTATGAACATACTTTTATTCATAATTTATCTGATTCAAATAGCATTTTAAATGCAGCGATTTATGCTATTAGTGAAGACTTTGAGGGAAATTTATGGATTGGTTTCTGGGGAAGAGGGATAAATTATATCGATAGAAATGATTTGTATAAGTCTGATAAAAAGAAGATTTCATTTAAAAAACCAAAGGATGCTTTATCAGATAATTTATCAAATGCAAGTATTTGGAATATATACCGCAGCAGGAAAAATAAAATTATATTGTGTACAGATCGAAGTCTTGGAATCTATTCTCCTCAGGATCATAGTTATTCAAATCTTATCTCGGGCAGTATAAGTTGTTCCTATGAAGATTTTCATGGCAATTTGTGGATTGGTACTTTTGGTGATGGTGTAATTGTTACCGGGGTAAACAATGAATTTATCGATACACTTACAACAGCAAATGGTTTAACAAGCAAAAGTATTTATAACATATTGGGAGACGATAATGGAAATATCTGGATAATAACAGATAATGCTATTTCAAAATACAATACTACCAGATCGGTATTATGTAATTATGTAGAATATGATGGGATGCGCCTGGAAAAACCTGCCTTTAAAGCTTCTGTACACTTAGATGACGGGAGTTTATTAATAGGAGGTTCAAATGGCTTACTGAAATTTCATCCCGGCGATATTTCAGAGACTTTCTTTTCTTATCCGGTATATATAACAGATATAAGAATATTTAATGAATCGATTACAGGGACACAAAGATTTCCCAAAAAGTTTGTTGTTTCTGATACTCTTGTGGTAAAACACAAAGAGAATATGCTTTCTTTCGAATTCATTGCCATTAATTTACGTACTGCAAAGAAGGTTAAATATGCATATAAACTGGAAGGATTCGATCAGAAATGGATCACTACAAATTCAAGTTCAAATTCTGCTACATATACTAATCTTGATGGCGGGGAATATACATTCAGGGTAAAAGCTGCAGACAGAGAGGAATTTTGGTATAAAGATGAGGCTTTATTAAAAATTATTGTTATTCCACCTGTTTATAAAAAGACATGGTTTATTGTTTTAGCGGTGATTTGTATTACTGCAATTTTTGTAATTTTATACAATATCAGACTTAATAATTTACGCAAAGAGATGGGTGTTAAGGAATTAAGTCTAAGATATAATGAAATAAAGAAAGAAAATGAGTTGTTAAATGTAAGATACAATAAGCTTTATTCAGAACACGAAGAGAGAAAACACCAAATATCTAACATTGCAGTTCAGATCATCTCAAAAAACCAGGCATTACACAATGCAAGAAATCAACTGTTAAACATTCTTTCTTCTGTTGCAAGACCAAATGTGCCTCGTATCGAACAATTGATAAAATCGTTAGAACAAAATTTGAAAGATGATAACGACTGGAATAAATTTAATTTGAATTTTAGTCTGATACAGGACAATTTCCTTAACAGGTTTGCAGAAGCATTCCCGAGAATAACCCATAAAGATTTAAAGATATGTGCTTATATTAGAATGAATATGTCTACGAAACAGATAGCCGAAATGCTGAATATAACACAACGCAGTCTTGAAACCAGCAGGTACAGGATAAGAAAAAAGATGGGATTGCGAAAAGACATCAACCTTAACGACTTTATAATCAGATTCTAATAATGCACATTGCCCCATTTCAAATAAATGTCGTATAAATGTTGTACAGGTGTCTGACATTTGTTGACACTGCATATTTGTTTAGTTAGTGACAGAGGTATTTCTTTCGTTTTCGAAATATTAACCCTGTCTGCAATGAAAAGACTTTCTCTCATTATCTCCGTTCTGCTCTTTTTTCAGTATACAATAGCTCAGGTTCGTACTTCAGTTAACATCGATGATAACTGGCGGTTTTGTAAATGCTATGAAATAAATGTCGAGTTGCCTGAGTTTGATGATTCAGCATGGGACATCGTGAATTTACCCCATACATGGAATGCTTTAGATGGTCAGGATGGGGGTAATGATTATTACAGGGGAATAGGATGGTATCGCAGATCTGTATTGATATCCGGAGACCTTTCGGATAATAGGATTTTTCTAAGGTTTGGTTCGGCGAACATTGTAGCCGGTGTATATATTAATGGAACATTGGTTGGTAATCACCAGGGTGGTTTTGCAGCCTTTATCTTTGATATAACAGATTTATTAATCAGTGGTGTAGAAAATACCATTGCTGTAAAGGTTGATAATTCCTCAGGCATTGACATAGCACCACTTTCCGGGGATTTTACTTTTTTCGGCGGTTTAACCAGATCTGTAGAATTGCTGGTAACAGAAAAAGTATGTATATCACCTGAAGAATATGCTTCATCTGGTATTTATATCACACCACATAATATCAGTGAAGGTAATGCCAGTATTGGCATTAAAACTTTAGTGGCTAATTATCATGAAACTGAGCAAATTGCTACAGTGAGTGTCGTAATTCGTGATCCTGAAAATAATAAGGCTGATTCGACTGGGAGTACTATAGTCTTGCCGTCAGGTAGTACAAATGAGGTTATTCATAATATGGAAGTTGTAAGTCCGGTTCTCTGGAATGGTATTAAAAACGCCGGTTTGTATTCAGCAGAGGTTAAGTTATTGATTGATGATATCATATTTGATTCACTGGTTCAGAACTTCGGTATCCGGTACTACAATGTCGATGCTGACCTGGGTTTCTTTTTGAATGGGGAAAGTTATCCGCTGCATGGGGTGGCATTTCATGAAGACAGGCATAATAAAGGCAGGGCAGTCTCCGACTTGGACAGGAATGAAGATTTGAGTATTTTAAGGGAGATGGGCTGCAACTTTCTTCGTCTTGCGCATTATCAGCACGGACAGTATACCTATAACTATTGCGATAGTGCCGGCATAATACTTTGGACAGAAGTCCCTCTGATCAACAACATAAGCTCATCAACAGAATTCTCCGATAATATTAAGCAGCAGCTAAATGAGTTGATTCATCAGAACTACAATCACCCGTCGGTGTTTTTCTGGGGCCTTTTTAACGAAATAAATTATCAAAGCGGACCTGATCCGGCCCCACTTATTGGTGAACTTAACGATATTGCACATGAAGCTGACTCAATGAGACATACATGTGCTGCTGCTATGCATGACGAAAGAGCCACAAATTGGATTCCTGATCTGATCTCATGGAATAAATATTTTGGCTGGTACTATGGTGAATATGATGAATTTGCAGAATGGGCAGAAAATATGCATACATCGCATTCCGGCAGTAAGATCGGAGTAAGTGAGTACGGCGTTGGTGCAAGCCCTAATCATCACGAGGAAGATCCTTTTAAGCCTATACATTATGGTCCATGGCATCCTGAGGAATATCAGAATCTGTTTCATGAGGCTCATTATATGGCAGTGGACACGATGCCTTATCTGTGGTCTACAGCTGTTTGGGTAGGGTTTGATTTTTCATCCGATGGCAGGGCTGAAGGAGAACTACATGGTATTAATGACAAGGGTCTTGTAACGCAAGACAGATCGCTTAAGAAAGATGCGTTCTACTTTTACAAAGCTCAATGGTCTGATTCTTTAACAACTTACATTACTAGCAGGAGATATACGGAGCGCACAGATTCAATAACTTCTGTAAAGGTATATTCAAATGCCGATTCGGTCGGTCTCAGGGTAAATGAAAATGACTATGGATTTATTAAATCTTTAAATGGGATATTTATCTGGCATGAAGTTGAACTGGATACAGGCTTGAATAAGATATGGGTTAATGGGTTAAAAGATCCGGAATCGGTTTTGGATTCCTGTTACTGGGAATATTTGCAGGGATCGGGAAGTGAAGATACAGATACCATTTATGAAGGGGAAATACAGATCAACTTTCAAAATTCTGCAACAGAAACACCTGAAGGATATTATGCGGATATAGGATCTGTTTACGGCAATCGTGGTAATGGCATGGAATATGGCTGGAGTGTGAACAATACTGCCAGCGCAAGAAACAGGGGAGGGACAGAAGAGAATATGGTTTTTTACACTTTAAATCATATGCAGAACTCCGGAACAAAAACATGGGAAATTGCAGTTGGAAATGGATTGTACAGGGTGAGTCTGGCATGCGGCGATCCGGAGTATTATGACAGTTATCATAAAATTGAGATTGAAGGTAAAGTTGTTCTTGAAGGTCAGCCTAATCCTGAAAGATTATGGATTATGAGTACCGATACTATTGAGGTATTGGATGAAAAATTAACTGTTTCTCCTGCTTCCGGAGGAATCAATACAAAAATTAACCTTATTCATATTACCTGTATTGAATGCGATGAGATGCCGGTTTTTATTTCTGCTCAAGCGGCAGAATCTGTATTGGTACATGAAATATTTCCAAATCCGGCATCTGATTTAATCAGCATTAGACTTGATATCAGCGAAAAAGCATTGTATACAGTTAGTATTACCGGTATGACAGGTTCAACTTTTATTCTTTTAAAAGATAAATTCTTTAAACCTGGATTAAATACGATCAATCTTTCTTTGGAAGGAGTTCCCAGTGGGTATTACATACTGACTGTAAGATCTGATAAGCAGGTTTTTTCTATGTCACTTGCTAAAAAATGAACTTTTCAAATTCACAGAAAAAAACATTAACCCGGATACTATAATTCTAAACTATTAAATCCTAATCACTATGAAGAGAATCTTATTTATCACATGTTTTCTTGCTTTTGTTATGCAGGTTTTTGGGCAGCAACGGCAAATAACCGGTACGGTTTTAGATTTCGACGGTAAACCCCTGGTAGGGGTGACTGTTCTTATTAAAGGGACAACCGCAGGGACAATTACCGATATCGACGGGACTTATTCGATTGATGTTCCGCAGGATGCGAAGACGTTGGTATTCAGTTTTGTCGGCATGCTTGACGAAGAAGTTCAAATAGGGAATTCCGATGTAATGGATGTACGTATGGCCGTTGATTTACAGGGCCTTGATGAGGTGGTTGTAATTGGTTATGGAACAGTAAAGAAAAGAGACCTTTCTGGATCTGTTTCTTCAATCGATGGTGAAGCATTAACCAATATGAAGGTAAGGTCAGTTGAAGAAGCCATGCAGGGTAGGGCAGCAGGTGTTCATATAACACAAAACAATGGTACACCAGGATCAAGCTATACCATCAGAGTCAGAGGGATTGGTACTATCAACAATGCCGATCCGCTTTATGTTGTCGACGGTATACCAACAGGTAACATCGATTTTCTGGGACCTAATGATATTGAATCTATCGAGATTTTAAAAGATGCCTCGGCAACTGCAATTTATGGTGCACGAGGGGCTAATGGCGTTGTACTTATCACAACAAAAGGTGGCACAAGCGGAATAAACAAGATGGAATTCAATTACTATGTTGGTGTTCAGAGTTTGGCTAAAAAATATGATTTGCTTAACGGTGAAGATTACGTTCACTGGATGAATATCGGATCAAGAAACTCCGGAACACGCTATGTAAGTGGATTTGTAACAGCTGATACGAATGAATTTGGTATTCCCAATGATGCGGTGTTCACTACCGATACCGATTGGCAGGACCTTGTTTTCAGAGATGCACTTATAAGAAATTATAATCTTTCTTTCTCAGGTGGCAGTGATAAAACTACCTATTTGATTTCAGGTGACTACCTCGATCAGGACGGTATTGTCAGAAGATCATACTATGAGAAACTGGCTTTACGTGCCAAAATTGATAGCAGGGTGAATAATTGGCTAACAGTAGGTTCAAGCATCATAGCATCCTATGAAGACAGAAGGGGTGTTTTGGAAGGTCATATGGACAATGGTGCAATAAATTCAGCGCTCAGGATGCTTCCTATAGAAGAGCCTTTTAACCCGGATGGTTCATATTTTGATAGTCCGCACAATAATGTAAAAAATCCGGAAGCAATTCTTGATAATGCAAATTCAGATAATGTAAGGCGCAGATTGTTTACCAAATTTTATGGTGAGGTAGAAATTATTAAAGGACTGAAATTTAAATCGAGGGTTGGACTGGAATACACCCTGAGAGACGATTATAATTATAACAGGACATTCGATGCAGGTGTCGACTGGAGTAATGATGTCAGCAGTGTATCGAGGTTTACACAGAGATACAGTGATCTGGCATGGGAGAATATATTAAGCTATAACCGGGAATTTGGGAAGCACTCCGTTAACCTTGTTTTAGGATTAACGGCAGAAAATCATAAATACGAGGATGTTTACGCTTCGGGAACAAATCTGATTTCAGAGAATGAATCTATGCGATATCTGAATGCTACACAGGACGGATATAATATTGGGGGGATTGCATCTGAATGGGGGCTGTTATCAAAACTTGGAAGAATTATCTATTCATATGGTGGTCGTTATATTGTAACTGCAAGTTATCGTATTGATGAATCATCTCGCTTTGGAAAGAATTTCAAGAAAGGTAAATTTCCATCAGCTTCGGCTGCCTGGGTCTTGTCGAGAGAAAGCTTTATGCAGGATATCAGTTTTCTCTCAAATGCAAAAATCAGGGCTAGTTATGGAATAATTGGTAACCAGAATCTTACCGGAAGCTGGAGTGAAAATATCACCCAAGTTGACCAGGATTTTCCTTATGTTGCTTTAATTGAAACATCACAAAACTATTCTTTCGGAGATCCGATAAGGGTTGTTACAGGCGCGGCACCTCTCGGAGGAAGTAATGCAGATGTAAAATGGGAAAAAATAAAAACGGCCAATGTGGGTTTGGATCTGGGTTTTTTCAGGCAACGATTGCAATTTACAGCTGATTATTTTATTAAAAATACTGAGGACATGCTTACCCGTGTTGAAGTTCAGCAGCATGTCGGATTCACTCAAAGTCCGGTTGCTAATATCGGAGAAGTTCAAAACAGGGGTATCGAGTTATCAGTTCAATATAAGAACTATGACAGAGATTTTAAATATGATTTTACGCTGAACTTTTCAAGAATTAAAAATGAAGTAATTAACCTTGATAGCGCTGTAATAATTACCGGGGGCGTCTTTAAGCTAGGAAACGTTTCTTATACAGGAGAAGGATACCCGATTGCATCGTTCTATGGTTACCAGGTAGATGGTATATTCCAGACCCAGGATGAGATTGACGCTATTACATATATCGATAATAACGGCGAGACTCAACTGGTATACTCAAATGCTGCACCGGGTGATTTTAGGTTTGTTGATGTAAACGGAGACGGTATTATTACAGATTTGGATAAAACGGTGATTGGTGATCCATGGCCCGATTTTATTTTTGGTTTAGCAACAAATCTCATGTATAAAAATTTTTCTCTCAATATATTCCTTCAGGGAGTCATTGGGAATGAGATTTTTCACAGTCAGAAATATTGGGGGTTTATAGGAACCACTGAGTCAAACAAAATGAGTATAGTTACCCAGTCATGGACACCTGAGAATACAGATACAGAATACCCGAGGTTTGTTTATGCTGATCGGAATGATAATCTGAGGGAATCAGACTTTTATGTTGAGGATGCTTCTTTTCTAAGAATTAAGAACGTAACACTGGCTT
The DNA here is from genome assembly GCA_016929525.1 of Bacteroidales bacterium. GTDB lineage: Bacteria > Bacteroidota > Bacteroidia > Bacteroidales > UBA10428 > UBA10428. Next base: position 29,255 of record JAFGIP010000059.1, read on the forward strand.
ATGATTTTCCGGCAAAGATTATCCGGAAAATCAAACTCAATGGTCTTCGTGTTTATTTACAGGGCCAGAATCTTTACACATTTACAAAATATACCGGATATGATCCGGAAATGGGTATAAGAAACAATAACAGGCCATTGGAGGTTGCAATCGATCAGGGCGGAACATATCCTCCAGCCAGAACTATCCTGTTTGGATTTAACATAACACTTTAAAATTAAGAAGATGAATACATTCAAATATACATTGGTTATTTTCGGGTTGATTATTTTTATATCAGGCTGTGAGGAATTTGTTGATAAACAGCCTCTTTCACAACCCACAGATGCAAATTTCTATGGTAGTGCCGGAGATGCTATTCTGGCAGTGAATGCAGCATATGATCCTTTACAATGGCAATATATGCATGGTATTTATGATTTTCTCATGGGAGATGTAGTTTCAGACGATAGTGAGGTCGGAGGTGAAGGTCCAAATGCATGGCCTGAAGTACAAGCTTTTGAGATGTTCATTAGCAATGGTGAAATGGGAGGACTTGGAGAAGTATGGCCAACATGTTACCAGGGAATATACAGGTGTAACCTGGTTATAGAAAATTTTAGTGGTCTTAGTTTTACTGATGAGGAACCTGCTGGTTATCCGGTACGTGAGAGGGTAATTGCAGAAGCCCGTTATTTGCGTGCAGAATATTATTTCTTTTTAACGAAGAACTTTGGCGATCTGGTACTTGTGAATTACCTGCTTTCTTCGAGTGAATATATAAGACCGAGAGTAGATAAAACCATTATATGGAATCTTATTACCGGTGATTTGCGCAAAGCAATTCCTCATCTTCCTTTGAAAGATGAGTACTCACCAAATGATCTTGGCAGGGCTACAAAAGGTGCGGCACAGGCTTTGTTGGCAAAAGCTTATATGTTTACCTCTTCTTATGCCAAGTACAATGTATTTGACGGGTTTACAGAAAACTGGGATTCCGTTAAGTATTTTGCACAGGAAGTGATCAATAGTGGTCAGTATTCACTTGACCCTGTATTTGCCAATGTTGCGAATGAGCCAGGTGAACATGGTTCAGGCTCTATCTTCGAGGTTAATTTCTGGGAAGGAATAAATACTGATTGGGGAAATCCCAATGAAGGAACTACATACATGGTATACATACTTTCCAGGGCTCTTGGAGGCTGGGGTTTTAACCTTCCTACCCAGGATTTTATTGATGAATTTGAACCGGACGATCCAAGATTGTGGCTTACTGCTATGCAACCTGGTGATAGCATTTTCAACAGGGAAGTTGATCCTAACGGGTTATTTCCAACTAATACAACAGGCTACTATTCCAGGAAATATTGCCCTGATCCCGATATTATGTCATCTCTGCCTTCTGTAAGTCATGGCACCATAAACCAACGAACTATGCGTTATGCCGATATACTTCTAATTCACGCTGAGGCATACAATGAGCTTGGTGAAGCTGAGAATGCAAAAATTTCTCTGAATGAAGTAAGGGAAAGAGCAAGAATGAACCATCCTGATTACCCTGATCAGCCAGGGACCGTATTACCCGATGTGACTACAATTGATTACGATGAACTGAAACAGGCTATATGGCATGAAAGGCGTGTGGAACTTGGGCTTGAACATCACAGGTTTTATGATATTGTCCGTCAGGGCAGGGCAGGGGAGATTATGAGAAATCATACAGTTTTCCTTTATGGAGAAGAAACTCTGCCATTTGTAGATGGGAAACACGAATTGTTTCCAATACCACAAACTGTGATTGATGCAAGCAACAATGTGATAACCCAGAATCCAAACTGGTAAGATATTTTAATGGTGGATTGGGTAAATGGATCCCTCCGCGTCTTTATGCTGCGGGGGGATTTTTGCTGTGGTGTAATTGTTTAAAAGTTTAATTGTAACAAAGAATAATGTCTGCTTTTTAGGGAGTGTTCATTTAAGTGTGTCATCCCTTTAAATTCTATTTTCAAATATAATTGTTAATTGATTTAAAATGGTTGGCCAATCA
>JAFGIP010000060.1 GCA_016929525.1 Bacteroidales bacterium
TAAATACTTTTTTTTCATGAGCTTCGAGAATTGGTGCATAAGTAATTTACTTACTTTTTTCGAAGCTCATTTTCAAACATACGAACTTAAATATTTAACTCCCAGCTGCAAGAATTCTTTTTCATTATGTTCTTTAAGATGCTTTAAATGAGCTATTACAGTTTTTTTGCCTTTTTCAACCATCAGTTCCATTACTTTGGTCTCATCATATTCTTCAGCTTCACGTTTTTCAATTGTAATAGCCCCCATGGGACAATTTCCAATACATGCTCCCAGCCCATCGCAAAGCAGATCACTTATTAACCGGGCTTTACCATCTATTATCTGAAGTGCTCCTTCATGACAGTTTGGTACACAATCACCGCATCCGTTGCATAATTCATCATCTATTTTTACTACTCCCCTTATCATGACTCTAATTTAAAATTAAAGATATCGCACATGCAAAAGTTATATTGTAACATATGTTACACTTTTCTTTAAAACTTCTTATCCTTATAAATGTTTTAACTTTAATGCTCTCCAAGTAATAAGAGAATTATGCAGTTATCAGAAGACACAGTCAATAGACTTCAAACCTGTCAACTTTTTAAAAAGCTAGACAAAAAAGATGTGTATAAACTCCTTGAACAAATTCTTTTCAGAAAAAAGTCTTACAATCCTGAACAATATATTGTATATTCTGATGACCCCTGTAACGATCTAATAATTCTTATTTCAGGAAGTATAAGAGGTGAAATGAATGACTTCTCCGGTAAGAAAATCAAGATAGAAGATATTAAGTCGCCATCAACACTGGCTTCAGCATTTATTTTTGGTCCGGAAAATCGTTTCCCGGTTGATATTATCACTAATGAAAAAAGTGAAGTAATCATCATTCCCCGTAATTCGCTGATAAGAATGTTCAGCAATAACTCACAGATACTTAAAAATTTTTTGGACAGCATTTCGGGACGTGCCCAGTTTCTGACAAAAAAAATACGATTTCTTACTTTTAAAACCATCCGCGAAAAAATTGCTCAATATCTTATTCAGCTTTCAATTAAACAAGGGAGTAACCGCATAATACTGCCCTATACGCAAACAAAACTTGCCGACTTATTTGGTGTAACCAGACCCTCTCTTGCACGTACATTTAGTGAAATGGAAAAAGAAGGCATTATCAAATCTGACAGAAATAAAATTGAAATAATTAAGAAAAATAAGCTGGTATATCTTTTAAATGAATAATACATTAACAATATTAATTACAGGTGGAACAGGACTTATTGGTAATTACTTAACCGAATACCTGAAAGATAAAGGCTATTCAGTTCGGATTCTCTCAAGAAATAAAAGAAGCCTATCAGATGAAGTATTTTACTGGAATCCTCTAAAAAAAGAAATCGACCTTACAAGTTTATCAGGTGTTGATGTAGTTATAAATCTTGCCGGTGCAGGAATCGGTGATAAAATATGGACACGTAAGCGGAAGAAAATAATTTATAGCAGCAGAATTGAAAGCACCCGATTGTTGGTGGACACTATTTTAGAAAAGAACATAAAAATCAAGATGTGGATCAACGCATCTGCAATAGGATATTACGGTCATAAGCCAGGAGAAATGCTTAATGAAAATTCTTATGCAGGTGAAGATTTTCTTAGCAAATTATGTGTCGATTGGGAACAGGAAACATATAGAATATTGCAGAGAAAGATTTCGCTTGCGATACTAAGATTAGGTGTTGTGCTTTCCACCAAAGATGGAGGGTTACCTAAATTTCTGCTTCCTGTTCACTTAGGTTTTAATATACTTTTTGGGAAAACACAGATTTTTTTAAACTGGATACACATTGCTGATCTGTTAATGATTTTTGAAGCGCTTTTAAAAAGAGAAATCAAACCCGGAATTTATAATGCCGTGACCCCAAATCCTGTTACATTAAAAGTTTTTAACAAAGAACTGGCAAAGATTATTGGTAAGAAAACCATAAAGATAAGAATCCCTAATTTTGTATTTAAGCTATTGCCGGGAGGAATGAACATTATTTTCACTAACGAACAGTATATTGTACCCGCTGGATTAAAATCAGAGCATTTCAATTATTATTTTCCTGAAATAAATCCGGCTCTTAATAATTTACTGGCCTGATATTATCTTCTCCGAAGATATCTGTTTCCGCAATGTTCTCGATATTTGTAATACTTTCCGAAAAAAATTGAAATACTGCTTCAATTTGCGCGTGCAATTCTTCTTTTTTTATTATTTCCGAAATTTTTAAAAATGTTCCCGGCTCATCTCCATTTAACCAATTTCCAACGGAAAGACCAGTTCGTTTGATACTAATTGGTCCATTGCCCTTGATCTTTATAAAATAATAAGGCTCAGGAACATTTATATCAGCCGGAGAAAAGCCTGCTGTTAATCCTTGTCTGTCCATGCCATTATTTTTAAAATAATAATCAATCGTTATGTCGAAATGATGTGGCCAGCAACGAATCTCCGAGAAATCGGGAATCTTACCTTTGATCAGGTTTAATAAAAGAAATGCATTAGAATAATAGGCCCTTATTTCATTATTATACCCAATATTATATATTCTGTAATTACCTCCCGATTTTACATCAAGACGTGGCATGTCATAATGCATTTCTGTCAACAATCTTTTATTCTGAAATTCAGTTTCAGCTAACATATTTCTGAGTTGTGCATAAACTTCCTTTTTGGTTTTTCCCTTTAAATCAAGTTCGGCGATAAACTCACCCCCATATTCTGCCAGTTTAATTTTAAGATGTACCGGATCAAATTCTAATCGTTGCGTTTTTTTTGAATAAAACCAGTCAGTAGTAAAATCCATTTTACTAAAATCCCAAAAAAGGCATGTGTGGCTATCATCGTATCTGGGAGGAAAAACTGATTTACTGATTAGTGAAAGAAACTGCACAGCATGATGTATAAGAAGATAGGTGCCGGCGAATTCAGCGTTGTATGGGATACTCATAACTGTCCAACGCTTTCCCAGAATATCAGTATCAGTTTTGCTAAACAACATTTTGTTTATTATACTAACAATAGTTTTAAACATTGAGTTCATTATCTTAGTTGAATAAATAGAACTATAGTTGTGCGATGCCAATGGTCTGAAAATAATACGCTCATGCAACAGTATCACGACACCGAATGGGGAGTGCCGGTCCATGATAATACTTTGCTTTTTGAACATCTTACCCTTGATTGTTTCCAGGCAGGACTTAGCTGGCAAACGGTTTTAAACAAACGTGACAATTTCAGGGATGCATTTAATTCATTTGATATAAGAAAGGTTGCCGGTTATACTTCAGGTAAAATTGATGAATTGTTAAGTAATAAAGGCATAATAAGAAACAGCATGAAAATTGAAGCGGCCATTAATAATGCTAATTGTATTCTTGAAATTCAAAAAAGAGGCACATGTTTCAATGATTTTCTTTGGCATTTTATCGATCATAAGCCAATTATTAATACATTTCGCAGTACCTCTGAAATACCTGCTACTTCAGAAATATCAGATTTAATAAGCAAAGAATTAAAAAAGCAAGGTTTTAAATTTGTCGGATCTACTGTTATCTACGCATTCATGCAAGCCATAGGTATGGTTAACGATCATATCGTAACATGTTTCAGGTATCCCGAACTTGTGAACCATTAGATCCATTAAGCATCTTGCCAATTATCTGTAAAAGATCATCACTGCTGATTGGTTTTGAAAGATAAGCATCACAGCCTGCTTCCATGCTCTTCTGTCTGTCTTCCGACATGGCAAAAGCAGTCTGTGCAATTATCGGCACCCTGGTATCATGTTTTCTGATTCGTCGGGTTACTTCGTATCCGCTGATATCAGGTAACTGAATATCCATCAGGATTATATCAAAACGTTTTTTGTTTTCAAAAAGTATAAGTGCCTCTCCTCCTGAATATGCAAACGTTACCTCTGCATTTACTCCTTCAAGTAAAATCCGTAAAAATTCAGCACTAAGCAAATCATCTTCAACAACCAGTATTTTTTTATCTGAAAAATCGATATTCAACCCTATCTTTTCTTTTTCAACTTTGAACTTTGTTTCCCTAGGTTTATCAGCGGGAATTGTAAAGTAAAAATCAGTGCCCTGGTCTTCAACGGATTCAAGCCAGATACGCCCTCCCATCATATTTACGAGTGCTTTACTAATAGCCAGTCCTAATCCGTTTCCCCCATACCTGCGTGTTATGCTCTCTTCAGCCTGCCTGAATCTTTCAAAGATCTTTTCGCGTTTATGTACCGGTATACCTATTCCGGTATCTGAAACATTAAAAACAACTTCACCGGCAATGCCAGTGCATCCAAATTTTACTTCGCCTTTTTCAGTAAATTTAATCGCATTATCAATAAGGTTTGTCAGTACCTGTTTAATTCTTAAACTATCATTATACAGAATATCACTTTCTTTGGTTAAACTATTATCTATTTTAAGCTGAATTTTATTCTTCCTATCAGTGGTTATTTTTTGTTGGAATTCATCATGAATTTCTTTAAGCATTTCTCTTGCAGAAAATTCACGTTTTGTAATTTTTATCTGACCTGATTCAATTTTTGAGATATCAAGTATGTCATTTATTATATGTAAAAGATCATCGCTCCGGTTCTGGATTACACGAGTATAATACATTCTTTTTTCATGTGGTAGATTATCTCTTTGCAATAAATTTGAGAAACCTATGATCGCATTCATAGGTGTGCGTATTTCATGCGACATGTTTGCTAAAAACGTAGATTTTAATCTGTCACTTTCTTCTGCTTTTTCTTTTGCTTTTACCAATTCCTGCATAGCTTTTCGCTGTTCTGTCACATCCCTGGCAATTGCAAAAACAAGGTCTTTTTCAAAAAGAGGCTGGCTGGACCACGATAGCCACTTATAACTTCCATCCTTACAACGAAAACGATTTTCAAAACGAACAACTCCCTGATCTTTTACAACTTTTACCATCATCAGTTCCTGCGTTTTTTTCTTGTCATCAGGATTAACCAGGTCAATAACTGAACTGCCTATAAGCTCCTGCTGAGTATATCCTAAAATAGATTCAAATGCCGGATTGATCTGAATAAATTTTCCTTTCTTGTTAACAATACTGATCAGGTCGGTAGAAAGATCAAACATTTTATTGAATTGCTCTTCAGTATGTCTTAATTCAGTAATGTCGCGAATCAAATTTAATAAGCTCCCAACATTCCCCTTTTCATCAAACTCCGGTATTAATCTCCATTCTAAGATGCGTCTTCCTTTTTCAGTATTTACTGTTATAATAGTCTGCCTGGCTTCCTTTGTATTAAAAACCTCCTGGAAATCCTTTTCTCTGTTTTCTGAGAAATCCGTCTCAAGATCAACTTCTGTTATTCTCTTCCCAATAAAATCGTCAGCTTCAATACCGGCATACTCAATTATATTCTTACTTGCATATATGCACCTGAGATTCTTATCGACACGTAAAATAATATCCGGTAAGTTTTCGGTGATTGTTCTGAAAAGCTCGTTGAACTTTTCAAGTTCCTTTTGTGATTTTCTCCGTTCTATTTCGGCACCTGCCCTGGCAGAAAAAATCTCAAGAATTGACTTTGCACGTTCCGGATTCATTATTGGTTTATCATACATAGCAACAAGTAACCCTACCTTCTCTCCGCTTGAATCTCTAAGGGAAACTCCAATATATCCCTCAATTTTGTTTTCTGTAAAAAACTTGTCATGTGGAAATGTTGAACAGATACCCTTCTCAAGTAAATAAACACCTGACTCTATAACTTTTCCTGATGGTGAATCTGTGCTGCAGTAAGAAAAATTATTAAGAATTTTTCCATGTTTGCAAATAGAAATGATATTAATTATCTGTTGGTTTTCACTATCAATTTCACCTATAAAAGCATACTGTGCATTCAGAGTTCTTGTTAATTGCACAATAATGGTTTCAAAAAATTTTTCACCTAATTTCGATGCTAATCCGGCCTGTATATCCTGTATGGTTTTTTCAGTTTCCTTTGCGAATTTCTCAGCGAATTTTTTTTCGGTAATATCAGTAGCACTTATAAGAACTGCCTTTTGCTTTTCGTAAGTAATTAATATAAGCGTGCACTGTACATATATTAATGCTTTGTCTTGCCTCAGTAACTGTATTTCAATCAGCGACTGTTCCCCATAGTCGATGAGTCTTGATATCTTTTCTTCAACTTCATCCCGGAATTTTGGTGTAACAATATCGAGCGGATAAAACTGCTTTAATTCTTCAAAAAAATTATACCCGAGATTATGCAGTGCAGTAGGATTAACATAGATAAAACCCATCTTATTTATAACAAATATCATGTTTGGTGAAATCTCTACAAGCGACTTGTATCGTTCTTCGCTTTCCTTAAGCATTAAATGGGTCTCAACCTGTTCGGTAACATCACTGAAGAAACTTACCAGGTATGTTTTTTCCTTAAAACTGATATAGTTGGCGCTGATATTGGCATAAACCCTGTTACCTTCTTTGGTAATACAAGGAATATCTCTGGCTGTAGAAACCTGGCCATTAATAACCTTGTTCATCTTTTTTTGAATTGAAGAAAATTCATCAGCAGGGTGTATATCCTGTGTTGTTTTCTTAAGCAGTTCCTGTTCTGTATACCCCAAAAAGTGACATACTGCAGGATTTACATATTCAAATTGCTTTATCTCCGGGTCAATTATTATAATTCCATCCTTAACAGATTCAAAAAGAAGTTTATATCGCATCTCACTCTCTTCGAGAGCAATTTGCCATCTGATCCGCTGGGAAAGATTTCTGAAAAAACCAATTATTAATTCTTCACCATCATTATTTTTATAACTGCTTGGATTTATTTCAACAGGTATCTTTTCCCCTGACTTATGTAGTATTTCCGACTGAGATATTTTTAAATTCCCTTTTACAACTTCGGAAAATCCTTTTAATGATGCTTCTCTAATTTCAGGCGGATGAAGCATCGAATAGTGCATACCTTCAATTTCCGAGTAACTATATCCTGTAAGCTCGCAAGCTTTCTTATTGACTTCAATTATTTTACCTGTTTTTGCATCTGCGATAATTATTGCATCGGCAGCTGATTCAATAAGTTTTTTATATTGTTCTGCCGACTTCAAGTATTTTTCTTCTGCTTGCTTTCTTCGTGTTATATCCAGTGCTGTAAAAGTGACGCCTTTACTGTAATTAGAAGTGTCAATAGGAGTAGAGCTTAATAAAATTTCCTTAATATCACCATTTTTACACTTCCATTTTGTTTCAATAGTCCCTGTCCCTTTTTTTCTTGTTTGTTCATATTTTACTTCACCGACCCGATTATATTCTTCTTCGTCTGGATATAGTATCCGCGCTGACTGCCCCAATAATTCTTTAGCATCATATCCTGAAATTTCACAAAGACGCTTATTAATGAAATAAAATCTCCGATTGACAAGAACTCCGATACCTGTAGGTGCTGCACGAAATATACTCTTTAAATACTCTTCGCGCTGTTTAATTTCTTCACGTGTCTCCTCTTCATTTGATACATACCTGAACAGCCAAATCAGTGAAATACCAGATTTTATTTCAACCCTGGAAATATGTGCAAAAAAAACCCTGATTACATTGCTTTTTGTTTTCAGAAAAACAAGCTCATTACCATATTTCTCAATAACTGAAGATCCCGGATTTTTTAACTTTTCAATTTGAGAACCGGGTGCAATAAATTTGCTTAAATTTTTATCTGCTACATCCTTTAATTCGTATCCAATATCATCAGACCACAAAGAATTAATATGCTTAATTGTACCTTGATCATCGGTAATCATCGCAGGTAAAGGAAGAATATCAAGATAGGCATAAATGTTATTTTCTTCTTTTGCAACTGATCTGCTTTCGCGTTTTTTTACCTTCGTTTGTACTTCAAATACCAGTGGATTAAATGTCAAAATTATATAATTCTCCCCAGATATATTTGTCGTATATACGGTAGCAAGAAATTTTTTATTCTTTATTCTGATTTTTAACTTCTCATCCTGTGATTTAGCTGAATTCTCTAAAATCTTAAAAGAACACTCATTGCTTATACCTCTTTCAATGTAAATTAAATCTTCACATTTTCTCTTTTGAAGGTCTTTTACCGGAATTTCCAGTAAATCTGAAATTCTACGATTAGCAAACTCTATTTCGCATTCTGAGTTAAGAATCAGTACTGCTTCCTCAAGGTGATTAAATGCTTCCAACACCAGCTTCTCTTCCATTGCACAATCCTAAATTATTAATATAAAATACTAAAAAATATACTGAAAACCAAGTATATCCGAAAGTTTATTAGAACTCTGATATTATATTTCTGATACCTTAAACGAATATAATTATAGTATCCCGATTGATTAGTAACTGGAAGATTGCATATTGTCCAATTTAATTATTTTTGGGGCGTCATATTTAATAGTATTTTTAATATATAACTTATACTGAATTGAGTATTAGTAATGAAATAATACCAAAGAATATTACAAAAAAACAAATCATTGATTCCGGAATGGCTCTGGTACTGATACTTTTAATTCTTGGCTTTTGGCTAAAGAATAACCTGTTTTTTAAGATCGCTGTTCCGGTACTGGTAATCAATATAATTATCCCAAAAATATTTTACCCTTTTGCAGTCTTTTGGTTTAGCCTTGCAAATATCCTGAGTGCAACTGTGTCTAAAATATTGTTAAGCGTTGTTTACTTTATCATTGTTATGCCGGTAGGGTTGTTAAGGCGCTTATTTGGCAAAGACAGCCTGTTCCTTACCAAATTTAAACGCGATAGTTCTTCTGTGATGATTACCAGAAATCATACATTTACTTCAAAAGATATTTTGAACCCTTATTAAACTGAATTTAATTATGGAATTTTTAAAAGATTTGTGGTCGTTTCTGAAAGTACGTAAAAAATTCTGGCTGTTACCAATAATCATTATTTTAGTATTATTCGGTATTATTGTAATAGTATCTTCAGGTTCAGCTATTGCCCCTTTTATTTATACACTATTTTAATGATAAACGCAACCGATGTCATCGTACTTTTTAGGTATTTCAGCATATTATCACGATAGCGCCGCAGCCATTGTCTGTGACGATGAAATTATAGCAGCTGCACATGAAGAGCGGTTTACAAGAAAAAAGCACGATTCTTCCTTTCCCGGTAACGCTATTGAATATGTTTTAAAAGAAGCAGGAATTGAGTACGGAGACCTGGAGGCTGTTTGTTTCTATGATAAACCATATATAAAATTCGAACGGCTGCTGGAAACTTATCATGCTTTTGCTCCAAAAGGACTTATAAATTTCCTTTCTGCAATTCCGGTGTGGATTAAAGAAAAACTCTTTATGAAAAAGATGTTGAGAGATGAACTTAAAAAGTTTGGAACTGAACATGTCCCAATTCTATTTCCTGAACATCACTTATCTCATGCAGCAAGCGCATTTTATCCTTCACCTTTTAAAGAAGCAGCAATTCTTACCATTGATGGAGTTGGGGAATGGGCTACATCAACCATAGGATATGGTAAAGGAAATGTTATCGAAATTAAAAGTGAGCTTCACTTTCCTCATTCCATTGGTTTATTGTATTCAGCATTTACATATTACACTGGCTTTAAAGTAAACAGCGGTGAATATAAACTCATGGGGCTGGCTCCCTATGGAAATCCTGATTCGTCCCAAACAAAGGAATTCAGAGATATCATAACAAAAGAACTCATTGATATAAGAGAAGATGGTTCAATTCTTCTTAACATGAAATATTTCAGTTTTGCTACAGGATTACGAATGACGCATAACAAACGATGGATAAAACTTTTTGGAATCCCTCCGCGAAATCCGGAATCGGAAATTACACAGCCATATATGAATATGGCATTGGCTATTCAGCAAGTCACTGAAGAAATTGTTTTAAAATTGGCTCAAACTGCTAAAAAGTTAACTAATAGTGATTACCTGGTAATGGCTGGTGGTGTTGCTTTGAATAGCGTGGCAAATGGTAAACTTCTTAAAACAGGAATGTTTAAAGATATTTGGATACAACCCGCTGCAGGCGACGCAGGAGGTGCACTGGGTGCTGCAATGATCTGCTGGTATGTTTGGAAAAATAAACAAAGAAAAGTATTGAGTAAACCTGATGCCATGAAGGGATCGTTTCTAGGCCCCGAATTCAACAAATACGAAATATTCGATACCTTAAAAAAATACAGTGCCGAATATGAATACTTTGAAGACTTTGATAAACTTGTAAAAAAAGTAGCAGCTAGTATAAACAAAGGAGATGTTGTAGGCTGGTACCAGGGAAGAATGGAATATGGCCCTCGTGCTTTGGGCAACAGAAGTATTTTGGGTGATGCCCGAAATCCGGAGATGCAAAAAAAGATGAATCTAAAAATTAAGCACAGAGAGGGATTCAGACCTTTTGCCCCAACAGTCCTGGAGGAGAATATCCGGGAATATTTTGAAATGGACAGGCCATCACCTTATATGTTAATGGTAATCCCTGTAAAACAAGAGAGACTAAAATCCCTGCCGGCAGGATACAATGAGATGAAGCTTTACGACAGACTCTATCATTTACGGTCGGATATTCCTGCCGTAACACATATCGATTTTTCAGCAAGAATTCAGAGTGTAAATAAAGAAACCAATCCAAGGTACTGGAAACTGATAAATGAATTTAAAAGGCAAACCGGTTATGGTGTTATTGTAAACACCAGTTTTAATGTACGTGGCGAACCTATGGTTTGCAGCCCGGAAGATGCATTTAAATGCTTTATGCGGACGGAAATGGATATATTGGTACTGGGCAATTTTTATTTGGAGAAAAAGAAGCAAACAGAACTTAAAAATGACACTAACTGGAAAGAAGAATTTAAACTCGATTAATTCTCTTCCTATGTTTTGTTGTGATAATTATAATAATTAAGTTGTTTATTATGAAAAAATCATGGCTATTCAATTCATTACTTGTAATAGGTTCTCTTATTATCACTTTCATTATTGCTGAAGCAGTATTTCGTTTAATGTTATACAGTAAAACAAGTTCATTTAAACACTTAAGAGAACCATCTGCTTATGCTATTTATATTAAAGAAGAGTTGGAGGATTTTTATAACGATGATTACTGGAAACTGCATTTCAGATTTAAAGTAAAGAAGAATAATGAACTGCCTCCAAATCCGATTCTGGGCTGGACAGGACAATTTTATTGGGATACACTGGGCCATTATAATTATCCGCAATTAGGTAACCGTAAACCCGTTCTTTTATACGGTGATTCGTTTGCACAGTGTGTAGATACCGTACAATGTTTTGAAGACATACTTAACGGTGATTCTTTATTCAGTGAAAAATACTTTCTGCTTAATTATGGGGTTGGCGGATATGGTATAGACCAAATCTGTCTTTTGCTTGAAAATACAATGGATAAATTTGACAATCCATTTGTTGTTCTCAGTTTTCTTACGACAGACATGGACCGGTGCCTGTTAAAATTCAGAGATGGCCAGAAACCGTATTTTGTAATCAATAATGGTAATCTAGAACTAAAAGGGGTCCCAATTACTATGGGAGCAAAAGAATATGTTGAAAAGAACCCCCCTAAAGTAACTTCGTATCTGTTTAATCGTTTTCGCAATAGTAAGCTTTATCCTGTAAAACAAAGAAAATCAAAAAAACAGGAACTAATTAAACAAATTAAAGCTCTTAATAAAGCAATCTTAGAGAAGGCTTTTACCGGTTTGAAAGAAAGAAATATTGATTTTCTGGTTGTTATTTTCCAACCGGAGCACCACCCGGCAGATAATTGGCGCCTGAATTTCTTAAAAGAAATATGTAAAGAAAACAAAGTACCATACATGTGTGATCTTGACATAAGAAAAGCCGATCCAAATTTCACACCTTTTGATGTATTTAACTATACAATAAAAAATGATGGCCATCCTACTTCTTATATGAATACTCTTGTCGCCAGCGAGATAAAGAAATTTATGACCGACACCGCATTCAAACAACAAATCACAGAAGGTACATTTGTTTGGGAAAGTGCAATGGTCAAAAATATCAGATACTATAAGAAAGCAATTCTGAACACTCCGGAATGGTATGAAAATATAAAGGAAAAAGCTACGGACAGGGGAATATCTGTTGACAGTATGATGGTAATTGATGCACTGTTTCTAATTGAATCTGAGAAGGCAAAGACTCGAAAAGTTATAAAAGATGTTGATTATTTCAAGAAAGCTATATATAGTTCACCTGAATGGCTTGAAAAAATCAAAAAGAAAGCGAAAAGAAAAGGTATTTCTACCGACAGCATGGTTGTATTGGATGCTATTTTCCTGGTTGAAGAGGAAAAGAAGAATATTAAGTAATCCCGTAATTAATGCGAAATAGAAAGAAAGACTGGATCGTTAATTCAGTTCTATTGATTATATCAATTGTCATCGCAATAATTATTGCAGAAATTACATTTCGCCTGATGCTGTTTAGTAAAAACGATGCTTTTGATGGACTGCGTGACCCTTCTTCATATGCAATATATGTTAAACATAACAATGAGGATTTTTATAATAACGACTACTGGAAGTTAAATTTTTTATTCAGTAAAATCCAAAATAATGTTGAAAATCCTCATCCTCTGCTCGGTTGGATTCGTTCCTGTAACCATGAAACTTTAATGCATAACAATAGCGACAGACTTAATAACAGAATCCCCGTGTTGTTATATGGCGATTCATTTGCCGATTGTCTTGATACCGTAAAATGTTTTGATGAAATTCTTAATAACGATCCCGAATTTAACAGTAAATACTACCTTCTTAACTATGGAGCCGTTGGATATGGAGTAGACCAGATCTATCTTTTATTTGAACACACACACAAACTATATGAAAAACCTGTAGTTGTATTTAGTTTGCTTACTACTGATCTGGACAGAAGTATGCTTTCATTCCGGGATGCTCAAAAATCTTATTTTACAATAACGGATGGACAGCTCGAATTAAAAGGCACTCCAATAGCATTAACAACCGAGGAATTTGTAAAGCAAAACCCGCCTGAAATTACTTCTTACTTATTCAACCGGTTTCGGAACAGTAGCCTTAATCCTTTTAAGCAAAGAAAATGTGTTGAAGAAGAATATATAGAAAATATTAAAGAATTGAATAAAGCTGTTCTCGAAAAGACATTTGCCCGTTTAGAAGAATTGAATACTGATTTTTTGTTCTGATATTCAATCCTGAACATCATCCCGCAAATCAATGGCGATTAGATTTTCTAAGAGAATTGTGCGAAAAAAACAACGTGCCGTATATGTGTGACCTGGATATCAGAAATGCTGATACCAATTATACATTCTACGATCCATTCAGGTATGCCGTTAAAAATGACGGACATCCGACAACTTATCGAATACACTTATTTGTAATAAAATAAAAGAATTTCTCATAGACACAGTTTATAAAAGGCAGGTCAAAGAGGGGACTTATGCCTGGAAACATAAGTCACAAATAAAAGACGCTCATTATTTTAAAAATGCGATCCTTAATACCCCTGAATGGTTTGAAAGTGTGCAAAAGAAAGCCTTTGAAAAGGGAATTTCTGTGGATAGTATGGTTTTTTTAGATGCGCTTTATATGGCCGAAATGGAAAATTCACAAACTGAGCCGGGTTCTTCTACAAGAGATGTTGAATATTTCAAAAATGAAATCCGCAATTCCCCTGAATGGTATAAAAGTGTCAGGAAGAAAGCTAAAGAAAATGGAATTTCAGTTGACAGCATGATTACCTTGGATGCCCAATATATGGTGGAACAGGAAAAGTCTGAAAGCAAATAATTATTCTTCTTTATTTTAATCACTTCCTTAAAAAACTTAGCAGAAATATTTTAGGTAACTTTAACTGGTATATTTATTAAACAACAGAAGGTCATATTATACTATAATACAGAATATTCAGGTACGTTTCACGATCGTGATTTATGTGTTATACTTTTAAAATTTGATTTCCACTAAAAAACCCCCACCCTACAAAAAGTTCAGGATGGGGGAAAAAAAAGCCCTTCAAGGCTTTTGCGATGGAGGGCGTTGTAGTCCGTAGGGGAATCGAACCCCTGTTACCAGGATGAAAACCTGGCGTCCTAGCCACTAGACGAACGGACCGTTTATATTAAAATTATTTAAGAACTTTCTGTTCAAAAAACCTGACGTCTCCCGAAAAATCAGAAATCTATGATTTCTATATTTTTTGAGAATCCTCGATTTGAAAACAAAATCAAAGATTTTGATCAAATCGGGTCTAGCCACCAGACGAACGAACCAGAAAAATTCTCCAAAATTTTGGTCAGCAAAAGTAGATTATTTTTTATTAAAAACAATAGACGATAACTATAATTTTCGCCTTATATTACAATTTAACGCTATATCCCTGCTAATATGAATAACATTACTATGAAAGTCAGTGATTTGAAAATTTAATAAGAGATATTAGACAGATGTAAAATTGTTATTCCGTTATCATCCCCCACTCATCAAGAGTATTAATGACCCTTTTTACTTTTCTTCTGCTATCAGCCTTTGAGAGATAATATTTTTTTGCCAGGTTTCTTGTAATCTGGTCAACATTTATACGTCTGTAAATTAAGTATACTACATCAGCATTAAAATCGAGAAAGAGGTATTCTTCTTTTTGTGCTTCTTCATTTAGAGAATAAATAGTAACTCCCCCAGTGGTGGGTACACGTTTTAATTTATACTCTGGTTTGAACCTTAAAATTGTTTCATCGTTATCAGAATAAGCTGATACAGGAATCAGGAAAATAAAAAAAAAGAACATTAATATCTGCAATGCAGAGATAAACTTTTGGCCAGTTTTAGAGATTATCATTACTTAATATTTAGAATTTAACATATAACAGCACTTGAAAAGGAAATGTTCACTCCGGATTTCCTAACGTACTAAGGTACGGAATTAATGCCTAAAAGGAAATTTTTTCCAGGTAAAAATTTATCCTTCAACTTAAATTACTATTCCCAGCGAATATCAAGGCAAGTAATATTATCGCCATTACTAATTCTTTGAGGAAGATCGATAGTGATCTTTTTTGCACCTGAAATTTCAAGTGCCTTATTTATCCATCCGGCAATACGATATTCAATTACAATATCACTTTCAGTCATATTTGATATTTCCAGTAGAACACTGTTCTCTTTTCGCTCAATAACTTTCATCGCGCAGGGCCGGTAATAAGTTGCAAATATTCTTGAAGCTCTTTGTACAATGTACCCGGGTGCTGAAGCTTTAACAAACACTTTATAAATTCCGCTTAATGCTTTCTGTGCACTATATTTACCCGATTCCCAAGCTCCTTTATGATAATCACCACCGAAAAACATTTCGGCAATTTTCCTGGTGGGTTCAACTCCTCCGTAATTCAACGGATACCATTTCGATGAGTCTATGATTCCTTCGAATATAGATTTAGAACCTACAGACAGGGAGTCGATCCACCTGTTATACTGTTTATTAAATTCCGACAACACGAAATCTCTGATAGCGCGAACGGCAGTTCCTTTTAGTTCCATTTCATCATATTTTTTTCAGGTTTCCTAAAATTAATAAAGCTTTCCGGTTTAAAGAAACAATTAAAAAGAAGTTTCAGTTATAATCTTTCAGTAAGAGTATTTTTTATATCTAAACCTCCAAAATTACCCGAACTCATAAGTAATACAACACTTTCAGTCAAGTCTAAACCTTTTAGGAAATTTTCTAATTCAACTGCTGAAGTAAGTGCTTTCAGATTTTTGTTATCAAATGCCCTGCAAACAAAATCCTTATCAAGTTGAGCAAGATTTTTATGCTTTAATACTTCGTTACTATAATATACCCCTCCAATATCCGCACCTTCCATTGATCCTTTATATAAAGGGATAAATTTTCGGTTGAGACTGCTAAATGTGTGCAGTTCAAGAATACATATCAGTTTCTTTTGAGGAAATTTCTGCCTTATTGCATCAACTGTAGCCTTAACTTTCGATGGAGAATGAGCAAAATCGAGATAAATCACCAGATCATTTTCATCATAAATACATTGCAAACGCTTAGCTGTTCCTTTAAACCGGGAAACAGATGTGTAAAAATCATTATCAGATATACCTAATAAATTACATACATTTCTGGCCCCTTCCAGATTCTGAAGATTATGTTCTCCAAAGATCTGTAAAGGAACTTTTTTATTCTCATTTATTTTTAAGAATACTTTCCCCTGATATATTATAAAATCCGGTGTATTATAAGGTAACTTTTCAATATTACCTGCAGTTCTTGAAATAACTTTACAAAGTTCATTATCTCCTGAGAAATATACGATCTTTCCACCTGGTCTAACCGAATCTGAAAACAATTTAAATTGTTCTATATACCCTTTATAAGTTGGAAATACATTTATATGATCCCATGCTATTCCGCTAATGAGAGCAATGTTGGGTTTGTATTGTAAAAATTTAGGTCGCGGATCTATTGATGAAGACAAATATTCATCTCCTTCAAAAACAGCTGTTTCAGTATTATCACTGAGCGATACCATGGTCTTAAATCCTTCGATCTGTGATCCAACCATGAAATCTATATCTCTGCCATATTTCTTTAGAACATGAATAATCATTGCTGTGATTGTAGTTTTACCATGGCTCCCGGCGATTACTACTCGAATTTTATTTTTCGTTTGTTCAAATAAATACTCAGGATATGAATATATTTTAATATTCAGTTTCCGGGCCTTTTTCAGTTCCGGGTTATCTGCTTTTGCGTGCATCCCTAAAATGACAGCATCTATATCAGGAGTTATCTGATCGGGGTCCCAACCACACTTAGCGGGTAATAACCCATAATTTTTTAAACGCGTATAAGCAGGATCAAAAATTTCATCGTCTGATCCCGTTACCTGGTAACCTTTTTCATGCAAAGCAAGAGCAAGGTTATGCATTGCAGCTCCGCCAACAGCTATAAAATGGATCTTATTCGTTTTTCCTGGCATTAATCTTACTTAAATTATTCGTTAAAGGTAGAAAATATTGAAATCTAAATTCTTGAACATTATTATTGACATATGTTCTTAATAATAAATTTCAGCATTTTATAAATCAGGGGAAAAAGAACTATTAGTGTTAAAAAGAAAGACTTTATCTTTGAATTCAGAAACGGGAAATTATATGAAATTATATAAAATAGAAACGGGAAATTTTAAGCTTGATGGAGGAGCCATGTTCGGGGTAGTACCAAAATCATTATGGAATAAAGTATATCCGGCCGATGAAAATAATATGTGCAACCTGGCTATGCGTTGCCTGCTGATTGAGACCAATCATAAGCTTATACTTATCGATACAGGGATCGGTAATAAGCAGGATGATAAATTCTTTCAATACTACTACCTGAATGGCAACGATTCATTGCTAGAATCACTTCAGTCGCTGAATTTCTCACCAGAAGATATTACCGACGTTATTCTTACACATCTGCATTTTGACCATTGCGGTGGTGCTGTTTCAAAAAATGGTGCCGGCTATATTCTGACATTTCCAAATGCCACTCATTGGATTAGCGGGCCACAGTGGAGGTGGGCCATGGAACCTAACCAGAGAGAAAAAGCTTCTTATCTGTATGAGAATATTCAGCCAATCGATCAAAGTGGTAAACTTCGTTTTATAGATACGGAAATTGCTTTTACAAAAGATATTCAGTTAAGGTTTTTCAATGGTCATACCGAAGGGCTTATCGTACCGTTTATTGCAAGTAAAAATTATACTCTTGTTTATGTATCGGACTTATTGCCAACAAAAGCGCATATCCCTGTTTCATGGATATGCGGTTATGATACACGTCCATTAATATCAATGCAGGAGAGAATGGATTTTTTACAATCGGCATATAAAAACAACTATGTGCTATTTTTCGAGCACGATATCTTTACTGAATGCTGCACCTTACAAGAAACAGAAAAGGGAATCCGGGTTGATAAAACATTTACCCTCAATGAGCTTTTCACAGAGTAATTCTTACTGAGTTTATTATTCATATTCAGTAATAATACCACCGGTCAATCTTAACAATTCAGTATAAGAAACTACAAGATTATAGTGTGCTAACAGCTGTGCCCGCACTGCTTCAAGGTAGATTAGCTGAATATCCCTATAATTGAATGAGTTTATCGCCCCGCTTTTAAATTTTTCTTCGGCGATTTGTAAATTAAGTGCAGCGCTTTCAACCGATGCATTCGCTACATGCAGCAGCTGTTTTTTTATATTATACTGTTCAAGTGTATTAAATAACTGATTGTATAATTTTTGCCTTATTTCTTCAATCTGTATCTCCCCAATTTCCATCTGGATCCGGGCATTCTGAATAGCTCTTCGAACATTTCCTCCACTGGAAAGTAAATATGATAATGTTAAACCACCAGTTGCCTGGTAACCATTATGATCCCATTCAGTATATTGTTCCAGGTCGCCATACAGCCCGCTAAAGGTTCGCCCAAAACCTGCTGTTAACGAGAGCGAAGGATACAAAGATGATTTACTGTATTTTAACTCTTTTGTAAGAATCTCCTGGTTAATGTACTGGTTTTGAAGTGTCCTGTTACTGTTTTCAAGTTTACTAATCAAATCGCCAAGAATAAATTCATTCTCTTCTACAGTAGCTTCAGGTTTTAATATATAGTCTTTTTCAGCAGATTCAGCCAATAAAAAATTCAGATTCCTTAATGAATTTTTAAGATTAAGCTCCTGGTTAATAGCACCGGCAGAATCTGTCAGGTAATTATTCTGTGCCTGCAGTACATCAAATGTTACCGAATTGCCAAGTTGCTTACGAGCTAATATATAAGAGTACCTGTCGCGAGAGAGTTTTTTTACTTCATTCAGAACTCCCAGAGCTTCCTGTTGCAACAACGAATTATGATAAGCAATTATGATACTTTGTAAAGCAGATTCAATTACTATTGCTGAATTTCCTTCTGAAAGTCTTTCCAGATCATCTAATTTTGATTTAGTAATATTTACTGCAAAACCATCGAATATTACCCAGTTCAGGTTAATTGTTGGTGTAATACTCAATCTCTGTTCTGTATTAACTCCCAGTGTATCTGCTATATATGCCAATTCCTGACTGACATATCGGTTAGCTATACCTGTTGCTGAAGTGTTAAAATTAATTGTCGGATATCTGCCGGCAGCTCCCCAGGAATTATTATTCCTGTTAATTTCAAGTAGTTTGTCAGAAATCCTGATTTGGTAATTATTTTGTAAACCTTTAACAATTGCCATCTCAAGGGAAAGTGTATCCTGAGATAACAACCTTACAAATGAAAGCAGTTCGAGACAAATAATTATAATATATTTCATTCTTCTATCTTTTTATTGTTATCCTGTTCTTTACTGAAACCTTTTTCAATTTTCATATGCCGGATAGCAACTTCTACATGTTCGCGTGCTGGACGTTTTCCTTTCCATAACCAGTTCATTGTTACCCGGACATCATTTAGAAACATGATCAGTGCAGGGAAGAATAAAAGAATGAATCCTGTACCTATCAGCACTCCGTAAGCAAGTGCAACGGCCATAGGTTTCAGAAACTGGGCCTGGTGGCTTTTTTCTAAAATTATAGGATATAAACCTACAGATGTTGTAATTGTTGTAAGTAATATAGGTCTGAAACGCGAAATACCCGCCTGATACAAAGCTTCACACTGTTTCATCCCTTCCTGCAGGTTCAGATTATACTTTGAAAGAAAAACTACCGCGTCGTTGATAATAACCCCGGAAAGAGCAACCATACCCCATGCACTTAACATTGAAACAGGAATTCCTTCGATACCATGGCCCCAAACAGCTCCAATCCAGGAGAGCGGAATCATCAGAATAATAATAAACGATTGCGCAACAGATCTGAAATGCAGCATAACTATAAAGACTATAATTACAATCGCAATAATATAAAGGTGAATAAGTTCCTGCATTGATTCTTCACTGCTTCTCTGCTGCCCCTGTGCCTGAATCCGAATACCAGGAAATTTAGTTTTAAGGTCCATAAGTATATTTTTATCAATGCTTTCCAGTACTGGCGGAACCGGAGCATACGGATCGGTAAGATCAGATTCAACCCGAACTTCACGCGACATATTGAATCGGTTAATATTTACGGGCCCCCTTTTTATTTCATAGGTCGCCAGCTCACTTAAAGGAAATTCACCGCGGGGAGTCATTATTTTCATGTTTTCCATCTGACCTAGTGTTTCCCTATCCTGTTTTGGGTATCTTACCCATACACGTATTTCATCTTTACCATCCTGAAGTCTCTGTGCCTGACCTCCAAAAAATCCCTGCCTTATCTGATTACTAATACTGGCATGGTTTAGCCCCAGGAAATAAGCTTTAGGTTTCAGTTTAAGGAGAACCTCTCGTTTACCCGCAGCATTGGTCTTGATCACATTTTCCAGTTCCTCCATATTCTTCATACCTTCAAGTAAGAAATTTTCAGCCAGCTCCAGTTCATCAAAATCTTTTCCGAGCAAACTAAGGGATATTGGTTTCCCCCATCTGTTGCTTCCCCCGACACTAAATTTTTCTGCTTCGGGAACCTGGCCGATTTTTATTCTTATCCGGTGGGCAATATCGAATCCGGAAATATCAAATTTTTCCAAATCCCGGGGCTGAACGAAGATTCTACCTGCATGAGAACCATTTTCAACACCGTCGAATGCACTTCCAATACCGGGATAGGTAAACTGAATTACAGATATGGTATCTTTCGGATGCTTTTTGTAATATTCTTTATATTCTTCCATTAACTCATCATTGACTTCCCAGACTATACTATCGAACCGCATTAAATAATCCCAGGTTTGCTTCTCTCCGGAACCCGGTGTAAAAGCAATATCAATACTGAAAAAATCAAATGGAATTACAGGATAAAATGTTGATTTAATAATACCTCCCAAAAACATTCCAATTGTAAGCAGAATAAGTGCTATTGGGATAAAACCGGCCACGTACCATCGCCAGCGTATAACCCATCGTAAAATACTCCCGTAAATTCTATCACGCATATATGCAATAATCTTATCTAATGTACTCCTGATTGTGATGCTTTTTGACACAACATCCTTTGAACGGAGAATATATCCATGACCAAGATGTCCCGGCAGCACAAGGAAAGCTTCAATCAGTGAGAAGAATAAACTGATAATAACTACAAATGCCATCTGGAACATAAACTCCATACGCCCCTCACGAAGAATAAGCAATGGTGAAAAAGCAATCATGGTAGTAGTAACAGAAGTAAGAACAGCAGGTAAAACTTCCAGGCTGCCTTCAAGAGCTGCCTTTCGCGGAGTTTTTCCTTTTTCAAAATGACTATAAATATTTTCTGCTATTACAATCCCATCATCAACAAGAATACCTACAACTAAAATCATCCCGAATAAAGAGATCATGTTGACAGTAATTCCAAACATATGTCCGAGGAAAAACATTCCCAGAAATGAAAAGGGAATTCCAAAAGCAACCCAAAATGACAGTCTGATATTCAGGAAAAACCCGAGTGTTAAAAGAACCAGGATTATGCCAATACCCCCGTTTCTTAACAGAAGATTTAACCGTGCATTCAGCACATTCAGAAAATCGAAGGTTACATAAAGATGCATTCCTTCATTTTCTCTGTTAAAATCTTCAACATATTCACGTATATAGTCGGTAATCTGCTTTAAGTCTTCATCGACCAACTTGGAAATATAAAAATTAACAGCCTTGTTCCCATTTAATAAGTTCATGCTTGCTACATCTGCAAATTTGAGTTTCACATCAGCAATATCACGAATACGAATAAAGCTCCCATCAGGATTTGCCCTTACAATTATTTCAGCTATATCACCCGGGTCGACACTTCGTTTCCTTGAGCGTATGAGTATTTCCTCTTCGTCTGATTTTATTTGTCCGGCTGAAATATCACTATTGTTTAACCGTATTGCCTGTTCTATTTCATCGAACGATATATTGTATCGCAACCTGTTTTGTTCGCTTATTTCTACCGAAATTTCAAGAGCCGGATACCCCCAAACACTCATCTGGGTGATATATCCTGATGCCCTAAAATCGTCTTCGATCTGCATGGCATATTTTTTTAACGTCATCAGATCTACCCCTTCAGATGCAAGACCTAACCGTACAGCCGGCGTGGTATTTCTTTGTTTAAATACTATTGGCCTTTCCGCATCAACCGGCATTGAGCTTATACCGTCAACCGCATTTTTTACTTCCTGAAGTGTAGCATCGATATCATACTCACCTGTGGTTGTAATTTGCACTCGTGCAAAATTCTCGGATGATGTCGAATTAATTTCTTTAATGCCGACCAAACCTCTTACTGCTTCTTCAATTCGAACTGTAATGCCTTCTTCCATCTCCTTTGGGGACGCTCCCGGGTATGCAACCGAGACAAAAATCTCACGTGACCTTCTCTCCGGGAAAAAAGATTTTTTCATGGACATAAGTCCGTACACTCCTGAAAGAAGAGTAATTACTATAATAAGGTTTGCATAAAATGGGTACTGTATAAAGGTGGCAACTAATTTTTTCATAAATCAGTTTTAAAGTTCACAAGCCTTCTCTAAGGAAAACTTATCTTTCCTAATGAATTTAATAGCATATTTATAAATTTTCCAAATCTACTCGGATTCTGGAGGCATTTCTTTATCGTCAGATGGTTTTGTATACTCCGATTGAACTAACATCCCTTCTGTTGCATTTGCCAGTGGTTCTGTAACCAGTTCAATTCCTTCTTTTAAACCATTGAAGATTATTGTATTTTCATTTACTTTTTGCAGACTGACTTGTCTTTTCTTCAGCACTCCATTTTCAATAATAAAAACTTCATTCCTGTTAAATACAGCATTGCGTGGTATTTCCATGGAATTACTTATAAGCATACCCGAGAACTGAACTCGTAAATATTCACCCGGGAAAAGCATCTGCTTTTTCCCCTGAACACTAAGGTAAATGTTAATTGATTGAGTACCAGCATCGACATACGGGGAAATTCGTTTTATTTTAGCTGTGCCTGCTAACTGACCACTTTCACTTTTAAGCATAGCCAGGTCCCCGATCTTTAACCAGCTTGCATCACTTACTTCCACCGGTACCTCAATCTCAAGCTGGTCTGTTTTAATAATCTGAGCAATACGACTACCGGGATTTGCAATGGAACCAACCTCCAGTAAAACATCCTGGATTGCACCATCGTATGGAGCCAGAATTGAATACTTACGCAGCTGTATTTCATCGCTTTTTATTGCATAGTATTCACTTAATATGTTTTTACTTGCAAGAAATATCTTCTCCTGATTTGTATTTATAGTGGGCAGATCGGGCAACTCTTTGATCAGATTAACTGATTCGAAAAACTTTACCCATTCAGGATATACGGAAGGGTAATCTATTCTAAGGTCAGGTAAAATGTTCGCAAGTAAATTTAAAAATGCACTTTTTCTGGCCTGCAATCCATAAAGCGCATTTTTATTATAAATTCTTATAAGAACATCATTTTTATTAAATTTCTGTCCTTTTTTGAAAGGTACGTCCCCCTGTAATATTTCCCCCTGAACCTCTGAAATTACTTCAACTGATTGCTGACTTATAACCCTGCCACTGACTTCCAGCTGAGTATAAACATTCTTATATTCAACGTAAACAGAATTAACCTTACGCACTATTTTCGGTGGTACAGGTTTTTCTGATCTCTTTTTTAATGATTTTAATCCCACAGCAGCTGCACCAGCAAGTATTATCGTAATCAGCCCGATTACGATAATTACTATAACTTGTCTCGAATTCATTATATAATTTTATTAAATATCCCGATTAATAAAATGCATTTTTGCCAATAATAAACATGAAATCGACATAATGTTCAATTTTATCGATGAATTTATTATTTCATTTAATCTTTGATATATAGTCTCTGGTGACGTTTTAAACTTAATTATTTTCAAGTTATAATTAACTTAAAACATCCATTATGCATCATCACAATTTGTATATTATTCTTGTTTATGCCCGAAAACATTTCATGAAAGAATGGAAAGAAATAGATTATAAACAAAGAAATGCTGATAACTGCATCTAAAAACACGAATAATCTGTAATCGTTCCCAACCCTTCCGGTAAAAAATATCATAAATATTCGTAAAGCAAATTGAATTGTGAAAAAAGTAAATATTTGTATGCTATATGAATTATAGATTCTTGCTTCGCTGAACCTTCCTCTCATTATGCATGAAAAAGCTCTTGATAATCCGGTACTTGCGCTTGTTTGACCTGTGTATTTATCAAATGTTGAACCTATTGGATAATGATTAGTATCAGGCGAAAATATTAATGAACAGATGTAGATAAATAAAATTACACTTGCAAGTGCAATGTTGATTGATAAATACGGGTCTCTTACTATTTTGTCGGTCACCGACACGTTTATTTGCTTTCAGTGGTATCTTTTAACCCTTCGGAAAATCCTTTTAATGCTTTGCCGGCAGCTTTCCCAAGCCTTCTTGCCTTTTCTTCATCTGTAAGACCTTCAAGTGCCTCATCAATGTTAATCTCAATATCAATATCTTCTTCTAGGTCTTCTAATGTTTCTTCCATGTCTTCATTAATCTCACTTTCATATCCCTCTTTAAATGCTTCTTCAAAATCATCTGAGTGCTCTTCGAAATTTTTAAACTTATGTCGTAATATTTCAAACCCTTCTTTAGACTTTGTAACTGTGGTAGTCATTCTGATAAATGCAAAGCTTGTACCTACAATAGAAATGACTAATGCAGCTATTATTAATCCGGTTTGTGAATTTGCTTTCCTTGCCTGTGATAATCCAACTGAACTCAGAGTAATTCCTAAAATACCCAGAACCATGCCTGTTGCGAACGTGCAACCCATTATTCCGAATGGAACGGAAAGTATACCCAGAACTAATCCGGCAATTCCTAATCCCATGCCGGCATTGGATTTATTTCTGTCTTCCATAATGTTGTATAATTTATTCGTATAAAATCAAAATTAATACAATATAATTGCATTTATCTAAAATTATCATTTTTATGACTCAGGCTAAAAAGAAAAGGGAAAGCTAAAATTGCTTTCCCCTCTCGACCCTTTGATTATACAGATGAAAATCCTTAGTTACCCGCACTTTGATGAACCACAATTGGTACAGAGCAGGCATCCTTCCTGGTATATAAGACTTTCTGAGCCACATTCCTGACATTTAGCTCCTTTTCTTACTTTAGTCCCATTAGGAATATATCTTTTTAATGCACGTTCGACTCCGTTTTTCCAGGTATTGATATTATCACTGTCAAGATGAAGTGATGACACTAGTCGGACAATATCGGGTATTGGCATTCCATGTCTTAATACACTAGATATTAGCTTGGCATAATTCCAAAATTCTTTATCAAACATGTGTGACAACCCGCCTAAAGTATTTTTGTATCCATACTTATCGGTATACTGGAAATCATACCTTGAAACACCGTTCTCATCCCTGTTCTTTATTATATGACCTTTATTAATCGATTTAGGAATCGGAAACATTTCTTCGTCTGCCAAACCTGTAAATATTTCGTATGGTCTGCCATCTTTCAGACCAACAAATGCAATCCACTTCTCATCATTGTTATTAAAACGTAAAATCTCGGCATCCAGTACTTTTGGTCTTTTAATTGATCTTATGTCTATTTCATTAAATACATCCGTTCCTTCTGTTTTTTCTTTTTTATCATTATTACTTATCAACACTCCAGATCTGGATCCATCCCGATAAACTGTTACTCCTTTACAACCACTTTCCCATGCTGCAATATAAAGTTTGCCAACAAGCTCTTCAGTTACATCTGAAGGAAGATTAATAGTCACACTTATAGAATGATCGACCCATTTTTGAACTGCTCCCTGCATTTTTACCTTACTTACCCAGTCAACGTCATTAGAAGTAGCTTTATAATACGGTGATTTTTCAAGTACTTTATTTAATTCTTCATCACTGAAGTTTTTCACTTCATCGGGGTTGTACCCATTGGTTTCGAGCCATGTAACGAACTTATGATGAAATACATTATATTCTTCCCAGGCATCACCTACTTCATCGGTAAATGCTACATTTACGCTTGAATCATTTGGATTTACTTTCCTGCGTCTTTTATAAACCGGTAAAAATACAGGTTCAATTCCTGATGTCGTTTGAGTCATCAGGCTGGTTGTCCCGGTCGGAGCAATGGTTAATAATGCAATATTCCTGCGGCCATATTTCAGCATATCCCTATAGAATGATTCATCTTCATTTCTCAGTCTTTGAATGAAAGGATTGATTTTTTCCAGGTTTGAATCATAAATACTGAATGCCCCTCTTTCCTTTGCAAGGTAAACAGATGAACGGTAAGCCTCCAAAGTGAGAGTTTTATGAACTTCTATCGAAAAATCAATAGCATCTTCACTTCCGTAACGTAAGCCCAATGCAGCATGCATATCGCCTTCAGCAGTTATTCCTATGCCTGTTCTTCTACCTTCCTCCGCTTTGATACGAATGTTTTCCCAAAGTTTTCTTTCAACTCTTTTTATTTCGGTGTCTTCTGGATCATCGTGAATCTTACTCTGAATTTTTTCAATTTTCTCAAGTTCCAGATCAATAATATCATCCATTAAACGCTGTGCTATGTGAACATGCTTTTTAAATAATGGAAAATTAAATTTTGCTTTTTCGGAAAACGGGTCATCAACATAATTATATAAATTAATAGCAAGTAAGCGACATGAATCATAAGGACACAACGGAATCTCACCGCACGGATTTGTAGAAACTGTTTTATATCCGAATTCGGTATAACAATCAGCCACCGATTCAGAAATTACTGTATCCCAGAATAATATACCAGGTTCAGCGGATTTCCATGCGTTGTGTACGATTTTCTTCCACAAAGATGAAGCATCAATTTCTTTTGTATATGAAGGATTGTCAGAATCGACCGGAAACTGTTGGACGTAAGGGGTACCATTAACAACAGAATTCATAAAATCATCGTCTATGCGAACAGATACATTTGCGCCGGTCACCTTGCCAGGTGTCATTTTTGCATCGATAAAAGATTCAACATCGGGATGTTTACTGGAGATACTTAACATAAGCGCCCCCCTTCTGCCATCCTGAGCAACTTCTCTTGTAGAATTTGAATATCTTTCCATAAAAGGAACCACTCCGGTCGAAGTTAAAGCACTATTCAGCACAGGACTGCCTTTGGGCCTTATATGTGAAAGATCATGCCCAACTCCTCCACGACGTTTCATTAGCTGTACCTGTTCCTGGTCAATTTTCATTATCGCACCATAAGAATCTGATGGTCCCTCATTCCCTATTACAAAGCAGTTTGATAACGATGCGATCTGGTACTCATTTCCAATACCTGTCATTGGTCCACCCTGTGGCACGATGTATTTAAAATTCTTTAACACCTCGTATATTTCCTGTTCACTGATCGGATTTGAATACTTCTTCTCTATTCGCGCCAGTTCACGAGCAAGTCGTCTGTGCATATGATCAGGATTCAGTTCAAATAAATTTCCGAATGAATCTTTTAAGGCATACTTATTAATCCAAACCGTAGCTGCGAGTTCATCGCCTTTAAAATATTCTATCGAACTTTTTAATGCCTCCTCATACGAATAGGTTTTCTTCGAATCAGTCTCTTCCAATTTTTTACTTTCACTTTTTTGCATCTTTTCTTCAACTGAGGTCATTTCTTGGGTCTTAATTTCATCGGCACGCATTAGCTTTTAATTTTAAGGTGTTGTTAAACTGGACTTTTCAAACTGAGAGATATCTTCAAGTCGGTATTGCAATTTAACTACACAAAAAAATTTCTACAATCGAAGAAGCATTGTAATTTTTAACATTTCGCCGAAGTTTTCAACTTCGGGTCTTAAGCCATTGACAGGCTGATCATTAGAACAGAGCATCCATTAATGAACTATATAATCTAAATCAAAAATCCAAGTATATGCTCATTTTTTTTATGCATAAAATATTAACAGCAATTCTTAATTAAAGCTTAATAAAATTGTTAATCCATTTATAAATAATTCAGTTTTTAATAATTAAGCCCTTAGATGTTAAATTATACTTAAGGTAATATTGTTCACGTACTAACGCTGCAAAGTTACTGCGTATACCTTAAAAATATATCAAATTCTTCAAATAAACTTGATCAAAAGTATTAGATTAAAGGGGAGTGTTCATTTAAGTGTGTCATCCCTTTAAATTCTATTTTCAAATATAATTGTTAATTGATTTAAAATGGTTGGCCAATCA
>JAFGIP010000061.1 GCA_016929525.1 Bacteroidales bacterium
TCGTTTGAACCTCAAAAAATTCTACAAACCTTATCTATCAATCTTTTCAAAGAACTTTATATTTTAATATCAAAACACTAGTGATTTCATATAATTCTCATGCTTATCGGAGCCTTTTCATATTCTGCTGAGTAAAAAAGCTGTCGCTTATATCAACGTTGAATTCGATATGTTCAAATTCAACAACAGTCTTTTGACCCTCCTTATCGGCCGGGATTAATTCAAACTGACCAGGAATTAGTCTTCCGCTCATATTTTTTATATTATGTGCTATTTCAGTCTTTACCAGATAATCATCTTCGTCATAATATTCCGATTTCATAAGGATATCATCTTTCTTGGATATCCAGAAAATAATCTTACCCCATACAACGGGGGCATCTTCTTTAGGTATTAGCTCGATAATATGACAATCACGATCCTCAAGTGTTTCGCTGCCAATTATATTATGGGTGTAATCCACTACAATCGAACGTTGATTCAACAGATCATCATTTGTGAAGTCGGAACCCATCCAGCCCTGAGAAAGCATGGATGGCGGTAACTTGATCATCCTGCTGATCGTCGGGTTCCAGTTCCACATTTCACGGTCGAGACGCATAAAACTCTGTCCTGCTTCTTTTGACGGTGATGTAATCAATACAACTGACTTATTGGTTCCTTTAGTCCATGATTTAAATGCGATTTTTCGGCTCCATGTGGGGCGGATGATTTCCATGCTCATTGTGCTGATACTGGATTTTTCACCCCGCATTTTATCGTCTGTACGTTTTACAATTGCTGTTGCATCCTGAGATTTCACTGCTGTTATTATCAGCATCCATCCAACTGCTATTAAAAGAATATTTTTCATGATAATTGATTTTATATATGAAATTCCATTAGCTGTCTTTGATTTAAGATCAGCAGCAATATCGATTTATCAGCTCTTTTTTAACCATTTCAATAGGGAATATATCAGGTTTCAGTACATAGTCGAAAGAAATCCCGTCGAGCAGAGCACCAAAGAGAATTGCTTCTGCTGTTGGATTTTCATGCCCCTGCCTGGTAAAGTAATCCACCGTCATTTTTGTGAGTGGTTTGTAAATTTCTTCAATGCGTTTTTCTACCAGTTTAAAAACCGACGGTTGGGTTGTAACCGAAAAATATAATCTCCAGAATACCCTGTGCTTTTTTAAGATCTTGAACATTTCTTCCAGGAAAAATTTCATCTCCGAAACCTCCAATACACCGTCTTTATTTGGATCAAACACATCCATCAATTCATCTATACCGGTGTTCAGTATAGCTTCCAGCAAATCTTCTTTACTTTTAAAATAGTTATACAGAAGACCTTTTGATATGTCTGCTTTGCTGGCAATCTGGCTTATAGATGTGTTATCATATCCATTTTTAGCAAAAAGGTCCAGAGCACTATCCATTATTTTTTGTCTGCGCTCTTCTCTTATTAATTCGAATTGTTTTTCTGTGCGTGGTGACATGACTTTTAATATTTACGACTGACCGTACAGTCAATAATGTATTCTAAAAGAAGCGGATTATATCCGCAATTTATTAATGAATGAACGTTCAGTCAAAAGTAAAATAATTTTTAACATATGTCAAGAAAAATCAAAAAAAATTTTAAAACAGATGTAACTTTCACAGTTTATTATCCGTCATACGACCGAATCAGAGCCCAATGACAGTAGCAGAATATAACCTTTGTGTAAAAGAATTTGCCGATCGTTTATATCATTTTATCCTAAAGAATATTAGAGATGACGAAGTGGCAAAAGATATTATACAGGATACTTATGAAAAATTTTGGATCAGACATGATCAGGTAACTTTTTCAAAGTCCAGATCATACTTATTTACTGCAGCTTATCATACGATGATAGATTATATGAGAAAAAAAATGAACCTGACACTTGTTGACGAACCAGCTGAAATTGAATCCGGTTTTAATTCAGCAGAACCTGATCTGAAAGAAAGTCTTAACTGGGCTTTGAGTAAAATACCACAAATACAACGATCGGTGATTTTATTGCGCGATTATGAAGGATACAGCTATGAGGAAATAGGTGAAATTACAAATCTTTCTGAAAGCCAGGTAAAAGTATATATATACAGGGGAAGGCTGGCATTAAGAAAATTAATAGGGAATCCGGAAGTACTGATTTAAAACTTGACGATGTTTATTAACAGAAATAACTACGAATCGATTATAATTGATTACCTGGACGGAAAGTTAAATGCTTCCCAAAAGGTTGCAGTTGAGTTGTTTCTTGATGCAAATCCCGACATTGCTGAGGAAATATACTCTGTTACCGGCTTTACCTTACAGGAAGAATATTCATCCGGATTTTCCAGAGAATCGCTGTTAAAATCATTCGATGATATTGATGAGATTTCAACCAAAAATTTCGAAGAATTTTGTATTGCATATTATGAGAAAGATCTTAGCAAACAATCGGAAGAGCTACTTTTTAATTATGTAAAGAGTCATCCGGAAAATAATATACTATTTGAACTATATGGGAAAATAAAATTTGACAGGGATAATAAGGTTCAGTTTTCGAATAAAGGAAAGTTATTAAAACCGGTTATTTCACCTGTCCGCAGAATATTATATTATACGATTCCTGTAGCTGCAGCTATACTTTTATTTATCCTTTTCCGGACTGGTAGTAAACAGAATTTCAATTCAAAAGGAGTTACAGAAAAACTGATTAGTGAAATGAATATTTTAGAATCAGTGACAAATTCAGATGAAGGTATTTTATCAGAGGATAAGAAAGGACCTCACAAAATGAATTTATCACATGATTTTGGAGCAAATAATGAAGTAATTGCAGTATTTGATACAAATAATTCAACAACATATGAAAAGGTTTTATTAGCCTCAATAAAGCCCATTAATGCCAACATTGGAACAAATACGGGAGAAGCCGATTCTGAATATGGCAAGCTTTATTCAAGGTTAACAAATATATCTGTAACTGCGGGGAAAAACGAAGAGGCTATAAAAAAAGAAGAAGCGAAGGAAGATAGAGAAAAGGTTTTATTCTGGGAAGCAATTGAACTTAGCTTAAAAGGTATTGGAGCACTGACTGAAAATAATCTGGCATTATATACCGAAACTGATGATCGTGGAAAATTGAAGGGTATAAAATTACAAACGGAAAAATTTGAATTTGAACGGAGAATAAAGAGAAATATTAACAATTAATAATCATGAAAACAAAAACAAGTATAATAATAGTAACACTGCTGATCATATTTCAAACATTACCAGCAAAAAATTTTACTGATAGCGACACTTTGGATATAGAAAAAGTTGATACCATATTAGCAGATACAATGGTAAACGCTATTGATACCGCAGAGACTGATGTTCAAAAAATCACGGAGCTTGACACGATGGAAATGAGTGTTGAAAAACCTACTGTAATTGAAAAGGGAGATACTACCTATGTAATTCTTGGTAAAAAAAGAATTGAAATCATTGAAAAGGAAGATGGTACTACAGTCAATATTGAAAATGACGAAAAAGATGAAGAAGTTGAAGATGAGTATGAAGATGATGATGAATTTGAAATTGAAGAAGAATATCAAAAACCTGCCTGGAAAGAATTTAAGGGTCACTGGGTTGGATTTGAATTTGGGCTGAACAATTATGTAAATAACAATTTTCAGTTAACGCACGCTGAGGAGAGCAAATTTATGGAAGTTGAGCCTTGGAAATCATGGAATTTTAACCTGAATTTCGCTCAGTATAGCATTGGTTTTGGGACAGATTTTGTTGGTGCCGTGGTTGGTCTGGGACTTGAATGGAATAACTATCATTTTGCCAATGACAGCTCTATAACTAAAGAAAACAACGAAATTATTGCCCGGGGAATACCGGAAAATACAACAAAAAACAGATTACAAACTACGTATCTGACTGCTCCGTTACTCTTTGAAATTCAAACAAGAAATCATGATCGTTCAGACAGATTGCATTTTTCCATTGGCGTAATCGGAGGTGTACGCATATTCTCAAATACCAAAATTAAGTATGAAGAAGACGGAGATAAACACAGGTTGAAGAATAAGAACGATTACTTTCTTTCGCCCTTACGATATGGGGTTATATCAAGAATTGGATATAAAAATGTAGATTTCTATTTCAACTATTACCTTACTCCGCTGTTTCAGTCAGGTAAAGGGCCAGAACTATATCCACTTGCAGCAGGGTTAGTATTATCGTTTAGTTAAAAAATAATGCATCATCAGAGTATAAACTGTAACGATTCTAAAGCTTAGTTTAGTAATTTAGAAGATTATTGCAACCATTAAAATACTAATGATTAGGATCGTTACCATTTACTGTGCTTCCAGTGGTAAAACACCCAAAAAATATAAGGATATAGCATTCCAGCTGGCTGATATATTAATCGATAATAATATTGGTTTGTTATATGGCGGCGGAGCGGTTGGTCTTATGGGATGCATTGCAGACCGGTATGTCGAAAAAAACGGGAATATCAGAGGGATCATACCGGAATTTATGGTAAAGGTGGAATGGGCTCATCCGAAAGTAAAAGACCTGGTGATAGTCCAGAACATGCACGAAAGGAAACAAAGACTTATTGAAAATACTGATGCTGTTATTGCTCTCCCGGGGGGAACCGGCACACTGGAAGAGTTAATGGAGGTACTTGCCCTGAAAAGGCTGGGGAAATTTATAAAACCAATAGTTATTCTGAATTCATTTGGATTTTACGATGAACTACTGGCCTTTTTCAATACTATGGTCAGTGAGAAATTCCTCCGACCCGATCATCTGGATGCATATAAAGTTGTTAATTCTCCAAGCAAGGTTATCCAGGCAATATTAGATTCTCCGGAATGGAATGAAGGTGCGATTGAAAATGCGCCTGTCTAGATCGATTCTCTATTTTGTTAAAACAATCATAAAATCAGAGAGGATTGTAATAATCTTACTATTAAAACGTCTTTTAATATGACTTTGTATATATAGGGTTGGTAATGCAAAGTGTTTGATATATAGGTTTAGGTTGGGTTCAGAAAGGCAGTGTAGGATTAACTCCTATACTGCCGTTTTTTATTACTTATTTGGAATATTCAGTCATCAGATCCTCAATTTCTTCTGCTTCTATGGGGATATCATCCATCAGGTCTATATTGCCGGTATCCGTAATAAGGATATCATTTTCAATTCTGATTCCAATACCTTCTTCTTCAATATAAATTCCGGGCTCACATGTAAGTACCATTCCAGGTTTCAGTTCAGTATCGCGTGTGCCGGAATCATGAACATCCAGTCCCATAAAATGCGAAGTCCCATGCATAAAATATTTGTACCATAATGGATTTTCCCCGCTATGTTTTTTCACATCGCTACTTCTGTACAAACCAAGTTTAATGTGTTCCTGCTCCCACATTTTGCAGACTTCCTCGTGATATTTATTTATAGTTGTGCCTGCTTTTATGCATTGCCTGGCAAACCGGAATATTCTTAATGTAGCCTCGTACAGTTCTTTTTGTCGTTTACTGTATTTCCCGTTCACCGGAACTGTTCTTGACAGATCTGCAGAATAATTGGCATATTCGGCACCAAAATCCATCAATACCAAGTCGTTGTCTTTACAAATACAATTATTTTTTGTATAATGAAGTATGCAGGCATTTTTCCCTGAAGCAACAATAGGGGCATAAGCGTGTCCGGCAGCTCCCTGATTTATAAATTCGTAACCGATAGTGGCCTCGATTTCATATTCTTTTATACCTGGTTTAATTACCTTAAGTGTTTGCAAAAAAGCATTTTTAGTTAATGCAACGGATTTTTTAATTAAATCAATTTCAACTGCTGATTTGATAAGTCTTAATTCCTGCAAAAGAGGCGATAATCTCTCAAATTTGTGAAGTGGATATTTATCCTGGAAACATTTTAAATGAATTTGATCGCGAGACTTTATTTCGGGATCAAATTTTGGGAGTTCAGGGACATTAAAATAAATATATTCAGATTCGATGATTTGGGGGTGAGTAACCAAATCAAAATCACTTATATATTTAATATTCTTTATCCCAGAAATATTACTGGCTTCTTCTGGATTTAGTTTATGACCTTCCCAGGTTTCCATTGCTTTATTCGAACTAAGAATAAACAGGATCTCTTTCAGTTCATTCTTTTTTGCATCGGGGGCTAGCATAAGGACAGACTTTTCCTGTTCTATCCCTGTGAGGTAGAAGAAATCAGAATTTTGTCTGTAAGGATAGTACTGATCTCCGTTACGGGGCATTTGGTAATTGGCATAAATGAAGGCAATGGATCCGGAATTTAATTTTTCTGCCAGGCGTTTTCGGTTTAAATGGAAAAAGTCACTGTCGATTGATGGAGATCTCATTTATCAATTATTATAAAGATTAGGATTTTTAAACAAGTCGACAATTTATATCATTTTTAAATAATACCATAGTAATGTTTATCATTGCAATTTAAAAAGGTTGACGGTAAATTAGTCCACTTTTTATTTCTTTTTCATGAATCAAATAACTATCTGATATAATGAGCAATATATTCAGTTCATCAGTAGGGAAGAAATTTCTGATGTCGTTTGCAGGGTTATTCCTGGTTGTATTTTTAGTAGTGCATCTTAGTATTAATTTGCTAGTTCTTAAGGAATCACCTGAAGCTTTCAACAAGGCGGCCCATTTTATGAGTACAAACCCGGTGATCAGGATCATGGAAATTGTGCTTTTTGGAGGATTTTTAATACATATGATCTATGGAGTTATTGTTTCAATTCAAAATATGATAGCTCGTCCGATAAATTATAAAAAGACAAATAACTCTCAGACTTCCTATTTTTCAAAATACATGTTTCATACGGCCGTGGTTATAACCATTTTCCTTGTATTACATTTATTGGATTTTTATATCAGGGCAAAATACATAGGTGGTGTAGAAGATGTTTATTATGAAGGGATTAAACATCATGATCTGGCAGCACTGGTTATTGCGAGGTTTCATATTCAGTGGGTAGTAATTGTTTATGTGATTGCATTATTAATTCTCGGATTTCACCTGCATCATGGATTTCAATCAGCTTTTCAGACACTTGGTTTGAACCATCCTGTTTATACGCCGGTTATTAAAGCAGCAGGGCTTATATATACGATATTAATAACTCTCGGATTTATTTGCATTCCGATATTAATATACTTCTTTAAATAGACGGGAAATAAATTATTAGAATATGGCTATACTGAATTCAAAGATACCTGAAGGACCCCTGGAGCAGAAATGGAATAATTATAAGGCGAATCAAAAGTTGGTTAATCCTGCTAATAAACGTAAACTCGATGTCATAGTAGTTGGTACAGGTTTGGCAGGAGCATCTGCATCGGCAAGTCTGGGAGAATTAGGATTTAATGTAAAAACATTTTGTTACCAGGATAGTCCGCGGAGGGCACATAGCATAGCAGCCCAGGGAGGAATTAATGCAGCAAAAAACTACCAGAACGATGGAGATAGTATTTATCGATTATTTTACGATACAATTAAAGGCGGAGATTATCGTGCACGTGAAGCCAATGTTTATCGTCTGGCTGAAGTCAGCAACCTGATCATTGATCAATGTGTTGCCCAGGGAGTGCCTTTTGCAAGAGAATATGGGGGATTACTTGATAACCGGTCTTTTGGAGGAGCCTTGGTTTCACGTACATTTTATGCCCGTGGTCAGACAGGACAACAATTGCTTCTAGGTGTTTATAGTGCATTGATGCGCCAGGTTAATAAGGGTTCTGTAAAACTTTATACCCGTCATGAGATGCTTAATTTGGTTGTTATTGAGGGAAAAGCCAGGGGAATCATAACAAGAGACCTTAAAACAGGTAAAATAGAAAGACATTTTGGCCATGCTGTGGTAATTGCTACCGGAGGTTATGGAAATGCTTTCTTTCTTTCTACAAACGCAATGGGTTCAAATGGCAGTGCAGTATGGCAGATTTATAAGAAAGGGGCATATTTTGCAAATCCGTCATTTGTACAGATACATCCAACTTGTATTCCAGTACACGGTGATTTTCAGTCAAAATTGACTCTTATGAGTGAAAGCTTACGAAATGATGGCCGTATATGGGTACCGGGGAAAAAAGAAGATGCCGAAGCTATAAGGAACGGAAAGCTTAAACCTACTGAAATAGCAGAAGAAGACAGGGATTATTATCTGGAGCGAAGGTATCCGGCGTTTGGTAACCTTGTCCCGCGAGATGTGGCATCAAGAGCTGCCAAAGAACGATGTGATGCAGGATATGGAGTTGGTACGGGGCTGGCAGTTTACCTTGATTTTGCAGATGCAATTAAAAGACAGGGTAAAGATGTTGTTGAGCAACGGTATGGGAATCTGTTTCAGATGTACGAAAAAATCACAGATGAGAATCCTTATGAGACTCCGATGATGATATATCCTGCAATCCACTATACAATGGGTGGTATATGGGTTGATTATGAATTAATGACAACAATTCCGGGGTTATATGCGATCGGTGAGGCTAATTTTTCTGATCACGGGGCTAATCGTTTGGGAGCATCTGCTTTGATGCAGGGATTGGCAGATGGTTACTTTATACTGCCATATACCGTACAGAATTATTTATCAGATGAGATCTTAGTTCCCAGAATGAGCACTGATTTACCTGAATTTAAAGAAGCTGAAGATGAGGTAATCGGCAGGATAAACCGATTAATGAATATTAGGGGTAAAGAATCTGTAGACAGCTTTCACCGCAGGTTTGGATTAAAGCTCTGGGATGCTGTTGGCATGGCGCGTAACAAAGAAGTTCTGACAAAGGTGATAGAAGATTTTAAACAGATGCGAAAAGAATTTTGGAAAAATATTCGAATACCGGGCGAACAGGCTGATATGAATCCGGAACTTGAAAAAGCAGGCAGAGTTGCTGATTTTATTGAGATTGGAGAGCTAATGGCTCGCGATGCACTTGACAGGGAAGAATCGTGTGGCGGACATTTTCGTGAAGAACATCAAACCGATGAGGGTGAAGCTTTAAGAAACGATAAAAAATTCATGTATGCATCAGCCTGGGAATACAAAGGAGAGGATAAATCACCAATTCTGCATAAAGAAGATCTGATTTATGAAAATATTAAAGTACAAACCAGGAATTATAAAAAGTAATGAATATGAAAGGTCAATTATTTCAGCATTCCATGCCTGAAAAGGAACGGCGTAACCTTCGACGAAGCTAATCCATAATTATTAATGTGGATTCCTGCCTGTCTGCCACAGGTAGACTTTCGCTGGAATTACGCTAATGATTGCCAAAATAATGAAATAAAAAAATGTTGATATGGACTTTACACTGAGAATCTGGAGACAGGAGAACGAACAATCAAAGGGAAGATTTGAGATCTATAAAATAACAAATGTATCAGCTGATTCATCTTTTCTGGAAATGTTGGATTTGCTGAACCAACAACTGGTAGACAAATTTGAAATGCCCATTTGTTTTGATCACGACTGTCGTGAAGGAATATGTGGGGCATGTGGGTTATATATTAATGGCAGGCCGCATGGTCCGGATGATGCAATCACTACTTGTCAGCTGCATATGCGTAAATTTAAGGATGGTGATACGATTGTGATTGAACCATGGAGAGCAAGGCCTTTCCCTATAATTAAAGACCTTGTTGTTGATCGTACGGCCTTAGATAAAATTATTGAGGCTGGCGGATATATTTCTGTAAATACAGGCGGAGTACCTGATGCAAATGAAATTCCGATATCAAAGAAAAATGCCGATATTGCAATGGATGCTGCATCATGTATTGGCTGTGGTGCTTGTGTGGCAGCTTGCAAGAATGCTTCAGCCATGTTATTCGTTTCGGCAAAAATATCTCAGTTTGCTATGCTGCCTCAGGGCAGGATTGAAGCTAAAGAAAGAGTTAAAAGAATGATCGATAAAATGGACGAGCTTGGATTTGGTAATTGTACCAATACAGGAGCCTGTGAAGCAGAATGCCCGAAAGAGATATCACTTACTCATATTGCACGACTAAACAGGGAATATTTTGCAGCAAAAATATCATAAAACCTGCTTAAAACAGGCATTATGATGATCATAATGGTTTTAAATTAATTTTCAGGCCTGTTTCAATCTCGAAATCTTCAACCTCTTCTTTTACATCCGGGTCATCTTCTTCATAAAACCAGTTGACTGTAACCTTGTTACCGTCATCAAGCGAACGTTTAAGAATATCCAGCATATCAAGTAATAATCGTGACGAATTCGTATTAAAATAGGTGAGCTTAATATTAAGTACTACCTCGTTCCCTCTTACGATGGCAAATTCTTTTAACCAATTTAGCAGGGGATTATAAAATTTATAAGCCTCCTCCATATACGATTCTCCGGCCAATTCGCAAATTCCTGTGTTTGCATCGAAATTAACTTCGGGATAATAAGGTGAATCGGACACACTTTCAATGATCAGACTTTTCATATTGTACGGTTTTAACGTTTGTTTACTTTAGCAGTTATAGTAAATATCAAGTGATTGCTGTCGCCCTGACTAAATGAAAGCTCCAGCGGGTTTCCGGTAATAAGTCCGGTTTGTATCAGGCCTATATGAGCTCCAATATCTTTTATTGCAGCCAGGCCCCTTGTTTTTCTCTTTAAATCTCTTAATTCCTCTTCTTCGAGGGAATTAATTTCTTCACCGTTCCTTTGTAAAATCGGCCGGTGCTCTTTATATATTAAATTGCCGGTCATGATTAAGAAAAAATCATCAAAGTTGTCTATTTTAAACCACCCGACACCGCTTCCAAATGATCGCTTATCACTATACTGGTTTGCAGAATAATATGACACATTTTGTGTAAGCTCTATAAAGACTTTATATATTTTGTTTAATACAGCAACACTTGCATTTACATGTTGTTTTATATAATTGCTCATGAATGAAACCATATCAATATTAATGGGTCCATAGTAAAAAATAACATTGTTTTTTAAATTCTCTTCCGTAAACATCTTAAATAATTTTAAGACCCACTAATGTAATATCGTCACGTTGATCTTCATTTTGCATATAATCTTTTAGTCTTTGGAGGACAATTGCTTTTTGTTCAATTGGTCTTAGCTTGGCACAATCAATTAATGCTTCTTCGAGGCGTAAGCGCCCAAACTTTTTGCGATCAGGACCATTTTGGTCTATTATACCATCGGAGAACAAATAGATCATATCGCCACTTTCTACATCAATTTCGTAATTTGTAAATTTTATTTCTCGTTTCGAAAGGCTGTATCCTCCGATAGATTTTCTGTCGCCGCGATGTGTTATAAGTTTGTTTTCATTGTTTTTAATGACATATAAAGGTCTTTTTGCACCTGAATATACCAGCTTGTATTTGTTATTCCCTTTATTTTCAAATTTGCATAAGGACATGTCCATACCATCGTTATTATCAGTTTCTTCCTGCCGGAGTGCTTCTCTTATAAGTATGTTCAGTGAACTCAATATCTCTGACGGAGAAGATTGTTTTTTTTCATTTACAATTTCATTCAATAAACGGTTTCCAATCATCGACATAAATGCACCCGGCACACCATGACCAGTGCAGTCAACAACTGAGAAATAAATAGTTGGACGTTCTGAACCGTTTCGTAGGGTTGAGATCCAGTAGAAATCTCCTGAAACAATATCCTTTGGAAGATAAATAATGAATGGTTCAAAATATTTTTCAATCTCTTTGGCTGCCGGAAGCATAGCCTGCTGAATTGTCTGGGCGTATCTTATACTTGCCCTGATTTCCTTATTCTGCTTTTCAAGCCATAAACGTTGTTGATTAATTTTTTTATTCGCATTCCGGATTTTAAAGATCATAAATGTGAGTACTAGAACGAACAGGGTAAGTGCAATAATTCCTGTCATAAGGTATCTTCTTCTTATTCTTTCCGCTTTTAGCAAAGCATTTTGCTCATTTATTTTAGCTTCTTTCAGATCGATCTCCATCTGTTGCTCATGTGTAATCTTTTCAACCTTGTGAAGTGTTGTTACTGTTTCTTCAAGTTCCTTACTGGTTTTTGTGAGTTCCTGTTGTGTGAGTTCTTTCTCGGTATGTGCTTCAGTAACGATACGTTTTGCTTCATCAGTTATCTCTTCCATTTTTTGTTCCTTCAACCGTCGGTCAATAGTTGAATAAAGTTCATAGTATTCTTTTGATTTAGTATCATTTCCCTGTTTATAATAAATATCGTATGCAACACCATAGCATCTTTTTAGCAGGGTAAAGTCATTTAACTCTTTTGATAAAGAAATAGCCTGTTCAATATTTTCAATGGCGCTTTCGAATTTTGATAATTCATTTTGTGCAAGGGCAAGGTTTGCCAATACATTGATAATTTCTGCTTTATTGTTTATCTGCTTCCTAAACTGTAATTCTTTTTCGAGATGTAAAACAGCGTTTGAATAATTCTCAGCTTCCAGGTATACCATCGCAATGCTATTGTGCGAAGTCATTTGTCCCCTGCTGTTTCCCAGATCGGTATTGATATCCAGTACTTTCTTATAGTAATCAGCTGCTTCATTAAGCCTGCCTGCGTTGCGCAGCAGATAAGCCGACTGGCTATATAATTGAGCGGCAGCATTTTTCTTCCCCTCGCTTAAATAGACGCTTGCTTTATAATTATTTTCTTTAATCTGTTCTTCAATGTTTTGGGAATATAGATTCTGAACTGAAATAATTACAAACAATAAGAAAATAATATGCAATAAGTATTTTATACTATGTATTTTGGAACTGATATTCATCGAAAATTTATAATTGTTAAAGAGATTAAATTCTGAAACCAAGAACCAGAATATCATCAACCTGTTTGTTATCTCCCATCCAGTCGAGTATTCTGCGGTGGATAATATCATTTTGTTTACCCAGGGGATGATTATATATCTCAAGAAGCATATCCTGAAATTGTTTATATCTGAATTTTTTATTGTGTGGTCCTCCAAACTGATCGGCATAGCCATCTGTGAACATATAAATCATGTCTTCTTTATCAACGGGGATATGCTGATCAGTAAACGGTTCCTTGAATTTCAGGTGAATGCCGATTGGCATTCTGTAACCTTTATACTGTGTTAATTCTTTGTTACTTACTATATATAATGGATTATTTGCACCGGCAAACTGAAGAATATTCTTATTA
Source organism: Bacteroidales bacterium (assembly GCA_016929525.1). GTDB lineage: Bacteria > Bacteroidota > Bacteroidia > Bacteroidales > UBA10428 > UBA10428. Next base: position 13,225 of record JAFGIP010000061.1, read on the forward strand.
TCATCAATTATTACAAGTGAGATATCCATTCCGTCTGCAGCTTCTCCTTCTTCTCCTTTTTGTTTCAGTAGTTTCATAACCAGGTTTCGCAGATCGAATAAAATCTCGCTGGCTTTAGGTTCAGGCTTCTTACTAAGTATTTCATTAAGAAAAGCAATTCCAACCATTGTCATAAATGCTCCTGATATACCATGACCGGTACAATCTGCTACTGCAACAATTCTTTTTTTACCAGCTGTTTTTCCCACCCAGTAAAAATCACCGCTTACTATATTTTTCGGTAAATCAAAAATAAAATGTTCTGGTATTATTTCATTCAGGTTATCAGCTGTTGGAAGAATTGCACTTTGTATTCGTTTGGAATATTTGATATCCTCTATTATTTCTTTTTTCTGAAATGTAATTTCATCGCGCTGCTTAATTACTTCTTCGTGCTTTTTCTCCAGTTCCCCTTTCTGATATTTTATTTCTTTTATTTTCTGGACAAGATTTAGAGCTGAACGGACTTTTATTAAAAGTTCATAGTTGTTGAATGGTTTTGATATAAAATCGTTTGCTCCGGCTTCGTAAGCACTATCAAGACTTTCGGTTGCTGACAATACAATCATTGGAATATCTCTTGTCCGCTCATCATTTTTTAATTTTTTCACTGCTTCAATTCCATTCATTTCGGGCATTATCACATCCATCAGAATAAGATCCGGGATAATTTCAAAAGCCATATTACATGCTGCAACTCCATCGGGAGCATAAAAGAGCTCATAGTTGCTGCTAACTACTTTTAAAATTTCGGTAATGATTTTAAAGGCTAGTTCAGAATCGTCAGCGACGAGTATTTTATACTTATAATTCATATTTCAGATTTACCTTATGTAATTTATTAAATTAATTAAAAAAAGAGTATCGTATAACTTAAAAAGTTATTATTTAAATCATTAGTACGATTTATTGTATAGTAAACGAAATATTTTCTATATCGGTTACCGATTTTGGTATTTTGTTTCCGAGAACTTTATGTCCACCGTTTATGACCAATACGTTATCTTCAATCCGAATTCCTCCAAAATCAAGGAATTTCTCTGATTCCGGATAATTAATGAAGTCATTGAATTTTTTTCCGGTGCGCCAAAGACTTATTAATTGCGGAATAAAATAGATACCTGGTTCAACGGTAATAACAAAGCCTGGTTCGAGGGTACGTGCGAGTCTAAGATATGCAGTCCCGAACTGACTGCTTCTTTTAATATTTTTATCGTAGCCAACAAGGTTTTCACCAAGATCTTCCATGTCATGTACATCCAGACCAAGCATATGTCCAAGTCCGTGCGGAAAGAACAAAGCATGTGCCCCAGCTTGCACAGCCTCTTCAATATTACCTTTGATAAGACCTAAATCTTTAAGTCCCGATGTAATATTTTTTGCTGCTTCAATATGGATATCAAGATATTTAACTCCGGGCTTTACAGATTCAATAGCTTGTTCCTGTGTATTAAGTACAATTTCATATATAGCTTTTTGTCTGCTGTCAAATTTTCCTCCTACCGGGGTTGTCCTGGTAATATCTGAAGCATAATGCAGTTGATTTTCGGCACCTGCATCGATCAATAATAATTGACCTTTCTGGAGCTTATTACCATGGGTATCATTATGCAATATTTCACCATAAACGGAACAAATTACAGGATAAGCAAAATCAATATTTTTAAGTTTTGCCATTCGGTTCATTTCTGCAACAATCTCATATTCATATATTCCGGGCTGAGCCATTTGCATTGCCTTGATATGCATCGGACCTGTAACATCGTTCAGAGCATTTTCAATTTGTAAAACTTCTTTATCCGATTTGACTGATCGCTGAGAAATTACAGCTTCAATCAGTTCCCGGGAGGTATTTTCAATTAATTTTTCAATGTCAAGACCCATCAACTTACTTAGAAGTATTTGCCTTGACCCGGGATAAGGGGGCAGGAAATGAATCTTTCGGTTTTTACTTTTAGCATTAATAATTGTATTACTCAATTCAGAAACAGACTTTGTACACTTAATCCCGGTTTTATTTGCTATTTCTTTAATACTTTCTTTTGCACCACTCCAGACAGTATCTTCAGTAGTCAGTTCATTACCAAATAATATTTCTTCTGATTTGTCGCAATCGATTATTAAATAAAAATCGGGAAGATCGATACCAGTATAATATAAAAATGTACTGTCCTGGCGAAAAGAAAAAGGATTGGAAGGATAATTTCTTGGCACCAGACTGTTACCAGATAAAAATATGATACCTTCCTTAACTTTTTCTTTTAAATTATTTCGTCGTTTAATATAATCCTGGATGTTCATTTTGATAAGATATAAAAATGAAATTTAGGTTAAATAAGAAATTATTACCAGATATAAGAATAATATATTTTTAAATTATTATTTACGAATACACTTGCAAATGATATTTGGATTGTTATCTTCGCATTAGATAATTCCCAATAATTCAATTTATTTAACCGGAATTTATCATGCCTTACCGACGATTACCCAATACCGATGCTGCCAGATTAAAAGCACTAAGAAAGGCATTTGAGAAAGGCAAAGAGATACCTCCGTTTAAGTTGGCGTTTTCGCAACATACTTTTCAGAGAGTACAGTCATTTCTGCCTTCTTATGAAAAAGCCATGTATGAGACAAAGCAGGCTTATTCCAATCAGGTGCAGCGTAATAAAGATTATCAGAAAACCCTTAAAAAAGCGAAACTTTATATTTCTCATTTTATTCAGGTTATTAATATGTCCATTGCACGCGGAGATTTACCAAACAACGAGCGGGCATTATTTGGTATGAAAGAAGAGATGAACAAACTTCCATTGTTAAGCTCAGAATCGGAAGTAATTAAATGGGGAGAAAAATTAATTCATGGAGAAATCCTGCGTAAAAGCAAAGGGTTAAGTCCTATTACAAATCCTACAATTGCACTTGTAATGGTACAGTATGAGCAATTTCTGGATTCTTATAAGTTTCAGAAGACATTACAAAAAAACTACCAACGTGCACAGGAACATATTGCCGGCCTTAGGAAAGAAGCAGATGATATAATCCTTAATGTATGGAATGAAGTTGAAGCAAAATTCAGTTCATTTTCAGAAGAAGTTAAAAGGCAAAAAGCAGAAGAATACGGGGTGGCTTATGTATTCAGGAAAAATGAGTTAAAAAAATTAAAGCTGAAGGAGACAGAACAGGAGAAGTAGTTCATTTTTTACTATTAAGAACAGCACGAGTTATTATGATTAAGGCTGTTGTAGTCACAATACTCAAAACAACAGGGAGTAATCCTCTTGTTGCCATATCCAGTCTTTCAAGATTATGAGAAAAGTAAGATTGATTTGACAAATAATCCAGGCTCACAGCAATGGTGTTATTCATGAAATGAGCCGATACAGGGAGCCATATATTATCACTCCAGATAAGCAAATAACCAAAATAAATTCCAAGTATGAGACGGGGAATAAATCCGAAGAATTGCATATGAAATATACTGAATATCGCTGCGGCGAATATAATAGCCCAATGGATATTCCCTATACTTTTAGAAATTATTTTCTGAATCACTCCTCTAAAAAGAAATTCTTCTCCGATAGCCGGCAAAACAGCAATCATGAAAATATTAAAGATGTAATCGCCGGTTTTCTGACCCGAAAGCATCTTTTCTGTTAATTGACTTCTTTCATCTTCCATTTGTCGCATACTGTTTTCAATTCCCGACATCCAGTCGGGGAACTGCAAAGAATCGTTCCAGTTGATAAGAAGATTTATAACCGGAACAGATGCAACAAGGGTTATGATTATGAGCAGTATAATATTTATTCCCGGAACTTTTCTTTTGCGGATAAAATTATCTTCTTTATTTAGTAACAGATGGTTTAGAATCAGTGCAGGGATAATAAACAGACTGACAGTTTGTATTATTTGCAGGTATTTTAGAAATGCCAGATCGATATCGTATGCCTGAGATCTAAGAAGACTTTCGAGTTCTTCCCACGATAAATGAAACAAAGGCATTGCAAGTATCATACTAATGAAACTTAGCATTGCCATACAGGCGAACATAACGAGAAGTGAAATCAGAAGTTTAATCAGCAGATTCGAATTTTCGAAAAAATATCTGATGGTATTAAATTGCCCGAAAAGGTTGCTCATTAACATCCTGAGATATTTATAAATTTGCACGCTAATATAGAGCAATTACCAATAATGGATACAAGTATAAGAATTGGTGAAGTTGAATTCAGGAATAAACCTCTGCTTTTAGCTCCTATGGAAGATGTTACAGATCCATCGTTCAGGTATGTTTGCAAGAAATTTGGAGCAGATGTGGTATATACAGAGTTTGTTTCGTCAGACGGTTTGATAAGAGATGCGCATAAGAGTCTTGAAAAACTGGTGATATATGATTATGAACGTCCCATTGGCATTCAGTTATACGGTCATCTGACAGACGCTATGGTTGACTCGGCAAAAATTGCAGAGATAAAAAAACCGGATTTCATTGATATTAATTTTGGTTGTCCGGTGCGGAAAATTGCCCGGCGTGGTGCAGGAGCCGGAATGTTGTGCAATATTCCGTTAATGGTTGAAATGACAGAAGCCATTGTGAAAGCCGTTAAAATTCCGGTTACTGTTAAAACGAGACTTGGATGGGATGAAAAAAGTAAAAATATAATGGAGATTGCAGAAAAACTTCAGGATGTTGGTATTAAAGCGTTAACAATACATGGCAGAACCCGTGCACAACTTTATAAAGGAGATGCAGACTGGACATTAATCGGTGAAGTGAAGAAAAATCCCAGGATCAATATTCCGATAATAGGAAATGGAGATATTGTTATTCCCGAAGATGCAAAACTGGCATTTGAAAAATATAATGTTGACGGGATCATGATTGGACGGGGGGCAATCGGAGCACCATGGATATTCAGAGATATAAAGGAGTATTTAATAACAGGTGAGAAACCGCAACCTTTAACGGTAAAAGAGAAGGTAGAACTGGCAACGTTACATTTCACCAGGTCAATTGAAGTTAAGGGTGAAAGAGTGGGGGTATATGAAATGCGCAGGCATTTCTCAAATTACTTTAAAGGGTTGAAAAACTTTAAAGAAACCAGGTTACGACTGGTAACCAGTACAGATATAAGTGAAATTTATGAGATTCTGGAAGAAATTGCTGAAAAATGGGGAGAAGAAACGGATTAGAAAGAATTTAGATCTCAATCTTAGGTCCTTTTTCAGGAGGGAAGTCGATGTTGTAATGAAGTCCGCGGCTTTCTTCCCTGCGCATAGCTGCTTTAATAATCAGATAACCAACATTGATAATATTACGCAGTTCACACAGCTGAACCGTAAGGATCGATTTCTGATATAATTTCTCGGTTTCATTATAAATTATTTCCAGTCTGTCAAGAGATCGTTTTAATCGAACATGTGAACGCACAATACCCACATAAATGCTAAAAATTTGCTGGACTTCTTTATAACTCTGTGTGATTAGCACCATTTCTTCAGGGTGACGCACCCCGTGTGCAAACCATTCAGGGATTTTATTATTGAGCGTATATTTTTTAAAATATTTAAGTGCATGTTTTGCTGCTTTATCGGCATAGACAATTGCTTCAAGCAGAGAATTTGAAGCAAGACGATTTGCTCCGTGAAGGCCTGTGCAGGTAGTTTCGCCTGCGGCATATAAACGATTAATTACAGTCTGCCCGTCCATATCAACTTTTACACCGCCACACATATAATGTGCAGCCGGTACGACTGGAATATAATCTTTAGTGATATCTATTCCCAGGATTTTGCATTTCTCATAGATATTTGGGAAATGGAGTAAAAGGCTGTCGGCATCGAGATGACGACAGTCGAGATAGACATAATCATCACCGCGAATTTTCATTTCATGGTCAATAGCACGTGCAACGATATCACGGGGAGCCAGTGAACCTCTTTTATCATACCGGTGCATAAATTCTTTCTCATCGATGGTTTTAAGTATACCACCAAATCCACGCATTGCTTCAGAAATTAAAAATGAAGGTCGCTCACCGGGGTTATACAGGGAAGTAGGATGAAATTGCACAAATTCCATATTTTCTACAGTCCCCTTTGCACGGTAAACCATTGCGATACCATCGCCCGTAGCAATTGAAGGATTTGTTGTTGTACTATATAAATTTCCCGTTCCGCCCGTAGCCATCATTGTTACCCGTGAAAGGAATTTAACAACTTTTTTATTCTTAATATCGAGAGCATAAACGCCATAGCATTCAATATTGGAATATCGCCATTTAATAAGTTCTCCAAGATGATGTTGGGTAATTATATCTATCGCAAAAAATTGTTCATAGATATCGATATTTGAATGTTGCTTTGTCCTTTCAATCAGGGCGCGTTGTATTTCAAAACCTGTATCGTCTTTATGATGGAGGATACGGTGTTCGGAATGTCCCCCTTCACGCGCCAGATCAAACCGTCCGTTGTTATCGGTATCGAACTGCGTTCCCCATTTTATTAATTCCTGAATTTGTTTTGGAGCTTCATTAACGACCATGTGCACTACTTTCTCATCACAAAGACCGTTACCTGCAATTAACGTATCATGAACATGCTTTTCAAAATTATCCGGTTTATATGTAACTGAGGCAATCCCGCCCTGCGCATAAGAAGTATTGGTTTCACCAATAGTCGATTTTGTAAGAATAGCTACTTTACCTTTGTCAGCTACTCTGAGCGCAAAGCTTAAACCGGCCATGCCCGATCCGATAACTAAAAAATCGTACTTTTTCATGATGTTTTCTGATCGATGTAAAATTAAGGTATTATCTTTATTTTAAAAGCCGGTCTGGTATAGCAGTATAATCCTGACAAGTTTATTATCAATCAGATTATATAATTCAAAACTTGATAATAATTAGTATGTTGTATTTTTAAATGTTTTCCTGCCACTAATACACTAAAACGCTAAATCCCGCTAAAAAGAGATGTTATTAGTATATTTCGAGAAGTCAATTAAAGATCGAAGCCAATATCTTTACGGTAGTGCTTTTTATCAAAAGTAACAAATTCAGCATTTTTATAAGATTTTTTTAAAGCCTCCTGAAAATTATTGCCCATTGAACTGATTGCCATAACCCTTCCTCCGGAGGTAATAACACTTCCATCTTTAATTGCACTGCCGGCATGAAATAACAGACTGTCGTCGATATTTTCAAAACCGGTTATTTCCTTATTTTTCTCATATGCTTCAGGATAACCGCCTGAGACCAGCATAACTGTCGCACAAGACTGAGGGGTTATATCGACTTTAATCTGTAACAGGTTTTTTTCCGCAACTGCCTTAAAGATATTAACCAAATCTGTTTTCAGCCGGGGTAATACAACTTCAGCTTCCGGGTCACCCATGCGAACGTTATATTCGACTACAAACGGGTCGCCGTTATAATTCATAAGTCCGAAAAAGATGAAGCCTTTATATTCGATGTTGTCTTTTTTTAATCCCTCAACAGTGGGCTTTATTATCCGTTCTTCAACCTTTTTCAGGAAGTCTTTATCTGCAAACGGAACAGGCGAAACACAACCCATTCCACCTGTATTCAGACCGGTATCACCTTCCCCGATTCTTTTATAGTCTTTTGCTTCGGGGAGAATTAGATAAGATTCACCATCGGTAATTATAAAAACTGACAGCTCAATTCCTTTAAGAAATTCTTCAATTACCACCTTACTGCTTGCCTGGCCGAATTTGCCATTGATCATGGCTTTTAATTCTTCCCGGGCTTTAGCAAGTGAATCAAGAATTAGAACACCTTTCCCGGCTGCCAGACCGTCGGCTTTCAGAACGAACGGAGGTTGCATGCACGAGAGATATTCAAGGCCATTTTTTAAATTATTATCAGTAACACTAAAATGTTTGGCAGTCGGGATTTTATGACGGATCATAAATTCCTTGGCAAATTCTTTACTACCTTCCAACAGAGCACCTTTAGCAGTCGGACCTATCACAGGGATGTGTTTTAAATTCGGTTCAGAAGAGAAATAATCTGTTATACCTTTTACGAGGGGATCTTCGGGGCCGACAACTACCATATCAATTTTTTTATCAAGTGCCACACGACCTATACCCTCAAAGTCGTCAACTTTAACAGGGATATTTTCTCCAAGTGTTGCGGTACCTGCATTTCCAGGTGCAATAAACAGCCTGGAGAGATTTTTACTTTGGGCCATTTTCCAGGCAAGTGCATGTTCTCTGCCTCCCGATCCCAGAAGTAGTATTTTCATATTGCGTTAATTAACTTTTGAGGGGCAAACTTAAGAAAACTGATCAATTAATTGAAATATAACCATGTTTCAATGAGATAAAATTAATTTAATCCGTTCTAAATCAGGAATTACCGGCCAGATTTATCTGATAATACTTTAAGTATTATATCCGGATTCTTTTCTTCAGCCCATCATTATTCTCCGGGTTATTTCAGATAAGTTAGCTGTGAGGTAACATTCATGTAATTTCAATCGTATTAGATTTAATTAATTTTATTCATACAGTTCTTTAGAACTTATAACGTATAAATGATTATGATAGTTTTGTGAACTAAGAATCTGTTTTGCTGTTTACTTTTGATATAATATTGCAAAACATCATAATTAGTTTTTTATTTATTTGAAAAATTACCGCAATAATATGCAGCAGATATAAAATAATTACCTAAATTGGTTTACGCAAAAATGATGCATGAATCTATTTATTAACTTAAATTGTAACAATAATGAAGTATTTAATTAAAACATTAGTTGTAGTGCTAGCTTTTAGCATGGTAATGATTAGTTGTAAGAAAGATGACGACAAAGAAGATTCAAAATCAAATGAGCTTGTTGTAAATGGGACATCCTATGAACTTTCGCAGGGGACTTTAGAGAACTACGGAATATGGACATCCAGCGGAGCTACCAACATCGACCTTATTTTATTATCACCAGGGATTACTATTCATGAGGAAGGTGGAGAGTTTAGCTACGTTACAGGTACCGGACATTACGTTTATTTTGAAATGTTCACTTCAGGTCCTACTGGTCTGGATGTTGGTACTTATACTTATAATGCCTCATCAACAGCATCAGGAACATTTGATTACAGTTTCTACGGTCTGAATATTAATTTTGACACAGGAAGTGGAAGCCCGGTATCAATAACAGGAGGTACAGTAACTATTTCAGCAAACGGAAGCACCTACGAGATTACTCTGGCTCTTACCGATGCTATGGGACAAGCAGTTACAGGTTATTACAAAGGAAGTTTGAGGTACTACAATTATGATGATAGAATCGAAAACGGACAAAAACCAACAATAATTTTACAAAGCGTACAATAATTTTTAGTTTTTAATAAATTATAACTAATCATATAAAGAACCCATTCCTTTTCGGGAATGGGTTTTTTCATTTCATAAATTCTGATCTCGCGCGCATACTTTGTTCAACGAAGCTTTCCATATAACTTTAACAAACGGCATTTATACCAGCGTAGTTGAATCATGCGTACGGAATTTATTATATACTTAATTTAAAATAGCCAGGATTGTAAATCCTTGCCTAATGCAATAATCAGTAAATTAGTCATGCATAACAACCGAATCCCGACCGTAGAATCGGGATGAGCTCATAAGCACAGCGAATAAATGCGCGCCAGCTGGAGGGTGAAAATGCGTTTTAGACAGAAAAATATCTGTTCCTGTGATCTTATGATACCTTCCTGCAGGTATTTACCTCGTCCTGTACCCTTGTGAGGTCTTCCTGTAGGAAATTTACCCTTTCCTGTTGAACAGGAAGACAAAAATTGTTACAGGAATGGCATAAAAGTTAACAGGACAGGGTGAAGACTTAACAGGGAACGGTAAATAGTAACAGGAAAGGGTAAAACGTTAACAGGAAGTGGTGCGCAACCAACAGGAAAGGATAAATATTAACAGGAAGGGGTACATAACCAACAGGAAAGGGTAAAACATTAACAGGAAGGGATGTGCAACCAACAGGGAAGGGTTAACTCTCCCGGGGGCTACAAATAATGCGGAAAGAAGCAAATTAAATTTGACAGGACAAAGAAATTAATGGGAGTGTTCATTTAAGTGTGTCATCCCTTTAAATTCTATTTTCAAATATAATTGTTAATTGATTTAAAATGGTTGGCCAATCA
>JAFGIP010000062.1 GCA_016929525.1 Bacteroidales bacterium
TATCAATTTCAGTTATCAAATCTCCTGATCTATTGTCAAACCTACAACTCATAAAAATCAAAAGGAAATATTGGGGTATGTCCAAATTTTGATTCCTGATAAAAGATATGAGATATGAGATTTGAGAATCTGGATTTAAATGAATTTAATGCGTTACGAAATCTGTATATAAATCCTTATATTATTCAAAATCAAGATTGAAATCCTGTTTTAATTTTTGGATGGCTGGATTTTTTTCCGTCATATATTTCAATTTGTCTATATCGGTCAAAAACTTACTTACAGGTTGACTCTCATTTTCAATTATTATCTCATTAATTTCAATTAGGTTATTTTTTAAATTATCCCTTAAATATTCAGTAACGGATTGTTTAAAGTTCAGTTTAAAATCGTCGACCTGGGCATTGTTCCTGAACTGCAGAGCAATTATATTATTTTCAATTACAGGTTCCGAGCTTTTTAATGCCAGATACATACGCAACTCTTCCTTTTTCAGTGATTCAATATATCGTTTCCAATATTGAAAAAATTCATCATGGCTTATCTCATTATCAACTACCGGGTCGGGGTTCTTATTTTCAGGATCAGGCTCCTTAAGGCCATCTGACTTCTCTGACGACCTTTTATTCAGGTTTTCTAACGCTTGTCTGATGGATGGTGTATTTGACTTTACAGGATTGTTATCATTAAAAGATGGTAACGGCTCATTCACCTTATTCTTTTCCATCTCATCTCCTGACTTACTCTTAGGTTTTACATTCTCCGGTTCATGCTTCTGTTTTTGTGACTTTTTTAAAGAGGCTGTTGGTAAATACAGTACATCTTCCTTAGCTACGTTATCTTTTTTTTTTTGAGTTGTGTTGGCTAGTTTAACCAGTGTCAATTCCACATGTAGTCTTTGATTTTTAGCTGCTTTATAAGAAATATCGCATTCGTTGCAGATTTCAATACATGAAAATATAAACTCATCAGAACACCGCAATGCCTGCTCACTATATTTCTGTCTGAAAGATTCTCCCGATTCAAGTAACTGTACTGTAGTTTCAAATTTACATACTAAAAGATCCCTGAAATGACTACTTAAAGAATTTATAAAATTATGTGCATCAAAACCCTTTGCGAGAATTTCATCGAACAACAGTAGAGAATCAGGCACTTTGCCTTCCAGAAAATAATCTGTTAATCGGAAATAGTATTCGAAATCAAGAATATTCAGGTTCTCAATCACACTCTGATAAGTGATCTTATTTCCGGTAAAACTTACTATCTGATCGAATAATGAAAGTGCATCCCGCATTGCCCCATCTGATTTAACAGCAATAATATTAAGGGCTTCCTTTTCATAACTGACATTTTCTTTTTTTGAGATATCTTCCAAATATTTAACAATGTCATCAATTTTTATCCTGTTAAAATCAAATACCTGGCATCGTGATAAAATAGTCGGGAGGATTTTATGCTTTTCAGTTGTCGCAAGAATAAAAACAGCATGTGGCGGTGGTTCTTCCAGAGTTTTAAGAAATGCATTAAAGGCAGACTGCGATAACATGTGTACTTCATCAATAATATAAACGCTGTATCGGCTAACCTGAGGTGGTATTCTAACCTGTTCAATAAGATATCTTATATCGTCCACCTTATTATTCGACGCTGCATCGAGTTCATGAATATTGAACGAACGATTTTGATTAAATGATTTGCACGACTCACATTCATTACATGCTTCAGTGCCTGAAGTAAGGTTTTGACAATTAATAGTTTTTGCCAATATTCTGGCACATGTTGTTTTACCAACACCCCGGGGGCCGCAAAAAAGATATGCCTGTGCAAGATGGCCGATCCGAATTGCATTTTTCAGAGTTGAGGTGGTACTCCTCTGACCTATTACTGTATCAAATGTGTCGGGCCGATATTTTCTGGCCGATACGATAAATTCACTCATATTTATAGTTGTGCCACAAATATATTGATTAATAATTGCAGATCATGCTATTGTTGAAAACTACTTTACATCACTACTACTGAGAAACAATTGCTAAACTGCTAATTTAAAATCGTATAATTATGCAACAGACAAGCATATAATTTTTAATTAATCCCATATCTTTGAAAGCATTTAAATTTGGTAAAACGCTGATAAACCTGTTATAATCACTATAATTTTTAATGTATTCATCAGTTTTACCGATAGCTTTTTTAATTTTTTTCAGCAATAAAACGGTTGATAAAGAGTTAATAAAAATACAGATTGTTGAGAAATAGCGCTCGACTGTTTCATTTAAATTGGTTACATTTGTATTAACCTGACCTACGTGTTCCGTTAAAGTGATATAAAGACAAATGTTAACCGCTATATTAATGCAACTTCAATTATTGTAATCAAATGAAAATTGATTCATATGATAATGTTTTAAGGTGGTCTTATAAACTCGCTAAAGACTGGGTACAAGAAAATCTTGTTCCGAAAGGTGTAAATTCATCCAGAAAATTTGATACTTACAAACGCAGCGGCGAATATCTTCCAAAGAATTTCCCACGGAAACCAGATGAATATTTTAAGAAAAAGGAAGTATGGAAAGGCTGGCCTGATTTTCTTGGAAAACCTGCTGAATTCTCAGATAAATTCTATTTAAAATATAATGAAGCCTCATCTTTATGCCAGAAGATGGGTATAAAGAATTCTATTGAATATCGCACATGGACAAATCGACCGGCTAATTTACCTGCACGCCCGGACCAGTTTTATAAAAGTGTGTGGTCCGGCTGGCAAAATTTTCTTGGTAAGAATTATGATATCCCTGACAGAAAAGTAGTTTCCAAATTGAAACCTGCTGACGTTAGAATTATTAAACATCAGTTAGACCTTGGCGTTCCAGGTGCTGTTCTTGCCCGCACCTTTGGAGTATCGGAAATGCAGATAAGCCGTATTAAAAACGGAGAAAACTGGTCGAAAGTCTAATCTAAGGAAGCAGTAAGCAGTAATAAGTGAAAAGTCTGCAGTTTATATTCAATGTTGGGTCATGCTGAAAATTGTTGACTGATATTTACGAATTCTTTTTAAATCAATTATCTTTAATTCATTGGAGTCCTGAAATGATGAAAAATTGATAGCCGGGGGCGAAGCCCCTGGAAAAAATGTTAGAGTTCAAGATGGCGAATATGCCATCATAAATTGAAATGCTTAGCTATCATGCACCAAAATAGCCGGTCTCATATTCATGATAATTATATGATGAATATTATAAAAGAGATTTCAGGTTTGATATTGCAAATGAAAAGAAGATGATTCCTGCTTCAAATAAGCCCCTAATTTCCTCTACAAATATTTGAATAGTATTAAAATAAGTGTAATTTTGCGCTTCATTTTTAAATTATTATTAATCAATTATTATTCGAAATGAAGAACAGATACGAAACCGTTTTCATTACAACTCCCGTTTTGTCTGAGGCTCAGATGAAGGAAGCGGTTGAAAAGTTCAAAGGTTTGATTACCAAGAATGAAGGAGAAATTGTCCATGAGGAAAACTGGGGCTTAAAGAAGTTAGCTTATCCTATTCAAAAAAAATCTACAGGATTTTATTATCTGATCGAATTTGCGGCTGAAGGTAAGTTTATTGAAAAACTTGAAACCGAATATCGTCGAGACGAACGAATTATCCGTTTTTTAACATTTAAGATGGACAAATATTCGGTAGCCTATGCTGAAAAAAAACGTAGTACTAAACAAGAAAAAGTAGAGGAATAAGATATGGCAACACAACAAAGTCAGTCGGAAATAAGATATCTGACACCACCAACAATTGAAACCAAAAAGAAAAAATATTGCAGGTTTCTTAAAAACAGAATAAAATACGTTGATTATAAAGATCCTGAATTTCTTAAAAAGTTTCTTAACGAACAAGGGAAAATTCTCCCACGGAGAATTACTGGTACTTCACTTAAATACCAGAGAAAAGTAGCTACTGCTGTAAAAAGAGCACGTCATCTGGCATTATTACCCTATGTAACAGATATGTTTAAGTAATTTAATATTTATTACAATGGAAATTATATTAAAACAAGATATACAGAACCTCGGGTATAAAGATGATATTATATCTGTTAAAGATGGATACGCAAGAAATTACTTAATCCCGATGGGGATGGCAATAAATGCTACTGCTTCTGCCAGGAAGGAGCATGCGGAAAACCTGAAACAGAGGGCTCATAAAGAGGAACAGCTTAAAAATGAAGCTCAGGAACTTGCCGAAAAGCTTAAGGATATTTCCCTTACAATTGGTGCAAAAGCAAGTTCTAAAGGTAAAATTTTTGGCTCGGTAAATACAATTCAGATTGCGGAAGCGTTGAAAGAAAAAGGGTTTGAAATAGACCGTAAAAATATTTCAATAAGTGAGGATCTTATAAAAGAAGTGGGCAAATATACAGCCAGTGTTAAACTTCATAAAGAGGTAAGTGCTGATATCCCGTTCGAAATTATTGCGGAATAATTCATTACCCGTAATATATTAAAAGCTCCTTTCAGGAGCTTTTTTTATTCCTTTACTGCAATGGCATCTATTTCAATCAACACGTTCTTTGGAAGACGGCTAACCTCAACCGTGGCACGAGCAGGCTTTTCATCCCAGAAAATATTAGAATATATTTCGTTCATCTCATTAAAATGACTCATATCAGATAAGTAGCAGGTTGTTTTTACTACCTCCGATATCGAGTATCCTGCTTCATCCAGTATTGCACATAAATTCTTTAAAACCCTGTCTGTCTGGTGTTTTATCGATCCCTCCGCTATTTCACCATTTTCCGGATTAATCGGTATCTGGCCACTTACAAAAAGAATGTTATTAACCTTGACAGCCTGGCTGTATGGACCAATTGCCATGGGAGCTTTCGATGTAGCTATAATTTTCTTCATGCTTTTGATATTATTAAATTTTAAAATTGATCATACCAGTTTGGTTTTTTCTCATATTTCAGGTCTCTCAACAATGAAGCTTTTGCTCTTATTGTAAATGTATAACTCTTCCTCGGACCCAGGGGAATGCTGGTAAAAGTCATCTCCCAGCAGTGTAAATCGCGATGTATACTGAATCGTGGGAATACTACAACATCATTCTCGATGTCATACCCGCCGCTCATACCAATTTTCCACTTTTGGGTTAAACTAAAATCACCGGAAATATCAACCGTATGTGTCCTTACTGTTCTCAAATTTCTTTTACTGTACGACCAGTGGTAATCAAAATTAAATGACCAGGGAATACTGAAATCGACATAACCGCTTGTCAGATAACCCGGCATGAATTCTAGATCAGATTCAGTTAAATATCTTTCTCCAACTTCATCTTCAGATGTTTCTTCTTCACCTTCCTCTTCATCCTTGCCGGATTTTGAACGGATGGAATATCCGGTAGTAAATGAAATACTGCGTAAACGCAGAAAATGTAATCCCCCTCCCATGTTTTTATAATAAAATTCATCAATGTCTCTTCCAAGCGAATCGGATGCATACATGGTAAATTTACCGTTGATCCTCAGGTTCAATTTATTATTTAATATTTTGGTCCCTGCCACCATTGTAACATCACTCCATTTAAACTCTTCCTTAAAGGGATTGTAGGAAGTTGAAAAATTCAGGTTATCCAGGATCGAAACTTTTTTAGCTTCTCCTGTTGTATCATTCTTGGGATGAACCTTCATTTCAAGGTTGTTGTTCAGCGCTAATCTCAATGAACCGCTCTTTCCGTTACTTGATGGCGGATCTCTATACAGCTGATCTTCAAAAATGTTAAAAACCCTGTGATATACCAATGAGTCATTCTCATCCAAATAACGTAATGTATCATAATAGTTCCTGTTAATTTTTCGCATATCGGGAGTAAACGAAATGCTGACTGATGGTGAAATAACATGTCTTACCGCTTCAACATAACCATCCTGTCGGGTAGACTGGTACATACCGTACATCTTAGGTGTAAACGAGACCGATATCGAGGGATTCACAGCCTGGGCATATTTAAATTCCTGAACCTCATGAGAATATTCAACAACATCATTTTCAGCTGTATCATATATTACACTATCCATTACTGTATAAGCTGAATATAACTTCCCGGTATAACTTAATGAAGGTGTAATTGTCACTAATTTTCCAAGTTTAAAGTTGACGGCCAAAGGAATTGAATGCTGAAACCCATTCTCCATATTTTCAAAAGCCCATGCCTGATGTCTTAATGAATCTATGTCACTAAAAAACCACTCTGTGCTGTCTTCTATCTGATTATCAAATTTCGAGGAATAAGTAAGACTTATATTCTCATACCACTTGTATTTACCTGATCCGCTTTCATTCCTGAAAGGATAAATGGAACTCATATTAAATGAACCTGTCGGTAAATTGAAATTTGTTTGCCGGCTCTGGCTATTCTGTGTTGCATTCGCACTAAGAGAAAGGTTAAACGGGGTACCCGGCCACCGCTTGGAAAAACTGATACTCGAACTTGTATTATTCGACAGGTATGATTCCGTGTTATAGCTATGCAATCTGTCATATTCCACTGATCTGTAATTGACATTGGCGGAAAAATTCTGTGTTGGATTAGCTTTCGGATCCTGGCGGTGCGACCACATTAATTTATAGTCTTTTGTTGGCACATAAGTAGGATCATCTTTGTCTTTATTCATTGCATAATCAAATCCAAAATTGCCGCTATACTTATACCTGAATTTATAACTCAATGTATTTCTTATGGCCCATGAACCCCTGGTGTATACATCACCTCGGATGGTCAGATCCGCATGATCTCCAAGCACCTGATACCAACCACCATCACGCAGAAAGAATCCCCTTCGGTTTTCCTCTCCGTAACTTGGGAAAAGAATCCCTGAAGATCGTTTTGTAGTATTAGGGAAAAAGCCGAATGGCACAAATAAAATATTTATGGGCACATCTTCAAGTACCATGTATGCGTAACCTGTTACAATTTTATCTTCCGGTATTACAATGCCTTTATTTAATGATAAATAAAAATGCGGATGCTCAGCATCGCACGTTGTATATTTACCATCCTTAATATGAATGTGCCCGTTTTCATGCCTTTTTGTTTTATCGCTGTGCAGATAACCTTCACCCTGTTGGGTAATAATATGAAAAATAACACCCTTTTCCGTGCTGAAGTTATACTTCAGGGAGTCCGATTCAAAACTTTCATCTCCCTTCTTAAAAACAGGTTTTCCGGTAACCTTCCCTATAGTATCGTAAACACCACGTGCGAATACTTCTTCTTTTCCCAGATCCAGCTCAATATACTCTGCATTTAATTCGATATCGGTATATGTTACATGTGCTTCTCCAAACAGATATAATTTTTTCCCTGTTATTGAAATACGCATTGAATCTTTAGCGCTATACTGTACTTTATCTTCAAGAGCACTTTTTCTTCGTTTCGGAATAATAACGACAGTATCGGGGACAGTAGTGTCAATTGAGATTGAATCATGAATCAGTGTATCTATCCCATTTACAATACCAGGCGAATGGGTTATACCTGCTGTATCGGAGACAGTAATAGTGTCGGATTTGAGAAAGAGATTTTTTTGTGCCGAAACAGTTGTTATAAAACAAATGGTCATTGTTAGAAAGAGAACAATTCGACTTGGCACGGAAAACAATTTTAATAGTATTTTTGCAATGTATATAATTGTTAAAGGCTGCAAAGCTAACAAATTTAACGGATTCTGATGAGGAATTTTAATTTACATAAAAATAGATATCAAACCCATAGATTAAAATCTTTTCTAAGCTTAATACTGGCTTTTTTACTGATTATTGTGAATGCCCAGGACGAAAACAGCGAAATCGATTACAAAATCCATACCGTGGTAATTGATCCGGGACATGGCGGTAAAGATCCCGGAGCACTTGGTAAAAGATCGAAAGAAAAAGATATTGTGCTGGCAATCAGTTTAAAGGCCGGTAAATATATCGAAGAAAATCTGCCCGATGTGAAAGTTATTTACACACGCGATTCAGATGTTTTTGTTCCTCTTGATGAAAGAGCAAAAATTGCCAACGATGCCAAGGCCGATTTATTTATTTCTATTCATGCTAATTCAAGTCCCAGTGAAAAAGCATATGGAACAGAGACTTATGCCATGGGGTTGCATAAAACACAAAGTAATCTTGAAGTTGCAAAGAAGGAAAATTCGGTTATTACTTTTGAGGAAAACTATGAGACCAAATACGAAGGTTTTGATCCGGATAATATTGAATCATATATAATGATATCAATTGTACAGGATACTTACTTAAAACAAAGTCTGACCGCAGCTTCGTTTATCCAGGATCAGTTCAGGGAAAGAGTAAAACGCAAAGACAGGGGTGTAAACCAGGCCGGTTTTCTGGTTCTTTGGCAAACTTCAATGCCTAGTATCTTAGTTGAAACAGGATTCATAAGCAACGAAAATGAAGAGCAGTATCTCATGAGCGAAGAAGGACAGGATTACCTGGCATCGGCAATATACAGGGCATTCAGAAACTATAAGCAAGACCTTGAATCAAAATCAGGAAACATGATAACAGATAAGTCTCTGGGGATCAATACAGACAATAATAATATTTCTGGGAAGGATACCCTGTATTTTAAAGTACAGATCACTGCCTCGTCAAATTCAATCCCGCTTAGTTCTGAATTATTTCTTGGTTTTAGTGATATTGAAGAATTCAAAGCAAATAATATATATAAGTATGCTGTTGGTAATCTGCCCAAATATGATGATATTGTAGAATATAGTAAATGGGTCAAAAATAAGTATCCCGATGCATTTATAATTGCCGTAAAAAACGGTGAAATTATTACCATCCAGCAAGCATTAAACGAAATGTATAACAATTGATACCTGCTCATGAAAATACCAAAAGAATTTAAAATAGGAATCTCTGCCATTATAGTTCTGGCACTTTCAGTTTGGGGTTATAATTTTCTGAAAGGGAAAAATATTCTTCAGTCAACTGATGAATATTTCGTTATCTTCAATCGGATTGACGGTTTAATTGAATCAGGAGCTGTTTACTACAAAGGATTTAAAGTAGGGAATATTAACTCGATTGAATTCGATAATGAACATTCCGGAAAATTCATTCTCAGGATTGTACTTGAAGAAAAACTGCGTATCCCTATAAACTCTGTGGTTAATGTTAAATCCACCAACCCGATTGCTTCTGCAAAAGATCTGGAAATTATATACAGCGATTCTAAAGAATTACATTATCCCGGTGACACGTTACAATCAGCCGTGTCTCCAGGGCTGACTGATTTTTTGGGACCCCTTGAAGAAAAAATTGAAGATGTCCTGACTGAAATTGACACACTGCTTGTTTCATTTAATAATATCCTAACGGCACAAAGTCAGCAGAAGCTTAAAAATGGAATCTCTGACCTGACCGCCACACTGAACCTTCTAAACAATTCACTATCTGAAAACGGAAATCTGAACAAAACATTTCAAAATGTTGAATCCGTAACCTCAAATCTTGCATCGAAAAACGAACAGATTTCAACCACACTAGATAATCTGTCTGATATTACTACATCTCTGGATAGTGCTGATCTGAATCAGACAATTGCAAAACTAGATTCAACTTTATCGAACCTGAATGAAATACTTGCTAAAATTGAACGTGGAGAAGGCACTGCAGGTAAAATCATCAGCGACAGTTCACTTTATCTTCATCTCGATTCTACAGCATACCATCTGAATCTTTTAATGAAAGACTTGCAGGAAAATCCTAAAAGATATGTTCATTTTTCACTTTTTGGTAATAAAAAGGATTAGTTCCAATAAATAGAATAATATTATGCCGCTTGAACTCGGAGAACAGAATCTCGACAAATTTATAATGGTTGGTGACAGGGTGCTCATTAAACCAAAATCACCGCTTGATAAAACAAAATCCGGATTATATCTTCCACCGGGTGTCCATGAAAAGGAAAAAATACATGCCGGATATGTTTTGAAAGTCGGCCCCGGTTACCCCATTCCCGCGATCAATGAAGCAGATGAACCCTGGAAGGATAAAAGCGAAGAAGTTAAGTATGTACCTCTGCAACCAAAAGTCGGTGACGTTGCTTTATATATGTCGAAAAGCGGTTATGAAATAGAATTTGCAAAAGAAAAATATATCATCATACCGCACTCTGCTATACTTATGCTCGTCAGAGATGAGGGATTATTTATATAATTCCCGGCCATTCAATATGAGCCGGATTAAATTTTGGATTCTTTTTATTCTTCTGTCAGGGGTAAATTGTTCAAACAGTTATATTCCACTCAGCGGTGATCTTCTCTTTCAGGATCTGGACTGTGGTGAAACCTGCAATGCAATAGAAGCAGTTACACAGGGTATTAAAGGTGCAAACTTCTCACATACCGGATTACTTATAAACAGTAATGATCAGTGGGTGGTACTGGAAGCCATTTCTGCAGGGGTTGTAATGACACCCTTAAATGATTTTCTTTCCCGAAGCAGTGATTCAACCGGGGCACCAAAAGTTATTGTCGGCAGATTAAAGGAAGAATACAGTTCGTTGATTCCCATAGTACTTGAACAAACAGAATATTATCTTGGAAAACATTACGACAATGTTTTCAGGATGGATTCCAATTCTTATTACTGCTCTGAAATGATATATGAGATGTTCAAATCGGCCAACAGAGGGATTGAAGTATTCAAATTATCACCTATGACTTTTAAAATCCCCGGAAGTGATGAATTTTTCCCACAGTGGGTAGAATATTATAAGGAATTGGGTGAAGAAATTCCCGAGGGAGAACCCGGTATAAATCCCGGGAGTATATCGCGTTCAGATGCTATTGAGATCGTGTATATATATGGCAATCCCGATGGATGGCAAGTTCAATAAACAAATTCTACTGTAATAAAATTTTCTGTATTTTAGTTTGAGTTGGAGAGCCTGCGCCTCCCTGCAGGTGATTAAAGGTACTAAACCGTTTCTCGCAAAAGCATATCGCTGTATGCTCTATGCTCCTGCTCAAAACTTCCCGATAGCTATCGGGATTGTGAACCTGGAGGGAGTCGAACCCCCAACCTTCTGGTCCGTAGCCAGATGCTCTATCCATTAAGCTACAGGTCCGTAATCGGAGTGCAAATATAGAAATTATCCTAATTTAAGCATTAGAATTAAGCAGTAATTAATAGAATTTGTGTCAGTACAGTTCATCAATTAATTTAATAGCTTATCTCTTAACCGGCTGGCAATATAAGCCGGAATTCAGTGCCCTCTCCTTCTTTGCTTTTCACACTGATAGAACCGTTATTTTTGATTACAAATTCGTGTGTAAGGATCAGACCAAAACCTGTTCCCGGTTCACTTTCTGTTCCGGGAGTCGATGTGTTGTCAATGGGTTTAAAGAGCGTTTTTATTTTATTTTCCGGTATGCCGACACCATTATCCATAACGCTAAGAATAACGTTCTCACCTTTTTTCTCAGCTTTAACGGTTACCTTACCTTTTCTGGGTGTATACTTTATTGCATTTGAAATAAGATTGCGTAACACAATATTCAACATATTCCTGTCTGCATTTACTACAATATTGTCATTAACAAATTTTATAAATTCAATCTCCTTATTATCCGACTGTGATTTTAAAAGACTGAAGTTGTCATCAATAATATCAGAAAGCTTCAAATCATCCGGATCGAATTTCATTTTTCCTGTCTGCACGCGTATCCAGTTCAGCAAGTTTTCGAGTAAATTATGCGATACTTTTGCCGCAGTAACCATATTCTCTATTAACTCCCTGATCATATCCTTATCATATTCATCGTAATTGTTAAGAAGAATTTCTCCTAATCCCATAATATTAAAAAACGGGGTTTTAAGGTCGTGACTGATAATCGATAATAAGGTATCCTTTGTGCTGTTTGTTTCCTGTAGCTCAATTTCTCTTTGCCTCAATTGTAAATGTGTTTTAACCCGTGCGATCAGTTCTGCCGGATTAAACGGTTTTGTAATATAATCGATCCCACCATATGCAAACCCTTTTGCAATGGCATCGTCATCGGTGCGAGCAGTTAGAAATATCACCGGAATACTGCTTGTCTTTTTGTTTTCTTTAATTCTTCTGCATACCTCAAAACCATCCATCCCCGGCATCATAATATCCAACAATATTAAGTCGAATAATCTGCTATCGATTTGTTTTAATGCCGAAAGTCCATCCTGGGCAAAAAATAACTGATAACCTTCATTTTTAAGGAATTTTGCCACTAACTGAATATTCTTGGCTACATCATCTACAATAAGTATTGAACTATTCATTTTTCTTTTCCTGAATTTGTTTTTCAATTTCCAGTAAGATATGGTCAAGTATTTCCGGAATACCTGACATGTATTCGGTCATTTCTTCGATATCGAAATTTTCACTTGCACTTCCTATTTTATAAGCGGTATTTTTAAGCTGTATTATGTTATACCTGTCAGCAAATTGGAGCATATCGCTGGCATATTCATTTATTTCGTGAAACGAATTAGATTCAATGACTTTATTATATTTCTTTTTTAACTGATTTATACTATTTATTATACTTTTTGCCTGATTTATATTGCTGACAGAAAAGGCGACAGATTCATGTTCATTTTCTTTTGTAACAATAACATCAAGCATCTTGTCTTTTAAATATTTTTTTAATAAGAGCTTTAACTGTTCTATGTTAATCGGTTTGGAGAGAAACTCGTCAAAAACTTCTGCCCTCTGACGTTCAATGGTTGAAATATTGGTTGCGGAAATTGCAATTATGGGTATGTTTTTCAGTTTATCATCTGATCTGATAACATAGGCTGCTTCAAAACCATTGATAACCGGCATATTTAAATCGAGTAGTATAACATCAGGATTTTCGCTTTTGGCCAGATGAATTGTTTCTTCTCCATTTGCTGCTTCCAGGAACCTTAGATTCTCCCCTTTTATTGCTCCTATTATAAGTTCACGATTCGTCAACACATCATCGGCAATTAGAAAGGTAGCATCTCTAAACTGAATTTTTGATTCGAGTTTAACGTCAGTATATTTTTTCAGCTCTTTGAATGACCCTGTTGCAACATCAAATAGTGTAATTCTAAATATACTCCCTTTGCCGGGTTTACTTTCCAGATGAATTTGTCCATTCATAAGTTCAACCAGTCTTCTGGTGATCGATAGTCCCAGTCCTGTTCCTCCATATTTCCTGCTGTCCTGCTCATCCTGTTGTTTAAACGCATGGAAAATTATATCCTGATATTCTTCCGGTATTCCTATTCCGGTATCTGATACATAGATCACCAGATTTATCCTGGAATTGTTATCACCGGCAATTAATTTTTCAGCAGCTATGCTCAAAACAATACTTCCGCTCTCGGTAAATTTAAAAGCATTACCAACCAGATTAATTAATACCTGTCTTACCCGTATTTCGTCAATATATAATGCATCAGGGACATTGTTATCCACTTCAATCCGGAATTCGAGTTTTTTTTGTTTCATCTTCAGCCAGAAAATATTTTTAATTTCTTCCAGAACCGAATTGATACTAACAAATTCGCTGCGTATTGTTACCTCTCCAGCTTCAATCTTGGATAAATCCAGAACATCTTCAATGAGGCTAAACAGGGTTTTACTACTTGATTTAATAGATGTTAAATAACTTTCAAGTCTTTCATCATGAAGTTCCTGACTTAATAATTCAGAAAAACCGATTACAGCATTTATTGGGGTTCGTATTTCATGAGACATGTTTGCGAGAAAAATACTTTTTGCGTTATTTGCTCTCTCGGCTTCTTCCCATGCTCTTTTCAGCTCAAGCTGACTTCTCTTCAGGCTGGTTATATCCCTCACAATAATCAGAAGCTCTTCTTCACCACACACTATAAGTCTTACTTCTTCATACCTTTTCTCGTTGTCTTTTAAAAAAGAATAATCAAACGTAATAATTTCCCTGCTTTCAAAGGCATATTTGATATGACTGCTATATATTTTGCTAACTTCATCGGGTAACAATTTAATAAATTTTCTTCCAAGCATTTTACTTGGTTGCATTGAAAGCTGAGAAGGTTTATCAGTATATATATCCAGCAACTCACCTTTTTTATTTATTACATAGATTAGATCCGGAATAATTTTTAACAACGCAAGTTTTTTTGATTCACTCTCTTTAAGTGCTGCCACCGCTTTTCTTCTCCTTGTAATATCCTGTACAATTGTAAAAAGTAATTGCTCACCACCAATAATTACAGGGGTTGGATATAACTCAACATCACGAATACGATCATTTTTTATCTTATGCCTGAGATTTAATATTCTTTTACCGCCCTCCAGGATTTCAATAATTTTATCATATACAATTTCTTTGTTCTGAACGTTGAGATCGTAGAAATTAATTTTTTGTATTTCATTTAAACGGTAACCATAAAATTCCGTAGCAGCTTTATTAACCGAATCGATCCTTCCTGTATTGTGATCTATGATCAATATTACAGCTGATGTGTTCTCGTAAAATGATCTGAATTTTTCTTCGCTTTCCTTAAGCTTTATAGCAGATTGCCTCCGTTCTGTTATATCCCTGGATACACCGATAAAACCATTGAATTCACTTTTTGAATCATAAACAGGCTGAATTTTTGATTCTAACCATATCGGACTGCCATCTTTGCGAATAACTTCATTTTCCCATTTCAGATCATGTTTTGTTGAATTATCATTTTTTACTTCCTTTCTCAAATTATTAAGCTCTGTAATAAGTTCTCTTGGCAACCTGTTAAGGACAGTTTTGATACCTAAACCGGTTATTTCATCTGCTTCATACCCTGTTATTTCTTTAATGCTCGGACTAACATACATAAGTTCAAATTCTTTACTCAGCACCCATATAATATCCGCTACATTTTCAGCCAGCAGCTTATATTTTTGTTCACTTAACTTAATGGTTTCCCGGGAACTTATAATTTCAGTGATATCCTGCAGTATTAAGATTGCCTCACTGACAGTATTGTCGACAATAAGCGGGGTAATTATTGCATCGAAATACCTGATCTGATTTCTGCTTCTGTTAATTTTAATTTCAAAACTTTTATTGATCTTTAAATTGAATGTATCAGAAATATTTTCACGTATGATCTTATGAAAATCAGGACTAATCAGTTTATAAATTGATTTTCCTGTTATCTGACCTGCATCAATATCTTCAATGTAGTGATTCATATAGGTTATTACCGCATCACTATTTATTTTAGCGATAATTACCGGAGCATTTTCAGCCAGCTTTCTAAACTGTTCCTCACTTGTTTTTAATGTTTCTAAAGCTGATTTTTCATTTGTTACATCATTTTTTGTACATACATAATGTGATATCACATTATCAGTAAGTACAGGTGCAATAGTAGCTTCCTCCCAGTAAAATGAACCATCTTTCTTTTTATTGTAAAAAAGTCCTTTCCAGGTTTTTCCCTCTGAAATTGTTTCCCACAGTTCAGCATAATACTGCTCTGAATGATGACCCGATTTTAAAATGTTTGGGTTCTTCCCTTGAACTTCCTGGAATGTATAACCTGTAATTTCCGTAAATGCAGGATTAGCATATTCCACATTACCCTTTGGGTCTGTAATTATAATTGTACCGGGACTCTGATCTATTGCTCTTTTTAAAATACTCAGATCGCTTGTCGGATCCAGTCTGGTAGAATGTAGTTCTTCACTCAGATTTCCGTCAAATTTTGTCGGTTCATCAACCAATAAATGTCTCGATACTTTCAATTCAAAGAAGTATGAATTAAATAGTAAGAAAACAGGAATAACAGATATCAGGTAGAACTGGTATGTATAAATATTATTGAAGTATTCCTCACCAAAGCTCAGCTTATTATCTCTGATTATTATGTGGGTTGCCAGGAATGCAAAAACCGCCAGTGCAATAGTTGAATTTCTAAGATTAAAGCGTAGTGAAATAAGAAATAATAAAGGAACTAAAAAAAATAAAACGTTTGCAGAATAATATTTCTGGAATACTACCGAAATAAAAATTATTAGAAATATAACTGATGTCAGAATCGTGTTTTCCTGCAGATTCTCGCTACGTAAGGTAGTACTAAAACCAAATGATATATTCTGTATCAAAGGAATAAATATAAGTGACCCTAACAAGTCTGCAATTGACCAGGCAAGAAGAATATTTCTTGTAGTTATGGAATAAAGAGGATTAAATACTATCAGAAAAATCCATGCAAGAATAAAAAACAAACCATTAACAAACAGCATAGTTACAATCATTTTTCCTACGTCTGCCGGAACAGTTAGGTATGTCGGGCTTTTTAGATATTTCTTTATTATATAAACCTTAAATGCAATTGTAGCACTTCCAATGGAAGTAAGTATCAATGCAATAAAAACCGGTCTTGTTACAAGAGACAATGTTGAGTAATCATGAAAGAATGAACCCAGAAATAAACCTATGGTTATAATCGGTAAGTATTTATACCCGTAGTAACTAACCAGACCCGCAGCCACCCCAAATGCCATCCACATGGGTGTTGTAAAATAGGGAGGTACAACATACCATAAACCTGCTTTGGCCGATAATACGGCAATCAATAAAAACAAACCCGATCTTAGTAAGTATGCACCAGTTATGCGATGATAGAAATCACGAATCATTAAACCCAGACTTAAACTTATTTAAGTTAAGCCATTTTAACAGAACTGACAACAATTTCAGCACAATTACTTTTAACAGGATTGAGTTTTGTAATTCTGTAATTATTAATAAAATGTAATAATAAAGTTATTGGGATAATGTTTTGTTTTTAATTATTCTTTGGGAATGTTTACAAGAACTTCTGTCCCGGAATCGATCTTACTCTGTATGATGAGCTTACCCTTCAGTTTCTCGGTATATGTTTTGGCAAGTACCAACCCCAGTCCCGAAGGTTTATGATTTTCAATTTTAAAATCGGGAAGCTCTGTATCGACATTATCAATAGCCTCCAGTTCTTCTTCCGGCATGCCAATTCCTGTATCGGTAATACTTATAGTTATACTATCACGATTGTCGTTATATCCTATCTCAATTGAGCCTTTTTTTGGTGTGTATTTAATTGCATTGGAAAGCAGATTTCTTATTATACTGCTGATCATATGTTTGTCAGTAACAACTGTCGGGCATTTATCAAGACTAACTTTGATATTTAGTTCCTTTAAATGACTTATATACTGAAACAATATTAAATTATCTTCAGTAATTTCTGATATATCAACCTTTTCGGGAAAAGGTCTTACTGTACCCCGGTAAATCCTCGACCAGTCTGCAAGATTCTCAAGTAAAAAATAAATATTCTTAATTGAGTTATCAATTATCTCAACCCTGTTAATTATTCTTTCTTTGCTATATTCTTTAATATTCGACTTCAGTAATTCAGAAAATCCCATCACAGAATGTAAAGGATTAAAAAGGTCGTGTGAGATGACTGATAGCAGTTTGTCCTTTAAAGCGTTTGCATTTGCCAGGCTCCGTGCCTGATCTTTCAGTATCTCTTTCGATCTTATCCTTTGTAATTCTGCAGCGGTCCTTGATGCAAAAATTGAAAGAATATACCTTGAATTTGGTATTTCCGTAATAGGAATATCATGCATAAATGCAATCAGTCCTTCAACTTCGCCCGAATTTCCAAATACCGGCGTACCCATAAAAGCTTCAATCTCATAATTCTGAACGAAATGATCCACCGGAAACATATCTTTCACACCATTGGGATAAAACGTTGTATAGCCTTTTAACACATTCTCAATTACGCTTTCCTTTAGTTTAATTTCATTGAGAACATTCCCGTTCAGCGAACCACACGATTCAAGAATTTTTAATGATTTTGTTTCCAGGCTGATTTTACCGACCAGTGCATATTTAACATCGAAAGTCTTGCACAATAATCTCGATAACTCTTTAAAAAACTTTGTACCTGTAACCTTTGCCGTTCCTCTCAGAAGTAAAGAAAGAGCCTCTTCAGACCTGAGATAATCAATAGCTTTACTTATTCTTAAAACAATATATTTTCTTTCTTCCAGCTTGATAGCCCTTTTTAAAAGTTTGCCCCAAAAAACATTTTGCTTCAGCGTTCTGAATGCAAGTTCCTGACTATGTTCACCTCCGTTTTTTATATTGGTTTCAAGTAAATTTCTTGAAAACTCTACCGGTTCACTATCATATAATCTGAATGAAGGTAAACTGATCAAACTGGATTTCGATTCAGCTTCAAATAGTTCCAGGGCCTTTTCATTGCATTCCAAAATTGAATAATTTTTTGCATTGAGTATGAAAATAGCATCGGGCGCATCGTTAAATAAAGTTGACAGAAGTGGATGGTCTTTTAAAGAAAATTCGGAATCTCCCGACTGGTTGGCAAACTTTACATAAAGCATATCGGTATTCTTAAATTACTTCTATCCCCATTTACGTCATTTGCTTTAAAATGTTATGCCGAAATTTAACTTTTAGATTAAATAAATGTTGATAAACATTTTAACCGGAGTTGAAATAATATTTAAATCTTTCTTTCTAACTTTAAAGGTATAACTAAACCAATATCATCATGAAAAAATTATTTAAAATTCTGTTCTATATTATTCTTTTCCTTCTTGTAATTTTATTTACCGTACCATTTCTTTTTAAGGGTAAAATAATAACTATAGCAAATGAACAACTTGAAAAAAATCTGAATGCTGATGCATCATTCAAAGACGTGAGTCTGTCACTGTTCCGTAAGTTTCCTAATCTTAGTGTCAGGTTGAAAGGTTTAAATATTTCGGGTGTTGAAGAATTTGAAGGTGATACACTTCTTAATATTAAGTCCTTTGAAGTGGTGGTTGATGTTCTGAGTGCAATTAAAATGGAGAATATCAAAATCAAAAAGATATTACTTGACAAACCAAATATAAATGCAATAATTCTGGAAAGCGGATTAACAAACTGGGATATTGTTCCGGAAAAAGAAGAAGAGGCCGAAGAGGAACCTGTAGATACAACTGTTTCTGAATTTAAAACCCAGATTTCATTAAAATTATTCAGAATTAATGAGGCAAATATCAGTTATACAGATTATAGTTCCGGAATGAAGGCTTCGCTGGGTAATTTTAATTTTAAACTCTCGGGAGATCTTTCCCAGGATTTCTCAGTTATTAAAATAGACTCAGAAACGGAAAAATTAAATTTCACAATGGATGGAGTTAGATACATAAAGGATGTTTTACTGGGAATGCATTTTGATATTGATGCCAATCTGAAAGAATCGATATATAAACTCAATGAAAACTTTGTGTCGTTAAATGCCCTCAGGTTGTCTTTCGACGGAAGCATAGAAATGCCGGAATCAGGTGACATATTAATCAATCTTAAATTTGGCACCAATGAAGCCGACTTTAAAACGTTGCTTTCATTGGTGCCAGCAATTTACACGCGCGATTTTGCCGATCTGAAAACAACAGGGAAACTACAACTTGACGGAGTTGTATCGGGAGCACTAACTGAAACAACGACTCCAAATGCTGATCTTACTTTAAAAGTTAAAAACGCTTCATTTAATTATCCGGATTTACCAAAGTCTGCCGATAATATTCAGATTGGTATCGATGTACATTATGATGGCGTGCAAAATGATAATACAACTGTAGACGTAAATACCTTCCATGTAGATCTTGGTGATAATCCTGTCGATGTTAACCTGAATTTACGAACACCAATCAGTGATCCGTTCACCAATGGACATTTCCAGGCAAAGATCGATCTGGAGACTCTTGCAGATGTTATTCCTCTTGATGATACAGAGATAGAAGGTATTATTGATGCCAATCTCGACTGGATGGGAAAACTACCTGCAATTGAAAAAGGAGAGTATCAGGATTTTAAAGCTGACGGAAGTATTAATATCAACGGACTTTACTACAACAGCCCTGATGTTCCTAAAGCTTTCAGCCTGAATAAATCAATCGTAAAGTTCTCACCAAAAGAAGTGCTTATATCATCATTTCAGGCCAAACTTGGTGAAAGTGATTTTAATCTGGTTGGAAAACTGACAAACTTCATCCCTTTTGTACTTAAAGATGAAACTGTATTTGGAGAATTAAGCCTGACATCGGATCTGATTAACCTGAATGAATTTATGGCTGAAGGTGAACCCACAGATGAATCAAATAAAGAAGCTGACACTGTTCCGCTTTCAGTTGTTGAAGTCCCTGCAAATATCAACTTTAAATTTATTGCATCTATTAATAAACTTATTTATGATAAAACCGATATTGAAGATGTTATTGGTAATATATATATAAAAGACCAACGCGTTGTTATGGAGAATCTAAGCATGAATATGTTCGATGGCAGTGTTAAACTTTCAGGTGAATATAATACACAGGACATAAAAAATCCGCTGGTAGATCTTAAATTCAAGGCATCACATATTGATATCCCTATGGCAACTGAAGCTTTCGATGTTGTCGGAAAAGTTGCTCCCATTGCAAAGAAAGCCAGTGGTTATGTAACAGTAGGAATGTCGTTTTCCAGTTTCCTTGATCAACAAATGAAACCTGTTTTAAAATCACTTAACGGAGAAGGAAACCTGGCATCACAAACCATTGGTATTAAAAGCAGCAACGCATTTAATAAGATTGGTGAAACTCTGAAAACCGATGCTTTCAATGATATGACTCTTAAAGATCTGTCTGTCGATTTTGAGATCATTAATGGTGATGTTTTTGTCGATCCATTTGAAACAAATATGAAAGAAGTCACATTGAACATTGCAGGCAGGCAGTCGATCGACAATAAACTTGATTACGGGATCGACATAAGTGCACCCAGAGAGCTGCTTGGTCTTGAAAATCCGGCAGTCAACAATCTATACAGCAACGCTGCCTCTCGTGGAATAAATATTGAGAGATCAGAGACTGTAAATTTGAAAGCGAAGGTAGCAGGCGAAATGAATGATCCAAAGGTAAGCGTTGACCTTCGAGAAAGTCTTACCCAAAATGTATCGGGAGTTACACAACAGATAAGAGAAACTGCAAGTCAGGAAATTGAACAAAGGAAAGAGGAGGCCGAACAAAGAGCCAGAGAAGAAGCTAAAGTTCAGGCTGATAAAATAATTAGTGAAGCGGAAAAACAAGCTGCCAAAGTTAAAGCAGACGGCAAAAAAGCAGCAGATGCTATAAGAAATGAGGCAAACAGCACTGCCGACAGGATTATTCGGGAAGCTGGCAGCAATCCGGTAAAAAGAGCTTCTGCAGAACAACTGGCAAAAAAGACAAGAGAAGAAAGTGAAAAAAAAGCCAAAAAAGTTGAGGACGAAGCAAACGAGAGGGCAGATAAAATTGTCGAAGATGCAAAAAAACGTGCTGACCAGTTATTAGCTGAATAATGTACGTTTATACAAAAAATAAAAGGCGGTCCAAAAGAGCCGCCTTTTTTTATTATTTATAATATCAAAATTGTATCTAGAATCTTTTTTCCTGAATTCGTGCTTTCTTTCCTGTAAGGTTGCGTAAGTAAAAAATCCTTGATCTTCGAACCCTACCCTTTTTATTAATATCAATCTGTTCAATAAAAGGAGATGCGATTGGAAAAATCCTCTCAACGCCAATGTTACCAGACATCTTTCTTACAGTGAAAGTTTCTTTTACACCGCTTCCTTTGCGCTGAAGAACCACTCCCCTGAAGTTCTGTATTCTTTCTTTATTACCCTCTTTAATCTTATAATGAATGGTAATTGTATCTCCTGCTGAAAAGTCGGGAAATTCTTTCCTGGAATCAAATTGGCTTTCGGTTGCCTTTAGTAAGTCCATCCTTATATAATTTTTATTTTGTTATCCTGAAAATTTCAGGTCGCAATATTACAACTTTTTTTTCAATCGTCACAAATGTTATATCTAATATTTACTTAAAACTCAGCGTTAATGTGAGCTGTTTGATTTATATATAAATTTATCACCTGTCTGATTTACTAACTGACGATACCAATATTCGCTATAACCCGGTTGTTCAAGTTTCGGATTTTGTTGTCCTTCTATTGCTGTTTTAATATTTCCATCCATATACCGGGTAAATATGTATTTATATAGTTCTTTCCATTCGATGACTGTATTGTTTCCCCTTTCACAGGAGAATTCAGTAATCATGGCAATTGCTTCCTGAGGATTGTTGCCATACAACTCTTTTGCTTCAGAGTCTGTTTCTTTAACTTCTTTTATATAAGCTTCTTCCAACATAGCCTGTTTTTCACGAATATGGGGTATTATGTAATTATATCTTGTATAAGCAAAGTTCGAAACCTGATTGAAAACCCAAAATGCAGCACTGTCACTGAAGTGCATAATTGAGCCATTTCCAACAGCAAAACCTGAAGGAACCCTTTCAATTCCACAATACATTGGTGTATAAACAGTGCTATAGGTATCATCAACACCAAACCACAGAATTCCTCCTACAGGATCTGGCAACCAGTTTCTGCTCTGTGCCACAAATGAGAAACCCGTTTGCTGAGTTGAAATTGCACGTTCGTTGAAATAATTTCCACTATCAACCGCCCAAACCAAAGGTCTCCAACGTACAATGCATTCATAAGGCCCTGCACCGAAATCTTTAGTCATATCCATTTTTGTTCCTTCGAAATAGTCCCTCATAAGTTCCATTACATCTTTAACCGATAACTTTTTATCAGGCTTTATCCAAAGCGGCATGCGATTATCCAAATTTTCTCCCATTGCATAATCTTCGTATTGCATCATATTGCTGTTTACCCTTCTGAATCCAGACCATACCCTGGATTCGCAAAATCTTGCACCACCAAAATCTATCGGGGCATAAGCATCCGCAAAACTAAAATCTTTATCTTTTCCGTTAAAGTATCCCTTTTCTCTCGCAAATGATATCACATCTTCTGCATATAAACAATTCTCAGGATCGTCAAAGGGAAATGTTGTTATCCGAGCCTGGTTTGCATGACCGGAAATATATCCATCAGGTATTTTTCTTGCAACCCAAACTGCCCCTTTATTTCCCAAACCTTTCCCTATAATTTCCATTATCCATACCTCATTCGGATCTGATATGGAAAGAGATTCTCCTGTGCTGTTATAACCATATTTACTGACCAGTTCATCGATAAGCAGTATGGCATCCCGAGCTGTCCGGGTTCTTTGTAAAGCAATATACATTAAACTACCGTAATCCATCATCCCCAAAGTATCCTGCAGTTCCTCTCTTCCTGTATATGTTGTCTCACCAATAGCGAGCTGATGTTCATTCATGTTACCAACTACGTTATATGTATGTCTTACCTGTGGTATTCTTCCAAGTTTCTTACCTGTATCCCATTCGATAATGTCCAATGAATCTCCTTCCTCATAATCCATGGCAGGCCAGTGATACAATTCCCCATATAATACATGCGAATCGGCTGCATAGGTGATCATGGTAGATCCGTCAATTGTTGCCCCCTTTGTGATCAGAAAATTTGTACATGGAAATAAATCTGAAAGATAAAATGTTAAAAAACTTACTATCGTAACTATTTTTTTCATACAATTAAAATTTATTTTCTCAATTTCAGTTATAGATTATTATAAAATGTAATATATATAAATATATTATATCAAATTAAAACTTATAATTATGAAAACTTAATATTTTGTCATAATTAACATTTATTTAATAAAATATTAACGTGATTTCATCGTTGTATTTGAAATATTCGTTATATTTGCATCGAAAATGTTAATATTAATTTGACTGTTAGCAAAATAATCCGGTATATAAAAAATTAGTTAGTTAGTGGTTATTAGTAGTTAGTTAGTATTTTAGATTGTTATTATGTAGTTAGGGTTATGAAAGTGGGCTGAACGCCCACTTTCATTCTTTCATATCATTTGTAAACCGCACCACAAATACAATCATGATGAGCACCTGTTACAGATGAATAACAGTTAACCTGACCCCTTATTCGCAATAATCCAAGAAATCCAAAAATGATTGCCTCTTTGAATTCAATTAGTATTGAATCGGGAATAATCCATTCACAACTGATATTTTCCTGAAGCAGTTGTAATAAAAATAAATTATAAGTTCCACCTCCGCTAAGCAATATTGATCTTACCCTGTATTTTTTTATTATCAAACCAGTTTGAAATACAATGTGATGATAAATTGTATTTAGTTTATCCTGAATACTATCATTCGATTTTTCCAGTATATCCAAAAAATTTGTCTCTACCCATTCCCTTCCTATCGACTTTGGAAAGTTCACTGAATAAAAGTCCAGGTTATTCAGTTTATTAAAAATATTTTCCGACAACTTTCCTGTTTTTCCCAGTGAACCATCTGGATCATAATCTTTACCTGCCATTTCAGCATAGTAATTTAAAACCGTATTAACGGGGCAAATATCACCGGCAATTCTCTGTTCTTTATGATCCAGTGAAATATTAGCAATGCCACCCAAATTCAAACAAGCATCATATTTCGAAAATAATAGTTTATCTCCTGCCGGGACAAGCGGCGCACCTTCTCCCCCCCTGGCGACATCTGCAGATCTGAAATCAGAGACAGTTGTAATACCAGTTACAGCAGCAATACAAGCACCATGTCCAATCTGTACCGTATATTTCTCTTTTGGATTATGATGCACTGTGTGTCCATGTGATGCTATCAGTTCCGGTTTAGTCCCTGACTTTTTTATGGCATCCGCTGCCAGCTCACCAAGAAAAAAACCATACTCTCGGTCAAGTTGCGTTAATTCGGTTGCTGCTGCTTTAAACACATCACTAAGTTTTTTCTTCCATTCATAATTGTATGGATATGTTTTTGTAAAAATTACTTTATAATTCCACTTATAATTTTCGTACATAAAATTGCAAATAGCGATATCAACTCCATCAAGGCTGGTCCCCGACATAATACCTAATACAGTCGTTGAATCTGACATAGTATTAAAACTCAAAGCTTTGTTTACTAACTGACTGGTTATTTCGCTCATCCACAACAATTACTTTTAATTCATGCTTCTTCCCCGGGACCAATCTTTTCTCATCTATGGTATAAAACATCTGATCTGTTTTGGCATCATATTCCAGTAACACCCATTCATTGTCGATATATGCATTATATTTCCATATACCTGATAAGTCATCGGTAACTGTAAATATAAGTTTATCTCCCACAGAGTATTTCCTGCTATCAGTTAACCCGGACTTAATTGATGGCGCAACAGTATCGATGGACACATAGAATTTACCGAAACTACGGGATGAAGTCTTTAAATATCCATTTTCGAATTTACCTGCTTCCGATATTATTTTCTTTTCATTGTTCATTCTAACAATCAGCAATTTATTCTTCATTCCTGGATCAAACTTATTAACTTTCAGTATCACATTGACATTCCTGTGAAGAGGTTCTGATTCATGATGTAATATGAGGGTGTCACTTAATGAATTCTCTTCTCCGGTAATGAATTCATATTGAAGATATGTATCCTGATACAATGCATCGGCTGGAATTCTGAATTTATAATTTAAAGAATCTACCAATATGCCGTATTTCCATAAAACAAGAATATTATTGCTATCAGATAAAGAGTTATTTATATTTGAAGCCTTTTTAAAATTAAACTTCAACACTGATTTGTTACCATATATGTCTGTTGCGGCAATTTCACCCTGATGAAGCAAATTGTCATTTATGTGAAGTAATTTATCTGTTAATTCACCTTTGTAGATCGGGAGTTTGTTATTAGGTAATTTATACAAACGGTGCACACTTCTCTTTTCTTCACTCTTCAGATTATAATCCATGTGAGCGTTTATATACCTGGTTAATCCAAATGAAATGTTATCAATTTCAAATGAGAATAAAAGTTTCTTATCAATTATTAATTCAAGAACTCTGATACCACATTTATTTTCAGATCCATCTAAAAAATCATAAACCTCTGATGCAAAACCAACATACTCTTTTCTTGTAATAATATTCCCGGGAACAGTATACGTACTGTCATTTAACTTTACAACAGGATAATACTTTCTTATCTCACCATTGTTTGCAACTACTATGTCAGTCGCAAAGCTATACGCGTAAAGGCTTTTAAACTCAGGAAACCTTCTATCGGAAACCGGTAAATTAAAACTAAGAGCATTTACCGGTACATGATCTGCAGATTTTCTGATCTCAAAATGCAAATGCGGGCCGCCCGAACTGCCTGTATTCCCGGATAATGCAATCTTTTGACCCTCTTCAACCTGAAACTCATATATTGTGGGATATAAATCGACCTCAAATGATTTACTTACATACTGCGCTTTGGTTACATATTCTTCAACATCAGGCATGAACTTATCAAGGTGGGCATAAACGGTTGTGTATCCGTTTGGATGATTAATGTATATCGATTTACCATACCCTCCGATCTGTACCTTTATTCTGGAAATATAACCTTCCATACTGGCATAAACGGGTTTCCCTGGTTCTCCCATAGTTTTAATATCGATACCAACATGAAAATGGTCTGCTCTTAACTCACCATAATTACCTGAAAGATAAAGCGGTATATCCAAAGGAGAAATAAAACCCTCTTTAGATATTTTCTGAGAGAACATTTTAACATTACAGATCGTTATTAAGGTGACTATTTTTAGGAACTTTAGCATAAGTTTCATAATTTTAGGCATACCGAAAATATTATCTTCAGAGGATGGCAAAACTATGATATATTTCTGAGGCGGTATAATTGAAAGCATAAATTTTTATATTTGCAGGGTAGAATTAACAATGTAAGATTGTTTTAATATGAGTTCAAATCACGACGAAATAATTGCGGAACTTAGAAATAATCTTAAAAAGATAATCGGATTATATCAGCAACAAAAAATTGATTCTAGTGAATTAAAAAAGAAGAACGAAGAGCTGATCCGTGATAACGAACTTTTAAAAAAAGAAAACGAAGAATTATTAAATAATTACGAGAATAAGAAATTAGCAGTAGCTTTTACGGGTGCATCAGGTAATAATCACGATGCAAAAATAAAAGTCAACAGAGTAGTGCGGGAGATAGACAAGTGTATTGCTCTTTTAAATAAGTAGATCTTTATGGACGAGAAGCTTTCTATACGGATAAATATTATTGACAGGTACTATCCATTGAAGATTGAAAAAAAAGATGAAGAAAAAATACGAAAAGCAGGAAAAATAATTAATGAAAAAGTACTTCAATACAAGCAAAAATATTCTGATAAAGATGTTCAGGATTTTCTGGCAATGGCAGCTTTACAGTATGTGACAAAATTGATTGAAATGGAAAAACAGGAAGATTCATCAAAGCTTGTAAACAGTATAAAGGAATTAAACGAAG
Source organism: Bacteroidales bacterium (assembly GCA_016929525.1). Classification (GTDB taxonomy): domain Bacteria; phylum Bacteroidota; class Bacteroidia; order Bacteroidales; family UBA10428; genus UBA10428. Next base: position 27,431 of record JAFGIP010000062.1, read on the forward strand.
AGCTGGAAGTATACCTCAAAGAAGAGTAATATAGGTTCTTTACATATAGAGTTAAAATATAGCCCGCATAGTTTCTTCAACAATTTGTGAAACTCAACACTTTCTACATTGGAGATGTGCTTGGGCCATCAAAGACAGGCCATACTCACGATTCGTCGTGAGAATCCCCTGAGGATCGATGGAAGTCTGACATGGTTTGGCAGCTCCACCCATGATATGATGGGGTTTCAATAAATATTGAAGAAATGTGCGGGTTTTTTATAATCAATAAAGTGCTGTAAACATGATAACAATATTACAAATTGCTGATGCATCCTTATTTATGAAGATGTTAATTATTGCGGGAGCCTCCTTTATTGGTGGTGGTATAATTGCATATATTATCTGGAACTTAACATTAACCAGAAAAAGCAGAAATATAATCAATGAAGCCAAAACTGAAGCAGAAGTAATTAAAAAGGATAAAATTCTTCAGGCAAAAGAAAAATTTCTGCAGTTAAAAACAGAACATGAAAAATATATAAATGAAAGAAACAGCAAGTTAGCTGTTGCAGAGAACAGGTTTAAACAACGTGAAGCAATGCTTTCACAGGCCAGCGAAGAAAACAACAGAGCCCGTAATGAAGTAGAAGCTATTCGTACAAATTTATCTGCTCAGATGACCCTGGTAGAGAAAAAAACTGAAGAGCTGGACAAACTTCATCATCAACAGGTAGAGCAGTTGGAAGCAATTTCAGGTCTGTCAGCAGACGAAGCCAAGCAACAACTTATTGAATCGTTGAAAGAAGAGGCTAAAACTGAGGCAATGTCATACATCAATGAAATAATGGACGAAGCCAAAATGACAGCCACAAGGGAATCTAAAAAAGTTGTTCTGGAAACAATTCAGCGTGTTGCGACTGAAACTGCAATAGAAAATGCTGTTACGGTTTTTAATATAGAAAGTGACGAAATCAAAGGCAGAATAATTGGTCGTGAAGGAAGGAATATACGTGCTTTAGAAGCTGCTACCGGTGTTGAAATCATTGTCGATGATACTCCTGAGGCCATAATACTTTCAGCATTTGATCCTGTTCGTCGTGAAATTGCACGCCTGGCACTTCATCAGCTTGTTACAGATGGAAGAATACATCCTGCCCGTATTGAAGAAATTGTTGCCAAAACCCATAAGCAGATAGAAGAAGAAATTGTTGAAGTTGGGAAAAGAACTGCTATCGACCTGGGAATACATGGACTACACCCCGAACTTGTACGTTTGATCGGGAAAATGAAGTATCGCTCATCATACGGTCAGAATTTGCTTCAACACTCACGTGAGGTAGCTAATCTTTCGGCTATTATGGCTGCAGAGCTGGGGCTGAATACAAAACTGGCAAAGAGAGCCGGTTTGCTTCATGATATTGGTAAAGTACCTGATGAGGAGCCTGAGCTTCCGCATGCTGTATACGGTATGAAACTGGCTGAAAAATATAAAGAAAAGGCTGAGGTATGCAACGCAATTGGTGCTCATCACGACGAAGTTGAGATGACCAGTCTTATATCTCCGATTGTCCAGGTATGTGATGCAATATCTGGTGCACGTCCAGGGGCACGCCGCGAAGTGGTTGAATCATATATAAAAAGACTCAAAGAACTTGAAAATCTTGCTCTTTCCTATCCCGGCGTCCTGAAAACATATGCAATTCAGGCAGGCAGAGAATTAAGGGTAATTGTCGGAAGCGATAAAGTAAGCGATAAAGATGCTGATTCACTATCCTTTGAAATTGCTAAACGAATTCAGGATGAAATGACTTATCCAGGGCAGGTAAAAATTACAGTGATCAGAGAAACAAGGGCGGTGTCATTTGCTAAGTAACCTGAAGTTATAGTATCCGCAACAGCTCATTCAAACGGTCTGTCTTTTCAGTAAACCCAAGTTTCTCGTATGCAAGAGTAAGATTATTTATCAGGCGAATAATAATATCTTTATTGTTGCATGGTATATAGTATGAACCCTCAGGTTTAAGTTGTTGCTGCTTTATAAAGTAGTCAATTTCTCTCTTGCCCAACACAGCACCCTTATTATAAGGATTGATATAAAACAGAATGTCCTCAATTTCATTGGGTGAATCATACTGCCTGAATTCATCTTTATAAGCCAATATGAAATTCTTTGGTAAGTTAACCCCATAAATGGGCAGATCGAGTTTATATGCTACCGACATGTATATGATTGCTAGAGAAATCGGATTTCCCCGCTTTGTTTCAAGCACCTGATTTATAAATGAATTCTGGGGAGAATAAAAATTATTTGTGTTGCGGGTAAATTTATGCAAGTCGAAAATTACATAATTAAGTATTTTCACTTTCTCAAGGGCGGTGAGGTTATTATTAATCTCGAGCCATATATCTTCCTTTATCTTGTCTATCTCAGCATCAAGTTTTTCAAAATTAATTTCCGGAAACTGAATTTGTGCCAGGTAACAGGCTCCTTCAAAAATATAACTATAATCTCCGCTGCACCATCTTTTTAGATTACTCTTTGTAGTTTCAAACTGTATATTATGAATAACATTCTCCAGACGCTCCTGTAACTTTTCATCAGGAGTTGTTTCCCAAACTTTTTCAAGCTGTGGAATCGCTTCAATACCCTCCTTAAGCAAATTATCAGTTACAACATTTATAACTTCAGTATCTGAATCGTCAAGCAGGGAAATAAGCGCATCTATCTTTTTTATGTCCATTGCCTGGTAATATTATATTCAAAGCTATGAAATATTTCAGTCACTTCAATATACTGTCCGGTTGATACTTATCATCCTGATCCAATAAAGACTATCATCTATTCCGCCCCTTACCAACAATTATATGTACGAGATCGATATGAAAGCGTTTGTTTATTGCTGTTAAAAAAAAGTCAGATGATATAAAAAATAATTACCCGATGATACTATTCAAGATACTCCTATAATACTCCTGTTTGATATGTGCTAAAAATATATCAACAATTTCAAAGGACATAAAAGCTATTAACTTTAAGAAGAATATGCCCTGAACAGATTATGAACTGAATTCTTTTAAGTATCCTGTTACCTGTAAGTAGACATTCTCGGCAGTGTAACCCAGTTTCTCGTCGAGAATCTTAGCCGGCGCAGAAAAACCAAAGCTATTCATTCCGTATACCTTACCTTTAGCCCCGACCAGACCTTTTAAAGTAAGGGGTAATCCGGCTGTAAGTCCAAAAACAGGCAATCCTTCAGGTATTATCTGATTTTGATATTCAATCGTCTGCTCACGAAATAAACCTTCAGAAATAACTGAAACTACCTGTACGTTAATCCCATTCTTCTCTTTTAGCAGTCTGGCCCCTTCAACCAACGTTGATACTTCTGAACCATTACCTACCAGGACAACATCAATTTTACCCTGATCTTTATATACAATATAACCTCCCTTTTCAGACTGCAATGCCTCTTCGTATCTGTCTTTTAATTCAGGAACATCAGGAACATTTTGTCGTGACAGTATCAGACCGGTTGGTGAATTCTTATTTTCCATGGCCATTTTCCATGCAACTGTTGTTTCAGCAGAGTCTGCCGGACGTAAAGCAAGAATACTCCTGTTACCGGAAGGATTTCTAAGCTGTTCCAGCAGTCTGATCTGTGCCTCCTGCTCAACAGGCTGGTGAGTAGGCCCATCCTCCCCTACTCTAAAGGCATCATGAGTCCATATAAATTTAACGGGCAGTTCCATTAGTGCAGCAAGCCTGATAGCAGGTTTCATATAGTCTGAAAAAACAAAGAATGTCGCGCACGCAGGTATTATTCCTCCATGTAATGCCATCCCGTTGGCAATTGCAGCCATAGTTAATTCCGACACTCCGGCTTGTAAAAATGCCCCGGTGAAATCTCCTTTTACAAACTGCTTTGTTTTTTTCAGGAAACCTTCCGTTTTGTCACTATTTGACAGATCAGCTGATGCAACAATCATGTTTTCAATATGATCAGCCATGTACGATAATACATTACCGGAAGCTCCCCTCGTGGAATTTCCTGCTTTCTGTTCAATGCTTTTAAAATTAAGTTCAGGAATATTCCTGCTGAAAAAATCACTGAGTTTCTTTGCCAAAACAGGGTTCTTTATTTCCCATTCTTGCTGTTCTTTTCTTTTCTTACCTGCAAATTCAGTTTTAGTTCTTTTTATATCATCCCAGTATTTCTGTACCTCATCAATAATGACGAATGGATTCTCAGGATCACCACCCAGATTCTTAATTGTTTTTTCAACTGATGCACCTGCATTTGTAAGTGGCATACCATGTGTCGAGGTTTGATTCTCGAAAGAATTTCCTTCTTCAGTAAGCGCACCTTTACCCATAACTGTTTGGCCAATAATAAGAGTCGGCCTTTCTTTTTCATTGACAGCCTCACTAAGTGCATCTCTTATTTCATCCTGGTTATTTCCATTAATAGTTATAACATTCCAGTTCCAGGCTCTGTATTTCGCTGCCGTATCTTCAAATGTTACCGCACTTGTTTTCGTTGAAAGTTGAATACTGTTAGAATCGTAAAACATAATAAGGTTGTGCAAACCTAAATAACCGGCTATTCTTCCCGCACCTTGTGATATTTCTTCCTGAATTCCACCATCTGATATAAATGTATAGATCTTATGCTCCATCCAGTCTCCAAACCTTGCAACCAGGAATCTTTCAGCAATTGCTGCTCCTACAGCCATTGTATGACCTATTCCCAAAGGACCTGAAGTATTTTCAATACCCCTTGAATGATTTGCCTCAGGATGACCAGGTGTAACACTACCCCACTGACGAAAATTTTTAAGATCTTCAATCGAATAAAACCCGCTTAAAGTAAGCACTGAATATAACATTGGAGACATGTGCCCGGGATCGAGATAAAACCTGTCCCTGTTTATCCAGCAACCATCACCGGGATCGAAATTGAGAAATTCGGAATATAAAATATTAATGAAATCTGCACCACCCATCGCGCCTCCGGGATGACCCGATTTTGCCTTTTCGACCATGGCAGCAGACAGTATTCTTATATTATCGGCTGATTTTTCAATCACCTCTTTTTTCATACTTATACTGAATATTAATAATTTAAATACTTAACTTACACTGATGCGAATGTAGTTACTTCGTATATTTTTTCATTAATTTATATTGTCACAAAAGACAATAAAATCCGCAATATTATCTATTCATAAATTAAGCTGCAAAAAAAATATCATTTTTCGTGCGAATCAAGGTAATTATTCTTTCAACATAAATATGCAATTGGCTTAAATAATAATATTGTTAATAATGATTATACACAATTATGCCACATACAAACTCATAACGCCTTGACATTCTGTGCTTGACAAGGAATCTGGTTATGTAAAGTTTTGATTCCTGCTTTCGCAGGAATGTTGCATTGTACAGAGTTATTCCTGGTATAACTGTGTATATACAACTGTTAATTCCATAAAACCGGAAAAATAAAATATTACAATGAACGGTTAATAACCATATTGAATGAATTATTTAAAGATTATTAAATTTACGGCCTTTAAAACATGTATATCATGATACAACGGGTTCAAACTTTATTTTTATTGGTAGCTACAATTTTATCTGCACTGGTTGTATTTGTTCCTATTTCAGAAATGATGCTTCCAAACGGAGATGTTGCCAAATTGTACAGCACAGGACTGAAAAATTTAAACAGTTCGGAAGTATTATATCAGACATTTCCAATCCTAATTTTAGGACTGGCAACAAGTTTACTGAGTTTGATAACAATTTTTATATATCAGCGCAGGACAATTCAGATGAGGTTATGTGTATACAATATTCTTCTGTTGTTATTTATGGCGATTCTTTTTGCTTACTATTACTTTGACATCAGGAATAAGCTTGAAGTGCAAATGCACTCTTTCTCCTATACCCTGGTAATACCATTAGTAAATATCATATTAATATTTCAGGCATTCAGGGCTATAAGACGTGATGATCTGCTTATTAAATCGTACGACAGGTTGAGGTAAGTATAAGGTCACCGGATTTCCATATGCTCTTTATCGGTTATTTTCTCGCAGTAATGACACCTTAGGTGTATCTTTTTTTTATCTATTACCTGGAATTTCGTAACAATTTTCTCATGATTGGTTATACACATCGGGTTCATGCATTTTACTATGCCTACTATCTCATCGGGTACTTCAACAATTTTTTTCTCAACAACATCATAATCCCTGATAATATTCAGTTTGGCTTCAGGTGCAACCAGCGAAATCCTGTTTATATCATTATCTTTAAAAAACACACCTGAAAGTTTTATAATTGCCTTTTTATTTAGCTTTTTACTTTCCAGGTTTGTTCCAAAAGTTATCATACCATCCTTATCTTCCAATCTTAAAATAGATATTACTTTAAATAAGCTGTCAGCAGGAATGTGGTCAATTACGGTCCCGTCTTTTATTGCACTTACTTCAAGTATTTTATCTTTCATTTACTTTATTATTTAGAATATATTGGTCTGTTTACAATCTTTAAACTTTATTGTTAAACAAGGCCCAGAATTAAAGAAATAATAGCCTGCCGTACATAAACACCGTTTTCTGTCTGCTGAAAATAATATGCTTTGGCATTTGCATCCACATCCGGATGGATTTCATTCACTCTAGGTAAAGGATGTAATACCTTCATTCCCGGTTTGGAATCTTCAATCATTTCATTCTTCAGAACATAAGCATTCTTTGTACGCTCATATTCAATAGGGTCTGAAAAACGTTCCTTCTGAACCCGGGTCATGTATATTATATCAGCTTCAATGATGTTTGGTTTAAATTCTTTCGATTCGTGGTATTTAAGTCCGATTTTATCGAGATATAATTTGTATTCTTCAGGCATCCTGAGTTCGTCGGGTGAAATGAAATAGAACGTAGCATTAAATTCTGAGAGAGCCATAAGAAGTGAATGTACGGTTCGTCCGTATTTCAGATCACCAACCATAAAGATATTAAGATTATCCAGCTTCCCTTGCGTTTTCTGTATTGAATACAGATCAAGAAGTGTTTGCGTGGGATGTTGATTTGCCCCGTCTCCCGCATTGATAATTGGTATATTCGTTATTTCACTTGCAAACCTTGCACTGCCTTCAAGTGGATGACGCATCACTATTAATTCAGAATAATTGCTGACAACACGAATTGTGTCATAAAGAGTTTCTCCTTTGGAAACTGATGAAGTGGAAGAATCATTAAATCCTATGACTCTGCCACCAAGCCGGTTTATTGCGCTTTCAAAACTTAATCGTGTACGGGTGGATGGTTCAAAAAACAAAGTGGCTATTACTTTGCTATCTAAAAGATTCTGGTAGGATTTTTTTTCGAATTCTGCAGCTTTTTCAAGTATTCTGAGGTAATCGTCTTTTGTAAAATCGGTGATGGATACAAGACTTTTACTTTTCATATAAGCATGGTTTATTTTAGTAAATGTATATAAGAAAATGTGTATTATAAAGTTTTGTTAAAATCTATTTACAATTTATCCCGGAACTACCTGAACATCGCTCAAAACATGGAACTTAGCCATGCATTTTTCTGCTTTTGATTTAGGTATTCCAAGACTAATTGTGCAGGTATCAGAAAAGTCCTGGCTTAATATCTCTGCTGATTCCTCTTTAATAATTCTCATTACCGAATTCATACTTGCATACTGAAACTTTATTGTGATATTCTCATTGATTACTTGATCAACTACAGTTGCATGTTCAAGACATACCTTCGCTGCCGACCGGTATGCATTAATCAAACCTGAAGTTCCCAGTAAAGTACCTCCAAAATAGCGAACAACAACAATTAATATATTTGTCAGGTCAAATGAAAGAATCTGTCCGTAAATTGGTTTACCTGCAGTACCTGAAGGTTCACCATCATCATTAGTTCTGTAGTAAAATTCTTCTGCTCCGATACGGAAAGCATAACAATGATGGCGTGCGCTGTGGTGCTTCTTCTTTAATTCTCCTAAAAGTTCCTTAATTTCTTTCTCTGTCTGAACCGGATAAGCAAAAGCAAGAAATTTACTCCCGCGGTCTTTAAACTCACCAAAGCCGGGTTCTTTTATTGTCTTATAGGTGTCCTCAGAACTCATGCTCTAATCCGGATTAAACCGGTTTTATATGATATAAAAAAAGCAGGTCTTAACTGACCTGCTTTTCTGAGTAATTAAAATTTCAGTTTCTTTTCTATGTCTTCAATCTGATTCTTGAAATGTTTATCGGTATCTATCAGATTATTCACTGTTTTACAGGCATGAAGTACTGTTGCATGATCTTTCCCTCCTATCTGAGCTCCTATTGTTGCCAGTGATGATTTAGTAAGATTTTTACTGAAATACATAGCAACTTGTCTGGCCTGTACTATTTCACGTTTTCTTGTTTTTGACTGCAGCATTTCAATACCAATGTCGTAGTAATTACAAACAACTTTCTGAATATAGTCGATAGATACTTCGCGTTTGGTATTTTTAATAAGCTTATCAATCATTTCTTTGGCAAGATCAAGGGTAATCTCTTTTCTATTCAGTGTCGACTGTGCCAGAAGTGATATTAATGCTCCTTCAAGTTCACGAATGTTGTCTGTAATATGAGTTGAAATATATTCAATTACTTCATCCTCCATTTCAATACCATCTTTATATATCTTTTGCTTTAAAATGGCAATTCTGGTTTCGAAATCAGGTACCTGCAAATCGGCTGACAAACCCCATTTAAATCTTGACAATAACCGTTGTTCCATGCCCTGTAATTCAACAGGAGGCTTATCTGATGTAAGTATCAGCTGCTTTCCGGACTGATGCAAATGATTAAAGATGTGAAAGAAGGTATCCTGCGTCTTTTCTTTTCCGGCAAATTCATGTACATCATCAATTATAAGTACATCAATCATCTGATAGAAATGCAGGAAATCATTTTTATTGTTATTTCTGATAGACTCAACAAATTGAGTCTGGAATTTATTGGCATTGACATAAAGAACTGTTTTATCAGGAAATTTCTCCTTTACTTCAATACCAATCGCTTGTGCAAGATGTGTCTTTCCTAAACCGGAATCACCATAGATTAGTAACGGATTAAATGCTGTTCCACCAGGATTATTTGCTACTGCAATCCCTGCTGATCTTGCCAGGCGGTTACATTCGCCTTCAACAAAATTCTCAAAAGAATTTTCAGGATTAAGCCTTGGGTCAATGTCAAGCTTTTTTAAACCCGGAATAATAAACGGGTTTTTAATTGTTTTCTCATCAGCGTTCAATGGTACCGATACCGGTCTGTTTTTTAATTCCCGCTGATTCTGTGCCGGCAGCTTAACTGTAAATGGCTGCTTGGTTTTTGTAGCCACATTATGGTCCATAACCACGCTATATTCCAACTTAGCGTCAAAACCCAATTCTTTTCTCAACGTTTTGCTAATGATCTCGATGTACTTTTCTTCCAGGTATTCATAAAAAAAAGGGCTTGGAACCTGAATAGTCAGAATATTCTTTTCTAATTTTAATGGGACGATAGGTTCGAACCATGTCCTAAAGCTAATGGATGGCACATTATCCCGAATAACTTTGAGACAGTTGTTCCAAATTTCCCGATGCATTTCTTTGAAGTTGTTTAATTCTAGGTTTTTAGTTTTTTCCACTTGTTAATTTTTCAAAAGGCAATTTTGTGAAAAAAAATATAAAAAAAAAATCATTTTGGGGTTGACTTTTTCATTCTTAATCTATTGTTTTTATTTTCAGATTATTAAAATTGAAAAAAAAATAAAATTTATTTTATTTATTGATAATCAAGACTTTACACGTATTAATTTGTGTATATAATTGTTAACTAAACATTTGGCTAAGCTTAAGTCTTTATTAATTTTTCCTTAATAAAGTTTCATGTCAGAATTATTTTTAAACTAGTAAATAATTTGGAATTCTTATTTTAAAAAATGTCTGTTGTTAATAACTTAACTTAAAGTTTATACAGGTTGTATTCTACAATATTCATAATCGGTTCGGCAGGAATTCCGTCAAAATATGGAGGATTTGAGACATTTGCGGAAAATATTTCCAAACTTCTTATAAGCAACTATCGTATTTCAGTCGCATGTTCTTCTAAGTTATATAAAAAAGATGAATATAAAAGCGCATGGAATTGTATAGATCGTTTTTTTATTCCCTTGTCTCCTCATGGAATATCCGGCATCATATACGATGCTGTTTCTATTTTAAAAGCGTATCGAAATGCTGATCATGTTATATTACTTGGTTGTGGGGCAGGATTCTTACTTATGTTTTTACCCCGTTCTTTCAGAAAAAAAATTATTGTTCATATTGACGGTCTGGAATGGAAAAGAAAAAAATGGAATGTTCTTGTTAAAGCATACCTGCACTACAATACCAAAATTGCAATGCATTATGCCGGTAAAATAATAGTCGACAGCAATTCGCTGGAAGCATATATTCCTAATCGATATAAAAGTAAAATTCTGTCGATTAGTTATGGTGGAGATCATTTACCTGATGTAAAAAGAAAAAAAGTTCATCTTAATCAATTTGCTCTTGTAATTGGCCGGGCAGAACCTGAGAATAATCTTCACGTGCTAATATCTGCATTTACTGAAATTCAGGAACTGGACCTGATCATAATTTCAAACTGGGAAAGTACCAGATATGGCAGAAAATTAATCAGAAAATATGCTCATAATCAAAATATAATTCTCTTAAATGCAGAATATAACAAGGTAAAACTTCAACATTACAGAATTCAATGTAAATACTATATTCATGGACATAGTTGCGGGGGAACCAATCCATCGCTGGTTGAAGCAATGTATTCAGGGCTGAACATAATTTCCTACGATAATGAATTCAACCGGACTACAACAAATAATCTCGCAAAGTATTTTAAAACCAAAGAACAGTTAGTTGAAAAAATTAGAGCTCTGGAAACAGGACAGGCTGCAGATAATTCAATTAAAATCAGAGCATATGCACTTGAGCATTACACATGGAATAAAGTTGTATCTGAGATAAACCTTAATCTGTAAATTAACTTTAGTCCTATTATTTAATAACTTGTTGTTATGAATGTTTAATTAAATTTAATTCCCTGCAAGTACAATTATTTGTTAAATGTTTAATTTAGCACGCTCAAAAACTAATATAAATGTATAAACCTGAAGATTTTATCGTTCCAAGGCTTGGGAAGTGCTCAATACCCTCGCCTTTAAATTTATCAAAAATAACAGGAGACGGAGTTTTTAACTATGTTCAGGACGATGAAAGAATCATGATGAAAACAACCAAAAGTTATTTCAATAGCTGCAAAGATGAAAATATTGAGCCCGTTACCTTTGAAAAGGGTGGTCCCAAGGAATATATATATTTCGATCCTGCAAAAACCAAAGTAGCAATTGTTACATGCGGTGGACTTTGTCCGGGTCTTAATAATGTTATCCGCGGACTTGTAATGCAGCTTAATAACAGGTATGGTGTTAAAAGAATAGTTGGAATCAAATACGGATATGAAGGTTTTATCCCCAAGTACCAGCATGATATTATTGAACTCACCCCGGAACTGGTGGAGGATATTCATATGCACGGAGGTACATACTTAGGAACTTCAAGGGGGCCACAGGATATAGGTGAAATTGTTGATGCTCTTGAACGAATGAATATCAATATATTATTTACAATTGGCGGAGACGGTACCTTGCGCGGAGCTCAGGCTATTACAGATGAAGTAACTAAGCGAGGATTAAAGATCGCAGTTGCAGGAATTCCAAAAACTATAGATAATGACATAAACCTTATCGAAAAGTCTTTCGGATTTGAGACCGCTTTTACAATTGCCACGTCCATTCTAAGAGGTGCGCATAACGAAGCAAAAGGAGCATACAACGGAATATCGCTTGTAAAGCTGATGGGCAGAGATTCCGGCTTTATTGCTGCTAATGCCGCATTAGCAGTTCAGGAGGTTAATTTCATTCTTGTCCCCGAAATGAATTTCGAATTGTACGGACCAAAAGGTTTCTTAAATGTACTGAGAGAACGATTGAAAAGAAAACACCATGCATTAGTTGTGGTTGCAGAAGGAGCAGGTCAGAATCTTTTCGATGAAGTACCCACTGAAAAAGATGCCTCAGGAAATATTAAATATAAAGACATTGGTCTCTTTCTGAAGGAACAAATAAAACTAGATTTTGATCAAACAGGATTTCCATATACATTAAAATACATCGACCCCAGTTATATTATTAGAAGTGCCCCTGCTAATGCAAATGATAGTTTGTTTTGCAATCTGCTTGCCCATAATGCTGCTCACGCAGCGATGGCAGGCAGAACAGGTTTTGTTGTTGGTTACTGGAATTCGATGTTTACTATTTTGCCAATTCCCATGGCTGTTCTAAAACGTAAAAGAATTTCAACAGAAGGAGAGATGTGGTCAAATGTTGTTGAAACAACAGGGCAACCGAAAAAATTACATAATTAAATATATGCTTATATCTTATATTTAAAATATATTTAGGATCTGCGCCTGTAAAAGATCTTCAAGATCAACCTTAGGAAGTTTAGAATAAACAAGGTTGAATCCTCCTCCGCCTGAACCGCATAATTTCATATAATAGTCGTCGCTGCTGATACCCCGTTCCCATATTCCCTGAATTTCAGCAGGTATCATTTCTTTAAAATAATCCCGTTGATATTGCGAAATAAGTTTAAAGGATTGCTTTAGTTTTTCTTTATCAAGTTCAAGCAAAGCAGCAATAGCATTTCTTTGTGCAGGAAAAAGAATATTTCTGAATTTATTGAAAAAATCTTCATCTTCCGTCATACTCTTAAATCTTTGCACATGATCCCATGTCGCTGATTGAATATTTGTATCATACAGGTAAATCCTGTTTTTTATAAAATGCAAAATTCTTTGTGGGATTATTGTAATTTTTTTCTCCTTGAAAAGCAATGGTTTTTCATAATAAATAGTGATTGGATCGATACCTGAACTTTCAGAATGATAGAATGATTCTATAAGGGCCATTTGTCTCTTCTGATCAGCCAATAGTTGTTCTGATAAATTATTGCTTTGTTTTGAACCATAAGCATCAAATACTGCTGCAACAATGGCCCCCGAACTACCAAGTCCGTAATTTACCGGGATATCAGAATCAAAATACAAATTATTGTTCATGTCCGATTCAAATTTTTCCAGATCCAGTTCAAGTTCACCCGTGTTAATCTCATTCCTAATATACGCCAGCAATGATTTAAGATCCTCATTTGATTCTTTGTATTTTGATGACAGTTGCTTACCCGGAGATAATTTCAGGTGGCCTGAGTATTTAAGAAATGGTATTGTCAATGCTGATGACCCCTGCAGCACGGAGTATTCACCAAAAAGCAATATTTTAGAATAAAATGTTCTCATTCATCTTTAATTTTTTCGGGTCCATTACCCATTCTATCCTGAATATAGTCACCATCAAAACAACACGACTTTAATTCGTTTTCGACAAAGTCAACCATTACCGGCTTACATGATTGCGGACCTAAAAAATGAACATTTGCTCCTGCATCCAGTGTATAGCAAACAGGCATTTCTGACTTTGTTCTGAATCTTTTAATTTTTTCAATGACTTCAACAGTTCCCGGTTTCATTAACATATATCCGGGTGAAGATGTCATCATCATCGCATGTAAATTCATTGCTTCCGCTTCAACAATATTAATAAACTTTTCCATGTTTCCCCGCTGAATAGCATGAATAAGTTCATTCAGATTACTGTGTGCCTGCTGAAACCTCGTTGAGGCATACGGATTGCTGTTCATAAGATTGTGGCCATCTGCACTTGAAATATCTTTTTTACCTTTATCAAGAATGAGAATAAAATCCTGAAAGTTTTTAAAATACGGATGAATTATTTTTGAAACCTGTATAGCTGTTTCATCTGTCGAACCTTTTACTGATTCATGTCTGCCCCACTCCACCAAACCTCCGAATATTGACCTTGAAGCACTTCCCGATCCTAAACGTGCAATAAACGAAGCTTTATTATAAAACTCAGCTGTGCCGACAGACTCCCCTTTTAAGTGATATTCAATTTCTGTTAAACATAAAGCAATTGCTCCAAAGGCAGATGCGGAAGAAGCTATACCGGTTGAATGTGGAAATGAATTATCTGATCTGATAAAAAGCTCAAGTTTATCCAGAAACGGAAAGTATTCAGTTAAATCCTTAAAATAATCTAAAAGTCTTTTTTCAAAAACCTTTTTCCTTTGACCGTGAAAATAATAATCGATATTTATCTTTTCTCTTGATTCAGAATAATTATATGCGATTTCTGTTTTTGTTACTGCTTTCTCCAATGTCATACTTAATGAAGCATTCATTGGGATCTGATTAGGTTGTTTTCCCCAATACTTGATTAATGCAATATTTGAAGGGCATTGCCATGCAACTGATCCGCTAAATTCATTTTTGAAAATCCCGGGAATTAAAGCCTGTTCCAAATACTTCTGCTTATAACTCATTGAATAATTTAATGGTTTTTGTATTTAAAATTAATTCATCGTATGTAAAATAGGTCGATAATCCTTTAGCTTTCAGATAGTCTTTCAAATGTATCCTTTCTTTTCGAAATGTCATTATTATAAAATCGCCCCCCCATGAACCCAAAGATTTTGCTGTTCCCTCCAGATCCCGAAATTTAAGTTTTTTGACAGGGGTTTTACCGATGTGATCTCCGATAACCTTTTCATGTTTTTCAATCAGAAATTCAAATTCATCCAGATCTTTATTATTTACCAGCCGATTACTTATATCAGACACTTCTTTTATTAATTTCTTTGAAGGCTTGTTAGCACAATCCTTGTACCTTTTAACATCATTAAATGTATCCTGTTTCTCTCCCAGATAAACAAAATAGAGATATCTTTTAAATGGCGGGTTGAAATTAACCTGTGTCGATCTTCCCTTATTATATATATTGTATATAAATGGCTGACTAATCTCAGCTGCAGCTATATCATACCCCGATCCTCCGGCAATTGCTTCATTCAGCTTATATGGATCTGTTTTTGCCCATCGTGCTATGTTTGATAAAAGAGTTGAACTGGAACCAAATCCCCAGTTTCTGTTAAACTCAAGATTGGTTGAAATCTCGAGGGACTCATAACTGGTAAATATATTCGGTTTAAATTTTTTTACCGTCTTCAGTATTCGTCCAAGCGTATCAGCGATTAACGAATTCGAAGAGTCAATAACCTGCAGGCTGATCAAATCGAAAAGTGCTGTAAACCAAACTTCATTATTCTCTCTCGCAACCCACTTAAGAATTCCCTGAAATCCGCCTTTCAGCTCACAAACACTTAAATCCTGACCATATTTTAATGGTAACACTAAAGAATCGGCTCCATGTAAAACAACATATTCACCCGACAGAAGTAATTTCCCGTTTGAATGAAATCTAATTTTCCTTTCTTCTTTTTCTGTATTCATCAAGAAAAGTTAATACCGACGAATAAGATAGTGTTTTATTCTGAAACCAGATATTTGCTGCTTTTTTTTCCATGCTGTCGGCATTCAGACTGTTAAGAATATTATTCAGGTGTAGCTTCATATGTCCTTTTTGTATACCGGTTGTAACCAGTGAACGAATTGCGCTAAAGTTATTTGCCAGTCCGACAGATGCACAAATACCCATTAGTTCGCGTGCTGAAGGATTACCAAGAATTTCAACGGAGTACCCGGCAAACGGATGCACAGAAGTAAGTCCGCCGGTTACACCTAAATTAACAGGTATTGTCAGTGAAAAACTGAATGTACCATTTTCTACCTTGGCATCTGACAGACTTTTATAAAAACCCGAACGCGATGCAAAGGCATGTGCATTGGCCTCATTTGCCCTGAAATCATTACCTGTAGCAACTGCCACCGCATCTATTCCATTCATGATCCCTTTATTGTGGGTTACTGCTCTTGAAATATTCTTTTTAGCAATTTCCATTGCTCCAACAAATTTTTCCACAAATTTCCCTTGCGACATCTGATGCGTAACATCTTTCATATTATGAATATTTTCGCTGACATCACAGATAACCCTGCAGTCAGGTGTATAATTGGAAAGAATTGCCATAATAATATCACAATTCCTTTCTTCTGTATTAAACCCGATGTTATTTTCTACTTCAGACTTCCAGACTTTGGCGATCTCTTCAAGGCAGCTATTAATAAAATTTGCTCCCATTGAATCTGCTGTATCAAAACTTATATCAAGTTCATAGTAATGATTCAGTATTTCAGGCTGGTATTTGAGCTTCATTTCAAGTATTCCCCCTCCTCTTTCCTCCATTCTGCTTGTAAGAGGTGATATAATATCCGACAAGTATCGTTTCCTGGTTTCAAAGAACCTTAAAAATTTTTTCGGGTTGCCTTTCCATATAAAATGAACCTGCCCTTTTTTTTCAGTACCGACAACCTTAGTTTTAAATCCTCCATGCTTCATCCAGTATTTTGCAGCCGAAGCAGCAGCAGCAATAACTGAACTTTCCTCAGTTACCATAGGCACATGATAAATTTTATCATTGATCAGAAAATTAGGGGCAATACCCCACGGCAGATAAAAATTTGTAAGAGTGTTTTCTGAAAATTCGGAGTATGTATCTTGAATACTTTTTTCCGGATGGAGATGATACTTAAGATCAGATTTAAACTTTTCGGGATCTAAAGTGAATTTTGAAATCATTTCAATCTTTTTCTCAATATCCATTTTAGAAAATCCTTGTATGATTCTATCTTCACACATCACTTATCATTTCAGTCCTATATTTCTTGAAATTACCAGTCGTAATATCTCCGATGTCCCTTCACCAATTTGCAGAATCCTCTGATCCCTGTAGAATCTCTCAATTTCAGTATCTTTAAAAAGCCCATATGCACCATGAATTTGTAAAGCTTCATCGGCGACTTCTTTAGCGATCTCGGAACAATAAAGTTTCGCCATTGCAGCTTCTTTACCAAATGGTTGCTTTGAGTCCTTTAACCAGCATGCTGTATAGAGTGAGTTTCTTGCCAATTCAATTTTGGTGGCCATATCGGCAAGTTTAAATGCTATAGACTGAAAGCTTGAAATAGACCTGCCGAATTGTTCCCTTTTATTAGAATATAAAAGAGCTTGTTCATATGCACCCTGGGCTAATCCTAATCCCATTGCAGCTATTGAAAGTCTTCCCGAATCAAGTGTTTCAAGCATAATTTTTAGTCCTTCACCACGCCTGCCCAACAGATTTTCTTCAGGGACTCTGCAATTTTCAAAATACAGCCGGCCGGTATCCGCTGCTCTCCACATCATTTTGTCTTTTATCTTCTCACTTTTATAGCCCTGAGTTGTTCTTGTTACAAGTATTACAGAAAGTTCCTTTTTACCGTCGATATCTCCAGTAACAACCTGAATAGTAGCTCCTGCCGATATTTCAGATGAGGAGTTGGTAATAAATATCTTTTTCCCGTTAATCACCCATTCATGATCAATGAGATCAGCTTTTGATTTTGTACCTTTTGCATCACTCCCGGCAGTTGGCTCCGTTAAACCAAATGCCCAAAGCTTTTCACCGGTACAAAGTTCAGGCAGAA
Organism: Bacteroidales bacterium; assembly: GCA_016929525.1. Taxonomy (GTDB): domain Bacteria; phylum Bacteroidota; class Bacteroidia; order Bacteroidales; family UBA10428; genus UBA10428. The sequence continues at coordinate 45,088 of JAFGIP010000062.1, forward strand.
ATTCAGATTTCTGCTTTTCAGTCCCAAATCTAAGAATAGGACCTAAACCCAATGAATTATGCGATGCAACAGTAGCTGCCTGTGAACCATCAATTCGTGCCAGTTCTTCTATCGCAATTATATAACTCAGTGTATCTTTCCCTTGTCCGCCATATTTTTCAGGAACATTGATACCAAAGAGCCCAAGCTTCCCCATTTTGTAAGTCAGATCTGCAGAAAACCATGCATTCTCATCCAGCTGCGCTGCTACCGGTCGTATTATCTTTTCAGCAAATGCTCTGATTTTACTGCGTAATAAATTATGTGAATTTGAAATTGTAGGAAACTTGATCATTTTACCTGGATTTCTTGCATTTATAACAAGACAAAAAATACTTTGTTTATATATGTTATAATGGATTTAAAAAGTGCATCAAAGAAACCTATTAACAGTTGTTTTTAAAAGGCATCCCGTTTATTTAGAAAATATTTAGAATGATTGTGATGCAGAAGGCTAAACATGCAATAAATTTCAATTATCTGGTAACAACTTTAACCAGAAGATCACCTTCCTCTACCTTATCTCCTTCTTTAACACAAACCTCTTCAATCTCAGAAACTGCATCGGATATTATTTCATTTTCCATCTTCATTGATTCAATGACTACAACCGAATCGCCTTTTTTTAATAATTTTTTACCCAGACAATTAACTTTTAAAATTGTTCCATTTAACGGTGCCACAAAATCGGGACTGCCATCAATTACTTTAAACCTGTCATTAAACCCGCGTTCTTCAATTAAAAAATCTTTTCTGGTAAAAGTAAAAACATGATTATCACAGCTAAGGAAGAGTATGTATCCTTTTTTATTCCACGAGTAATAAACTTCTTTGATTAAATCTCCTGTTTTTACAGTTAAATAGTTGTCCCGGTTTAGCCTGATATCCGCTTTAATTATAGCATTTTGTACCGATACTTCGATAAACTTACTGTTGTAATGTAATAGCTCGATCTCAAGTTCTTCACCTTCAAATTTTATTTGTATAACAGGTTGTAACCTCCAGAAGCCTATTGGTGGTGTTCTGTCCATATTTCTCGTTCGTGGTTTTGCATAAGGGAAATGAAATAAACTTAAATATATACCCGCCAATAAAATTGCATCATTGGTCTTTTTATCATTTCTTTTAAAATGTATCAGCTCTTTAATTTTGTTTCCTAAAAATTCCACGGAAACTTCATTTTTAACAATTGCTTCACTCTCCAGAACTTTTTCAATAATCTCAACATTTGTTTTAACACCATGAATAATAGTCTGATTAATTGCACGCTTTAACAAGAGAATAGAATCAGCTCTGTTTTTTCCCCACGCAATAATTTTAGCCAGTAACGGATCAAACTCAGGGTAAATACTATCACCTGTTTTAATACATGTATCAATTCTGACATTAGTCAGTTCGGGGAATTTTATAAAAGTCAGTTTTCCGGGACTGGGTTTGAAGTTTTCAGCCGGATCTTCTGCATAAATTCTGGCTTCAACAGCATGACCGTTGCTTTTAGTTGAATTTATAGTTTTAGCGAGGCTGAAACCATTCACTATATTAATCTGTTGCTCTACAATATCTATCCCAGATACCAACTCAGACACAGGGTGTTCCACCTGGATTCGTGTATTCATTTCGAGAAAATAGTAATCATCATTTTCATCAAGTAAAAACTCAATAGTTCCTGCGCCGGTATATCCCGACTCTTTTGTAATATTATAAGCATCCTGAGCAAGAACACTTCTGGTATTTTCTTTAAGATTATTCACCGGTGCTTCTTCAATAACTTTTTGATACCTGCGCTGAATACTGCATTCTCTTTCCGCCAAGGTGATTACATTGTCATAATTATCAGCCAAGATCTGGATTTCAATATGTCTTGCACCTCTTAAATACTTTTCTATATAAACCTCATTAGTACCAAAATAATTATTTGCTTCCGAAGCCGATATATGAATGAGTTCATGTAGTTCTTTCTCCGAATTGGCAATATGCATTGCTTTTCCCCCGCCCCCAAGGGCTGCTTTGATCATGCAAGGAAATAATAACCTGTTGGCATGCTTAAATATTTCTTCAGGGGTACCTCCTAAGGATGGTATTACCGGTATACCCATATCTGAAACGAAGTCCCTTGCCTTCAATTTATTTCCCATTAATTCTATTACTTGCTTATCCGGTCCGATAAATATAATATCATTATCTCTGCATGCTTTAACAAAATCAGCATTTTCAGAAAGAAACCCATAGCCCGGATGTATTGCATCGACATGAGCTTGAACTGCTATGTCTACTATTTTTGAAATATTCAGAAATGTCTGTGAAATGCTCCCCTTACCAATACAAACAGCTTCGTCAGAATCCAAAACATATTGTGACTGGCACTCACGCTGGTCGTATAGAACAACAGTTCTGATATTAAGTTTTTTCAGTGTGCGCTGTATGCGTGATACAATTTCTCCTCTGTTCGCTATTAAAACCTTTTTCAACATAATATTCACCTTTTCCATTCAGGTTCTCGCTTTTCAAGGAATGCCCGAATTCCTTCCTTACCTTCAGAAGATATCCTCAATGATGCTATAATATCGGCAGTATCAGTTTTGTAATTTTTTGGAAATAAATGCATCTGGAATTTTGAAAACAGCTTTTTGATTTCATCCTGAGCTTTTATACCACCGGATCTTAGCGTTGATATTAATTCTTCCAGCTCATTGTCAATTTTTTCGGGGCTGGCTAGAATATCAATAAGATTCATCTCATTTGCCTTCACCGGGTCTATTCGTTCACTTGTAAGTACATAATATTTACAGCGCTGTAATCCGGTCCGGTTAATTATATATGGAGCAATTGTAGACGGAATCAGCCCCAGTTTAACTTCTGAAAATTTAAAATATGTATCGGTACTTCCAATAACAATATCGCAAGCAGCTGCAAGACCAACACCACCTCCTATGCAAGCTCCAAATACTTTTGCTATGGTAATTTTTCTCAATGTACAGAGCCTGTAAAAAAGTTCAGCAAGTTTTGCACTCTCCCTTCTGTTTTCTTCATATGAAAGATCTATTGCCGATGTCATCCATTCGAGATCGGCCCCGGAACAAAAAGCATCGCCCATGGCCGATATGACTACAAATCTTATCTTCAGATTGTTTTCAATGTCATCAAATACAGTCAGCAGTTCCTCAATCAGTTCAAGATTCAGTGCATTTCTAGATGATGGTCTGTTCAGATGCAAAGTACATAGATCATCTTTAATCTCCCACAGAATATATTTTAAATCCTTTTTCATATTAAGTATGTTACATTCTATAGATTCCTGACTTAGGATCCGGAAATTTCCTGTTAAGCGATACAGCTATACCAAATGCCAGTACACTTCTGGTGTCTTTCGGATCAATTATTCCATCATCCCATAACTGCGAGGAACTATAAAATGCAGAGCTTTCAATTTCATATTTCTCTCTGATAGGTTTTCTGATAGATTCATATTCTTCGTCCGATAACTTTTCTCCTCTTTTCTCTAACTGTTCTTTTTTTATACTGCCAAGAACATTCGCTGCCTGCTCTCCTCCCATTACTGATATTCTTGAATTCGGATACATAAAAAGTAAGTTTGGATCGTAAGCTCTGCCTGACATAGCATAGTTGCCTGCACCATAAGAACCACCAAATATTATGGTGAATTTCGGAACATTTGAGTTGGCAACAGCATGAACCATTTTTGCTCCTTCCTTGGCAATCCCGGCGTTTTCATATTTTTTACCAACCATAAAACCAACAATATTCTGTAAAAAAACAATTGGAATCTTTCTGTAATTGCACAATTCAATAAAATGTGTTCCTTTAAGGGCTGACTCTGAATAAAGTATACCATTGTTAGCAATTATTCCAACGGGAAATCCCATAATGTTAGCAAAGCCAGTTATCAATGTTTTTCCGTAGTTTTTCTTAAACTCATGTAAATCACTATTATCAACTATTCTTGCAATAATCTCATACGAATCAACAACCTCTCTCACAGAGAAAGGTAATAGTCCATAAAGCTCTTCGATATCATACAGCGGTTCTTTAGATTCGGTCGTTTCGAGTGGTTGAGTTTCAGAGAAAGGTAATGTTCTGATAATATCTCTGCAAATCAGAAAAGCATGCTCCTCATTATCAGCCAGGTGATCGACCAGGCCAGAAATACCGGCATGCACTTCACCACCTCCAAGTTCTTCTGCAGTAACTTCTTCTCCCGTAGCTGCTTTAACTAAAGGCGGTCCTCCGAGAAAGATAGTACCCTGGTTTTTAACAATGATACTTTCATCACTCATTGCCGGTATATAAGCACCACCGGCAGTGCAGGAACCTAAAACAACAGAAATCTGAGGAATTCGTGATGCCGAAAGCCGGGCCTGATTATAAAAAATTCTTCCAAAATCATCTTTATCAGGAAAAACGTTCGCCTGTTCAGGTAAATATATTCCACCGGAATCTACCAGATAAATGCAGGGCAAATTATTTTGAAAAGCTATTTCCTGGGCCCGAAGATGTTTCTTTATGGTTTCGGGTATATATGTTCCTCCTTTAACTGATGCATCATTTGCTATAATCACTACAGGCTTTTGATGAATATAACCAATACCGGTTACAATGCCGGAAGAAGAAAATTCATTTTTATATCTTCCGTATGCTGCAAATGAAGATAATTCCAGAAATGGTGAATTGGGATCAACCAACATGTCAATCCGCTGTCTCGGGAGGAGTTTTCCTCTTTCTATATGCTGTTTTATCGCGCTTTGTTTTCCTCCTTTTTGAATCACCTTAAGAGCAGATCTGAAATGACTAAGCGTTGAGTGATATTCCTTTACCCTATTTCTGAATTTTTCGGATTCGCTATCAATTTTTGTAACTATTTTATTCAATGATGTATTTATAAAAGATTTATTAACCAAACAACATTGCTAAATTGTATTTGTTTAGCACCATTGTGGCTATTTTCCATTTTCATATTTTAATTATGATTGAAAAGAATTTCTGAATTTTTGTACTTTTAATGTAACTTACAATCGTTACTCTCGTTTTTAGATTAAACATTTGGTTATGAACAACCCAACAAATATAAAACGAAGACAAAAACGCTTCAATGTACCTGTTATTGGTCATTTCAATAACAGAAGCATTAGGTTTAACTCCATTATTGAGGCCGAAGAATTTACAGGAATATCTTATACGCTGATTTTCGAAGCATGTGTTGGTAAAATATACAAGGCAAGAAATGTTTACTGGGAATATGAAAACGGGGCACATTATATCAAGTATAAAGCGTATTATATAAGAGCTCAGCGTAAATTAGAAGAATTAAACTCAGGTCATTTAAAAATGTCAGAACAAGAAGCAATAACAGAAAAATCAGAAGATCAGCAGAGCTGAAGTATCACTATCTTTCAGAAATTACATTAAAACCCAATTCCCTTACTTTATTGATTATTCTCTCATCTGCATTGCGCAGTAATACTTTATATGCTCCAAATTCCCGTCTTGTCCAATATTCGGATCTCAGGTGTTCAAATCTGCGGGGTGCCTTTCTGAAATTATTGTCATCATTAAAAATAGGATATGTAACTAAAACCAGGTCGGTGGCAACCTCCTGGAAATTTTTTTTATGACAATTATATTTGATTGTTGAACTCTCCGGCTCCGGCAGCATAGGAATTTCCCAGTCATCAATCCCGAGATTGAAAAATTTACTGACTGACCGAATTGCCATTTGAGTACCAAGGGCCTTCCCGTCGGAAGAATAACCCGCAATATGCGGTGTCGCAAGAAACGATTTATTTAATATATCCCGACGGGGATATGGTTCTTTTTCCCAGACATCCAGGACGGTAAATTCCGGTTTGTTAACTTTTTGACCTTTTAATAGTGCATCTGAATCAATGATTTCTCCCCGGGAAGTATTAATAAGAAGTGATCCATTATTCAGTTTACTTAGCAGATTAATATCTACCATGTGGTATGTTCTGTCAGTACCATCCATATTCAAAGGAACATGAAAGGTTAAAATATCTGCGTCACGGAGTATTCCATCTATAGAAATAAATTGGCATGGGCCTTCTTCTCTTTGTCTTGGAGGATCATTAAGGAGTACCTGCATTTCAAGAGTTTCAGCCAGATTCACTACCTTCCTGCCAACATTTCCCACACCGACAACTCCCAATACTCTTGTTTTTAAATCAATATTGTTTTCACGTGCAAAATAGAGAATAGACGCTGCTATATATTGCATCACTGAACCGGAATTGCATCCGGGTGCATTTGCCCATGTTATTCCTTTTTTTTCACAATATTCAGTGTCAATGTGATCATATCCAATAGTTGCAGTTGCTATAAATTTTACCTTCGTACCTTCTAAAAGTACTTTATTGCATATTGTTCTGGTTCTTATAATTAATCCGTCTGCATCTTTAATTTTTTCTTTGTCAATAGAACTACCCTTGTAATACTCAACATCGATAAAAGGTTCTATGGCTCCTTTAAGGAAAGGTATGTCAATATCTGCAACTATTTTCATTGTTCATGTAAACTAAATATCAATTATAACAACAATTAATATTAATTACAATCAGCCATACTTTTTTTTTATATCAACGCAACCTTTTTCTTTCTTCATCCATCAAGGAAAATATATTAAGGGGTTAGATTAAAATACTTCACAAATTTTCTACGGTTGATTAACGTTAACCCTAGGATGTAGTAAACCCAACAAACCCCCGCACATATGTGTGGGGGTTTTATTATTAGTATAAGCATACGTTTTTACTTTTCTGATTTTTTTATAAGTAACGTAACCAATAACAATTGAAGATACAGATTATCAAGTCTGGAGGTAAGATTTATAGGTGCAGAGTTAAAATCGGGAAACAGTTTTGGAAGATCTTTCAGTGCTACAATTTTTTGATCAATACTATTCATAAGTTTATTACAATCCCAGGAAGTATATTTTTTAGCCCTGGGAATATTTTTTACCATTTCCGGGTTTATCTCTTTATTGCTTAAAAGTTTATGGAATTTATAATTCCCGGTAATGACTTTTATTAAAATATCGTTCTTAAGATTTTCAATTAGTGCTTTCTTATCAATTCCCTTGCTATTTCTGTGTTTCAATCTTGTTAAATTATACTGGATCTCTCTGATCAACAACTGCTTCAGTCCCTTACTTTCATTTATTCTCGCTGTCAGAAATTTGTAAAAATCAAATCCTGATTCAAAGATTTCATTAATAATACTCATTGTTTAAACTTCTCATTATTAAGTAAAAATATTTATTATAAAATTTCTTATCTTACAATATCGCTTAAGATACTAACCATATTTATATTTTTTCGTAGACTTGTACGTAATTTTTATAAAGACCTGGTTTCATTAAAATTTGTATGACCCTATCAGATAATATTCTATTAAATACAATTTTGTTAATCGCGCCATTAAACTGGCTGCAAATACTAAGCGGTTTTCTTAGCGGTAATATTATAGCTGTAGGAACCTATCTTCTTTACAGATACTATATTAAACTGAAACACGAAGGAGTTATCGGAGACGTTCATAATTTCCTGGAAGAAAGTGGCAGATTGAGACTCCTGATTGACAACCTTCCTGAAGGTATATATATTAAAAACAAATCATGTAATTATATTATTGCAAATAGCAAATTTGTTAAAAATTTCGGTTTTGAAAATCCGGAAAGCCTTTTTGGGAAATCAGATTCTGAAATATTTGCAAAAGAAGACAGCCAGATTTCTGCTGAAGAAGATCAAAAGCTACTCAGTGGTAAGGTTAAGACCATAAAAAGAATTCATACAATTACTGACGGTAATGACAATAAAAAATATTTTCAGTCAACAAAAATTCCTTTAAAAAACAAGATTGGGCAAACCATCGGGATCGTAGGAACTTTTATTGATGTAACAGAACAAGAAGTTGCAAAACAGGATCTTGCTGAGAAACATAATATTATTGAAAAAGAAAGGAATCTTCTTCGTACTCTCATGGATCATATGCCGGATACAATTTACATTAAAGATGCCGAATGCCGATTTCTTGATGGTAATCCGGCACAAATCACAGTTACGAAGGCAAAATCATTTGAAAACTTACTGGGAAAAACAGACTTCGATTTTTATCCAAAAGATATTGCAGAGATTTTCTATAAGGATGACAGGAAAATACTTGATTCAGGTGATCCTGTAATAAATAAAGAAGAAATTGGTTTTGATGGTGAAGGTAATATAAGGGTCAGGTCAACAACCAAGGTTCCGTTCCGTGATAAAGATGGTAAAATAGCAGGGCTCGTTGGCATTGGAAGGGATATTACCGATTTCAAAGAAGCGGAAGAGAAGTTGAAAGAGCAGGCTCAGAGTTTACAGGAAATAAATGTTCTGTTGGAAGAGAGACAGGAAGAAATTAATCAGCAATCGGATGAACTAAATGTTCAGAATAAAAAACTGGAAGAAGAAAGAAATCTGCTGCGTACCTTAATCGACAACATACCGGATTATATTTATTATAAGGATGCACATAGCAAATTTGTGACAGTCAATAAAAAGATGATGGAAGCCTTTAAGACTGATAACCTTGAAAATGTTATTGGTAAAACAGATAAGGATTTCTATCCCGAAGATTTTGCTGCGCAGATACTCAAAGACGATAAAACCATTCTGCAAACCGGTAAACCGATAATTGATAAAGAAGAACCCGGCCTGAACAGTGAAGGTAACTTTATTCAACTTCTCACTTCGAAAGTACCCTTTATAAATCCGGATGGTGAAATTGTTGGAATAATTGGAATAGCGCGCGACATTACCGCGATAAAGGAAGCTGAACTTAAATTAAAAGAGCAGTCCCGTAATCTTAAAGAAGTTAATGTTATTCTTGAAGAAAGACAGGAAGAAATCCAGCAGCAGTCGAGCGAATTATCATCACAAAATAAAATACTTGAAAATGAGCGCAACATATTACGGACACTTATTGACACCATTCCTGATGTGATATATATCAAAGATAAAGACAGCCGTTTCATTACAGCCAATAAAAGAATTCTGGAAGTAATGAAAGCTAAAGATCAAGAGGAACTTGAGGGTAAAACAGATTTTGATTACTATCCTAAAAAAATAGCACAGCTGTTCTTCGACGATGAACAAAAAATCATTACATCAGGTAAGGCACTTATAAATAAAGAAGAGATTGGTTTTGACGTAAACGGAAACGAAAGGGTAATATCCACCACAAAAGTCCCGTTTTATGACGCAGATGGAAATATAGCCGGGATTGTCGGTGTTGGCCGCGATGTAACAGAGCTTATTGAAATTCAGAATAAACTCACAAAACAAGCAGAAAATCTTCAGTCTAATAATATTCTGCTTGAAGAAAGGCAGGAAGAAATTCAGAAGCAGTCAGAGTCTCTGAGTGAACAAAATGAAACACTTGAAAAAGAGCGTAACTTACTTCGCACCCTCATAGATCACATGCCTGATTATATTTATATAAAAGATAAGGAGAGCCATTTTCTTACAGTTAATAAAAGGTTGTTGAAAGTAATGCAGGTTAAATCGCTTGAAGACCTTGTTGGTAAAACTGATTTCGATATTTCTTTATATCATGAAGCAGCACAACAATTTTATGACGATGAACGTGAGATTATTAAAACCGGTAAACCGATAATCAATAAAGAAGAAATAGGATTCGATGAGAATGGAAGGGAGCGTGTTATATCTACAACAAAAGTACCTTTCTATGATATCAGCGGTAAAATATCCGGCATAGTAGGAATCGGGCGTGATATTACCAAACAGAAAAATGCCGAAAGACAATTGCGTGAACAGGCACAAAATCTTCAGGAAGTAAATATTATCCTGGAAGAAAGGCAGGAAAAAATACAACAGCAATCAGAGGAGTTAAATAACCAGGCACAAAGTCTTAAAAAGGCTAATGTCCAGCTGGAACAATTAAACGCAACAAAAAACAAGTTTTTCTCGATAATAGCTCATGATTTAAAAAATCCTTTCCAGGCGATATTTGGTTTCTCTGAACTGCTCCTAAGAAACTTTGAAGATTTCGATGATCCTCAGAAACTTGAACTTTTAAATATGATTAAGAGTTCTTCAGAGAGTGCATATAACCTGCTCGACAACTTGTTACAATGGGCCCGCACCCAGACAGACCGCATTAAATACAACCCGGTAAATATTGATGTAAGTGAGCTGATACAGCAAAACATAGAATTAAGTCAGGCAAGTGCTGAGAATAAACAAATTAGCCTTGTTTCTGAAGTAGAATGCAGTAGCAATGCTTTTGCAGATAAAAATATGATAAATCTTGTTATCAGAAACTTAATGAGTAACGCTATTAAATTTACCGATGAAGGCGGAGTAATTACAGTTACATGTCATGAACATGGCAAAAAAGAACTTTCCATCTCAATATCAGACACAGGAATAGGTATATCTGAAGACAATATTCAGAAGTTATTCCGAATCGATGAATATTTTTCAACTTCAGGAACTGCCGGTGAAAGCGGCACAGGGCTTGGATTAATAATATGTAAAGAGTTTGTTGAGAAAAACAAAGGAAATATAAGTATTGATAGTAAAATCGGAGAAGGTACCACCTTTACATTCACTTTGCCCGTAGCAAAAGCCTGAAAATATTCTTTCCAAACACTTAGTTTCCTATTATTCCGGAGTATGGAACTTCAGCGTTCTTTGTCGATGAATTGCTGATTTAAACGGACTTACAACCCTTGTTAACAAACTTCTCTTTTTCGTTACTATTTCTGCAATACCAGGCATGTTTTGTCTGAATTCAAGCTGTATTCCGTAATTGGTTACCAATTGGTTGCTGTCAAGTTTTACCTCAACACTGTATATCTCATTATTTGGTACAAGTGAGATTGATTTTATTTTTCCGGTAACTGTGCCATACTCAAGATATGGATAATTGTCAAATTTTATTATTACCTGCTGATTAGTCGATATTTTCCCTGCACCAAAGGATATTAATTCTAACCTTCCAATAATATTACCTTTCTCATAAGGAAGAACTGCAAGCACAATATCACCCTGATTTACATACTGATTATCGCTCCATATCTTTGTAAAAGAAACCTTACCATCAAAAGGAGAACGAATTAAATACTTTTCCTCCCAAAGTAATATCTGACCCTTTAAATTTTCATATGCCTCTCTAATACCCTGTATCTGTGATTTAGAATTCTCTTCATATTTAAGTTCCAGTTCAAGTATCTCCTGTTCGAGATTTGAAATTTCTATTCTCGCTGTAGTAAGCGATGTATTCATTTCTTTTTTCTCAAATAACCTGGCAAGCATTTCCGATTCCGATTTCTCAAGCAATGTACTTGATATAACTCCGCTTGCATATAACATGGAATCCCGCTTATATTGCTTTTGTACAAGCAAATATTCTTTTAATGCAACTTTTTCCTGTTCAGTCAGACTTTTTAACAATTGCGAGTATTTGATTAGTTCCTGATTAATAGAATTTATTTTTCTGTTATAATAATTCAGACTTAGAAAGTTCTCATATTCCTTCACTTTCTTCTGTAAGATAGCATATGATTCCTGTACTGGTCCAAGTTTCAATAAATTTCTAAAATTTTGCTTCATCAGGTGTTCCGGTGAAAACGATTCACTAAGCATGCTATCAAGCAATATTATATCTTCATACCTCGCAGCAGATTCCAGTATACAAAGTATTTCTCCTTCCTTTACCTGCTGTTCGTTTACAACAAATATTTTTGTAATCCTGGCGGATACATTTGCACTAATTTCTGCGGGAGGAACTTCGGTGGTAAGTTTAATCCGGGAACTTAAAATATCAGGATATCTCAACAGTGATGATCCGGAGACCAGAACGATAAAAACCAATACTATAATTAATGTTCCGAAACGAACAATGCTTTTCGGAACCTGGTCCAGAACATTCCTCATTTCTTCGCTGCGGATTTCCAAACTTTTAGCTCCCTCTTTATCTATATTTTCTATTTTTAGTTTTCCCATTACGCGCCCAACTCAAGTTGATTTTTTACCAGGTTATAATAAACTCCTTTCCTCCTGGTCAGTTCTGCATGGGTTCCTTTTTCTACCATAATACCCTCATCCAGTACCACTATCAGATCAGCATTTTTAACCGTACTTAATCTATGAGCAACAATAATAACGGTTCTCCCTTTAAAATACTCATTCAAATTATTCATTATTATTAACTCATTTTTTGCATCCAGCGCATTGGTTGCTTCGTCAAAAAACAGAAATGCCGGATCTTTATATATAGCCCGGGCAATAAGAATTCTCTGTTTTTGACCCTGGCTCAAACCGTACCCTTCCTGTCCTATTTTTGTGTTAAATCCCAGAGGAAGTTTTTCAATAATGCCATGCACGTTTGCCAGTCTTGCCGCAAAGTATAACTTTTCCTTATCGATTTCCTCATCAGACAAGGCTATATTTCTGGCAATACTTTCCGAGAACAAATAACCATCCTGCATTACAACGCCACAGTTACTGCGCCAGAATGACGGACTGAAATGTTGTAAACTATGGTCACCAACCGAAATTTCACCTTTAACAGGTTGATAAAAGCTCAGTAATAATTTGAGCAATGTTGTTTTCCCACTACCACTGGTCCCTACTATTGCCGTTATCTTATCCCCGGGAACAGAAAATTCAATATCCTTTAATACATAAGGCGATTGGGGCCCTTCGTACTGAAATGACACTTTCTTAATATTTATATCTCTTTTTTCTTCTAATTCAGTAATAAATGAAGTCTGAATATCTTCTTCATTCTCTTTCTTATGAATTTCAGCCATTCTTCCCATGCTTATTCTCGCATCCTGTGTTGTATGGAAGAAATCGATCAGCTGGTCTATCGGCCCTGATAACTGTCCGACAACATACGATATGGCAACAATGCTACCAAAGGTCATATTGCCATTCAGAACCATAAGGGCCGCATAAAACACAATTAATACATCTTTATATTCATTAAAAATAAGAGCTCCGGCCCTTTGTTTTTGAAGAAGCGATAAACCGTTAACATTAATCCTGAATATTTTTGCCTGGATATCTTCCCACTCCCAGCGTTTTCTTTTTTCACAACGGTTAAGCTTTATTTCATGCATTCCGGTCAGTAACTGTATCAGATTACTTTGATTACTCGACAGCTGAGCAAATTTTTTATTATCCAGTTCTTTCCTTTTTTTCATAAACTGAAGGGTCCAGAACAAATAAAGTAAGCTGCCTATGAAGAATATCAGAAATATTTTAATACTGAATATTGCCAGTACTACCCCCATAAGTACTATTGTAAAAGCTGAATGAAACAGGTTAATGGTTGTACTTGTAAGAAACAGTTCGATGCGTTTATGATCTGAAATTCTTTGCAACAGATCGCCCTGGTTTTTACTATCAAAAAATGCGACAGGCAGCCTCATTAGCTTTATCAAAAAATCGGAAACAAGATATATGTTAATTCTTGCGCCCAGATGAAGTATTATCCAGTTCCTGATATACTCAACAAAAAACCTGCTTGTCACCAATATAATCTGCGCTATCAATATGGTATAAATCAGGGGAGGATTTGGAATAACAATACCCTGATCGACTAAAGTCTGGAACAAAAACGGAAATATAACCTGAAGTATGGCTCCGAAAATTATCCCCAGGAATATTTGAAATATCAGTTTTTTATAACCTTTAAGGTATTTTAGCAAAAATCTGAGTTTTTCCTTATGGACTTCAGTCTCTTCAGCTGTATAGAAAGCTGGAGTAGTTTCCAACTGCAGGCAAATACCTAAACGTTCTTCTCCTTCAATGGTAGATGCCCATGAATCCATAAACTCTTTTTTTGAATATACAGTTTTGCCAAACGCAGGATCAGCTACATAGATTTTATCCTTTTTTATTTTATAAACGACAACAAAATGTTCCTGGTTCCAATGAACAATACAGGGTAAAACCAAATGGTCTTTTAGCTGCGGAAAGCTAACTTTAACACCATTGGTTCTAAAACCAACAGACTCAGCTGCTTCGCTAATACCTAAAAGTGAAACCCCTAAACGTGTTATATAGCTTTTTGATCTGAGATCTTCTAACGAAAAATTTTTGCCATAATATCGGGCAATCATTTTTAGGCATGCAGGCCCGCAGTCATTAGAATCGTGTTGAATGAAAATTGGAAATCTAGGCATGAAACTCTATTGGAATTACCAACGAAACTTCGTGTTTTTCTATCAATAATCCAAATTTTCTTTAAAAATCTATAACGCAATTGAGCTTTTGACAGGTTCTCTGAATATTACTGCATCTCTGCTAATTACAGTTTCCTTTTTACTCATATCCTGAACTGATACCTTCATTAACGGTACAGTAAAGAAAAATGTAGATCCCTCATCTTTTTTTGATTCGAACCAGATTTTCCCTTTCATTAGTTCAACCAGTTTTTTTGTAAGACTTAATCCAAGACCTAAACCTTCCTTTGAACTGTCTGATTCATCAAGTTTAGAGAAAGTACCAAATACTTTATCCTCAAATCCCTTCAGTCCGCCAATTCCGGAATCTTTAACAAAGAACTTTAAATTTTTATCCTGTATATTATATCCAAATTCAATAACCCCCTGTTCTGTAAACTTGAATGCGTTGGAAATAAGATTAGTAAGTATCTGAGCCAGTTTAGCAGAATCACATTTGATTTTAAGATCCCTGTTTTCCTCGGGAATTTTTAAAAGAAATGCAATTTTTTTATCAGCGAGGTGTTTTTGGATGGAAAAGAATGCATATACCTCTGAAAGCAGATCATTCAAATTACAAACATCATCGTTAAGTTTAAGTAATCCTGCTTCAAGTATTGAAGCTTCAACAATATTGTCAATCTTTTTAAGAAAATCTTTACTACTCTCCCGAATATATGATACATAGGTCGACTTTTCCTTTTCGTTGATGCTGTTAAATTCAATCAGATCAGAAAACCCTACGATTGCGTTCAGGGGAGTTCTTATTTCATGATAAATATTCCTGAGAAAGTACTTCTTTGCATTGTCCACGGCACTTTCTTTTTCACTTAGTAATTCTTCAAGATACTTTACCCGAAGTTTTAATCTTTTATTCTCAATACTTCTTCTATACATATCAGTCTTTAAACCCGTGAAAAAATTCTGAAATCTCTTTCCTATCAGGGACAAACATTCCATAATTCACTCCTTATTAGTACTAAATCAAGAAATCAAAAAACAATAATAAGGTCCGGGTATTTACATTTACCCGGTCCTTAGTAAATAAACCCCGTATATAAATTCTTTTTCAATTATAATTTTCTTAGAATCTTCCTGGCATTCTTAGCATAGTGACCCTTTTCATCTGATATTGCAGTGAATATTTGCCTTGCCTTTTCCACATCATCAGTCATCAGATAACATAACCCCAGATACCAGTTTGCCGATTCTATAAAGGCATTTGTCTGATGATCGATCACCTTTTGAAAATTGTCATTTGCCTTTTCATATTCCCTGATCTCCATATTTGAAATACCGGAATATAAGTTCAAACCAATTCGTGAATCGTCTTCTTTAAGTATCTTTTCGAACAGAGCAATTGCCTCAATGTAATTTTTATTTTCATAATAAATCATGGCTTGCCTGATGTTATTATCGTTCTCTTCACCTTTAGCCCTAAAGCTCATGCTAATTTCGGCAGGTTTGTAATACTGATTTACTAAATCACCCGCAGTAACATTACTTTTGAAAACATTTAATACAAGAACTACTGATATTGCTACCGAAGCTGCTATTCCTGCTGTAAAGAATGTTCTTTTTTTCTTCCCGGCATGTATATTAAGAGCTTTCTTCCATGGCTGATAATTAGCAATATATATATCATCCAATTGTTCCTGCAACTCTAATGTTTCAGTATCGGCAATAGCTAAATGCAGAGTTCGTTGAAGTTCTACTTCAGCTTTTAAGTCGGAATTTCCTTCCAGTTCCTTTTCAAACCAGATAAGTTCTTCTTTACTCATAACGTTTTCGAGGTAGCGATCTACATACCTGGAATAATTAATATCCTGTTTCATAGTTATAATGTTTTAATTATTTTCTACAACTAATTACTATTTAATTAATTAGAATTTATCGATCTTTTATCTTACCTTATTTTAAGACATACTTATTCTATTGCAGCTTTATATACTACATATTAATTTCTTATAAACAATTCTATTTTTAAATTATTTCCCGGTACACACCGGTCGTTTTCACATGTACGTTTCCCATTGCCCTTTACAGGGCTATATATTATTTCACTTATAATTGCTCTTTTGATTTATATATCAATCTTTCAAATGTTCACTCATCAATCAACTCCAAAGAGAAAGGTGGCGAGATAAAAAAATGTAAAATTGGGAAAGGAATTGAATTGAAGTTATGTGCCGTTAAAACCATTTTCTATCTCGCCGGAATCCTTCTCTGTGTAGTTGAGAAAACAACCAAGTTGATTTTAATTCCTATATTATTATATCTGAATACATTCAGATAACTTTACTCTTATATATCTTTAAAGAACCTTATATTAGACTTAAATTATATTTATATACCCTCAATTAATAAGATCACAAATATTAATCAACATCGGGTAAAGGTATTACTTGAACTGTACCTCCGCGTGTACTCATCATCGCTTCTGTGCTCAATGTTCTTAAGTAAATTCTTTCTGAATTTTTTTCTGTGCTGTTGTTGATAATCCTTTTCATTGTTACGGGGTTTTAATTTATAATCGGGTTTATTTCGTTTTACATATATATGTTCCACTTACCCCTGAAATGTCACCGGCTTTTTACAACTTTTTTTCTTTTTTTTTTCTTTTATTTTATAATGTATTGATATACTGATTTTTAGAATATTCATTTTTTCACAAGATTTTTCTACTTTAGAAGCTAAGAGACCAATATATGAATACATTTCTTAAAATACTTCTTTTACCACTAATTATTTTTCTATATACTGATAAAAGTAATTGTCTTAATGGCAATGATTTAACTCCTGAAATTATTGAATTATCAACATTAAAGGACAGTATTAGGTATTATTATTATAGAGGAGACTATGAGAAATCTGTATTTTTTGCCAGAAAAACTCGCGACCATACAATTAAATATAGTTTATCAGATGAATTAGTAAAAAGTTTAAGAAACCTTGCTATTCAATATTACTACAATTGGGATTTTGATTCTGCTTTGTATGCACTATCAAGCGCAGAGAAAACTTTACTAAAAAGTGAGAGTATTGATCTCGGTTATTTAGGCAGATTATATTTCGATTTTGGCCGGATTAAATACACCGAAGGAAATCTAATAATAGCTGAACAATATTACGAGAAAGCCATTGAATATTTAAGTCAGCTGGATGAGGATCCATATATAACATGGCTTTTATATGTATATTTATATCAAAGCCAGATTTTGGTTGTGAATAATAACCTCAGCAGTGCATTAGATTATTTATCCAGAAGTTATAAGATTGTTCAAAATAAGGTTAAGAATAAAGATGAGCTTTTGGTATTATACTATAACTATGCATCAGTAACATACGAACGGGCCGGTCTATTTGATGAGTTTTTATTATCAAATAGAAAAGCACTGGAAATTTCTTTAAAAGATTCTGTCAACAATATTTTTCATCTTGCAGTTCTTTATAACAATCTTGGAACGGGAAATATTTCAATAAACAATTTTTCTAAGGCACAATACTATTTAGATATTAGTTTAAATCTCTATAAATCTCTTGGATTTAAAGGTTCTTATCTGGGAGGTCTTTATAATAATTATGGGAAACTCTTTGAAAAAAAGAATGATTATCACAAAGCCCTGACATATTATCAAATGGCTTTGCAGTATCTCGTAGATGAATTTTCAGATGAAGATTATTTAAAAAATCCGAATCTGGAAAACATAGCAGCAAAACTGGCGGTATTGGATATTCTTAAATCAAAATCGGCTTGTTTACATAAATTATTTTTGGAAGAATCAGATTTTAAATACCTTGATGCTGCATTATCAACTTCGCAACTGGCTATCAGGATCATTGAAGATCTGCGAACAAGTTACCAGACATTTGAAAGTAAACTCAGGCTGGCCGAACTGGAAAATATTACTTTCAAAAATGGCCTTGCCATCTCTGTTTTAGCTTACCAGGTTACAAATAAGGAAGTGTATGCCAGAACAGCTTTTGAAATTTCCGAAAAAACCAAATCGGCAATTTTATTATCATCACTGCGGGAATTAAATGCAAAAAAATTTGGCGAAATACCTGAATACCTTTTAGCACAGGAAAAAAGAATAACAAAGAAAATAGAATTCTATAAAGAAAACATATATGAAGAAGAGCAGAATGCAAAGCCCGACTCCTCCAAACTGAATATGTGGAAAAACTATCTGTTTGATTTCCAAAGACAGCACGAGGAACTGATAAAGAAATTTGAAACTGAGTATCCGAATTATTACTCACTTAAGTACGATAATTCGGTTGTAAGTTCTGCTGAGCTTTCCAAATCGTTAAAAAGGGGGTCAACCGTGCTGGAATATGTAATATCGGATAGTGCCCTTTATACTTTCGTTGTCAGTAATTCTAAGTTTAAGCTTCATATACAGCACATTGATGAAACATTTTTTATCGGTGTAAATGAATTTCTGAATGAGTACCAAAAATTTGACTTCAGTAAACAATCACTTAGTGGTTTTACTTCATATTGCTGGAACAGTAAAGCGTTGTATGATATTCTGATAAAACCCATGAAATCCGATATCAATGGAAAACACATTATTATCATTCCCGATGATATTCTTTCTTACGTACCCTTTGAAACACTCATTCAGGATTTGCCAAATACGGATAGTAAAGGATATTTCAGGGATCTGGATTATTTGTTAAATGATTACCAGATATCATATTCCTATTCTTCTACATTGCTTAAACAGGTTTCGCAAAAACAAAAAGGTAAGATTAAAAAACTTCTTGCATTTGCACCTGAATACGGTAACGGATCGATGAACCAAATCGATGAAAATATTTTAACAACAAGGCAGAAATACAGAAAAGACCTGCAACCCATTCCAGGTGTTATTGATGAGGTAAATGCCATACACAGTCTGATTGCTTCAGACTTATATATCGGGAAAAAAGCAACGGAATCTAAATTCAGGGAAATTGCTAAAAATTATGACATACTTCATCTTGCCATGCATACAATAGTTGATAATCAGAATCCGATGTTTTCTAAACTTGTTTTTACTCATGGAGAAGATTCTTTGAATGACGGGCTTTTAAATACACACGAGATATTTAGTCTGAAACTTAAAGCAAAACTGGTTGTTTTAAGTGCCTGCAGCACTGCCGAAGGGGATTATAAAAAAGGTGAAGGAGTATTGAGCCTGGCACGGGGTTTTGTCTATGCAGGATCTCCAAGCCTGCTCATGACCATGTGGCAGGTAGAAGACAAATCGAGTGTTCAGTTGATGATAAACTATTATAAAAAGCTTCTTAAAGGTCAGTCAAAAGCGGAAGCATTGCGTAATGCCAAGCTTGATTTTATTAAAACAGCAAAACCCGAAAACACGCATCCCTTTTTTTGGTCTTCATTCGTGCTAATGGGCAATAATTCTCCATTATTTCAACCTGGCAAACCGTATATAGTTTTACTATTTGCAGCGACATTAATTATTGTATTCTTTCTTATCCGGAGGAAAAAAGGCGAGTAAAATTTTACTTATTAAGGTTTCTGTATTCCGGATCTTCTTTTATTTTTTTAATTAATGCTTCTTTACACTTATAACGCTTATTACGTACAATTTTCTCATTTTTATAGCCCATGACTTCAGCAATTTCTTCATTTGAAATACCTTCGATTGCCATTTTTAAAACCTGCTGACATTCTTCCCCCATAGATAAAAAGTGTTTCCTGAATAAACGCATTTCCAGGTCATCTTCAATTAACGTATCAGCAGGATGATATATTGGTTCAGGGTCTTCCATCTTATCAATACTCCTGTCATGGATTTCCCTATTTCTAAGAATTTTAAGCCAGACCCGTCTGGCTATGCCATACAGGTACGCTTCAAAACCTGTTTTGATTTTAACTTTATTTTCGTTGATTTGTTTGAATACAATTATAATAGATTCCTGGAATACATCCTTTGCATCTTCATGTGAACCCCCATTGCTTGTTACATAATAACGGACAACCGGAAATATTTCTTTATAAATTATTGAAAGCACCTTGTTGTCGCGCTTTCTTATACCTTCAATGATCTGCCCAAGTGTAAGTTTTTTCACATTAATTAATACTGTTTCGCTGAATCGATCGTGCATCTTCAAAATTCCTCCCGATTCAAAATAAACAAATGAAAAACGAAACAATCCCGGTAAGTCCAATTCAAATATAAGTATTTTTTTGTCGATTAAACGTTAAGGATTGATTAATTGAGGTGTTAAGAAAGATAATTAAAGTAATACTTTATTATTCAATTTATTCTGCCTGAAAGGATTAAATACAATACTTCACACCATTAATTTAGGTTTTTTACAAGTAGTGCAACCCGAACAGAAAGAAATACTTTTCTTTTTATAATTCTTCATAAAAACGACAATACTATATATAGTGCGAAATAATGCAGCGAGGATTATTAAATAAACAATGATATCCTGTAACATAACTCTGTTTGTTCTTTAGTTGACTATTAAACTTCCTAACTGGTAAAAGGTAAAAGAAATCAAATAAGCCAAAGCCGTTGTATAAAACATCATAAAAAATGCCCAGCCAATATTTCCTGATTCTTTCTTAACAGCAGCAAATACTGCTATGCAAGGAAAATAAATCAGTATAAAAAGTAAAAAAGATATGGTTGAAACCGGGTTAAACACTTTCTTCCCTTTCAGTGGCCCGGTTATATAGGTTTCATTTTGTATTTTTTTTGTAAGTCCCTGTTCCTGTCTCTTATCAGTAGATTCAACCTGGTGGAGTACTCCAAGAGTGCTAACTACAATCTCCTTTGCAGCAACTCCGGTTATCAGGCTGACTCCCATCTTCCAGTCGAAACCCAGTGGACGTATTACGGGTTCAATTAACTTACCCAGCCTCCCTATATAAGAATTTTCCAGCTGAGCTGTTTCTTTTGACAGTTTGGAAATTCTTTCTTCTGAATAATTTTGAGAAAGAATTTTTGTACTATTAATATCTGATTCTGCACTAATATCCATTTTTTGGATAGTAATAGTGTCCACATTATCAGGTAACCGGCGTGGGAAATAACCTAATGCCCACAATAAAACAGATGCGACCAAAATTACACCGCCCATTTTCTTTAAGTACTGGGAACCCTTAAACCACATATGTTTAAATGCAGACCTGAAGGTTGGCATACGATATGGCGGTAATTCCATTACAAAAGGTGTTCCCTCGGAACGAAATAAAAAGCGTTTAAAAAATAATGCAACCAGCACAGCTAATATTACTCCTGTTAAGTACAAAAGAAATAAAAATGTACCCTGATATGCCGGGAATATCGCTCCAATTAATAAAAGATACACCGGCAAACGTGCAGAGCATGACATAAACGGATTGATCAACATAGTTAATAATCTATTGTTCCTGTCTTCGATAGCTCGTGTTGCCATAATTGCAGGAACATTACAACCGAAACCCATAATTAATGGAATAAACGATTTACCATGAAGTCCGATTTTATGCATAACCTTATCCATAATAAAAACTGCTCTTGCCATATAACCAGAGTCTTCCATAAAGGATATAAATAAAAACAGAATCAATATGTTTGGCAGGAATACGATAACACCTCCGACTCCACCAATTACACCGTCGATCAGCAAATCTTTTAACGATCCATCGACCATGATATCTGATAACCATTTACCTAAATAGGTAACACCATCCTCAATCCATTGTTGTGGATAGGCCCCAAGTTTAAAGGTTGCTGAGAACATTGCCCACATGAACAAAATAAAAAACGGAAAACCAAATAATTTATGCGTAAGCAAACTGTCAAGAACTTCCGTTTTTTCAAACTTCTTTTTTTCAGATTCATAGAAAGTTTCGTGAAGAGCACCGTTTATAAACCCATATTTCTTTGCTGTAATGCAAGTTGCAGCATCTTCAGCCAGTAACAGCTTAATGCGTCCTCTTTCTTTATTAGCCCTGTCAAGTATTTCGTTATAATTTTCTGCATTTACTAAATATCGTTCAATATGCTTATCATGATCAAGTAATTTTAATGCAATGAATCGTGAAGAAACCTTATCTGTTATATAATAATTACCGGGTACTTTAATTAAATTTTGGATTTTCAGAATAGATTCCTCAAGTTCAGCCCCGTAATTTATATGGATATGTCTTTGAAACGGATCATTATCATTATATATATTTATTATTTTTTGCAACAATTCCCGAATACCTTTACCTTTCGATCCTACTGTTGGTACTATTGGTATGCCAAGTAGTTTAGCCAGCATAACAAAATCAAGCTTATCTTTTCTTTTTTCCAGTTCATCGTACATGTTAAGGGCCAGCACTACTTTCACATCCATATCGATAAGCTGAGTAGTAAGGTAGAGGTTTCTTTCAAGGTTTGAAACATCTACTACATTTACAATCACATCGGGAATATCATTAATTATATAATCTCTTACATAAAGCTCCTCGGGAGAATAAGCAGATATGGAATAGGTACCGGGTAAATCTGTAATTTTAAATAAATAACCGGCATGTTCCAGTGTAGCAGTTTTTGAATCGATAGTCACTCCGGAGTAATTACCTGTGTGTTCATGCGATCGGGAAGCAAAATTAAACAGAGAGGTTTTTCCGGCATTAGGGTTTCCCAAGAATGCCACATTAATTATTTTTCCTTTATAAAGAGCAGGTTTTATTCTTGTGCTGGCATCTTCAGCAGTATTATGGGCTACAGCACCAGGTAAAGTACCGTTTAAGCTCTCAACTTCAATTAATTCAGCTTCTGAGCGCCTGAGGGATATTCTGTAATTCATCAGGCTGTATTCAATGGGATCTTTAAGAGGAGCATTTTTAATTACTTTTATCTGTTTGCCCCGTATAAAACCCA
Source organism: Bacteroidales bacterium (assembly GCA_016929525.1). GTDB lineage: Bacteria > Bacteroidota > Bacteroidia > Bacteroidales > UBA10428 > UBA10428. The sequence continues at coordinate 68,275 of JAFGIP010000062.1, forward strand.
TCTCCATGATTCTGCGACGAAACGCACCTCTTCCTTTAACACTTGTAATAGCTGCATATTCACCCGTCTTCAGATCCGATAGTCGCATATCAAAAAAAATTACCGCAAAAATACGTTTATTGTCGACTATATACAATCCCAAATATTAGGTAGAGAAAAGCAACTTAAAAAATATCCTCTAAATAATTAATTTTTATTGACATTAAGTTTTGTTTTTCATACTTTAGTTACATGGTATATGTTATTCATTTATAACCAGAAAGGTGAAAAAGCAAGAGAGTATATACGATTTATTGAGTGCATATCTCGAAGTCGGAGAAGATAGTATCAATGTACTGGACAAACAAATTGATTCAGATACACAATTAGAATATTTCGAATATTCAAAAAATCTGGATAAAAATATTCCTGAAAAGGAAATAATACGTGACAAAGAAATAATTTTCGATAAAGGTACTTCACTTGATCAAAAAAAGAACATGCTTGTAAGGTTAGCTTCGGTTAACGATGTTGAAGCGTACAGGACTATTGAACGATTCCTAAATAAACCATCAAATACTTTATCAGAATGGGCTTATATAGCACTTCAGGAAAGCAGACTTCTTCTTGAAAGCAAGTTTCTTGAAGAAAATAAAGTACTTATTTCTACCGGACTTGGAGGAAAAGATGATAAACTTCGATATTTTATTGTATTCTTTACCCGCAATGGAGAACCATTTTCTGAATTACAGCAACGTATAATTACCTGTGAGTTAAACTATGAGTTTAGAAAGTATGAAGCTGAAATTGAAGATCTGGTTTTTGAAGACAGGTTTGCATCTATTCTTACCATTATTCCCATAAAAGTACCTGTTCAGAAAATGTTTGGAAACATTATCCGCGAATGCAACGAAATTGGTAGTTTCCTCTTTGAGGATTATATCATAACCAATGTAAAGGTACTCTCAATAGACGAAATAAAAGAATTGCTCGCTGTGAACAGCATTATCTGACCGAAAAATCTGTTTAGCCTTTACTGTGCAGCTGCCTGTAACAAAAATTAATCTTTATAATCCACTTATTATTATAATCTATTGAAATTTTAAAAAATGAATTATCAGATCAATGCTGCATTGCAGGTTTTACCGAAATCGGATAAAACAAATACTTACGATATTATTGACAAAGCTATTGAAGTAATAAAGGTATCCGGACTAAGATATCGTGTCTGCCCTTTTGAAACAGTTCTTGAAGGAAGTTACGATGAAGTAATGAATATCATTAAACTGGTACAGCTGGAATGTTTCCTGGCCGGCGCTGATGAGATAATCTCAAATATCAAACTGCAAATAAGAAAATCAGAAGATGTTAGTATAGAAGATAAAATGAAAAAATACGAATAAAAAAAGGGCTCTGTCGGCCCCTTTCTTATAGGTTTAATTTATTTATTCTTCGATCTCATCTCCGGCCGAGGTCGTTGCCTCAACCTTTTCAAGGTCTTCAAATTCCACATCAGTATATGTCTGAGTGTTTTCCTGTTGTTCAGTTGTTTCTAATGCAACTTCTTCAGGTTTAGCTTCTTTGATAAAGTCGACAGCTTCTGTTAAACCATCAATAAATTTATCAAAATCTTCTTTGTAGAGGAAGATTTTGTGCTTTTCATAAAAAAAGCGACCGTCTTTGTGAAAACGTTTCTTGCTTTCGGTAATTGTGAGATAATAGTCGTTTCTCCTTGTTGCTTTTACATCAAAGAAATAAGTACGTTTACCCGCACGAACGGCTTTAGAAAATATCTCCTCCCTTTCGGTAGTAACAATACCTTCTGTTTTTTCTTTACCTTCTTCCATCATATTTCAATTTTAACCGGTTCTACTCACATCAAAAATAAAAAAAAAATCATAATACCAAACTTAAATGGTATAAATCTAAAATACTGAATGACTAAATATTAATAGATTTCTTATTGTAACTTAATTTAATGTAAGTATAGCAGTATTTACAGAAAAAGACTTTACTTTGCATTTTTTATATACGTTCTTTGCAAAATGATAAGCAGAAGAATCTTAAGAATCAAAATAATGCAGGCTTTATACGCCTATTTCAAGCATCAGGGTGAGTCTTCGATATCAAAATCGGAAAAAGAACTTTTATTCAGTATACAAAAAACATATGATCTCTATCATTATCTTCTGCTCCTTATGATAGATTTATGCGATTATGCCATCAAAAGAATTGAACTCGCTAAAAATAAAAAAATACCTACCCCTGAAGATATTAACCCAAATACAAAATTCATCAACAATAAAATTATTGCCCAGCTAAAAGAAAACTTAACATTAAATAAATATCTCCGTGAGAAAAAGTTAAGCTGGATCAACTATCCGGAACTAAAGAAAAATATATATAACGAAATCATTGAAAATGAACAATATAAAACTTATATGTCTTCACCTGAGCGTTCATATAAAGAAGACAAAGAAATGGTATGCAATCTCTACAAATATATTATGTCGTGTAATGAACAGATTTTTATAAATCTTGAAGAACAGAGCATTTACTGGAATGATGAAGTTGAATTTGTGATCGGATCAATAATAAAAACTCTTAAAAAGTTTAAAGAATCGGATGGTAAAAATGCAAAGCTTATGCCTTTGTATAAAAGTAAAGATGATCTGACATTCTCTCAAAAATTACTGAGGAATGTTATACTCAAACATGAAGAATATCTTGAATACATTGAAAAGTTCAGTAAAAACTGGGATGTCGACCGGATTGCATTTATGGATATATTAATAATGCAAATGGCAATCGGTGAAGTATTGAGCTTTTCTTCGATACCTGTTAAAGTAACTCTGAATGAGTATCTTGAAATATCTAAATATTATAGTACTCAGCGAAGTAATATTTTTATTAATGGTATTCTGGATAAGGTCTTTACCTATTTAAAAAATATAAATAAGATTAAAAAACAGGGGCGTGGTCTAATTGGTGAAGAGAATGAGGAAACAAAGAAATAATTGTATTTAATGAATGAATCACTTTCGAATTTCAATAAACAATAATTATGAAATTTGAGTCTTTTATCCCGATTAGCTTTGCAATCGGGATTCGTTCGGCTAACAAATTTCATGGCGTTCTACTTATGAAATTTGAGTCTCACGAATAAATATCTTTATTTTGCATATCAAATATTATTATTAATATAAATTTTAAAAATGATTAGTTTATTAAATTTTATCCTATTAGTTAATGGTGGAACTGATAAACCGGGAGGATTTCAAACATTTCTGCCTCTGATTCTTATTATTGTAGTATTTTATTTCTTTATGATTCGTCCACAGGTGAAAAAGCAGAAAGATCTGCGAAATTTCAGGGATGCTTTACAAAAGGGAGATAAAATTATTACCACCGGAGGAATCTACGGAAAAATAACAAGTATCAAAGATAACATTGTAAGCATTGATGTGGGAGATGGTATTGTTTTAAAAGTTGATAAAAGCGCACTTTTAAAGGATAACACAGATTTACCACAGCAGAAGTAGTTTTATATTGGAGTTAAGGTGCTTATTTAATGCACCTTATACTCTTCTTCAAATGAAATATCAAACCTTTCGATCCTGAAATGGGCAACAATCTGATATCCATAATAAAACAAATAAGACAACAATATCTTGTCTTTCTCTTTTTTGTGGCTCTTTCAGCTATTGTTTGGTTCATTCAGGCGCTGCGCGATACATATGTAGCCGATATAAAATATCCTGTCAAATACATAAATCTTCCCCCAAACAGAATACTTTCTCACGAACCAACAACAAAACTGATTCTTCGGGTGCGTTCCGACGGTTTCACTTTACTGATCAATAAGATTAAAATAAAGAGACCCCTGCCCTACAATGTAAATTCATTCAGACTTTATTCATTAGCAACTGACTCAACTTCGGTTTATACACTTACACGATATGCAAACGATAAACTTACGTCGGAGCTTGATAAAACTAACAGTAAGATTGAAATAATAAAAATTAGTCCGGATACATTGTTCTTTAATTTTTCGAAGGTTAAAAGAAAAAAAGTTAAGGTTAATGTACAGATCACTAACCCGGAGAATATTTGTGCAGATCAATACATGCTAAATGGCCCTGCATACTCAATTCCCGATTCAGTTATTGTTACCGGACCTTTTAGTATCATTGATACCTTAACAGGCATACCAACTGAACCGCTTCTGCTAAGTAATCTTTCTGATACGATCTTTAAAAAAACACGTCTGGTGAAACTAAACAAGCTTGACTATAACCTGCAGAAAGTAAAAGCTGTGGTTCCTGTTGATGAATTTACTGAAATGGAGTTTGATATTCCTCTCTCTCACAAAGATGTTCCCGACTCATTTATTCTGAAGACATTTCCTAACATTGTAAGAATAACACATCTTGTTACACTTAGTAATATGGAAAAAGTCAGTGCAGAAGAATTTCATCCATTTGTTGTATTCCCTACTGAAGATTTTTCAGTCAGTTCAAGATTAAGAGTCCAATTTGATTCTGTACCTGATTTTATTCACGCTGTAAATATTTCTCCAAGAAGTGTTGAATTTTTAATTAAGATAAATGATGAAGAAAATCGGAATAACCGGGGGAATAGGTAGCGGCAAAAGTCTTGTTTGCCAAATTTATGCAACTCTGGGGATTCCGGTGTACCATGCTGATTTAAGAGCTCGGCACATTATAGCAAAAGATCCCAGAGTTAGAAACCTGATCATAAAAGAATTCGGCAAATCAGCATTTGCAGGAGCAAAATATAACTCAAGGTTTATTGCAGATATTGTATTTAATAGTCCGGTTAAACTTAACAAATTAAACCAGATTGTCCATCCTGCTGTTTTTAAAGATTTTCAATATTTCTCTGAACAATTTTCTAAAGCTCCTTATTTACTACATGAGGCTGCAATTTTATTCGAAAGTAATTCAGACAAAATGATGGACTATAACATTCTTGTTGATGCGCCTGTTGAAATCCGCATTAAAAGAACAATGTTGCGCGATAATATTACAAAAGAAGATGTTAAAAAAAGAATGAAAAATCAGTGGCCAGCCGATAAAATCAGGCCATTGGCCGACTTTATAATTATCAACGATGATAATGAACTACTTTTACCTCAAGTACTTGATATACATAAAAAGATTTTAGAGTTATAATGGCAAGATTCGGGAAAATAATAGGAGCAGGGTTAGGCTGGGCGTTTGGCGGTCCAATAGGCGCCCTGATCGGTTTTGGTATCGGTTGGATGTTTGATAGTTCCGGCACAGAACAGCCATACAAAAGATATGACAGAACAACTTCAGGAGACTTTGTAATAAGTATGCTGGTGTTGATCGCTGCAGTTATGAAAGCCGACGGAAAGGTAATGAAATCTGAACTGGATTTTGTAAAAACATTTTTAATACAGAAGCTCGGCTCGCAGGCATCCAAAGAAGCGCTCGTAATGCTGCGGGATTTGATGAAGCAAAATATCCCGGTAAAAGACGTTGCCCAGCAAATACGAACCAGAATGGACTATCACGGCAGACTGGAATTACTTCATCTGCTGTATGGAGTTGCACAAGCGGACCGGCAAATTCACGAAAAAGAAAAACAACTATTAGATCAGATAGGATATTACCTGGGATTAAGTAGTTCTGATCAGCAGTCAATTCGCAATATGTTTTCTATTGCCGACGACAGTGCTTATAAAATCCTGGGCGTTGATAAAAATGCTTCTGCTAAAGAAATAAAAAAGGCTTATCGTAAACTTGCTACGGAATTTCACCCGGATAAAGTAAGTTATCTAGGCGAAGACATCAGAAAAGATGCAGAAGAAAAGTTTCAAAAGATAAACCAGGCCTATGAAAGAATTAAAAAGGATAAAGGAATTATCTGATAATCGGTGAAGTTCAGTATTAATTTATTATCAAACTTTAATTTTTATCATTACAATTAATGAGTAGTTATTATTTTAGTTGACAGAATTTTTTCATTTCCTTCATATTGCTAATTTTGTGCGCTAAATTTTATTTTTATGAAACTTAAAGATATTCTTGCCATCTCGGGTAAAAGCGGATTATATAAATTTATCTCGCAGGGTAGAAATGGTATTATTGTCGAATCCTTTGACGATCAGAAAAGAACTGTAGTTCACGCAAGTGCAAAGGTTAGTGCTCTTGAAGATATAGCAATATTTACTGAAACTGAAGAAGTTCCGTTGGCAGATGTATTTAAAAAACTGTACGAAAAAGAAGACGGCAGGGAAACCATTAATCATAAATCGTCTAACGAAGAATTAAAAGCCTTACTGAAGAAAATACTCCCCGATTATGACAAAAGCAGAGTTTATGTATCGGATATAAAAAAACTAGTAAACTGGTATAACATCCTAATTCGTCTCGATCTGATAAAACCCGGTGAAGAGGATGATCAAGAAGAAGATCAAGAAAAAACAGAATCGGGGAAAAAAGATAAGGACGTAAAAGAAACATCCAGAGTAAAACATGGCAGTACAACAACCGCAACAAAAAAGCCTTCTGCAAATAATAAATAGGAATAGCTTCCTGTATGATCGTTTATGAATAAACTTCGTGAACATAGAAAGCAAACCAGGAAGTTTTTACCAGCAGAGTTATCTGTAAATAACTGGCCGGATATTGAACCCTATATTAATGAACTGCTGGGTACGGAGATTAAAACCCTTTCCGATCTCGATAACTGGCTTACAAAACGCAGCGAAGTAGAAGCTGTTTTGGAAGAAGACAAAGCCTGGCTTTATATCAATCAAAGTTGCCATACCGACAATCATGAATATGCAGAGGCATTTTCAAATTTCGTACATGAGATTGATCAGCGCCTTTCTGTAGCTGTAAACCAACTGAATAAAAAGCTTATCGAATATTGTGAGGCTGAATCCTGCCCCGCTGAATACGAAATATTCCTGAAAGGAATTGAAAAAGATATTGAATTATTCAGGGATGAAAATATTCCTGTACAGGCAGAACTGGAAATAAAAGAGCAAAAGTATGGGAATATAGCGGGTGCTATGACTGTTAACTATGAAAATAAAAACCTTACACTTCAGCAGGCTCAGAACTACCTGAAAGAAACAGACAGAAATGTTCGGGAAAATATTTTCGGCCTGATTGCACAACGAAGGTTAAAAGACAGAGACGATCTTGATGAGTTGTTTAATCAACTAATAGGTCTACGCCATAAACTTGCGTTAAATGCCGGTTTCAAAAATTATTTACAGTACCGGTTTGCACAGTTAAAAAGGTTCGATTATAATATTGAAGACTGCATCGATTTTCATAATTCAGTTGCCGATCATGTTACACCGCTATACAATAGTATTCTCAGAAAAAGGAAAAATAAACTTAAACTTGACAGCCTGGCACCATTCGATCTGGATGTCGATCCGGAAGGGAAAAAAGCTCTTAGACCATTCAATTCACCAAAAGAGTTAATAAATAAATCCATTTTGTGTTTTTCGGAAATTGATAGTGAATTCAGTGAATTTATCAGAATTATGGATGCTAATGGTTATCTCGATCTGGATTCGCGAAAAGGGAAAGCTCCCGGAGGATATAATTACCCCCTTTATGAAAGTAATGTACCCTTCATTTTTATGAATGCAACAAATAATCTCAGAGATCTTGAGACTATGATGCACGAAGGCGGCCACACTATCCATTCATTTCTGAGCAAGGACTTAAAATGGGTGTTTTATAAAGAACTTCCGGCTGAGATAGCAGAAGTCGCATCTATGTCGATGGAATTAATCTCAATGGAGCACTGGCATCTCTTTTTTAATAATAGCGAAGATCTGAAGAGAGCCCGAATAAGTCAACTTGAAGGAATTATCGGAGTATTGCCATGGATAGCAACTATTGATAAATTTCAACATTGGATTTATACTCATGTTGGTCATAGCATTAATGAACGCAACGAAGCATGGAATAAAATCTATGATGAGTTTCATGGTGAATTTGTTGCCTGGAAAGGATTTGAACTTGCTAAAACATATCTGTGGCAAAAACAGATGCACCTTTTTCAGTTTCCGCTTTATTATATTGAGTATGGTATTGCACAATTAGGAGCAATTGCAATATGGAAAAATTACAGGGAGAATCCAAAAAATGCACTTAATGCATATAAAAAAGCTTTATCACTTGGATATTCTGTAAGTATCCCTGAACTCTTTAGTGCTGCAGGTATAAAATTCGATTTCAGTTCACAGTATATTAAAGAGCTTATTTATTTTGTACAAAATGAGCTGGATCTTATTCGAAATTAGCCGCAAGCAGAAATTCTAAAAACTATCTTACCACAATCCCTTTAATAAACAAATCGGTGATACCATCCTGTGTGTTGGTATAAACAGTAATTGTTTTGCTAAAATATCCTGGTGAATCGGCATCGTAGGTAACTTTTATTTTTCCTTCATTACCGGAACCAATAGGATATTTCGGGAACTCGGCAACAGTGCAGCCACAAGAAGGTTTAACATCGCTGATAATGATAGGAATCATTCCCGGATTTTTGAAAGTAAATTCTACGGTAACCGGTTTCTTTAACTGAATTTCACCAAAATCAATTGTTGTTTCATTCCATTCAATAACTGCTATCGGGTTTGAAACAAATGCCGTAAAAAACATAATCATCCCCAGGTATAGCAATGCGATCTTTTTTCTATCCATAACCTTCATTCTATGATTTAACTTTTTTACGAAATTAAATTAGTTTGTTTTCATTTGATCAAACATTTTTTTAAAAAATGTTAACTGTTTGTTAAGCATTCACATAATTCCCTTTTGGAAAAAAATATTGATATTTCAAAAAAACCTGAAACATTTGCGATATTTGCAAATTTTAATTCTGATCGCAGCATTCTAACTTCCGGATTAATTAAAATTGATAAATTTCAAACATGATTGAAAAACCCGTCGTAAGTATTTCAGGTAAAAGAGGACCATTCAATAATGTTGTTGATGCACTTAGCAGAATAGATCTCAACTTTCTGGGAGGGAAAAGGATTCTGATTAAACCAAACATTGGAAGAGCTGCATCGCCAGGAAGAGGTTACAATACACATCCGCAGGCAATTGCCGGAGTTTTAGAAGTTATAAAACAAGTAAATACACTCAAGGTAGCAATTGGAGAAAGCCCCCTGGTAGGTATCGATACAATGGAAGCATTTAAGAAAGGAGGCGTTACTGATGTTGCAGAAAAATATAATGTTGAACTGATCGATTTTGATGCTACTCCCCCGTTTGTAAAAGAAATTCATAATGGAAGAGTGTTAAGTTCAACAAAAGTCTGCTCACCACTTTCTGAATATGATATTATTATTTCTGTGCCCGTTGCAAAAACACACATGCATACCGGCGTAACACTGGGTATTAAAAATATGAAGGGTTGTCTTTACCGTCATGAAAAAGTAAAATATCACCAGCTGGAATACAAGTACAAAGAATATCCTGAAAAAACTCTCGATTCAGCAATTTCTGATCTGGCTACTATTCTCCTTCCTGATCTGACTATTGTAGATGGCTACATTGGTATGGAAGGTTTGGGGCCGTCAGGTGGTGAAGCGGTAAATTCCGATTTCGCAGTTGCCTCGAAAAATGCCATGGCATCTGATGTATATGCATGTTTACTGATGGGTGTTCAGCCCGAATCGGTACCACATCTAAAACTGATATCGGAAAGGATGAATATGTCTCTTGATCCCGGAGCATATAAGGTTGAACCCGGTGATTATCAAAAATTCATTCATCCTTATAAAAAACCACCCGAGAATATCTCGGTTAAGTTTAAGAATATTCACGTTTATGAAAAAGAAGCCTGCAGTTCATGTCTTTCCACTCTTATGTTATTTCTGAAAAGATTTAGCGGCGACATGACAGATTATGTTCTTCGTGATGGTAAATTCCATATAGCAATTGGAAAGGGAATTGAAAATGCCGCCGAAGGAACCGTCTTTGTCGGTAACTGTACCCGGGCACATAAGGATAAAGGTATTTATGTACCGGGATGTCCTCCGGTGCCAACAAGAATCTATGAAGCAGTTACAGGAAGAGAACCGGACGAAAATGAACCGGAAGTAGAATAGTATCTGATATCTATGATTTTTTTAGCAGCAGGTTCATTTTTTTCAATAACTCATACTTATCAATAGGTTTGGATATATAATCATCGAAACCGGATTTCAGAATCTTCTCTTTATCTTTTATCATGGCATAGGCTGTTTGTGCAATTATCCTAATATCAGGTTTTTTCTTTTTAATAATATTTGCCGCTTCTACCCCATCCATAACCGGCAACCTGATATCCATAAGTATTAAGTCAATATTATCCAGATTATTTAACATATTCAAAGCTTCTTCTCCATTTAGCGCTGAATGTATATCAATCCCGGTATCTCTAAGTATTTCTATAAGGTATTCAAGATTAATCGATTCATCTTCTACAATCAGGACACAATACCCTGCAAATCTTCCTGTATAGATCGAACTTATTTTTTCTTCGACTTCAATTTCTTTCTTACTAACCGGCCGATATGGCATTGAAAAGAAGAAAGTTGAACCTTTACCTGGTTTCGATTTAAGCCATATCTTGCCACTTAAAACTTCGGCCAGTTTCTCTGAAATTGAAAGTCCAAGCCCTGTTCCCCCATACTGCCTTGTATATTCAACCTCAGCTTGTCTGAAACGTTCAAATATTTTTTTATGAAGCTCTTCCGGTATACCAATTCCGGTATCTTCAACAAAAAATATCAATTCTTTATCTTCAATTTTATAACCGATTTTAATATATCCGTTATCAGTGAATTTAAATGCATTACTTACGAAATTGTTAAGAATCTGAGAAACTTTCGTGCGATCAAATATTACAGTGCAGTCATCATCAGGTAAAGCATATTCCTTTTTTAAGGTTATATTCTTTTCAACTGTCCTTGCACTAAAGGTTATAAAAAGCTCTTCAAGTAGCATATTAAGCTGAAACTCATCATCTGATATTTCTATCAATCCTGTCTCTATTTTTGACAGATCAAGTATATCGTCAACAATCGATAATAATCTTTTACTACTGTCTATTACTATTTCAGCATAATAATTCCTTTGTTCTTCATTTTTATTTGGTTTCATGAACATCTCACTGAACCCGATAATCCCATTCATGGGGGTCCTGATTTCATGGCTCATATTGGCAAGAAATGCAGATTTTAACCTATCGCTCTCTTCAGCTTTTAACTTAGCAGTTTTCAATTCATCATTTATTTCCTGCATCTTCTTAATATTATTTTCCAATTCTTCATTCAGCACCAGATATTCCTCATTCTGAGCATAAAGTTCCTCATTGATTTGTTTGATTTTTTTCTCGTAGTTTTTACTGTCGGTTATATCCAGAAAAACCATAACTGCAGCTGTAACTTTACCTTTTCTGTCTGTAATTGGTGATGCATTGGACAACATAAAATGTTCATCTTCTTCACCATACCTTACAAAAAATTCCTCGCTGCATGTATCTCCTTTTTCCAACGCCATAATAAGCGGAAATTCATCCGGTTTGAAAGGATCTCCATTTAAATGATAAATACGCCAGCCTGATATATATTCTTTAATATTACCATTTAGATCCAAAGATTCTTCATTTACTTCGCCTATCAACAATCCCATTTTATTCGCATATCTGATTTTACCGGTTGATGCTTCTGCCAGTATAATTCCTGCATTGCTGTTATTCATGGCCGCATGCAGAATACTTTCACTTTCTACGACAGCTTCTTCTGCTTTTTTAATTTCAGTAATGTCAATAAATGCAGACACAAAATGTTCCGGAAGATATTGATATGCCACGATGCTGTACCAACGATCATTAACTTCAAAATGCTGCTGGAAACGTACTGTTTCTCCTCCGCGAGCCGCCCTGTCAAACATGCCAATCCAATCAAAAGAGTCTTTTTCAATCCCGGGGAATGCTTCGGTTACATATTTACCTCTTGGATCAGTTCCTGTTAATTCAATATAAGCTTTATTTGCATCTATAAAATAATAATCAACTGCCTTCCTCTGCTCGTCATATTTCATGCGATGATAAGCAACACCGATCGGACCATTTTCAAAAAGAGCTTTAAAATTTGATTCAGATTCATGTAATTTCTTCTCAATGTTTTTTTGTCTGGTAATATCCTGTGTCATCACCATTCCGGCCCTTACAGATCCGTCATCAGCAAACAGAGGAATATTAAACGACCTGTAAACTTTGCCCTCATAGTCAACTTCATATTCAAACTTTTCACCTTTTAAGGCACCTTCATAACCAGGTATGATCTTTTTACACATATCTTCGGCGAATACTTCTGATACTTTTTTACCCACAATATTTTCTGCAGATAAACCTGCATCTTTTAAACCTTTACCTTCAGCCAAAATATATTTAAGGTCGTGATCGTATATAAGTACTGCCCCATTGGGAAAATTCCTTGCAATTGTTATGTAATCCTCGTATTTGGGGTTAATTACTGTTTGTCTGGTAAATGCAATGCTTATTATCTTTTTATTATCATAATAATGAAATTTTACGAAGGCTGTCAGGTTAGTTACCCCCTTGTCCCTATGTCTGGCAATACAAGGTGAAACTTTTTCTTCACCCGGCAGAAATGTTTTGTTTAAAGTATCTAAAAATGAATGGTGTTTTTCTGTCAATAGAAGATCATGCAGTGCTTCCGGCATATTTGTAATTTCTTCCCTCTTATGCCCGAATAAATCTGTGAAACTACCGGTTGCATATAGAACTTTTGGTATCGAAACATCGGATATATCAACCTGCATCAGTACTTTATACTCTTTGTCCGAAATAAACTCTAATAAATAATCCCGGAGTCTGAGTACTGTTTCGGCAGATACTGTACCCTGCTTCGACACTTCTTTACCTAAAGACATTGCGCTTCTGTTGGTAAACTCAATTTACTCACTTAAATTATCTTTAGCAAGAAATTAAAGTACAAAAAACCTAAATTAAATGTATTTAACGATATCTTCTGACCTGGTATTTTCAGTTCTTAATAAACCAGTATACTTGTTCTGAATTTAAACTGCTAACCTTTAGAAAATATATACCCTGTTTTAACATGCCTGTGTTTATTTTTACCGAATTGCTGGCAAAATCTTTTACCAATAAATGTATCCTGCCGGTGAGATCAAGAATGGTAATATTCTTAACTCCATCGTTCAACCTTTCAATTCTCAAAAAATCAGTTGCAGGATTCGGTCCGACAATAATCTCATTATTTGAGAATAGGTTTTCGGATACAGAAGTTGAAGGATTATAAGCATTTTTGACAATATCAAAGGCAAGTTTCCTTGATCTGTCTATATTTAAAATTCCCCAGTATTCTTCATTTGGCGCTCCATCGAAGGGCACCCCACTGCTGTTAGGGGCCGATCCACCGGGGTCTTGCTGACTATTATTTCCTTCTTCGTATTTCCACCACTCATCAACAAAAGAAAATAAAAGGACACCTGCGCCAATATCGGTATTATCAAATACATCGCTTAGTATATTTTCCACTGCATCTGCTTGCATTTGTTCATTGGGGCCAAATTCATATTCATGTTGAGCTATCGCCATATAACTGTCGGCACCGGCTTCCGATAAGTACATCGGTTTTGTACTGGCACTGCTCCACTGTCCGTATATTGGACCGGGATTATCCCATCGGTATACGTTCATACCCCATACATCAATATTCGGACATGAATTTCTTGCAGTCGCATCGGGGAGTTCTCCATGTGCGGTTGATACCGGATGATCAGGATCGGCAAAATGAATTTCGTCGGCTGCATTATTCATAGCAGTGTACCAATTGGCAATATCACCGCCAAACCACTCGGGATGATAATTGTATTCATTACCCAGTTCCCATAAGAATATTGCATCGTGGTCTTTATACATTTCAACATAATCGAGATATGTCCCTGAAAGTATATCGTAATTTCCTCCCTGGTTGTATCCAAAGCTTACAATGACCATAATCCCTGCATCGGCAAGTTCATCAAAAACACTTTCTTCGGTAATCGGGGAATAAACCCTGACAGTGTTTATACCTGCTTCCTGCATCAGTACAATATCTTCGGTAAGATTTGAAAAGTCCCGTTCCGAGCTTCCAACCGGAACAGGATTATAGCAGACCCCTTTTATTGTATATTCAACACCATCGACCAGAATATTCCTGCCATTGACAGTAACTACCGAAGCATTTGAAATTATCGAAAACAAAATAGATAATAAAAGAACTGATAGTATTGTTTTAGGTTTCATAATGCCATTTTATCTGAAAAACGGCAAAGATAGATATATGTTTCACCCAACAAGCGAAATTTACATTAACATAAAAAATTGGCAGTAATTGGTCATCAACTGATAACAATTATACAATTACCATATACATGAATTCCTGTTTAACATTAATCTATATGCTATTTAGTTTAGTTTTTCAAATTAAATTAAAAATTTGAGCTAATTATTATTATAAAGAAACAAACACCTGTACCCTTGCCAGCGGATGCCATTCCCACCGGTTATGATATGTTGGTTCTGTGCCGGATGCATCATATGTAACATTTTCCATAAGTTGCCATATTAATCCGAGGTCAGCATTAAAACCCAACCAGTCATTGACAGTGAATTCACGACCTGCCGAAAGATTGACATATGAGAATTTCCTGTTTCGGTCTGTTTCATCACTGGTAACATACGTAAAACCCTGCCGAACATACCAAACCGATCTGTTTGAATAAAATGAGTGTTTCCCGAAATGAATCATATTATCGATGGCGTAGGTAACTATTGTCTCGTCCTCAATGCCTATATCACCGCCATAATAGATGCCCAGCTGTGTGAAATCGGTATACTGATATCTCAGTCCAATATGCAAAAACTCCCTTGCTGAAATTCCCCCCACAACATCGAGTTTTGTTTTTATTATCTGGGCATGCAGATTAAAAGAAAATAATGCCGCAAAAAACAATAAGACACTTCTTCTTATCATATTAAAAAGTTGAGATTTAAATAAAGTAGTATTAATCATATTTTTTCGCTTCTTCCCATATCTCATTCATCTCATCAAGGTTCATATCTTTAAGTGATCGGCCTTTTTTTATTGTGTTGCGTTCAAGATAATTAAACCGTCTGATGAATTTTCTGTTTGTTTTTTCGAGGGCTGTTTCAGGGTCTACACCATATAAACGCGCAGCATTAACAACCGAAAATAATAAGTCTCCAAATTCTTGCTCAATTTCTTTCTTATTATCAGACTTCACCTCCTGTTTTAATTCTTCAAGTTCTTCCCGCACCTTATCCCATATCTGTTCACGCTCATCCCAGTCGAAACCAACAGCCCTGACTTTTTCCTGTACCCTGTTGGCCTTGATCAAAGCTGGTAATGCCTTTGGAACCCCTGATAGCACTGTACGGTCTTCTTCTTTTTGTTTCAGCTCTTCCCAGTTATGTTTTACCTGTTCAGAACTTCCTTTTACATCAACATCACCAAAAACATGCGGGTGACGAAAGATCAGTTTTTCGCAAAGGCTGTCAATTATATCTTTAATATCGAAATCATTGGTTTCTGAAGCAATTCTCGCATAGAAAACAATATGCAGTAAAATATCACCCAGCTCCTTTTTTATTTCTGACAGGTCGTTGCTGATAATAGCCTCCGCAAGCTCATAGGTTTCTTCAATAGTAAGGTTTCTGATAGAATCGAACGTTTGTTCCCTGTCCCATGGACATTTTTCCCTAAGCTGATCCATTATTTCAAGCAACCTGCCAAAGGTTTCTAATTTCTCTTTCTTAGTATGCATTATCATCCCCCGCTTAATTTCAATTCGTTTTCAGGTTTATTTTTATAGAATTTGATCCTCACTGCCGAACTCACTTTTAAATTTAAAAGCTCGGCTACATTTCCGTGATTAATGGCTATCTCCAGCAGTCCTATTGAATTAAACAGGGCTACCAGCTCACCTACAGGTACTTCGTTGTATGATTGACTTATTTTATCTATTCTGTAATGATTGCTTTGTATAAACATCTCGTACATTCTCCTGTTTCCCACTTTTTCAAATGTTTCTTTAGAAATATTGGTTATGGCATTGGCATAGGAATCAATATAAATCACACTTCCGTTAATTTGATCCTTGTCTATTACAGGCCGGAACGAAATCTGTTCTTCATATTCTTCTACCGGCACACAGAAGCTTTTTAAATCATCATTATCGAAAATTTTAAAAGCCGTTTTTATGAAAGGATCAATATTCAATGTATGTTCCTCCTTTACTTCTTTCTTTAAAGTATATATTTCAAAAGGGATGTCACCTGTAAAAAGTTTAACAATACCATTATCTGCTGTAATTATAAACTGTTCATTAATTTTAATAATAAGCAGTTTTCTTTTAGTACTAAGCACAGTATTCACCCCCACAATATGGACAGTTCCTGCCGGAAATTGTTGATAACAATTACGAAGTACAAATGCAGCCTGAAGTATATTGAAAGGTTGCACCTGATGGCTGATATCTACAATTTGTGTCAGAGGGTTTTCAGTAAGAATTTTACCCTTAACAGCTCCTACGTAATAATCGCTCCTGTTCCAGTCGGTTGTAAGTGTTATTATAGGCATTTAGCTCAAGGTAGAGGTTTTTAATTAATTAGATAATCTTGAAAAAATACGCTTACTTTGTACGGCTAAAAGTACATATTATTGTCAAATATTTATGATCGAAAAGTCGATATATTTAGAAGGAATTGATCCGTTAAATCTTTATGGTACCAACAACAACCTGCTAAATAAATTAACTTCCCAATTTCCAAAACTACGTATTATTGCACGGGGGCACGAAGTTATGGTAATTGGAGACAAAGCCCAAATTAAATTGTTCGAAGAAAAACTGGAACTTATTATTAATTTCTTTCATAAATACAATAAGCTTACTGCAACCGATCTGGAAGACATACTGCAAGACAATAATATACAAATAGAAAAAAGTACGAACGGTTCTCCCGATGTTCTTATTTATGGAAATCACGGCAGGGAAATAAAAGCAAAATCTGTCAATCAGCAGATGCTGGTCGATGAGTTCGATAATAATGATATGCTCTTTGCTCTTGGTCCTGCCGGTACCGGCAAAACATATACTGCCATTGCTCTTGCAGTTCGTTCGCTCAGGAACAAAGAAGTCAGGCGTATTATCCTGTGCCGGCCTGCTGTGGAAGCAGGCGAAAACCTGGGATTTCTGCCCGGTGACCTGAAAGAAAAACTCGATCCTTATCTGCAACCCCTTTATGATGCACTCCGCGACATGATCCCTCCAAAAAAGTTACTTACACTCCTTGAAGAAGGTACTATAGAAATAGCACCATTAGCTTATATGCGGGGACGAACACTGGATAACGCATTTGTTATTCTCGATGAAGGACAGAATACTACAATAAATCAGATGAAAATGTTCTTAACCCGAATGGGGAAAAACGCAAAATTTATTATTACCGGTGACACTACACAGATCGATCTGCCTGTAAAACATAATTCAGGATTATTAAAAGCATTAAATCTTTTAAAAGATATTCCAGGCATCGGAGTGGTATATTTCGATGTACGTGATGTTGTTCGTCATAAATTAGTTAAGAAAATTATCGAAGCTTACGGAAGTGATCAGAATAATACAGAATAGTAATATTTAAATTTTTATATAATGCAGGCATTAGCTAAAACCAATTACAGTTTTCCTGAACAAAAAAGTATATATCACGGAAAAGTAAGAGATGTATACAATATTAACGATGAATTCCTGGTCATGGTTGTTTCCGACCGTATATCGGCATTCGATGTTGTACTGCCCCGGGGAATTCCTTATAAAGGGCAGGTTTTAAACCAAATAGCATCTAAGTTCCTTGATGCGACTGCGGATATTGTTCCAAACTGGAAAATCGCATCACCAGATCCGATGGTCACGGTTGGTCATTTTGCAGAACCGTTTAAAGTAGAAATGGTAATCAGGGGATATCTTACTGGACATGCATGGCGCGAATACCGAGATGGTAAAAGGATTCTTTGCGGCGTACCTTTGCAGGAAGGAATGAAGGAAAATCAGAATTTTGAAAAACCTATAATAACACCTACTACCAAAGCTGAAGAAGGTCACGACTTAGACATCTCTAAAGAGCATATCATTGCGAATAAAATTGTTTCAGAAGAAGATTATAAAAAGCTTGAGAATTATACTTACAAACTTTTCGAACGCGGAACTGAAATTGCTGCCGGCATGGGACTTATCCTGGTTGATACAAAATATGAATTCGGTAAAAAAGATGGCAAAATTTACCTGATAGACGAAATCAACACACCAGACTCGTCCAGATATTTTTATAGCGAAGGTTACCAGGAAAGATTAGATAAAGGAGAACCTCAGAAACAGCTTTCAAAAGAATTTGTAAGACAGTGGCTTATCAGTAACGGATTCCAGGGAAAAGAAGGCCAAAAGGTACCTGCCATGTCAGATGAATTTGTTTCTGAAATAAGCGACCGGTATATTGAACTTTACGAAAAAATAACCGGGGAGAAATTTCATAAAGCTAAAACCGAAGATATTGAATCGCGAATTGAAAAAAACGTTCTTTCATTTCTAAATGAAAGATCTTAACATTGTTTTTTACCTATCCGATTAGTATTTTCCTGAATTAATGATTTATTTAGTCTGGCAATAAAAGATCGTATCCATGCTAAAACCGTTAAGGTTACCAATATTATTTATTGTACTGTTATCGTTTTCATTTTTGAGACCGACTGATGCGCAGTTTCAGGCAACAAATGTTGAAAAATCGAACCAAAAGATAGTATTCCAGGGTGTTATATATTACATTCATAAGATAAAACCTGGTCATACTCTTTATTCTATTGGTAAAGCATACGGAGTAACAGAACAGGATATCAGAAAAGCAAATAATGGCGATAATCTTGACACTCTTTCAGTAGGACAGGTAATTCGAATACCGGTTGTTTCAGAAAGTCAAAGTCAGGATACCATAACTCAGAATACCATAACTCAGAATACCTCCTTTATTTACCATACTGTACAGGCTAAGGAAACTACCTATTCTTTACATAAGAAGTATAATGTTCCCTTAGAGCTTATTTACAGGTATAATCCTGGAACCGATCAGGGTTTGCAAGTTGGCCAGGTAGTAAAAATTCCAGTAAAAACATCTATAACACAAGTTAATAAACAGCAGCAGGAAAAACAAGATGATTTTATCCATTATCAGGTCAGGCCCGGAGACACGCTGTACAGTATTGCAAAATACTATAATATACCGGTTGCGGATATAATATACGTAAACGATTTTCTTCGATGGGGGTTAAAAGCCGGACAAACACTTAAAATACCCACCAGACCTGGTTTGTTCGCAGAATCATTGGGGATTAAACCCGATTCAGTAATGACTATATCAGCTATTGCACAGCTAAGTAAATATCAATGCGACTCAATTGCCCTGCTGAATAAAATGAAACCAATCCTTAAAGTGGCACTCTTATTACCATTTCATGCCTCTTATGATTTTGAACAAGATACATCTGTACTGGGAGATTCAATTGTTGAAATTGAGAATACAGACAGATCTGTCAAACTAAAAGGACGCGGAGCTGCGGAATTCTATGAAGGATTTCTGTTAGCGGTTGACTCTCTAAGGAAAAAGGGCATAAGCATTCGTCTTTTGGTTTACGATACCCGGTCTGATACCAATGAAATCAAACAAATTTTAAAAGACCTCGATATTGTTAATCCTGATCTTATTATCGGTCCTTTATCAACATCAAATTCAAAAATCGTTTCGGAATATTCCAGTTATAATAAGATACCTTTTATACCACCGTTAATAAGATCTGATTCATCTGTTAAGCGAAATCCATATTTATTCCAGGTAATGCCGACAAAGCAATATGAAATAAAAGCATTTTCAGAATACTTATCACAGTTTAGCGACAGGAATATTATCCTGATATATAAAAAAAGTTTTATACACAGCAGTGAAGCAAATCAGATTAAAAATTCAATTTATTCAAACTTCACAGGGAGTAATCAATATGATACATTACTTATTAATGAGGTATTTCTAAACGATTCGATGGAGGAAAATATCAGTAAGTTTCTGCTGGAAGATAAACGCAACTTTGTAATTATACTGCCAACTTACGAACCGGAAGTAAGACAGGTTCTTACGTATTTGCATTCACAATTGAGATTTCTTGATATTGAAATCTTCGGAAGGCCGGCCTGGCAAAAATATAAAAATGTACAGATCGATCATTATCATGATCTCCAACTCACTTTATATTCACCTTATTTTATTGATTATTCACGGCCGGATGTTAAAAGATTTATTTCTGTTTGCAGAAAAAAACTTGGATACGAACCATATAAGACTTCATCAAAAGGTACCGGACTGAATTACACATTTATGGGTTATGATATTGGTATGTATTTTATTCCTTTTATTAATACATACAGAAGTAATACATGCGACTGTATAACCAACTACCCAAAAAAACTTTTGCTTACCAGCTACCAGTTTGAGCGTAACCAGGGATTGTCCTGTTTTGAAAACAACAGCATCAATTTTATCAGATATAATAAAGATTTCAGTATTGAAAAGATTGAAATGCCAAATGTCAGGAATTGGTAGAATTGTTTTCGTATACGGAGCAAATGACTTACTCCTAAATCCGCATTAGAAAACCTGGTTGTTATACAAAATAATTGCTACTATAAAAAGTAAACTAAACATCCCCAGTGAAAACACCATCGCCCTGTAAATCCTTTGATGCTTTTGCTTTGTTCTATAAGACTTCACCAATTTATCTATCCTGCTAACAAGCCTTTCAAGTCCCTTTTTACTTTTTACAATATAATCGTATGCACCTCCGCGAATTGCACTAACTGCATTTTCCAGATCTGTATTGGACGAAAGAAATATGAATCGGGTATCTTTAAATTTTTCACCATGAGCAAGCATTAACTGCATGCCCGTCATTCTTCCCTTTCCAAAACTGTTTTCCAGAATAAGAATATCCGGTGCAATCCTGTTTTGAAAAAATTTATCTATACTCTCGAAACAATATACATTCCGGTAATTCAGTGCCAATAAACAATTCTTAACAATTTTGCGATAAACAGTACTATTATCTGCGATATATATTAAAGGATTGGCCAGACTTCTCACTTTTTGTTCAATAAATTATTGCTACAAATATAAATGTTACGGACTGCCGGACTGTTTACGAAAGCTTGTATTTGACCAATACAGGTTTTGAGGGTATTAATGGCAAATATTCAACTATAACTGAAAAGAATGTATTTTTTACTTTAAAGTGATATTTATATCAGATCTGCAGCCTTTGAATCTAAGTACCAGTCAGTTACTCCATTATTCGACTTTATATATGATGCCGGATACTTTTTGTAAGGTCCTTCATTATTTAGAATATTCTTCACAACATTCTTTTTATGATCGCCTGTAACGATGAAAGTAATGCGTTTAGCATTATTGAGTATAATACCGGTCAGCGTTACTCTTTTCTGTTTGCTTTCAGGATTTTCTGATACTTCACAGATCTTTTCGGAATTAATTAATTTTATCTGATCAGGAAAAATTGAAGCTATATGCCCGTCTGTTCCCACACCGAGGAATACCCAGTCAAAAGAAGGTATTCCACTCTTTGTATTTACCATCTGGCGCACAAGTTGCGAATATCTTTCTGATTCATTATATGGATCATTCTCACCATTAATTCTGTGAATATTCTTTTCAGGAATATCAATGGTACTTAGAAATACTTCAGAAGCCCTTCCATAATTACTATCTTCGTGTGAGGTAGGCACACAGCGTTCATCACCCCAGAAAAAATGAATGCGTTTCCAGTCTATTTTATTTAGTTTTTGGCCGTTATACTCAGCAAGTTTCGTAAAGAACAGTAAAGGCGTATTGCCGCCGGACAGTGCAACATTCAAAGAATTGTGCGAGTTAAATAACTGATTAACATAACGGTAAAATTCTTCCGACAACGATGTTGCCATTATCTCCGGTTCTGTGAAAATTCTTATGTCAGGTTTCATGATTCAAGAATTTATATTTCACAATTTATTCGCCTTTTATTTTTAATTAAGAATTAGCCAGTGAACAGGTATCTCTCTAATTAGTTAAAATATTTTTCCTAAAATTAATTAATTTCTCTTAGTTGTGATGCATTCACAAAAAGTACATCTCCAATTTCATCATAGCCGTAAAAAGTATCGGGGTCGTGTTTGATTTGCTCTTCTCTGAAACCAACCACCGTTAGTCCGGCATCTTTAGATCTTTCACATATAGTATTCTTTGGGCTTTTAGCAGGATCCAGTTCAATTATTTCGATATTCTTGGGTGAAATTGGCAGCCTTCCGCTATGTATTATTTCAATGAGATTTTCTCTGCTTTTATCTATTTTGATTTTCGGTGCAATTTCAAAAATCTTTATTTTGCCTTTTCTCCAATCAGGGTGTCCCAATATTATATAACTCAGTAGAATCATCAATTTTGAATTTTCGAAATCTATGCTCCTTATCCAAACATGAATCCCGTTTTTGTGATTGATTTTATGACTGGTATACGAAAGAATACAAATATCCATTCTAGCTGCTTTTGCCAGGCCGATGTTTTGCATAATGGGTTGAACTTTATCCGGCTCCGATTTATCAAATTCAAAAAGAATCATATTATTTGGCATCCCCGATATACCCGGAAGCTGAACAGTTTGGGCAATAGCCGATGTATACGATGGAGAAATCAAGGTGTCCAGGTATGCATTATTATCATCATCTGCAATATCGATAAGTCTGTCTAATAATTGTTCTGCATTTTTATTTGAAGCAGTTGAAAAATAGTCTTCTATAAGATGGATATAGGTTCCGAATCCATATCGGTCAGAAATCCAACCCAGTAATTGTAATGCCTTGTCATTTTCGAAAGTACTTTGCGCAATACATATAACGGAAGGTCTCCACTTGGTTACAGTGCTTTCTTTTTTCTTTTTTTGCATATACACCTGAATATTCCTGCTTAACTGAAAAATTGCTCCCTGAAAAATAGAAGCCATTCCTCCCCGGTCCTGATGCAGGTAACTTATAATGATATATAGTAATATCATTACAATAATTGCCATCATCGCATAATAAGGCTGCATTTTAAACATCAGCCATGTGCAAAAAATAAAACCGGTAAGTGATATGTACCATCTTGATCTAAATACCGGTCTGTATGACGGGTCTGCACCAAAATGATATAAAAACGATATCAGGCATATAGATCCATAGGTAACCATGAAGAACATAGAAATTATCTGAGCAACAAAATTTACCCCTCCAATAAACACAAACACCATTGCTATGATACTTGTGAGAAGTGTTGCATTGTATGGCTCATTTGTATTCCCCTTACCACGTGCCATTATCCTGTTTATGCCTTTTAACGGTATCGATTTATCAGCAGCCAGGGCCTGAAGTGTTCTTGGAGCTACCATTATTGAACCCAGTGCCGATGAAATAGTTGAAGCTGCAAGTCCAACAGGAATAATAATTGTCCCGCCAATAGCTATTCTACTCATTATTAACTGATCGCTGACCAAATCATCAGAAGAGGCTGATATAGCCAGTTTATAAGCTATGAAACCATATATTATCATTCCAAGTGTGGTTGCCATTGTTGTTCCCAGGGGGATTGATTTGCTGGGGTTTTTCAGGTCGCCGCTTAAACCAACACCAGCGGTCATACCTGTAAACGCCGGAAATATTATGGCAAATACTATAAAGAAAGAATTTTCAATATTTCCATTTCTGAATGATAACAGGTTACTTGGGTATACCTCACTATAACTTGTACCGCCCAAAAAGAACAGAGTAATAGAAATGGCTAATATGGTCACAACAATATATAATGCTTTAACACCTATATTAGCACCACGCCTAAGCATTAGTACGGATAAAAACAGCATACTGGGAACGCTGACAATTCTTCTCGCCCATTCTGCAGGCAAATCCAGTTTATCAAGCAAAGGTGAAAAAGCTTCGGTAAAAGCAATGACATAAAATGCTACACTTATTGCCTGCGAAAAATACAAGGCCATTCCGATTGTAGCACCGATATTTAGACCGAATGAACGGCTAATAATAAAATATTCACCCCCTCCTTCCACCCGCTGATTTGTTGCGAGCTCAGAAATTGCCAGAGCAGTAGGAATAGTGACAATATGACCAACCAGTATAATACCAAGAGTGCCCATAAATCCAACCATGCCCACAGCATAACCAAAGCGAAGAAATAATATAGCACCCAATATTGTGGAGATAGCCGTGAAAAATACCGGAGCAGTCCCAAAACTTTTTGTATTTGTTGAAATTGCCATACCGACTTTTTGATGTTATTAAAGCTAATATATTAAATAGAATATCTTTTAAGGCAATACAATTACATTTTTGTATTTTTATTCCGAAATGAATTTAACAATTTTGTGACTGTGCTTGATATTTCCCGAACAAAAATTGCATTATCATATTGTATTGCTGCAATACTTTTTTGCAGCAACATATTATCGCAGAATGATGATACTATTCTGACCGGCACCGATACAATATCAGTTGCTTTGGATACATCCGATTATATCCTGGGCAACCTTGATTATAACCTTATGATAAGCGCTGAAAAAGGTTATAAAGACGAAGTGCTGAGGTTATTGAATCTGGGAGCCAGTGTTAATTCCATGACCATCGATGGTGTTACTCCCCTGATGTATGCTGTTCAGGGTGGCGATGCATTGACTTGTAAAACACTATTACTCAATGGTGCCGATCCTGACCTAAAGGCAGATAATGGTATACCTGCATTAATTGCCGCGGTTTTATCAGGGAACAGAGATGTTGTTGAAGTTCTTATACGTAACGGAGCAGATATAAATATCCGGGATAATAACGGTTCAACCCCGCTCATTCACGCTTCTGCCTTGAATTTTCCTTTAATTACTGATATGTTACTGTATTACAATGCAGATTCTGAGTTGAAAGATTATTACGGAAATACTGCATTGATAGCTGCATCGTATTACGGTAATACAGATATAGTTGACATTCTCCTTAAAAATGGTTCCGCTCCTGAAACAAAAGACAATTATGGGTTTACTGCATTGCATTGTGCTGCACAAAATGGTTATTTAGAAACAACCAGGTTGCTTATTGAAAAAGGAAGCAGTCCGAATAGAAAAAATGAGGCAGGTTATTCTTGCCTTTCTGTTGCTGTTCTTAACAATCAAAAAGAAATAACCGAATTACTGATTGAAAAAAATGCAGACGTAAATTCCAAAATCTCTTCATCAATGCGACCACTGAATATTGCAATTTCTAATAAAAACGATTCAATAAGCAGCCTGCTGAAAGAACATGGAGGTAAAAGAAGCAGAAATATTGCATGGCAATATGGCTCTGTCAATTTCCTGTTTAGTGGAAGTGCAGATGGTTTTATTATAGGAGGAGGCATCGGACTGCATGATACCCGCTATGGGCTTTCAACAAGTCTTGGCTATGCCACCCGGCTGTTTGCTACAGAAGTTCTTGAATCAGCAGGTGAACAGAATTATTATCAATTTTGGGAAAGAAGATCTTATTTCTATCTTGATTTGAATGAAAGAATTACTCTCCTGAAAATGAAAAAGCAAAATTCTGTTGGTTTAATGCTGGGCGGACAAGTTTTATATACATACGGAAGTTACAGAGGATCTGAACAAAAACCCGATAATAAATTTTTATTATCACCACAGGTAGCACCTTATATTAAACTTCACTCTGCAGTGTTTGCATTTCGATATGAATATGTCAATTTCAATGTTGAAAAGGTATCTCCTAACCGATTCAACTTTCTTATACAATTTTTAATTCCGGGGAAGCAAATAAAAACACCTGCAAGAAAAGAGATATGGTATCAATAAATAAATTACGATTTATATCATTTGGATTGATGGTATACCTGTGTTTTACAGCATGCGAAGAGAAATTATTCACCGGTAATGTTGATTGTAATGAATGTTACTATCCAAAACCTGATTCGGTTGATCTTGTCATTTACTGGTCGCACTCCGATGAATTTCCTGAAATACCAGTACTTCTTTATATCGATAACATTGATGATGGTGAGTTCATAGATACTTTTTTCGTATTTAACTCCAGTCCGGCATATATTTGGGTAAAGGCCGACAGGAGATATGCTGCCAAAGCCATTTATTCAAATAACGAAAGAACAGTTTATGCAATTGATGGTACCAACCAAAAACTAAAACGGGTTTCGGGTGTTTGCGAAGAAGATGAATGCTGGGTTATTGAAAATGAAGAATTATTTCTGGAACTCGCTTATTAAATAAAATTATCATTGAACCATGAGGATATCGATGACCGAGTTGCCTAACTTGTTATCGCGGAATTTAATCAGCAAATCGTAAAATCCGGTTTTATTACATATGAAATTTATATTGGTGTAATATTTTTCGGTATAAACATTTGTAAGGATCAGGTTATCCGCATCCAGCAATTCAATTACAGCCTCGCCAACATAACTATCGATATGATTTGTAACCCTGAAAATATATTTTGAACCTTTGTTTAGTTTAATGGTCATGAAATATTCATTTTCATAATCAATGTCGCTTATTCGGTCCAGTTTAAATTCAACCTGTTTAATGAAAATTTCTTTTTGTGCAGATGCCCCAAATACAATGACAGTCAGAAATATAATAGTTAATACCGGTCGTAATTTCATTTCTTATATGAATTTATGTTCTAATGCAAATTTATTAAAACTATATTATTCTGATTTTATACAATATAAGTTCTGCCTATTTTAATTTATCATCGAGCCACGTAAATTGTGTGTCGAACAAAATAAACCTGGCATGCTCTGAAACACGTTTTGTGTCGGAGCTGCTTAATCTGACGATTAAGCTTGAGATATTATCTATATAATAATCTTTATCCAAACCCGTACATCTTGTTTTCCCATTGCGCATATAGAACAACGCTTTCACCTGTCTTTTTTCATCAAAACTGTGAAGCCCGTCTACCAATGCCTGTAACCTCGTCCAGGAACCGGACTCTGCCTTCCACCATGTTTTTGCTTCTGCAATACAAAGCTTATGTATTAAATTCCGGAGCTCATCTGCTGCGCTTGACTCAATCTTTTTTCTGTTTTGTGAATTGTTGTAATAGTCTGGAAATGTAATTTTTATAAATCCAACCAGTTCCTCATCAGGTAAGTGTAATCCTGTAAATCCAAAATTATTGAAAGTAAGTTCTTCCAGTAACCATCCTGCCCTTATCGATAAATTATCAATTGCATAATCAACTATCTGACCATGTCCGAAAAACCTTTGAGCACCAGGATAAATCAACGATCCTGTATTCTTTAGTTTTACTGTTTCATCCCTGTCGAGTAAAGGTATCACATCAGGAATGGCTTCACCTTCAAGATTTTCAAGCGCAATTTTTGCTTCCTGAACAGTTTTCCAGTCTTCGGAAACAAAATCTTTTATCAGGGACGAAATGTCTACCTGAGCAAAACTGCAACTAAATAATACTGCACTGGTCAATAAAATGGCTATTACCTTTTTGTTTTTCATATTATAAATATTTCAGATTACGGTTATTATAAAATTAATAAAAAAACATATAATCCCAACTATTTGCTGAATTTAGGAAGATAATCTTGAAACAGGTTATTCATTGATCGGAATATATTTTTTTTCATCTTCAAAGAGTCCCCGGTAAAGTTTTCTATTGCCTCCTTCATTTTTAAACGTTCTGTATTTTCAAATGGGCAACTCCTGATTTCATTCTTATAATCTCTCCACTCCGAATATTCTTTTAGTTCTTTATCCGTAATTTCCAACAAAGGTCTGATAAGTTCAATCCTGCCATCAAACATACTCAGTTTATACGGTATGCTACTAATTGAACCATGGTAAATCATATTCATAAACAAAGTCTCTATAGCATCATCCATTTGATGACCAAATGCAATTTTATTACAACCAAGCTGTTTTGACAAACTGAAAATCATTTTTCTCCTGTTCCATGAACATAAAAAGCATGTACTTTTTTTTGTGTTTTTCTGAACCTCCAAAGGGAACTTTTTAAGAATAAATTTCACACCCGCTGAATTACAAAAAGCATTTAAATATTCTGTATCGATGTTGTAACCAATATTATCAATATATACATGAACTGCAAACAACTCAAAAGAAAAAGGTAAACGTTTTTTCCTGTCAGCAAGAGCTTCTAACAGTACCATCGAGTCTTTACCCCCTGATAAAGCAACTAAAATCTTATCATTCTCCAAAATAAGTTCCTGTTTTTGAATAGTCCTCCCTACTCTCTTCAATAAATTTTGATGCTGTTTTGCGCGCATTACAAACAGTATTAATTTTATAGATTCACTGTTTTAAAACGACCGGGAAGTCATTTGAAACTTATATTTTTCTTTTGTTGAAAATCCTTTCTGAGTCATGCAGCTTAAGATATAAAACTCACTCGGAAAGAAAAAAGTGAACCTTGTTACTATCCGAAAATAATAAAATTAAAATATCAACACATCACAAATATAAATGATCATCTCAAACTATTTTGTTTAAAACTTTTTTCGGTAAATTTGTAATCCCTTTTATAACTATACCGAATCGCGATGAGACCAATATTTTATTTAATTCTTGTGGCAGTGCATACCACGTGCAAATCTGTACCTGATTCTACATCAGCAAAGGGGAATTTATCTGATTCTCTTAATGTCATTACGGTTGATATTCAGGTTAATGGTATGACATGCCATGGATGTGAAATGACAATATCAAAAGTTATAGGTAATCTGGAAGGAGTATTTGAAGTTACGGCATCCTATACCGATTCCCTTGCTGAAATAAAATTCGATTCTTCACTGATTACACTTACTGAAATTAGTGACTCAATCGATAATATCGGGTATAAAGTAATCAGGTAAAGAAATATGAACTAAGCTTAATATTATATATTATTTAGACTGTAATATAAATTACTGTCAGCAATATAATTTTAAATTGTTGAATTTTTACCGAATGATCGACTAGTTTGACTGTAAAACAATGCTCATAAAATAAAAGATTCATTAAATTGCGCGCTCTTTAGGAATATAGATTATAATAACAATATAAATCATAAGAATAATGCAGAGTAAACTTCAGGAACTCACTACAAAGATTTACCAGGAGGGTGTTGAGAAAGGTAATGCTGAAGCACAACAAATTGTTGAAGGGGCAAAAGCTGAAGCGAATAAAATAATAGAAAAAGCAAAAAAGGAAGCAGGCAGTATTGTCGAAAATGCAAAAAAAGCTGCGACAGAAGAAAAAATTAATACTGAATCGGAAATTAAATTGTCAGCAAAACAGGCAATCAATTCTTTGAAACAACAAATTGTTGATGTTGTTAATGGTGAAATATCGGCCGGCTCCGTTAAAGGATCATTGGAGGATAAGGAGTTTATAAAAAAGATACTTGACACAACATTGTCCAACTGGGCCAGGTCAGGTCAGTCAATGGATTTGGCTGTGCTTCTTCCGGATAAGGACGAAAAAGAACTAAACGCATTTTTTAATAATGCATTAAAAAAATATCTCGATACCGGAGTTGTAATTCAGTTTGACTCAGGATTAAAATCGGGATTTCAGATAGGTCCGAAAGATGGAAGTTATAAGGTTAGCTTTACCGAAGAAGACTTTACAAATTTTTTCAAACTGTACCTTCGTCCTAAGTTGGTAAAAATCCTGTTTAGCGATAAATAATTATGAGCAGAGAATACCATTACCTGGTTGCAGGATTACCAGACTTGCTTATCGATGATTCAAAACTCTCTTTTGATGGAATTGCATTCCGTGAATTATTAAAAGAAAATGTTTCATCAGAGGATTTTAATGTCATCAAACTTTATTTCTGGCGATTCGATAATCAGAATATATTAAATAAGTTGCAACATCAGGAGGCTCCGCTTGATCCCCGCGGGAACCTTACCGAAAGCGAAATTGATGATCTGTTTACTGCCCAAAAGGAAGATTCTTTACATACCTTAGGTGATATTCCTCCTTACATGGGAAAGTTCATACAGGCATATAAAGAAGAAACAGACATCTATAAAGAAAAAAACTGGGATCTTCAGCTAAGTCAGTTATATTTTGAATTTATTATTTCCTCATCCAAAGGTTTTATCAGGAACTGGTTCAGTTTCGAACTCGATCTGTTAAATATTTTAACTGCAGCAAAATGCAGATTGCATGAACTGAATGTTGAAAAACAACTGATCGGATCGGGGGATATTGTAGAAAAACTCTCCAGAAGTAACGCAAAGGATTTTGGTCTCGACAATGAATTTCCGATGTTAAATGAGATACAGAAAGCACTTGATGAATCAGATCCGCTCGAACAGGAAAAAAAGATCGACATTCTAAAATGGAATTTCATTGATGAAAATGTATTTTTTTACTATTTCACTATAGAAAAATTGTTTTCTTTTTTACTTAAACTATCATTGGTTGAGCGTTGGCTGGCACTTGATAAAGAAACAGGTAAAAAACTCTTTAATGAATTGTTAGATAATCTGGAAGCTTCCTATGAGTTTCCAAAAGAATTTATAATAAAAAAATAACAGGATACCATGTCGACAAAAGGTAAAGTAAAAGGTATTATAGCGAATCTCGTGGTTGTTGAAGCCGACGGACCGGTATCGCAGAATGAGATATGTTTCATCATCACCGGTGGAACGAAATTAATGGCCGAGGTAATAAAAATCAGCGGTATCAGTACCTATGTGCAGGTTTTTGAGAGCACACGGGGTGTAAAGATCGACAGTGATGTAGAATTTGCAGGGCACTTGCTTGAAGTAACGCTTGGCCCCGGTCTGTTATCAAAGAACTATGACGGACTGCAGAATGACCTTGATAAAATGAAAGATGTTTTCCTGAAACGAGGAGAATACACACATCCACTCGATCCGGGTAAAAAATGGTCGTTTAAACCCCTTGTCAGACCCGGTGATAAAGTTGAAGCTGCATCGTGGATTGGAGAAGTACAGGAAAATGCTATGCCACATAAAATAATGATCCCTTTTAGCCTTAAAGGCAATTTTACCATTAAAAATATTGTAGAAGCAGGGGATTATACAATTGAAGATACTATTGCCACCATTGTCGATAATGAGAGTAAGGAAATAAAAATCTCCATGAGCCAGAAATGGCCGGTAAAAGTTCCTATAACTAATTTTAAAGAAAAGCCAAGACCTTTCAGATTGCTGGAAACCGGTGTCAGAACCATGGATACATTAAACCCCATCGTTGAAGGTGGTACTGGTTTTATTCCCGGACCTTTTGGTGCCGGCAAAACTGTATTGCAACATGCCATTTCAAAACAGGCAGAAGCTGATATCGTAATAGTTGCAGCATGCGGTGAAAGAGCAAATGAGGTTGTTGAAATTTTTACCGAGTTTCCCGAACTGGAGGATGTAAGAACCGGACGCAAACTTATGGAGCGTACTACTATTATTGCCAATACCTCTAATATGCCGGTAGCAGCCAGGGAAGCATCGGTATATACAGCCATGACAATTGCTGAATATTATCGGTCAATGGGATTAAAAGTTCTTATGCTTGCCGATTCTACATCTCGATGGGCACAGGCATTGCGTGAAATGTCAAACAGACTTGAAGAATTACCAGGTCCGGATGCATTTCCAATGGATTTGCCTGCAGTGATTTCAAGTTTTTATGCACGTGCCGGATTTGTCTACTTAAACAACGGTGAAACAGGGTCGATCACATTCCTCGGTACAGTATCACCTGCTGGTGGTAACCTGAAAGAACCGGTTACCGAATCGACAAAAAAAGCCGCACGTTGTTTCTATGCATTAGCCCAGCAGCGAGCTGACAGTAAAAGATATCCTGCCGTAGACCCCATCGACAGCTACTCCAAATATCTTGAATATCCTGAATTTACAGAATTCGTAAGTAATATTATTTCCGAAAACTGGATTGATTTGGTAAATGAGGCAAAAACCATTTTACAACGAGGAAAAGAAGTATATGAACAAATCAATATCCTTGGAGATGATGGTGTGCCGGTTGACTACCACATAACTTACTGGAAATCCGAAATTATTGACTTTGTGATTCTTCAACAGGACGCATTTGATAAAATTGACCAGTCGACACCAATTGAAAGACAGCAATATATGCTTGAGCATGTTCTTAATATATGTAACTCTGAATTCAGTTTCGATTCATTTACTGAAGTCGATAGTTATTTCAAACGAATTATTAATACATATAAGCAAATGAATTACTCGGACTTCAAATCGGAGAAGTTTAACAAGTTTGAGAAAGAATTACAGAATATAGTAAATGAAAGAGTAGTTGCCGAAACCCAAATCAGTGTAGAATAGAAAATTAATGGACCAATGGATACAAAAGCATTTCAAAAGATATATACGAAGATTACTCAAATTACCAAGGCAACATGCTCGCTTAGGGCATCCGGAATCGGATACGATGAACTTGCCGTTGTAAACGGAAAGCTGGCGCAGGTAGTAAAGATAATTCGTGATACTGTTACGCTACAGGTATTTGGTGGTACAGAAGGTATCCCTACCAACGCAGAAGTGACTTTCCTCGGTAAATCACCAACAATAAAAGTGAGTGAAGACCTTGCCGGAAGATTTTTCAATGCCTATGGTGAACCTATCGATGGAGGGCCCGCTATTGAAGGTGAAGAAAGAGAAATCGGAGGTCCGTCTGTAAATCCAGTACGCAGAAAGCAACCTTCGGAATTAATTGCCACCGGTATTGCCGGTATCGACCTGAACAATACCCTGGTATCCGGTCAGAAAATCCCGTTTTTTGCAGACCCCGACCAGCCATTTAACCAGGTTATGGCAATGGTTGCTCTTCGTGCTAAAACCGATAAGATCATTCTGGGCGGCATGGGGCTCACTAATGACGATTACCTGTTCTATAAAAATGTCTTTGATAATGCAGGGACACTCGATCGTATCATCAGTTTTGTAAACACAACCGACAATCCGCCTGTTGAACGATTGCTGGTACCTGACATGGCATTGACAGCTGCAGAGTATTTTGCCGTGGACAAAAACGAAACGGTGCTGGTCCTTCTTACTGACATGACCCTTTATGCCGATGCGCTGAGTATTGTTTCGAACCGAATGGATCAGATACCCTCAAAAGACAGTATGCCCGGATCGCTCTATAGCGACCTGGCCAAGATATATGAGAAAGCAGTGCAATTCCCCGAAGGAGGTTCAATTACCATTATAGCAGTAACAACCTTGTCTGGAGGTGATATTACTCACGCAATACCAGATAATACAGGATATATCACAGAAGGACAGCTGTTCCTTCGCCGTGATTCAGACATCGGAAAGGTTATCGTTGACCCGTTCCGAAGCCTTTCGCGACTGAAACAGCTTGTAATTGGTAAAAAAACACGTGAGGATCATCCACAAGTCATGAATGCCGCAGTAAGGTTGTATGCAGATGCGGCGAACGCAAAAACTAAACTTGAAAACGGTTTTGACCTCACTGATTATGATCAGCGTAGTTTAGATTTTGCAAAGGATTATTCAAATAAACTGCTTGCTATCGATGTAAATATCGATATTGATGAGATGCTTACAACAGGATGGAGCTTATTCAATAAACACTTTAAACCTGAAGAAGTAGGTATTAAACAAGATCTGGTTGATAAGTACTGGCCAAAATAGTGAGTAGTGAACAGTGAACAGTAGACAGTTAAATATGGAAAATAAATTGGTTCACGCCAGAACTTTTAAAGGTTTGGAAGTTTATAAGCAAGCCAGAAGTCTGGTTAAATCAATTTTTGATCTGACCAAAGATTTTCCTGTTGAAGAAAAGTATTCATTAACTGATCAGATAAGAAGATATTCAAGAGCAATAGAAGCTCAAATTGCTGAATCTTGGGGGAAGAGAAGATATGAAAAGTATTTCGTTTTAAAACTGACAGATTCTGATGCTGAACAATATGAGACTCAACACTGGTTGGAAGTTGCTTTTGAAAATACGAATATTCTAAAAAAAACTAAAGATGATTTCATAAGTCAATGTGAATCGATAGAAAAAATGCTCAACTCCATGATTAACAAATCATCAAAATTTTGTAAAAATTAATTAATGGAACATTACTGTTTACTTATAACTGTTAACCGTTCACTTTTTGAAATTATTGAATATGTCAGTTATTACTGTTCAATTAAAAAATAGATAAATAAGCATATAGATTTATATGGCTATCAAATTTCAATATAATAAAACATCTCTTCAGAACCTTGAAAAACAACTTAAGGTAAGGGTGCGTGCACTGCCTACAATTAAAAACAAAGAGTCGGCACTGCGGATTGAAGTTAAAAAGGCTAAAGATGAATCTAAGAAGCTTGATAAGGAACTGAATGATGCGCTAAGATCATATGAAAACATGGTAGCATTGTGGGGTGAATTTGATAAGGATCTTGTAAGTATTGAAGATGTGTCTCTGGGTGTTAAAAAGATTGCAGGTGTTCAAACACCGATACTGGAAGAAATATACTTCAAAGTGAAAGAATTTAGTGTATTCAATGCACCAAAATGGTTTCTTGATGGTATAGCAATTCTTAAAATATTGGTAAACATTGCCATTGAAAGAGAGGTATTCCTGAGAAAAATGGAACTGCTTGATTACGCAAGGAAGAAAACAACACAAAAAGTAAATCTGTTCGAAAAGGTTCAGATTCCGGGTTATGAAGATGCTATTCGTAAAATAAAACGATTTATGGAGGATGAGGATAATCTTTCAAAATCAGCACAAAAGATTGTAAAAACCAGACAGCAAGAGGAGGCAGCATAATGATAGTCCCGATGAAAAAATACTCTTTCCTGGTTTATCATAAGGAATATATCGAGTTTCTCGAAGAATTGCAGAAACTCGGAGTTGTTCATGTAATAGAAAAAGAGACCGGAGAGATTGAGGATGAAGAAATTAAGGCTAAGTATAAAAAACTGAACGAACTTAACCAGGCAATCCAGTTTCTTTCAAAAAGGGAATCAAATACGGAATTTGCACCGAAAAAAGCCGATTTTACTGAAATTTTGGAAGAATTGAAAAGGTTGTGGTCAGACCAGGAAACTAATCAGCATAAATTATCTGCCCTGCAAAAAGAAAAATCCCAGATTGAGCCATGGGGAGATTTTAGCTGGCATAACATCCATCAGTTAAACAACTCAGGATTAAATATTTCATTCTGTATTTGTCCTGCCAGAAAATACAATGCCGGATGGGAAAATCAGTATAGTATTGCTAAAATCAATGAAATAACTGGTTTTATATATTTTGTGGTATTTCATAAAGAAGATGAGAAAATTGATGTCGATGCCGAATTTATAAGGCTCCCCAGGAATCAGCTTTCATTTATAGACAAGCAAATAGATGAACTTAAATTAATTCTGGGAAAAACGGAAGAGATCTTTGATGACTATGCAACAAAATTTCTTGGATCTTTAAAAGAATCAAAAGAACAGCTGCTTTCAGAATTGCATTTCAATAAAATAGTGCTTAGTACGGAAAAAGAGGCAGAAGATAAATTAATGATCCTGGAAGGTTGGGTTCCTGACGACTGCAAAAATAATGTCGCTGATTATTTGAATTCAGCAAGTATGCACTATGAAATATCAGAACCTACAAAAGAAGATTCTATTCCGATAAAACTTAAAAATAACTGGTTTGCAAGGTTATTTGAGGTAATTGGAGACCTGTACAGCAGACCATCCTATAAAGAGCTGGATTTAACACCGCTCTTTGCTCCGTTCTACTGGTTGTTTTTTGGATTCTGTCTGGGTGATGCCGGGTATGGCTTATTAATATCAGTTGTTGGATTAATTCTTCTGTTCGGAGCAAAAAAAGAATCGAAAAACTTATTTAAATTGGTGAGCCTTCTTGGTTTGTCAACAATAATATTCGGTTTGATAGGAGGGACATTTTTCGGCATTAGTCTTTATGAAATTAAATTTGGCTTTTATGCTGACCTCGCCAACAAATTCGATGCCCAGAACAAGACAATAAATGATCATCTTTTTACACTCGCACTAATATTTGGAGCTGTTCAGATAATCTTTGGTATGTTCATTAAAATCTTTAATGAAATAAAAATGTTCAACTGGAAATACGCCATTGGTACTATTGGTTGGTTGATTATTATTCTTGGTGCAGCGGGATTATATTTTATGGCAAATGCCGGCGTTTCCGCAACATTAATCAGAATACTAAAGTGGTCAGTTATTATATTAGGTGGTTCGGGAGCATTCCTGTTTAATAATCCCGAAAGAAATATCCTTGCAAATATTGGAGGAGGAATCTGGGATGCTTACAACGTAGTAACCGGAATGTTAGGTGATATCCTGTCGTACATCAGACTTTTTGCTCTGGGGATATCGAGTGCAATTTTAGGGTATGTTTTCAATAGCCTGGCAGTCGAATTCGCGCCGGATAACATAATTGGTAAAATTTTGATAATGGCATTTATATTAATATTCGGACATGGAATTAATTTGTTTATGGCCGCTTTAGGTTCATTTGTCCATCCGGTAAGATTAACCTTCGTTGAGTTTTATAAAAACGCTGGTTTTATAGGTGGAGGCATAAAATATTCACCATTTAGAAAAAATAAATAATTAAATAATTTAAAAATTAATAATATGGAAGCGATTACATTAGCTTATATTGGAATTGGATTAATGGTTGGATTATCAGGTGTTGGAAGTGCTTTTGGTGTATCAATAGGTGGAAATGCATCAATTGGTGCAATGAAAAAAAATCCTGATGCATTTGGTAGTTACATATTGCTGTCGGCATTACCCGGAACCCAGGGATTATATGGTTTTGCCGGATATTTTATTATAGCAAATATGGGTACTGCCCTTTCACCGGAAATTACATGGTTCCAGGCATCAGCTGTTTTTGGGGCCGGTTTGGCTCTCGGACTGGCAGCACTTTTTAGCGCAATACGTCAGGGACAGGTTTGTGCCAACGGTATTGCAGCTGTTGGATCGGGGCATGATGTTGCCGGTAAAACATTGATTCTGGCTGTATTCCCTGAATTATATGCCATAATCGCATTTGCAGCTACATTTTTAATTAACAATGCTATTCAATAATAATTTATTATTAACGAAGATTAATTTGAATCCTCCCGATTTCTTAAATTAGGGAGGATTTTTATTTTAACATTATGGACTGGTTACTTTTAATATTATCAATACTAATAATGATTCTTGGACTAATTGGCTGCTTGCTCCCAATTCTTCCCGGTCCACCTTTAAGTTTTATCGGTATACTTATTCTGCATTTTACCCGCTTTGCAGATTTTAACCCATCAACTCTGCTATTTTTAGGTGTCCTCGCTGCAATAGTGCAAATTCTTGATTATATTGTTCCGGCATGGGGAACTAAAAAATTTGGCGGTACAAAATACGGAATCTGGGGCAGTATATTAGGACTGATAGCAGGATTATTCTTCCTGCCTGCTTTTGGACCTTTCGGTATATTTACCATTTTAGGCGGACCGTTTCTTGGTGCATTAATTGGAGAAAGAATAAACGGACAGGATAATGATAAAGCTATGCGGGCAGCCTTTGGTTCATTTATTGGTTTCCTTGCGGGAACATTTATGAAACTTGTCAGTTCTTCTATTATAACATTCTTTTTCATCAAAGAAATTATTCAGAATATTAAATAGTAATTATTGTATGATCCGTATATGTGTGGTATCAATTCTGATCTTAAAACTGATCTGTACTGACTGCTTATCACAAAGTAGTTATTACGCTTATGATCATACCAATTTCCGTGATATTGAAATTTTCAGCCAGGTTATTAATTTGGATAGTATCGATTTTCCAAGAATAAATGCAGTAATGTTTTATATTACCAATGAAATAAGAAATAAAAAGAAATTACCTGTTCTTAAATATAACGCCTTGCTGGAAGAATCTGCCACTCTTCATTCCAAAGAAATGGTAAAAAGAGATTTCTTCGATCATATAAATAAGAGAAATAAAAAGCTTCAATCTCCAAACGATCGTGCATTATATTGCGGGATCGCAAACCCGCATCTCGCAGAAAATATTGCTGAGTCCTTTGTTCTGAAGTATAAAGCCGGAGAGAAAGTGTATCCCGGAGGGAAAGGAGTATTCAGATATAAGCCGGAAGAAGATCCGATTAGTCCGCATACCTATTTAAGTGTAGCAGAATCAACCTTATCCGATTGGATGAATTCACCAAACCATAAGAAAAATATCTTATCGGCTGATGCTGTTGAACTCGGATGTGGAACTGCATACTTTATCAAGAAGGACTTCAATGACATGCCTTCGATATATGCAACACAAAATTTTCAACTTTTTGAGCCGGTCAGGCAAGACAATGAGAATGAAAAATAATTTGTGAGAAAAACTCCAGAAAAATAATTTTTATACCTGTGCACTCATAGCAACCCGCACTTTATTGGTATGAGCCCTCAAGACACGAAGATTTCTTCCGGCAACTGTTTTTCCATCGAGGGTTTTAATGGCCTCCATCGCTTCTTTTTTATTAGGCATATCAAGAAATCCAAATCCTTTTGATTTGCCAGTTCTTTTGTCGCGAATTAGTTTGATGGCATCGACCTTCCCTATCACCTCGAAAATTTTTCTGATCTCTTCTTCACCCAGAGAATAATTAACATTACCCACATAGATAGTCATATCGGTAAATTTGAAATTAATACTTTTATACAAGTTAATAAATTAATTCCTTAAATAAAAATTTCACCCAAGAAATTGACTATCAAGTATGTGAATGGCATCAACTACCCAATGTGGCAACCATTACAGCCTTTATTGTATGAACCCGGTTTTCTGCTTCATCGAATACAATTGAGGCATCAGATTCAAAAACATCATCTGTCACTTCCATTGCTTCAAGTCCGAATTCCTGATACATTCTCTCACCAATTTTAGTATCACGATTGTGAAATGCCGGAAGACAATGCAGAAATTTTACATCGGAATTTCCTGTCTTTTTAAGTACAACCGAATTAACCTGATATGGTGAAAGAAGTTTTATTCTGCTTTCCCAAACAGATTCGGGTTCTCCCATCGAAACCCACACATCCGTATACAAAAAATCAACACCATCTACTGCTTTTCCTAAATCCGGTGTAAGAGTGATTTTCGCGCCCGAATCTTCAGCGATTTTTTTGCATGAATTCACAAGATCCTGCTTTGGTAAGCAATCTGGCGGCGCTGCCGCGCGAAAATCCATTCCAAGTTTCGATGCCCCGACCATTAGTGAGTTACCCATATTGTTTCTTGCATCACCCAGGTAACAAAACTTTATTTCATTAATCGGTTTGTTACAATGCTCCTGCATTGTAAGAAAATCAGCCAGTATCTGAGTAGGATGAAATTCATCGGTTAATCCGTTCCATACCGGAACACCTGCATATTCAGCAAGTTCTTCAACAATGCTTTGCCCGAATCCGCGATATTCAATTCCGTCGTACATGCTCCCCAGTACTCTCGCCGTATCTTTCATTGACTCTTTATGCCCAATTTGAGAACCTGATGGACCCAGATATGTGGTGTGCGCACCCTGATCGTGTGCGGCAACTTCAAATGCGCAGCGTGTTCTTGTTGAAGTTTTCTCAAATATCAATGCAATATTTTTCCCTTTTAAATGCATAGGTTCCTGTCCTGCATATTTGGCTTTCTTTAAAGATGCTGACAAATCAAGAAGATAAATAATCTCTTCTTTGCTATAGTCTAAAAGCTTTAAAAAGTGACGGTCTTTTAAATTTATTGACATAGTGTTATTTTTTATAATTTTACATAAAGAGTGTTGAGCAAAAATAGATATAGTATATCAAAGATAGATGATGAAAATCAGGATTCGAATATTTATTCTATGTTAATGTATTTTCATGCAAATGCTATCGGAATTTTTAGACTGGAATATTGATCAGTTAACCATGTTATTCAATAACTAT
Organism: Bacteroidales bacterium; assembly: GCA_016929525.1. GTDB lineage: Bacteria > Bacteroidota > Bacteroidia > Bacteroidales > UBA10428 > UBA10428. The sequence continues at coordinate 108,502 of JAFGIP010000062.1, forward strand.
GTCAAAGACAATATAATTTAAATAACCTATAATGTGCTTCACCGTATATAACATGAAAATTATTTGCATGAAGAATATATTGTTGCTGATCTTGTTAGTTGGAATACTTAGTTCCTGCTCTAAAATTGATAATAATGGAATTTACGACCAGGGACGTCTTGAATACAAAATCACATACCTGAATGCCGACGAAGACAATTATGATCCTTCATTCCTTCCAAAGAAAATGATACTGGAGTTTAATCAGGATTACAGTATCAATCTGATTGATGGTTTTATGGGATTTTTTAAACTCGGCAATATGACCACGTTCAGCAGCCGGAAAGTTAAAACTCATCTGAAAGTACTTGATAAAAATTATTCTTTCCTTGGTGGCAGAAACGAAATGATGTGCTGCTTTGATTGCATGGAAGGAATTCAGTTTGATAAAGACACTGCAACTTTAAATATTGCAGGATTAAACTCAACCCGCGTTCTGGCAAGTTTTAAAGGAAGCCCGGAGACTTTTGAAATCTATTATACCAATGAGATCAATCTTTCTCGTCCGAATGCTTCAAACCCGTACCATGATATTGACGGTGTTCTTACAAAATTCCGCCTGATAATGGGGCCATATGAAATGCTTTTTACAGCAACAAAATTCGATCCCGAGCGAACTCCAAAAGCTGAAATGGACATTCCCGAAGAAGCAATCTTAGTTAACAGGAATGAAATGGTTGCTATCCTGAACAGGCTTATGGAGCAGAATCTTTAAAGTTCAAAGTTTAAAGTTAATGTGTGTCCATGCTAAAATAACATTGACTTTAACTCTTCTATATAATTGTTGAATAATATTTCTGATTATTCCCTGTTAAATATATACGCTTATTAACTTTGAACGGATAATTGTATATGTGTATTCAATGTCAAAGAAAGAAGGGAATAATAAAACAAATACAAATAAGAAACGACCGGCAAAAAAAGCCAGGAAAACTATTGCTGATGAAAGATTGAAGGTACTTATTGCATTTCTTTTTATGGGATTTGCATTCCTTCTTTTAATATCTCAGTTATCATACTTACTTACCTGGAAAAGTGATCAGAGTTTTGAATGGAACCCGGCATGGACCGATGCGCAGGTTGCTGCAGAAAACTGGGCCGGTAAGACCGGGGCTTTTCTTGCAAACCTGACTATTAATAAATGGTTTGGTGTGGCATCATTTGCATTTCCTCCTATTATATTTCTTTACGGGCTTCTGATAATAAGAATAAAACCTCTGCCTTTTACGAAAACACTTATAACAACAATTCTGAGCATTATAGTATTATCTGTCTGGTTAGCTTTTCTTTCATCGGAAAATACTGTACTTGGCTCAGGGCCCGGTGGCAGACATGGTTATTATATGAGCATATTTCTGATTAGCCTGATCGGGAAAATCGGAACATTTATTCTTTTAGTTATTGCAAGTGGAGGAATTGCATTCTTTATTAACAAGAAAATATATATCATTTTAAAGAAATTTATTCTTGGCACAATGAACTTAGGAAATTCAGTTTCAAAATTTAAGCAGGAAAATGACTTGCTTAATTCTGATTCTGAATTAAATGAAGAGAATGATGACCTGGTATTTGAAACTGAGTTTCCACAACAGGAAAGAACAGGCGATACAGAACAATTCACTGTAAAAGATCTGGCTGGTGAGAAATCTCAGGCAGAATCAGCTGATGAAGAAGTTAGTCTGACGATTGAGGACCAGATAACCGAAGATGACGGAGAATTCAAGGACAACCTGCCACTGGAAGATTATGATCCGACTCTTGAATTAGCTTCATTTCAACTACCCCCGATCGATTTACTTGAGAAACATGATTCGGGAAATTCATCTGTAACCAATGAAGAACTTATAAGCAATAAAAACAAGATTGTAGATACACTAGGGCATTATAAAATACAGATCGATAAGATAAAAGCTACTATCGGTCCAACCGTTACCCTTTATGAGATTGTACCGGCACCGGGAGTGAGAATTTCAAAAATTAAAAACCTCGAAGATGATATTGCACTAAATCTGTCAGCCCTGGGAATTAGAATTATTGCACCGATACCAGGCAGGGGTACTATTGGTATTGAAGTCCCGAATCAAACCCCCGAAATCGTTTCCATGCGATCGCTAATTACTTCAAAAAGATTTCAGGAATCTGACTACGATCTTGCAGTTGCCTTAGGAAAAACAATCTCGAATGAAACTTACGTTTTTGATCTGACCAAAATGCCTCATCTCCTTGTAGCAGGAGCTACCGGCCAGGGTAAGTCAGTTGGTTTAAATGCAATTATAGCATCTATTTTATATAGAAAACACCCGTCGCAGGTTAAATTTGTTCTTGTCGACCCTAAGAAAGTTGAGCTAACATTATACTCCAAAATAGAGAACCACTATCTGGCTAAAATACCAGACACCGAGGAAGCAATAATTACCGACACACAGAAGGTCATCAATACACTTAATTCGCTGACCATTGAAATGGATCAAAGATACGACCTCCTTAAAAAAGCCCAGGTGCGAAATATTAAGGAATATAACCGGAAGTTCATCAAGCGAAAACTGAATCCTGAAAACGGACACAGGTATATGCCTTATATTGTTGTCGTGATCGATGAGTTTGCAGACCTGATTATGACGGCAGGCCGCGAAGTTGAAACGCCTCTTGCCAGATTGGCCCAGCTGGCACGAGCCATTGGCATACACCTGGTAATAGCAACACAGAGACCTACTACTAATATCATTACCGGCGTAATAAAAGCGAATTTCCCTGCCAGGATAGCATTCAGGGTTACCTCAATGATCGATTCACGAACAATTCTTGATACCCCGGGGGCTAATCAGCTTGTCGGACGAGGAGATCTGCTGTTTGCACCGGGAAGTGACCTGATCCGGCTGCAATGTGCATTTATTGACATTCCTGAACTGGAACGAATTACAAATTATATTGGTGAGCAAAAGGCTTACCCCAATCCATATTATTTACCTGAATATGTAGATGAAAGCAGCAGTGAAGGTTTGCTGGAAGTGGATTTAACCAAACGGGACAGTCTTTTTAATGATGCTGCAAGAGTTATTGTAGCGCATCAACAAGGGTCAACCTCACTTATCCAAAGAAAGTTCTCAATAGGTTATAACAGAGCAGGGAGAATAATAGATCAGTTGGAAGCAGCAGGAATTGTGGGACCTTTTGAAGGGAGTAAAGCACGGCAGGTATTATTTCCGGATGAGTATTCGCTGGAACAGTATTTGAATTCTCTCGATTCTTAAATTATTGAAATGAAAAATACAATATTATTATTCATTGCAGGTGTATTGTCTGCATCTGTCTGTGCACAACAGGATCCGGAAGCAAAAAAAATACTCGACCGCGTTTCTGAAAAAACCAAAGCATATACCAGTATCATTGCCGATTTTGAACTTATTATCAACAACAGACGCGATGACATGGTTACAAACAGCAAGGGAATTATTAAAGTGAAAGGTGATAAGTATTATCTTGAATCAATGGATTCAGAGGTATATTTCGATGGTAAAACAATGTGGACCTATATGGAAGATATCAACGAAGTGACCATTTCGGAACCTGACACAAGCGAAGGTGATTTTATTGAAAATCCTGTCAAAATCTTTGACTTCTATAACCGCGATTTCAAGTACCATCTGGTTGGAGAAGCAAAAGTTGATGGAATATGGATGTATGAAATTGACCTTTTCCCAAAAAATCTTAATCAACCCTACTCCAGATTTAAAATATTTGTAGATAAGGAAACAGAGCATCTTTATATGATCTCAGCTATAGCAAAGGACGGCGTTGATTATACAGCCTATATCAGGAATGCAAAATACAACCAAAACATTGATGATTCACTTTTTATTTTTGATCCAAATCGTCATGATGGGATTGAAATAGTGGATATGCGATTTTGAGTCGGAAGTCGGGAGTTGGAAACCTGGTACGAATGCTTATGCAAATGTGTAAAAGTATAATCGTGTAATCGTGTAATCGTTTAATCGTGTAATCGTTTAATCGTTTAATTGTTGCATTGAATTAACGTTTAAGTGGGAGTGTTCATTTAAGTGGGGAGTGTTCATTTAAGTTGGGAGTGTTCATTTAAGTGTGTCATCCCTTTAAATTCTATTTTCAAATATAATTGTTAATTGATTTAAAATGGTTGGCCAATCA
>JAFGIP010000005.1 GCA_016929525.1 Bacteroidales bacterium
CAAAAAAGCTTATTGAGGATCCTGTTTTTAGCTTTGATGTGGGAGACATCAGGCATTTTGCCCTGATTAACGGGATTAATCTTCCTTTGAAAAAAAACAAGAAAGATCAAAAAAAAGAACCCATACTGAAATTCAGTATTTCTGAAATTTGCATCCATCCGGTCACAAAGGAACTTTTCTTGCTGTCTGCCACAGATCATTTACTTTTCGTCTTTAATATGAAAGGGAAAATTTTACATATTGTTCAGCTTGATCATGATCTGTTCTACCAGCCTGAAGGGCTTACTTTCTTTGACAATGGAGATATGTTAATCTCGAATGAAGGACAGGATTTAGAACCTACCTTATTACGATTTATTTACAGGAAGCTCTGAAATGATATTGGGAAAATCAGCTTTTTAATATCTTAGGAGAATAAAATACTTCAATTAATATGAAAGCTATAATAATTATGATCTTTACTTTATTGACATTCAGCTGTGCAACTCAGAAACAACATGTAAAAGCAGTGAATGGTATCACTGAAATTTCTTTTGGTAAAAGCGGAGGATTCACAGGAATGACAGAGGAATATCTGCTGACCGGGAAAGCTGAACTGTTTAAAGTCTCAGGAGGAGAGGAAATTAAATTAAACCGTATTGCTAAAAAAGAAATAAGAAGTATTACAAAACAAATAAGTGAACTCCAGTTCCGGGATGTAAAATTGGCAGAAACGGGTAATATGACTTATTTTATTGAGGTCAGGGCAAAAGACTATACGAATAGAGTTACCTGGTCGGATATGTCTGATGCTCCGCACATAAAAGAGCTTTATAAAATATTGGTCAAAACATTAACGACTCAATAAAATGAGACAACAGATATTTCTTTTCCTGGGAATGGCTTTGATATCATTTGAAGGATTATCACAGCAGGGCAATAGATTCAAAAGTTATAACAAGAGACAACCGGGCTCAATGACTCATAGCATGCCATTCACTCAAATACAGGCCAACAGGAATCAGAAATCCGCTGCAATACAAAATGTTTTTTCCTTGTCAAAAGATATGCAGGTTCCCCGATTTGAAAATGATGATCATATAAAAAATCTCATTTCAAGAAAAGGTTCTCCGATTTACTTTGAGAGAGAGAGAAGCCATTTAAAATCCGGGAATCAAATTTCGGTGGAAGAACAATTTTACTCGTTCTTTGAAGAAACAAAGCGGGTTACGGGAATAGCAAATCCAAGAGAAGAACTTAAGATCGTTAATGTTGCAACAGATGAGTCAGGAATTACTCATATCAGAGCCTGTCAATTGTATAAAGGATTGGAAATATATGGTGCAGAATCATATCTGCATTTAACAGGCAATAAGGATATTTTTACCGGTCGCATATCTGCTTTGAATCCAGAAATAAATATTACTCCCGGAATCACAGAAGCGAGTGTCATGCAACTGGTAAAATCTGATCTGAGCAACAGGACCATTATGAAGGAGTTATCCAATGCGGAAAAGTCATTACTTGATTATGAATCGCCTGGAATAGAGCTTATAATTTATGAAGGACATCTTACATATATGGTTTCCATTCGTCCGAATATTATTGAAGAGTGGAAATACTTTGTTAGTGCAGATAACGGGGAGATCCTGTTCTGCTATAATAATACAAATTACGACGGTCCGGTGACGGCAACTGCTTTAGATTTAAATGGAGTTACAAGAACCATTAATACCTATCTTGATAATGGCACTTACGTTCTTGTAAATGCGTCTGAATCGATGTATAATTCTTCAACCGGTGAAGGGGTAATAATGACCCTGAATGCTAACAATACATCAACGATAGATCTGGATTATGATTTAATTACATCATTGAATAATTCTTGGAGCATTCCTGCTTCTGTATCTGCTCATTATAATGCAACCATCACTTTCAAATATTTAAAAAACACCTTTAACCGTAATTCCATAAACAATATGGGCGGGAATATCATTTCTTTTATCAATGTGGCTGAGGATGATGGTAGTTCCATGGAAAATGCTTTCTGGAACGGGAAAGCAGTATTTTACGGTAATGGCGGGGATGCATTTAAAACTCTGGCAGGAGCCCTGGATGTAACCGCTCATGAACTTGGTCACGGTGTTGTTTCGAATACGGCTAACCTTGAATATTATGGCCAATCAGGTGCCATCAATGAAACATATGCGGATATCTTCGGATCCATGGTCGACAGGGAGGACTGGTACATTGGTGAAGATATCACAAAAACATCCTTTTCTCCTTCTGGCAGATTGAGAGATATGTCAGATCCTCATAACGGGGGCACTTCGTTAAATGATCCATACTGGCAGCCCAAACATGTCTCTGAAATGTATGTCGGAACGCAGGATAACGGTGGAGTGCATATCAATAACGGTATTGGTATACACGCATATTACCTCTATGCAACAGCTACATCAAAGGAAATAGCAGAAAAGGTCTTCTATAAGGCATTAACCGATTACCTGACGACGAAATCCCAGTTTATTGATTTCAGGATAGC
>JAFGIP010000063.1 GCA_016929525.1 Bacteroidales bacterium
AACTACCCCGGTCAGATCGAAGGATGTTGATTCCCTGCCTTCAATATTGTCTGAAACGGCAAACAGTGCGTCATTAAAATCTTTGTCGCAATTGTAAGTAGCGTAATTAACATCTTCAAATCCAACAAAAAGATAATTGAAAGCATTCATTTTAAAAAGAATATGTTGTTGGTTTCCATCATCATTTAACAAACAGTCTGTGTATTGAGTAGGTTTTGTATAATCGATGGTACCATCACTCCATCCATTAAGAACCAGAAAAAACCCAATTACAGTACCGGCCGGAAGCTTTTCCTTACCAATCGGCAGGGAATATCCGGGTTCTAATTTACCTCCATCATCAATTGTAGATATGTTTGGAAACAAAACATGGTACTGTATATCTGCAACGTTTTGTGGGGGGGTTGCCTTATCATAAGAATACCAGTGAAGTGAGTTCCTGTAACCGGCACCTTCATAAATGAAAGTCACATAAACATTTGATTCTTTTACAAGCACAATCTGTTTTTGAATTGTATCAGAAAAAAATTCAGGGTATAGCTGCGTAATATCTTGATTCTCCGGAAGCAAAGCACTTAAACTTCCCACAGTATTTTCTTTTAGATTCAAAAGAAAAACATCAGTCGGGACTTCTTTAATATTATCGCCTTCACAACCGGCAATAAGAAATGTAGAAATAAACAAGAAAATGTTCTTATATTTCATAATTTGATATAAAGGAATTAAATTAGGTTTTATAGATAAAAAACAAAAATTTCAGGACACTTTACGCTCATCTTAATTATTGCAGAACCTATAATATTAAATCGCGAATAAAAATACTGGATTATTTTTATTTCCCAAAGTCATAGATGAATTGAGCCGTTAAAGTTGAATTATATAAGTTCTAATTTCTCCCTGATTTTTGAACCTGAAATTGTAACTACATTTGATAACATCATAATCGACTTTCTTATGCACGACAAGATACATCATTTTCAGGTGTTAATCGGATATCAAATGGCTCGATCTAGATAAAATGCTATATTTCCATAAAAATATATAGCGATTAAAGCTTGTTCAAAATATTATACTCAGACAGTAACTACAACTAATCACGTCAAGTAATTTTGAAAATTGCACATCTCATCCTGGCACATAAAGACCCCGAGCATATTAAAAGGCTGGCGAGGGTGTTATCTCAATTTTCTGATGTTTATATTCATATTGATTTAAAAGTCGATGAGTTGATCTTCAGAAGAGGCCTTGAAAATTACCCTAATGTATTTTTTACTGAGAAACGGATTAAATGTTTTTGGGGGGGATGGTCATTAGTTGCTGCAACCATGGTATTGCTGCAAAAGGCTGTGAAAAAAACCTATGATAGATATGTGCTTTTGCAAGGGTTAGATTATATTATAAAATCCCCGGCAGATATAATTGATTTTTATACTCAAAACAGTGAAATCGAGTTTATAAGAGGATGCAATATTTCAGAATCCAAAGACAAATATTTCACTCAAAAATGCAGACAATTATGGTTTTTTGACAACAGAAATATATTTTACAGGATATATAATAAACTCAATAATATCGTAAGAATTAATCTCAGAAAAAGCAGAATATATGATGATAAAGTTTATGACCTTTTCTATGGAAGCGCTCAATGGGCATTAACTTATCACTGTGCAGAATATATCACTGAATTTTACGAACATCACTCTCGTTTCAACAGATGGTTCAAATACGCTTTGTGCCCTGATGAACTCTATTTTCACACTATAGTATTAAATTCAGAATATCGATTAAAAACGGTAGCCGGGGGACCGGAAAAAGAATTAAGGGGGTTGGTCAACTGGAGGAATTTGCATTATTTTGAGTATCCTAAACAAATAAGGATTTTCACCGAATTAGACCTTGATTTTCTTAAAGGGAGAAATGAATTGTACATAAGGAAAGTTACTACCTCTGAATCAGGTGAGCTTCTTGACAGATTGGATAATACGCTAAATAAAATATAATCAATTGCTAATAAGGTGGGTAAAATACCTTTCTTAAATTTTATAAATAAATTCAGAGGCATTGCTATTTTAATCATCGTAGCCTATCATTCAATGACAGTTCGTTTGGTTAGCTGGGAAAACCATTCAGTCTGCCTTAAAGTGCTGAGAACATTATTAGTGGATTGCACAATTCTGTTTATATTTATTTCTGGGTACCTGTTCAATCACCTTTTACCTCAGTTTTCTTATAAATCATATCTGAAGAAAAAGATGAAGTACGTGATCAGTCCCTACCTTATTATGTCAGCACCTGCGGTTATATTCATGATTCTTGATTTTAGCTTCATCGAGAAATCCTGGATCTATAACACCGGGTTAATGAATAAATCTGTAATTACAGATATAATATTATTGGAAATAACGGGAAGTCAATGGTATCACTTCTGGTTCATACCGATGATGATAATTTTCTATCTTTTAGCTCCTGCTTTTCGTTTTATTGCAAACAACCCTGGAATATATTACAGCATACCCGTTATTACCATTATTGCATTTGTGGTGGGACGTCCTGCCGATAACAGCAATCCATTCCAGTCTTTTTTATATTACCTTCCTGTTTAT
>JAFGIP010000064.1 GCA_016929525.1 Bacteroidales bacterium
GATGTGTAGTTTTTTCTTTTTTTCATAACAACAAGTTTATTAAAAAATCAAATGATACTTGTTGTCTAAATTTTGGGGCTAATTATAAACCTTGTATCAAAGCACAATTTTCTTATATACCAGTCGAAAAGCTTTGCAAAGAGCTTTGCTTTAGTTATAATCCTGGTGAATTTCATCCAGCCTGCATTGGGATAATCCTGTGTGATATCTAAATGTGGGTACTGACTTTTAAAAAAATCCAGGTTAATTAAACGTACGTATTCAACACCAAAACGTGTTAAAAGGTTGTTTTTTACTTTTCTTTTTCTGATAAGATTCAGCCGATATTTATAAACATTATTTACCATATCATCGATTAAACGGTTGGTTGACTGGTTTGGTGATATCCTGTAATATGCCATTTTCTGGTTTACAAAAAGCATGGTTGAATTCTCTGTAAGTCTTCTCCAGAAATCAAGGTCGGCAATAGGGTGTAAAGGAACATCGAATCCGTTTATATCTAAACCAAGCTGTGTTCTGAATAAAACGCCGGGGAAAGGTGTTAACTGTCGGAAATAAAAGAATGTGGGTTTAACATGTACTATATCATCGGTGAGTTTGACTTTTTCGTTTGCGCCGGCCCATTCTTCAACGCTGACGTGGTTTTCTACCGCAAAACCTCCAATTTTATCACCATATTCTTTAATAATTTTCTCTGCAAGTTCTACATATTGTATATGCAAATAATCATCATCGTGAAGGATAGTCATCCATGGGGTTTTTACATTTCGAATACAGTTGTTGAAGTTTTCATCCTGGTTTACTGTTTCGCTTGTTTTTATATATTCAATTAAAGGATTGTTATATTCTTCAATGATCTTTTTGAATTCGTCATGTGGTGAATTGTTATCCACAACTAAAATTTTACACTTAACTGTTTGGTTCACTGCACTGTCTAATGCAGTCCTGAAGTAATCTGTTCGTTTGTATACCGGAAATGCAATTGTGATCTGTTCTTTCATATTATATTTTTTTACAAAGATAGGCATTGTTGTAAACTGCATTTAACTTATTGTTAACTGTTATAATTATTTTGATGAAGGATTAAAATATTTCCGTAACTAAATCATTACAGTAACGTATTTAATTGACATTGCTGTTCTGGAGCTTAATATCAGATTTTGGCGTGTTGGTCAATATTATTTTTATTGGCTCACCTGTTAGAAAAAATTGAAATAGTTTTGGCCAAAATTTCGGTGTATGAAAATATTGTTTATAACAGAATTATATCCCAAAGCAAACAAGGGTGGGGAATATATTCGTAATTACGGATTATATAAACTACTTGAGAATTCAAAGCATGAAGTTATCTCAATCCTTGGAAATAAAGTTCTTACAGAAATGCCTGAAATTATTGATAAAGAAAAAACTGAACTGTTTGATTTTTCATGTCATTATAAATATGAGTCTTTGTTAAAAGACGTATTTCTGAAATTTAAGAAGCAACCTGATTTAATATCTTTGTTAGACAAAATCTGCGGTACATTTAAGCCTGATGTTGTATTCTGGGATTACTATTATTACGGACAGTATATTTCATATTTTAAAAAGAAAGGAATTCCGGTTGTCTATGGCACGCATAATGTTCAGTCGCGTTTAACTTTGCAGGAACCTGCAAAAAAGTTACGGGAAAAATTAGCCAGATTAATTATTTTTTTATTTATGAGATTGCATGAGTTATTTTACTTTAAAAAAGCTGATGCCATCATTGCAGTTTCAACTCATGATTATAATTTTTATAGTAAAAGATTTCCTTCGGTAAAATCATATGTTATTCCAAATTTCTTAATTGAAGATGATTATAGCATTCCCGATGTTATAAAGGAAGGTTATATCATCATGACCGGTAATTTTGGTGCATATCAGAACAAGCAAGGATTAAAATGGTTTCTTGACAATGTGTGGCATGAAGATCTTTTATTAAAAACGAAATTAGTTGTTGCTGGTAGGTCTTCGGATGTGGTATTCAGGGAACTTTCCATGAATAATAGTTATAAGAATGTTGAAGCTGTTGGCGGGATTGAGGATATGAAACCATATATAGCAAAGGCAAAGCTTTCTATTGTACCCCTGTTACACGGTAGTGGCACACGCCTTAAATGTATCGAATCGATGGCTCTTAAAACGCAGCTGATTAGCACATCACAGGGTGCGGAGGGTATTGAACATAACGGAAGTATTTTAATTGCAAATAATCCGGAATCATTTAAAAAGATGATAATGGATGTTTTGGAAAATAAACTTGATAAAACACAGGAAGCATATAATATTTTCATTTCAAAATATTCTTTGACATCAAGTACTAAAATGCTTAATCAGATTATTGATAATCTTTTTGTATCTTAATATTATAATCACTGTTTTATATACATTTTAAAAGAGTTATCTCAAATATATTTTCATTAGCATGCTGAAAAAAATACTCAACAGCCCAATTTTAATGACATGGGCCCGCGATTTTGTGAGGATTGGTTCCCCTTTATTTGTTGTACCTCTTGTTTTGGTATTTTACTCAGATGAAGAACAAATTTTCTATTTCTGGATACCAATGTTAATTTCAATGGCAGTCCTCACTGATGCAGGTATAAGTTCAGTTTTAATGAGAGCAACTTCATACTTTCATGCAGGCGCAGAGCAAATCCCAAAAGGAAGAAAGGAATTCGATGAAGCATTAGCCTTTGAGAATAAAGAACCGAATAAAGAAGGAATTATCGAACTCTTTCAGACTTCGCGATGGATATATCTTTTAGTATCTGCTTTAACTGTTATACTAATGCTCACCGGGGGAGTGTTCGCGTTTAAGAATTTTATTACAAAGGCTGAAGATACCCTAAACCTTTGGATGGCTTTTGGTAGTATGGTTGTTTACCTCGCAATTTTCATGATTAATATGCGGTGGAATTCTTTTATACGCGGACTCGATTTCGTAGCTGAAGTAGCAAGATTTACCACAATTGTTACGGCTGTTCGTATAATATTTTGGATTGCACTCCTTTCCTTAAAATTTAAGCCGCTTGCACTTACTTTAGTATTGTTGGGTGAAGTGATTACTTTACATTTTTATTATCGTACTTTTTTATTGAAATGGTTTAAAAAGAATAACATTCACATATTAAAGGCAGGAAGATTTAATAAGCAGTTATTTATGACAATCTGGCCAGCAGCCTGGCGCATGGGAGGTATTCAGCTGGGTAATTATCTGGTTGAACGTGGAAATAATATCCTTATACTACAGATTCAGGATATAGCCATGATGGCTAATTTCACGTTTACAACGTGGATACTAAAGACCATATCTACATTTTCTCTGACTCCGGTATATGCCAGATTACCGGTGTTATTCAAATTCGCAGCTGAAAAAAAATTCAATTCACTTAGGAAAGCTGCTGGATCATATATGTTCGTCGGTCTATCGATGATCACATTAACATACCTGGTTCTGGGATTATTCGGAAATCCGTTACTTGAATCCCTGAATGTTGACCGACGACTGATATATCCACTGGCGATCTTTGCAGTAATGGCCCTTACTGAAATTCTTGATATTCATTCAAGTTTCCATGCCGGTGTTTACACTTCTACCAATCATATTCCTTTTTTCTGGCCAACAATTATTTCAGGTGCTATAATATTCTTCGCAGGTTTATACTATTCATTACCCGAGTATGGTTTGATAGGAATAATTTTAACCCGGTTCTTTGTCCAGCTCTCCTTCAATAACTGGTTTGCCATGTACCTGAATCTTCGATTCCTGAAATGGCCTTTGCATAAGTTTATTATTGATGTTCCTAAATATGGATTTCGGTATTTGTATGATAAAGCTTTTGAATTTCTGCCTAATAAAAACAAATAGCGACGACAATGAACAAAGTAGGTATTCTAATACCGGTATTTAATAAATTGGAATACACTAAGAAATGTCTTAAAAATCTTAGTGATATTTTTAGTACTGATAAAAGCATTGACAGTTTATATGAAATTATTATCATCGATGATGCTTCCACAGATGGCACCTATGAATGGATTTCCAAAAATTGTAAGGATGTACACATATTACAGGGTGATGGAAATCTTTGGTGGAGCGGGGGTATAAATATGGGTGCAAAATACGCCGTTAAAGAACTGGAATGCACGCATGTATTATTATGGAACAATGATATTGAGGTGAAGCAGGAATATTTTAAGAATTTAACTGGTTTATTAGGGGAATATGACCAGAATGTAATTATCGGATCTAAGATATACGGTAACCTGGAAAAGAACCTGGTATGGTCAATGGGTGGAATATTTAATTCCAGAACCGGCGAATCATATATGATTGGATATTTGAAAGAAGACAGTGAGGAACTTCAAAGTCCGGTTAATGCTGACTGGCTGACAGGTATGGGTACACTTGTCCCGTCAAAAGTGATTAGAAGGATTGGTTATTGGGATGCAAAAAGATATCCCCAGTATATTGGCGACATGGAATATACCTATCGCGCCAGGATCAATGGTTTTAAAAACATTGCTGTTCCAAATCTGAAAATTTGGAATGATACAAAGAATACAGGACTACTGCATGAGGGACACCTAAAGAATTTATTTAAGATGTTAACAGATAAGCGTTCTTTATATAATTTCAGGGTGAATTTCAGTTTTTACAGGCAATACGCTACCAGTCCATTAGCATATAAGTTTCTGTTAAAGGATTACTTTAAATTTTTTGCCGGGTTTTTTAAATGGAAGTTACTGGGGTTATTTGGCATGAAAAAAAAAGCATACTTTAATTAATGCATATTGCATTGAAAATTTTCACTTTCCTTTTAATCTTAAAATTTTAGTACTGATTATATCGAAAGGTTAAGAACTGTTAAGAGTATGATCATTATAATAGTTCTTATAGTAAGATTAACTCCTGTATATATATCAGAAAATAGTATTAATAAGTTCAAATGCATGTCAACTAACATTTTTAACTTTTTAAGAATCCGCAATTCCAATCATATTCAGCAATTTGTAATTTATTTATAATTTAAAAGCTTTAGAATTACATAATAAATATAATTATACTATAGAGGAATTCTTACTGACTAACTGATAAAAATACGTGTATATTAATAAGGATAACAGTATTTGATTTTCTGCTGTTTCAACATCTATGATTTAAGGAATAACTATTGTTCATGCATGTATTCTGGATGATTGTTAAACTTCTTATAGGCAATTAGTAACGAATCGGTATACTCTTCTGCTCTGGAGGCTCTCAGGTGGAAAAGATCCGGAAAGTCTTCATCGACCGAAGAAAAAGAGGCCCTAATTAGTGGAATATAATTCATCTCGATCCATTGGCTGAAAACTTTAATATTATTTTTTGCAATATCTGTTACATATATTTCCCTTATTACTGAAGAAACAGGGGTGTCGAATAAACAAATTTGACCACCAGCTTCGGTTACCAGGCGATTAATTTTATATAACATACTGCTTTTCATGTCTTCCAATTGCAGTGGGGTTTGTTCATTAATTTTTACAGGAACAATATTCCGTGCCACTTTTCTTGCAATTTTAACTGAAATAGGATCAAGTTTTACTCCCCCTTTAGCAAGCATATCTGCATTATTGTTTCCTCTGTTATTTTTTGTCAAAAAAATATTCTCATACTTCTCAAACTGATAGTTTATCCAAACATCTGCAACTTCTCTGATAAAAAAGCAATCTCTCCAGGAGGCAAAATAATATAGTAATATGACATTTAGTTTCATATTGAAACTCTCATTGGCAGTTCTTAAAAATTCGTATAAAACCTTTTTATTAATATAGGGGATCAGTAAATGAGGGTTATTATCTTCCACCCAATCTTTCCCGTTTTCTGTATTACAGATTCCCATAGGAGCTTCAATAAAGACTGTACAGTTTTTTAGAGCATCCGGATTTCTTTTTAACAAGTGTTCCAAAGCCCTGTACTGCATTTGCATTGTTCCATATCCTCTTCCGGCATTGATCGCAATTTTGTCTGGAGTTTTAGTAAATACTTCAGTAACTATGGATACAGCAGTCCGTGAAGATCCAATGAAAATGTAGCTGATTGTATCAGAATTCTCTACATCACTGTAAATGTTCAATCGGGAGAAGTAATTATCATCCACAAAAATTCTGCAACTGATCTCAAGAATCACAAGTGTGAGAACAAAATAGAGCAAAAATCTAATAAGAAACTTCTGAAGCATAGCATTAGAATTGAAAATAAATAAAATCACTACTTATACTGACACCGAAGAAGAAAATAATCAATAACACGGTAAAATAACTGATCCATCTAAAATAGATCGGTTTGGAATGGATTTCCAGCGCATATTGTTTATCTCTTTGTATCCATTCAATTATCAGTAAACCGACAACAAATGGGAAGTATTTAAAATAGATCAGGGAGAAACTCATGCTCTTAAAAAAGAACATGTTATGAATAAAACCAAAGGCATCTGTTAATGTATTTGATCGAAAGAATATCCATGCGAAACATGTAAGAATGAAAGTGAATAAGATATTATAAAATTCTCTGATGGATGGTATTAATTTGCCTTCAGCTGGTGTGTCGAGATATTTTCTGTTGCTCTTTGTAAGGATCAGAGGAAGGAAGTACAGTGCATTTAAAGCACCCCAAACTACGAACGTCCAGTTGGCCCCGTGCCATAATCCACTCACTACAAACACAATCATTACATTTCTGATTTTTAGCCAGTTATTTACACGGCTTCCTCCCAACGGAAAGTACAAATAGTCTCTGAACCAGGTGGATAATGAAATATGCCACCTTCGCCAGAATTCTGCGATATCCCTCGAAAAATAAGGGTAGGCAAAGTTGCGCATAAGACTAAATCCAAAAAGCCGGGCAGTCCCGATGGCAATATCGGAATAAGCCGAGAAGTCACAGTATATTTGAAATGCAAAGAATATTGCACCCAAAAATAACACAGGACCCTGTATATCCTGGTAATTTCCGAAAACATAATTAGCTGTTTTTGCACAGTTATCGGCTATAACTATTTTTTTAAATAATCCCCATAATATTTGTCGCATGCCATCTTTGGCCGATTCAATATCAAAATTACGTTGACGGGTGAACTGGGGTAAAAGATTTGAGGCTCTTTCAATTGGCCCGGCAACCAATTGTGGGAAAAAACTTACAAAAGCAAAAAAAGCCAAAGCATCTTTTGTTGAACTTAATTTTCCTTTATAAATGTCCAAGGTATAACTCAGCGTCTGAAAGGTATAAAAGCTTATACCCACCGGAAGAATGATCTTCAGGCTTTCATATTGAAGTTCTACCCCAAATTCCCGGAACATGTCAATGAACGAGCTTACAAAGAAGTTATAATATTTAAATACTCCCAGTAATCCAAGATTTGCTACCAAACTCAGGGCGAGTAATAGTTTCCTTTTAGCTTTATTCAGGGTTTTGTCAAGCTGAATTCCCACAAAATAGTCTACGGTGGAACTAAATATAATCAGGGAAAGAAATCTATAATCCCACCAACCATAAAATACGTAGCTGGCAATTAACAGCAGTATATTTTGCAGCGTGATTTTTTTTCTTGGTATTAACCAGTATAGGATAAATACGAGTGGGAGAAAAACTGCAAAATCTAAAGAGTTAAAGCGCATAAATTCATTATTAATTTATTATAATCCATCAATAGATCCTGACCTGATTTATTATAGTAAATACCCAATTAATGTTTATTTAAAGAAATAATTCTGATATTTATAATTGGTTATTTATCGCTGAATTAGAGATCAATCTTACTTCTTCTTTGAAATTAACAAATCAATATATTTATTACTTTCCGTGATGGTAATTTCTATGTTACTTCTCTTAAAATGTCTGTATAATGTCCACTAAATTCTTCAATTATAAAACCTCTCGTTCGTGAAATTGAATTATTAATATTTTGCATTCACTTAATACGTTATAAAAGGCTTTAAAGTTAGGGAAATAGCTAAAAGTATCAAGGATAATTTTTTTAATGAAACCTGTTTTTTGACTAATGAATATTACTAAAAGATAAAACACGGGGAAAATTCTTTTTATGATGAATAACAGAAGAAGCTTCATACCAGGAAAACAATTTTCTTACTTTACAATAGTTAGCTTAAAAAAATGTCATGATGAAACAGGAGCTTATTTAAACGCAGTAGTTTTTGAATAATGCCTGCTAATATCTGCAAAGTACATCATAAAACACAGTAATCCAATTGTTGCTGCATGCAAACCGGCACCTACAAGCATGGTGAAAAAAATACTCAGTACATTATAAATAATAAACTTAAATTCTTCGGGTAACTTGGTTATAAGCATTTTATATAACAATACAAACTGGGCAATGACAAATATAATTCCGAATTTGAAAAACTCACCGATAATGCCGATGTCTGACTGGTAGTATCCATACTCTTCCTGTAAAATCATAACCTGACGGCCATAATCGCTGTTTATACCCGGAGCCCCGTTCCCTACCAGCATCCATAGTGGATTCGAATTGAAATTAAACAGGTAATAATAAGCAGCTTTATAACGGATATTTTCTGTAGCACCTTCTGCAAATTGTTGCTGACTGGTCATAAGTATTTCATTGAATATCCCTTCAAAAGCAAAATAAAAGGGAATAATGCAGGATGCTATTAAAATATACATGAAAACCTTAGACTTTACTGTTTTGCTGAAGAGAATATTCAATAAGGTAAGCAACATAATGACACTCAGGAGTTGTCTGGTACCTAGCAGAAAAACGATGACTATAATGGGAATGAGTGCCAGAATGTATTTAATTTGTTTCTTTTGGAAAAAACGACCCAGAAGAATAAAATATGATGTGAACATATATTGAATTCCGGGGATGAATATTCTTATGGTGCCCCTTTCAGCTGATACTCTTGAAGATACAATTATACGGGGGTATAGGAAGTATTGTATCAAATACAATAGAACATAAATATAACCTAACACCAAAAACATCTGGAGCATTTTTTTGGGATCTGGTTTCAGATAATGCAGCAGAAAGTAGAAGAGAAAGAAATAAAAATCGTATTGAGCAAAAAGAGTTTTGGAGATACCCTGATTATGAAATATTTCAGCAGCAAATGTCGAAAGAATGAGACTAAAAAATATCAAAGTGATTTCCCATTTGTAACCCATCGAAATTCTTTTGCTGTGGTCGTAAACAAAATGCACGGCGAGAAAGACCAGTACAATTATTTCACCGAGTAATACGGCGAATTTTGTAGCTCCATAAGGAATAAATAAAGTATATAATTTTATGGACAACAGTATGATAACAAAAATCAGAAGATCGGTGAAATTGTAATTTTGGTGTGTGTATTTAGTAACCATTCATGCATTGTATCTTATAAGAGGTTAAAATTATCCATTTCTTGGAATTTGAGAGTAACAATTCATAAAGTTTTATATAGGTTTGGTCATAATATTTTTTCAACGTTCAGCGGTATGGAAGGTTGGGGAGGGTTGGCGCAGGAACTTATCTACCGTTACCATGGCGAACGCGTGGTAGCGCGTTCGCAACCCACTGACACCCCAATTTTTTATATCGCATGTTGTAGGTAGTGGTTCTAGTCACTTAAAATATTTCTGATCTTATTTTCTAAATCTGGTAAGTTGTTTTCGATAACCTGCCAGACTTCCTCTGCGTCAATTCCAAAATAATTGTGTGCAATAATATTTCTAAATCCACGAATCTTAAACCAATCAATCTGCTGCTCTGTCGATAATCTGAAATCATCCGTTAATTTCTCTGCCATTTCTCCAATTATCACGAAATTCATCATAACTGCATCAAATGATTTTGAATCAGCAAATAATTCGTCAGCATTTTTATAAGGATCTGCGTATTGCTTAATTTTCTAAATTGAATCAATCACATTAAGCAAGCATGCAAAATCTTTATGTGACTGTTTAGGCATACTTTGTCTCGGATTGAATTTGGTTCTTAAAGATTGGTTTAATATATTTCAATCGACATACATCAACCTGTCTATTAAATCGTGATTGAATCTCCTCCTTTAACTTTTGTTTAAGTGCATACAAATCAGGAGTATCTGGTTTGAACTCAATTATCAGGTCAATATCACTGGAATCATTTTGCTCTCCACGGGACATAGAACCAAAAATTCCAATTTTAGTCAAATGATAATCACGTAACAATCTATCCTTATTAGTTCTCAAATAACTTAATATGTTGTTAGAATCAACCATTTAATCCGTTTAGTTATCCAAATATACAAGTTTTTCAATTATCTACTGATATACCTAGTAGCCCTTTCGCTCCATTACCTATAACTTGGAGATAATAGGAAAATGCAAAATCGAATTGAAATTCTGAAAAAGGGAAAACATTGATTGACTTAACTCCTTTCATGTAATAACATTTGCACTTTCAAGCATCCGTAAAGTTATTTACACTTTTTAATATCCTGATTCGGTTTGCTTCCGACTATAGACTGAAGGTCTTCAAATGAATTATAATCCCCGAGGAAGTGAGGAAGATTGCATTAAACTTATATTTATAGGGTAAGGTTATATTTATGTAAGAGTTACCTTACGTGCATAAAATGCTTCAGCATATGTAGTAGCCGACTCCATTCCTCTTAACCGTGGAAGTGCCTTAAATGTCTCATCGTCAAACCAATGCTTCTCCTGCTGTGATTTAAACGCTTCTATAAGAATTCGGTTTCTCTTGTCTATATATTTTGGTTCCAAAGGTGAATAAAAATTTGGGATACCCAGATCACCGTCATACTTTGGAATTTCGTATTCAAGTATAAGATGGTTACGCCAGGTGTTCCAGGTCAGATCACTTACCAGGCGATGGTCCTGATGTCTGTCATTCCGGTAATGAGTGAAAATTATATCAGGATTAAATTCACGTTTAATACTTTCGAAGAAGTCTTTTACTTCAGCTGCCATAAAAGGAAGAAAGCCGTCGCGATAATCATTAATAACAATATCAGAATTACCGATTCCTTTAAGAAACATTCCGGCGCTGCTGCCTGCCTCCGTTTTCCTTATTTCGTTAGAAGCAAAAACAACCCATTTCACAGCATCTATCTTATAATTATCAAACAGCTTAAGCAATGTACCACCTGCCCCGATCTCAATATCGTCGCAGTGTGCACCCAGGCAAAGTACATTTAATGGTTTGTCATTATCAAGTTTAAAACCAAGCATAGTATTTATTTTGATCCGTTTCCGTTTTTATTCCAGACTTCCCAGGGAGCATTCCCTCTGGCATACGCTTCGTCAAGGGTTTGCTTGTCCTTGTATGTGTCCATGCTGGCCCAGAATCCCTGGTGATTCCACGATACAAGTTTTTTCTCCTTAATAAGCCGCTGAAAAGGTTGGTTTACCAGTTCATCGCCGAATTCCATGTAATCAAAAATTTCATTCCGAAGGATGAAATAACCTGTATTGATATATAAACCGGAACTTCCAATATGGCTGATACTGTTCACAAGTCCGTCTTCTTCACGCTTAACTACGTGGAAACTATGCGTTGGCTGATGAGCGACAAATGAAGCAACTTTATCTTTCTGGCCTTCAAACCAGTTTATCATATCAGCAAGGTTCAGATCGGTAAGGCCATCACTGTAATTTGCTAGAAAAGCTTCTTCACCTTTCAGGTGGTCTTTTACCTGCATCAACCGCATTCCAATATTTGAATTAATCCCGGTATCGACGAATGTTATTGTCCAGTCATCGATATCGGTGCTTAACAGTTCAATATTTTTCCCGCCTTTTTTGTAAACAAAGTCATTTGATATTGTCTCGTCGTAGTTAACAAAATAGTTCTTTATAACATCAGCCTGATGGCCAAGGCAGAGAATGAAATCTTTATGCCCGTAATGAGCATAATATTTCATGATGTTCCATATTATTGGGCGATAACCGATAGGGACCATAGGTTTTGGCACTTTGTCGGAATATTCACGGAGCCTCATGCCCAGACCACCGCAAAAAAGAACTACTTTCATAATGTATAGTATTTAATGTTTTCTATCTGTTGGGTTTAGCCTGTAATTATTTGGTTTATATTGTTTTGGTATAATGGTTTGATGGAAAGATGGAATATTGATTTATCCAAAACCTAATCCCTCAGTTCCCTGATCCAATCTCCCATTATTCCATTATCCCATCATTTCATATTATCATTATACATTCACCCATTTTTTAATTCTGCCATTCATTTCTTTCCCTCTTACAATGCAAATATCTCAGGATAAACTCCCATATCGTGAAGTGACTGAGTAATTTCTTTCTGATAGACACCGTTCATTATGATCACCGCATCGGGCTGATAATCTTTCAGGAATAAAGGTTGTTTATACTGTTTCCCGATTCCCGGGATAAAATTACCTTCCATATGCGGATTAATGTCTACTACATATTCAATAGCATCAAGGTCGGCAAAGTTTGTAAGGAAACCAACAGATTTTGATCCGCCTCCCCAAACAACAACCTTACTGCCTTTTTCTTTAAGTGAAATTAGTTTTTCACGCCACTCGTTCAATTGCTTTTCAATTTTAACCCTGAAGTTATCAATTCTTGCTCTTTGTTCCCCGATACTTTCTTCTATATCGAAAGTTTTTGTTGAAGGAACATCAGTTGGTTTGGCTTCGATAAGCAAATACTGATCACTGTATACCAGTCGAAGATCCAGGATTTCATATCCTGTAGAACGAAATAATCTCCCTAATGATCCTGCACTGAAGTAGGAGCAATGCTCGTAATAAATATCCCAGAAAGCCTGTATGTCGAGTATTCTTGATATTTGCGGGATTTCGAAAAATACAACCGTATCCGGACTGTTGTTCAGCGATTTCCTGATAAGTGACAGAAAATCGTAAGTGCCATGGATGTGTTCGAGAGTGTGACGACAGGATATCATTGCAGCTTTGAGATCGCCATGTTTTTCCGAATAGAATTCTTTATAGAATGTCAGATTTGGATTTGTCTGACGACCTTCTTCATAAGCCGGGTCAATTCCTATACCTTTTCCCCGGTTGAGTTCTGTCAGCAGGTTAATGAAATCGCCTTTACCACAACCGATTTCCATGGTTGTTTTACCTTTGAGGTTGTATTTTTCTATTAACTCATTTGAGATTCCGGTAAGGTATTCCATGAATGTTTTTGAAAATCCCTGCTGGTCTTCATATCCGCCTGTAAAATAATCAATGGTTGTATCAAACAGTCTGTTGAAGACAAAACCGCAGCTATTACAAAAACCAAGTTCTATATCTTTACGTGGTACGTTTAATGCTTCTTCTTTCGATTTTACGGTAACGAGGCTGAAAACAGGTGCATTTTTAATTTTGAAAAAACCATCAATATGCTCGCCGCCGCAGTTAGGACATTTTTTATGTAACATCTCTTTTACTGTTTTTTTAGAAAATCTGTTTTAAAATCCGGCCATGTCTGGTCCTTTTCGGAGATCACTACCGGATCGACAGGTAATTTAATACCTATTTGCGGATCGTTATACCTTACACCCCAATCCATGCCAGGCACATAAAAATTGGTGGTAAAGTATGTTATTTCAGTATTATCCTCAAGAGTGATAAAACCCTGTGCAAATCCTTCGGGTGAGTAAAGTGCTTTATGATTATCCTCTGTCAGCGTTTCGCCAAACCACTGAAGGAAAGTTGGAGAATCAGGGCGCAAATCAACGATCATATCGAAAATAGCCCCTCGTGTGCAGCGAATCATTTTACACTCCTGGTATGGAGCAACCTGGAAATGAAGTCCTCTAAGCGTTCCTTTTTCTTTGCTGAGCGATGTATTAATCTGGGCAATATTCCCGTTCAATCCATGTTCTTCCATTTCCCTCTTACACCAGCTGCGGCCGAAAAAACCACGTTCATCACCAATTTTATTTATCTCAATAACGAATGCTCCTTTAAGTTTTGTCTCGTTAAATATCATTTTTTATCTAATTAATAAGTCCATTCAAGATTATTATTCAACATACCCAATGATTTAAGCCTGTCAATTACTTTTAGTCTGATAAGCTGTGATTCGCGATAATTAGGATCATTAAAACCTACTGCTACAAGATTATTTTTAATATCGGTTACAGTTTTAATCAGATCTTCCTGTGGCTGATGATTTGGTGCAAGACTTTTAAACAAGTCGAAGTTAGCGCGGTATGAACGTTTATCGGGCGGGGCATCGGGATTTACACTAATCTTCACTCCGGGAATTACCGAACCAATAGCTTCTGCGAGGTCTTTTATTTGATTGTTCCACTGGTTACTACCAGTATTCACGGCAAGGAACTTACCTCCGTTTTCTTTTTTACGTTGAACACCCCAGTCAATAGCCCTTGCCATATCGAGTGTATTTATCATTGGTCGCCATGGTGTGCCATCGCTAAGAATAGAAATTTCTTTGTTCACCAGTGCACCGGCAACAAAATCGTTAAGCACCAGGTCGAGACGCAGGCGGTTTGTCCATCCGCAAGCGGTAGCAAATCTATGGCATGTAATTATAAAATCGTCAGATGCAAGGGGTTCCAGTTCTTCTTCAGCGTGTACTTTTGAACGTGCATAAGCAGTAAGCGGATTAAGCTTATCACCCTCTTTACGTTCCGTGTCATCGGCCAACCCATACATACTGCAAGATGATGCATATACAAACGATTTAACGCCGTTATCTTTTGCCATCTTTGCCAGTCGTACTGCGGCACGATAATTTATATCGAGTGTTACTTCTTCAAACTGAAAGCTCATCGGATCGTTTGATATAGCTGCAAGATCAACAATAGCATCCACACCTTCAAGATATTTTTCCGGGAAAGTTCTGATATCACCATAAATCTGCTGATCAAGTAATACTTCAGGAATGTAATCGGCATTGGTAAGGCAATGCGCGAAATATCCTATATCGTATCCTATCAGCTCACCATCAGAATATGTTTTTCTAAGTTGATTAACAACGCTTGGTCCAATGTATCCAAGGTTTCCGACAATAATTATTTTCATTTCCGTTTTATATTAAGATTTTGAATTATTAATTCCGTTTTTAATGAATTTTAATGATGTTTTATAAGTCAGGTCTCTCCAAATCCACTCAAGAGGTCCGTATCTGAATTTGCTAAACCATATCATACTTCCAATTATTAGGCTTATATAGGAACAAATTACAATAACTTCAAGCCATGCAAGTCCCAGTTTGCCATACAGTGCGAAAAATGCACCATTAAAAAGAATGAGTCCGACAACACTCTGCATGATATAATTTGTAAGAGACATACGGCCTGCATAAGCCAAAGGTTCAATTATTTTGGTCAATATTCTTTTTTCATAGAGTAAGCTTATTAAATATAAATAAAGGAAGGATTGAGCTATATTTGAAACAATGCGTAATTTGATAATAATTACATATAGCTTGTAATTATCTGTTGGTAAATGATCCAAAGAATTATAGTATATTCTGAATATAATAACAAGGGGAAGGGCAATAACTGCGACCGGTGTTAATTTTTTCAAACTTTCCGGTATTTTATTGTAGAATTTATACCTGCCTGCCGAATACCCAATAAAAATCAAAGCAATAAGTGTAGGAAAATACTCTACATTTCTGAAATAGACAGAGTACTCATATAACCGGAACTTAAGAAAATCTTTAAATGTGCCTGATAAGTTAATGGTTAAAATATCTGTATAAATATAATTATTATTTTCTGACAGGGTTTTATAATCGTATGAAGCTAAAATTTTATTTAAGGCACCAAATATATGTCCGTATAAAGGGCAAAGAAGAATTAATACTGCTGCAATCAGAACATATCTTACTTTTACTTTTCTTACCATTAATACAATGAACCCGGCTATTGAGTATAGCATAAGGACATCTCCTCCCCAAAGAAGCAATAAATGAATTAAACCGAATAACATCAGGTAAAAATACCTCCGCAAAAAGAATGATTTAGAAAAATTGCCCTTCTCTTCCATTTTGTTTATCTGCATTCCAAATCCAACTCCAAATAAGAAAGAGAAGATCGGGAAGAACTTCGAGTTGAAGAAGTTTGAAAGAATCCAGTCTGCAATTTGATTCCAGACACCTTCCTTCATCCAGATAAAAGCTTCAGGATGATTTACCGATGAGGACATATACCGGATATTCACAACGAAAATCCCTAAAAGAGCAAATCCCCGGAAGATATCAAGAAGTGCAATACGGTTGACAGCCTTGGTTGGTGCGTATGAATCTGTTTTTTGGCTCAATTGTTAAATTTTTTATCATTAGCTGTATCAATTCCAGCATAATATTTATTTTCACAAATGGTATCAAATATCTGAAGAGTTTTGCTCAATGCAATATGCAGACCTTCTTCAGTCCAATGTGTATCAGTTCCGTAGTACAAACGCTGTTTGTCTCTGTTAGCAATAAATTCATTATAGATTTCAATCACTGGGATATTTCTTTCCTTTAATGCTAAGTACATGCGGGGAATAAAATTGTTGTATTCATCTTTGTTTATCAGTGTGTGGTATACGGTATATTTCGAGGGGATAATTATGAATATTAGCTCCAGGTTATATTTTTCTTTCAGACTGTCTGACAGCTTCTTTATATTATCGCAGTAATTGTCAATTTCTTCCTGTGAATGTTTATAATAGAAACTGCGTGGTGTATCACCCACCTGGATACCTCCAAACAGCCATGGTGTATCATAATCTAATGTATACTTAGGTGTAGTTGTAGTAATTTGTCCGAAAACGTCAAATTTAATAGTTGACAAGGCAGAATAAATATGGGTTGTAAAATAACTTCTGTTTAACAGCTGGCTATACAAAAGTTCAGTATCATCGATAAAAAGAAAATCACGAATTGCTGTCAGAGATCTCTTCAACAGTGATCTGTTATCTTCAACATAATTCGATTTTTGCGGAAATTCAAATCGATCGTGCAGAAATCTTTCCGCAGTTTCATAAATGATATACTTTTTCCTGCCATTTGTATATTTGTTTTCTTCAAGATAAGTCAGAGGTTCATCTTCACGGGCATAAAATACTTTTTTTCCAAGGCTGTCTGAAAGCTGTTCGGGGAAAGTTGTCATTCTTGAAAAATCGAAAAAACTGTCTCCAAAAGACAGGATATCAGCATCCTGTAGATCAGGATGTTTTTCTGTAAACCTGTATTTTTCAATATAATCAGGAAGATTATTTTCTCTGAAATGCTTTATAAAATTGAAATAGTATAATTCTCCCCATTTGGTATTTTCCCAATATTCGGGGATATATTTTTCGAGCAATATGACATTGAACAGAGGTAAGAATCGTATTGCCAGAAATGCATATAAGCAAACTATTCCTGCTATATTGATAATCCAACGTAATGCTTTTTCACTCATAGTAACATTTCTTTAAAACTGAAAATACAGGAAGTCTTGTTCTTCCCACATACCTAATGTAAACACGCATAAAATTAAAACTACAAGCACCACCCATTTAACCGGTCGTGCTATCTGCTGCAGTTTTTCATAAAGCTGTATGTGTTCTTCGAATACTTCAATGAACAATAATAATCCTATCGAAACCAATGCAATTGAAAAGTCAGCCGGAACGCGGAAAAGGTTAATTTCTCCTACACCGTCGAAGACAAAGAAGTTCTTAATGACAAGTATAGCATCGCCCAGGCTGTTTGCCCTGAAGAATATCCAGCCAAAAATTACAAGAATAAAGGTAAAAACGATTTGCAAAATATAATGTGTTACGGGAGAAGAAGTTAATCCGACCGTATCATTGATTTTACCCCGTAATTTCTTTGATAGTACTGCAGAGCTCTGATATATTCCATGTAAAGCACCCCAAATGATAAATGTCCAGTTTGCGCCGTGCCATAATCCGCTTATTACAAATGTTGCCATCAGGTTAAAATGCCAGCGCCATTTAGCTACACGGTTACCCCCTAAAGGAATATAAACGTAGTCCCTGAACCATGTTGACAGGGAAATATGCCAGCGCCGCCAGAAATCCTGGATACTAACCGCAAGGTATGGTCTTCGGAAGTTAGTCATCAGGTCATATCCCATTATTTTTGCCGAGCCGATAGCAATATCAGAATATCCTGAGAAGTCGCAGTAGATCTGGAATGCGAAGAACAGCGTAGCCAGGATTAATGGGAGTCCATGATAATCGGGGGCATGGTTATAAACCTCGTTTACATATTCTGCCAACCGGTCTGCGATAACCACTTTTTTAAAGAAGCCCCAACACATTAGCAGAATACCGCTTTTTACTCTTTCATAGTCAAATTTAAAGTCTTTGTGAAACTGCGGTAAAAGGTTTACAGAACGTTCAATTGGTCCTGCAACAAGTTGGGGAAAGAAAGAAACAAAAAGTGCAAATTTCCCGAAATGGTATTCCGGTGAGCGTTCTCTCTTATAAATATCTATGGTATAACTTAAGGTTTGGAATGTATAAAATGATATACCTACCGGCAACAGGTAATTGTAATACGGAACATGGTACGATTTAAAAATATTGAATTGATCAATTACAAAATTGATTGATTCTCCAAAGAAATTAAAATACTTAAAGAAAAACAGCAGTCCCAGGTTGGTTCCCAGGCTGGCCAGCAAAAAAAGTGTTCGCAACTTCTTTTTCTCACTTCGGTAAATAAGAATTCCTGCAATATAATCGATAATTGTACTGAGTGCTATCAGGATAATATACTTGTAGTTCCAGCACATATAAAAATAATAGCTTGCCAGTAACAGTAATATCCATCTGTATTTTGGGCTGATTGCAAAATACAGAGCCACTACAATTGGGAAAAAGATAATAAACTCTAAGGAATTAAAAAGCATCTGTCAGTTATCGTTTAATCAGTCTGTAGGCCTTTATACTCTGGTGTAGTATAAAAGTTAGCCATTATATAAGTTTTTTTTGCACTACTTTATAAACTTCGAATTTTGATTGATCAATCAACATTTTTTTATCGGCACTGTATTTATTTCTCATTTTAATAATGACGGCCAATAACAAGTTTTGAATGCACTACTGCATTTTCACTTTCCAGGAAAAGCATATATGATCCCTGGGCCACACCTGAAACGTCAAGTGTGATGCTGTCACCATTATTTTGATCAATTTTCTGCGTAAACACCCTTCTTCCTGACATATCCACAATACTTACTCTGTCTATATCAATAGGTTCTTCGAAAGCAATGTTTACTGTTGACCAGGCAGGATTTGGATATATATTGATATTATCAGATAATATTTCGGTGTTAATTGCATTTGGGCCATTTACTGTGAGCGTAAACTCAAGGTATGAGGCTTCCAGTCCGTCTGTAGCTCCGATAGAGATTTGGTATGATCCGGAATCATCGGTTCCCGGAATTCCCATTAAAATCCCTACGCTTTCAACAAAATCCAGAAAATCGGGTACACTGGCTGCAAAATAGCTTATGGGATCGTCATTTGGATCTTCCGCTAAAGTCTCCAGTAAAAATTGAATATTTGGATATACCAGGGTATCATTCATCTGTGTTATGAATTCAGGCGGAAGATTCGATGGTTCAACTGTAATAGGTATTCCGTAAACATTACTCAGCTTCTCAAAATCCCTGACCCTTACATTAACACTCAAATCACCGTAATATCCTGAATATGGTGTTATGACATGGCTTTCAACAGTATAATTACTTCCACCCAGTACATATAATGTCAGATCTTCAATATCGTTATCCGGATCGTCAACGATAAGATCATCCATTGTGATTTCATAAGGTTCTGAAATGTCTAAAGGATCAATTGGTAATGAACCTGTAATTACAGGGGCATCATTTATCGGACTGAAATATACACTTACGAGGAAGGCATTGCTTTCATCTTCCAGATCACTCACTGTTACATTGACATTCATAGTGCCTTCATAATTTTCATCCGGGCTAACAGTACTGCCTTCGACAGTATAGTTATCACCGGGCAGGATATTAAGATTCAGGTCGGTATACTCATTATCAGGATCTTCAACTTCCAGATCGCTGAGTTCAAGATCAAAGGATGAATCTTCCTGTAGGTTGAATGTTGTCAGCTGAGAAAGAATTACAGGAGGATCGTTAATATTATTCACAGTGAAAGTAACGTCCCGCGTCGATGATTTGTGTAATTTTTCAATGTACCGTCCTTTGTCTGTTGCAATGAAAGTTACAACCTCGGTACCATACCAGTCAGGGTCGAGAGGGGTAACAGTAACTGTATGATCGGGATTGATCGTTACATCGAGGTTTTCGGGTTCGCTTTCGAGTGTCCAATCAATATTGCTGTCACTTGTATAATCGTCACTTACATATAAATCGAGGTTTATTGTACTAAAAGTTCCTCCTTCATTAATCGGAGTGACATTGATTGCACTAATCACCGGGGCATCATGAATACCGTCAATTACTTCAAACCATTTATCTCCCATTAAGTTGTATCCGGATGTTGCAGGATGCAGAGTGTTTAACATATCTGTTTCGTAATCAATATCTGCATCACACTGCATATCTGTCAGTATTAATTTATCACCACCGGCAATTCGGGTGTTTATCACACTTTGTAAGGAATTATTATAATTTGTTATACCTGAATTCATGGTGCAGGAACCTGAAACATGTTTTGTGCTTATTATTTTTGCTACGATCACCAGTACATCTGTACTGTATGTTGTTTCATAGTCGTCAATAGCATCAAGGATATCGTTAACTGCCGATGCATTGTAATCTCCGTTGTACACATCGTTTGTACCAATGTGTAAAAGGATAAGATCACATTGGTGCGCCGGTACATCTAGGTAGGCATTTGGATATGAAACATTTACATAATTAGAAATATTGGGATCCCAGTATCTCCCTGTTTCCATAACATCAGCTAACTGATTATCTCTTACTCCTGAAATACCTCCGTTTTTTGAATAAGCAACCGGAAGATAACTGTAACCCGATGAAATATGTCCTTTATAACTATAATTATAACCGGCAGCATTTAACAGGTTATATAACCTGTATCGATAGCTGATTCTTTCACCTTCTGAATAGGTACCGTCGTACCAGCCGTAAGTGATAGAATTTCCAAGGGGTAAGATACTGAGCTCATCCTGCGACATACCAGGTAAACTCAGACATATGCATAACATTAACGATAGTGTAATTCTCATAAAAACAAGTGTGAAATCGGTCAAGTTTCAGGGACAAAATTACAGCATTCCATGTTCTTAATTGCAATCAAAAGGTTTGTGTTTTATTAAATGCCTGATTTTTTAGATTAAACAAAAAAAAACCACCAGTAAAGTTTGGTTACCGGTGGTTTTATACATCGAAACGGTTACATTATTCTACGATCAGTTTACCGGTATAAATATTGTCGCCGGCAGTAATCCGATACAAATACATACCTGTGGTTATCTCGGATATATCAATCTCAGTTTTGTTTTTCGGACTAATGTTCTTCAGAAGAACAACACCGCCTGCCATATTAAGAAGTTCAAATACTGCATTGCCATTATCAGATTCATTCAGTTCAACATGCAGAATATCCTTAGCAGGTATCGGATACAACAATAATGATGAAGAATTATATGTGTGTATACCTGTTGGTAAGACATTTATTGTGAATATTTGCGTAACCAGAGGCGATAATCCGTCTGTTACGGCTAATATAATAGGATACTGCCCTGTTTCTGTCGGCACACCGCTTAAGATCTGCGTTGCATCGTTAAATTCAAGCCAGCTTTCATCTATACTTTCAGCACTGTATACCAATTCATCATCAAGGTCAGCATCTTCAGCGGTAATATTATAAACATAAGGAGCTCCGCCTAAAATACATGTAGTGTCAGGTACTGAGGTTATTACCGGAATACTGTTTATAACACTTACTATTATTGTATCCTCAACTTCAGCTTCACCGTCTGATAAAGTCACATATACGTCCAGATCTCCTCTGAATCCTGCAGAAGGTGTAACATTATTATCAGCAGGGAATGCATAATTTGGACCTGCGCTTACTGTTAATTCAAAGTCATCGGGATATACGTTGTCATCATCAATAATATCAAATTCGCCATACACAGTTTCTACATCCAAAACAATTGTAGTGTTACCAGCTGTTTGAAGAATGTTTTGACCTAGTATTACTGGTGCATCATTGATATTGGTAACTGTGATATCAAAGCTCTGGACAGCTTCTGCTCCTTCCAGGTCAGTTACTGTTACAACAATCGGGAAATCGACAGTTTCATTGGTCCCCAGAACTGAATTGTCAGGAATGCCTATCAGGGTATTTCCAACCAGGTTAAGCCATGCGGGTCTTTCCACTGAAAGTTCCAAAACATCAGAAGGATCAACATCATGATATTCAATTTCGTAACTGTATTCCTCATCTTCATTCACTGCAAGAACAGGATCACTGTCTATTTCGGGGGCGTCGTTGGTATTATCTACCGTTATCGTGAAAGTTTTTGAAATATCGACTGTACCATCTGATATCATTACAGTTACAGTTGTATCTCCGAGATCTTCATTCGTAGGTATACCGGATAGTAAACCTGATCCGGTATTAAGTGAAAGCCAGCTTGGCAGAACAACTGAGCTCAGTTCAACATCGTCTCCGTCAATATCATTGGAAGTTATTGTGCATGAGTATGTATCATCCTCATCCACCGATGTAACGAACGTATTGGTAAACAAAGGTGCATAATTACCAGGTTGACACTGAGGCTCATGAGCTAGTCCGGTATTATATAATTCCAAAGCATCTGCATCCTGGAGAGCTGTATTCAATACTAAGAGTTCATCAATTTTTCCGTTAAAAGCAAATTTCTCTGTAATTGAAGGAGGAAACCAGCCGATAGAAATAGGTGAATTCATATAGAGGTCTGTACCACCTGTAAACCATCCATCTCTGCTTGTTGCAAGTTCACCATTAAGATAAATTCTCATTTTGTGATACCCCCAAATTTCAATTCCTTCATAAACAAAGGCAAGATGAACCCACTCATGTCTTGGAATATCCTCATATAAGGTAAGTGATGATTCATCAAGTGAATTTTGTCTGACTCTAAATCTTGGTCTTAAATGGCCATTTGTTTTACCATCAAAGCCTACCAGAATTAATTTGTCCAGAGCAGCATCATATCGGGATACGACCACCTGATCAGTAGTATCAGCATAACTTGGAAAACCATAGGAATAACACCAGAATGCAAATGAAAACTGTTCAGCTACAGTCCATTCCCATTGATTGTTATCTGGAATAGTTAAAAACTGTGTGGTAGCTGTAGTTGGAATAAACTTTTGCGCGTTACCAACCATCCCGACTGTATCAACCAATGCAGTTAGCTCTGTAGCTGTATTTGAAGGATCAACATAGTCTTCATAAGTTGGTCCACTTGTTTCGTCCAACTGAAAATAGGAAATAAGATTTGTCGGACAATCAACTTCATCAGAGACATATACATGGAAAGTAAAAGTATCAGAACCCCCGGAGTTCCAACAACGGACTGTCACAGCACCGCCTTCATCGATAGCTGACGCAGTCCAGTTTATTTCTCCGGTTCCGTCAATAGTCATATCATCAGGGCTTTCAAGAAGTTCAAAACTCGGAGCATCTCCAATATGATCATAATCTACCTGTGATACGAATGCTTCATCAATTAATGTTGTAGAATCGGATACACCGTTAATTTGTGTTTGCGCTAAAACATTGGTCACAAGAAAAAGACTGAAGAATATCAGCAATAGGTTAAAAATCGGATGTTTTTTCATACTTCTATTTTTTTAATTGTTAATTTTTTTTAATCAGTCCCGCTAACGCAGGTAAACAACATTTGTGAAATAATTTTATCTCCTTTGCATGAAAATAATACTGATATTAAATGCTATTTCATAAATGATAAAAGATTTACGAAGTTTTAATGACATTATTTAACGTAAAAAATACACTAAAGGTTATCTAAATTACTTCCTTTTATGCGTGCTATCAACGTATTTTTTATAAAAGATATCAAATATTTTATGGATAAGGTGATTTATTCAACGAGCGGACTACAATTTAGACTGAAATTATGAAAAAGTAACGTAAAGTATGTATAAAAAAATTCTAATAGTGAATAGTGAAATGTTTGAAGTTGAAGAAGACTGACGAAATTGGGTAAAGCTTTGTTCGTTTCCAAAGGTTATGACTTAGGTGGCAGCACAAGCATAAACATATATACTGATAAACGGATACATACCGGTCAGGATGATTTATTATATGCTTTATTTATGTTTTTAAGTAAAAGATCTTTTAGTAAACACTAATTTATAAGCCGTATTTACCACTTCAATATTGAATTAATATGGTAAATTTAATCGGATAGAAATTTGGATTTGGAGAATTGGCACATATTAGTAAGATATCTTTATTTAACTTCATATACGGTCTATTTATCAAACCATAAAGTCAGTTCTGTAAAAAAATATTTACAAAATCAGACAAGGTGAGTAGATTTGAGAAAATTTAATATAATAAGCAATGGTAAAAAAAAGTTTTTTTTCAACTTTTCTTAAAAGCTCAGATATAGTTCAATACCTGGCTTTCTTCCTGGTAATCTGGTTGGCATATTTTATCAAATTCAGGGCTTTTGGCCTTTACGAAGATGATTACTGGTATATCGGGAAACCTGCCAATATGAATTTCGGGGAACTTTTGGATCTGTTAAAGAATAATGTTTTTAACATTGAAGGCGGGCAGGGAAGGATTATTGGATTTACCGTACCTCAATTACTGGCATTCATTTCATTTAAGCTTGGTGGTATCAGTGGTGTTTATATATTAGGTTCATTTGTGATCTTACTTAATGCTGTTCTGTTTTACCGGTTTGGACTTAAAATATTCCCTAAATATATTGCAGGTATTGCTACTATTTTATTTATACTTAATCCTGCTGATACAACAAAGCCTTTACTGATACATATTTTACAGTTACAGATATCGGTCACTTTTGTTTTACTGGCACTGAATGTTTACCTAAATGGCAGGAGGATACCGGCATTTGTGCTGGCATTCTGCAGTTTGCTGACCTACGAAAATGCTTATTTGCCATTTCTTGCAGCGCCATTGTTTGCATTTAACTGGGATAAAAAACTCATTCGAAGATTTATTGTCCACCTGATTGCCGGCTTTTCTTTGATCCTGCTAATATTTGTGGTCAGGAAATTAATGGGTGAATCGCGTATTGCTGAGCTCGAGACAGCTGAGACTATCAAGAGGGTGTTAATTTCTCTGATTGTCGGCCCGGTTGTGTCGATAGGATCGTTTTTCGTAGCAATGTATGAGGTTGTAATTTCGGTTTCTGTGCTGAAATGGATATTACCGGCGGGTATTATACTATTTATTTTATGGCATTTCATAACTGAAAAGGTTTCATACGGTTACAACCAGGTGAAAACGAGGTTGGTAAATTTACCGGGACTAAAGATAGAATGGGAAAGCTACGAAACTTCCGACAGGATCATTCTGCTGATTATTGCAGGATTGTTTATGCTTATTTGCTCTTATTTGTTTGCTTTCACCCACTATCCTCCTGTTGTGTTGCATGGAAGGTCATCTTCCGTTCACCTGGCCGGATCGGTTTCAGGCAGTATAGTAGCGGCAGCCATTATTTATCTGATACATTTTCTGGTTAGCAGGAATAATGCACTCAAACACGGATTTAATGTGTTATTAATAATATTCATGTCGATCCTGTTAAGTAAGGGACTTTTGATCCAGAACGATTTTAAGAAGAGCTGGAACGGACAGGTTCAGTTCTGGAACGAAATAACCAATAACACTCCCGATATTAAGAATAACACTATCGTGCTGGTTGATGTCGATGATAATATGTATGATATCGCGTATATCATAACATATTCCTGGGCGCTACCAGAGGGTTATAACCAGATATTCCGGTTTGATGAATCCTGGGAATATCCTCCCAAAGCTGTAATTCCGGGAATAACATACGAGAATGATCTTCAGTATGACGAGCAGGGGATATATTTCGAACCTGTATATCCGTTCGTTTTCGAAGACAGGGAAAAAGTATACCTTGAAGATAAAAATGTAATATATATTGATTACAACGACGGACAGGCTGCAAGAGTGGATACCGTGTTCAGATGTGATTCAGTGGCGGTAGCAACCGCTGTTAAACCTGTGGGAGAGATTCCGCAATTTAAACTAAATGAAGTAGGTAAATTATTTTTAAAAAAATAGATATGGCAGACTCTGTACAAAAAACTCCGCGACTGGCAATTGTAGTTCCCTGCTATAACGAGGAGGAAGTATTGCCGGTAACAAAAGATACCCTCACAAATCTGGTTTCTGACCTCATTAAGAAAAAGAAAGTCAGTGATGATTCGTTTGTCGCATTTGTCGATGATGGTAGTCGTGATATTACCTGGAAACTGATTGAACAATTTTCCAAAGAGAATGCACTGATCAAAGGTGTAAAGCTATCGCGAAATTTCGGACACCAGGGCGCTTTATTGGCAGGACTGAATACTTTTACCAATTCTGCCGACTGCGTTGTTTCCATCGATGCCGATCTCCAGGATGATGTTAAGGTGATCGAAGATATGGTTGATAAGTACAATGAAGGATTTGACATTGTTTATGGTGTAAGGAACCAAAGAAAGACTGACACTTTTTTCAAACGAACAACGGCATTGGGATTTTATAAACTTATGAAATGGCTGGGTGTGGAAATCATTTACAATCATGCCGATTATCGGCTTACAAGCAGCCGGGTACTGCAGCAGCTGAACAATTATAATGAAGTAAACCTGTTTCTCAGGGGAATATTTCCGCTCATCGGTTATCCAAGCACACAGGTTTATTACGACAGGTTAGAGCGATTTGCAGGAGAATCGAAATACCCGCTCAAGAAAATGCTGGCCTTTGCATTTGACGGTATTTCTTCATTTAGCGTAAAGCCGCTGCGAATGGTAAGTATTATCGGTTTCCTTGTTTTCTTTGTCAGCGTTATCATGGCAATATACTCCCTGATTTCATACTTCTACCTTGGAACAGTTCCCGGTTGGACATCTATCACTCTGCCGATTTATTTTATCAGCGGAATACAGATATTGTGTATTGGCATTATAGGTGAATATCTTGGTAAGGTTTACAAAGAAGTAAAAGCCCGTCCGCGCTTTGTTATTGAAACGGTGCTGCAGTGAGTTTAAAGAATAGTAAACAGTAAACAGTAAACAGTAAAAGGTGAACAGTCCAAGTATGACTGAGGCTTCGTTGGACGAAGTAAACAAATGAGTTTTCATTTCATCACTTTATGAGTTAATCATTTCATCGGACAACAGTTAAACCTTTAAACGATTACACGATTACACAATTCAACAATAAAACGCGCTAGCAGAAGCTATTTCACCCCATGCATTAATTTATTAATTGGCTTGGAAAGGATCAGCAACAGTAAACCAATACCTACAGCCACAAGACCTGTATTGGTAAAAACTTTTAAGTATATATCATAGGTTTCAGATATGGGACGGGTGGCAGCATTTTCAGCCGATCCGGTTAATTTTGCTAGGCTTCCTGCCAGGTAGTTTGCAGCTGACCAACTCATAAACCAGGCACCCATCATGGTGCCGGCAAGGTTTTTAGGTGCCAGCTTTGTGACCATAGATAAACCGATCGGAGAGATGAACAGCTCACCGGTAGTATGAAGCAGGTAGAGAAATACCAGGGTAAGTATCGGCATTAAGTAATCATGTGCGAAAAGTGCACCCAACTGTACCATTAAATATCCCAGACCCAGTTGTATGATACCAAACCCGAATTTGGCAGGAATATTAGGATTCTTTTTAATCTTGTCCAGCCAAATCCACATCATGGAGAACAGGGATCCGAATATCATAATAAAGAAGGGGTTGAAAAACTGGGTAGTCGGGGCTGCCATTTCAAAGTTACCGATCATCCTGTTAATATTCCGATCTGCAAAGAAGGTGAGGGAAGTCCCTGCCTGTTCGAAGCATGTCCAGAATACAACATTAAAGATCAGGAGTATCACAAAGGCAAACATCCTGTGTAAAAGTATTTTGCCTCCTTTAATGCCTGCCTGTATCAGGGTAAATATTACAAAGAGAGCCGTAGCTGCAAGGAGTACTCCGACAACCTGGTTAAAACGAACAAGTAAGTAGACAGCTGGAACAGCGGCAACAATTGCCAACGTAACCATATGAAACTGAGTGAAAGGGCCAAAGACCTTGCTATGCAGTTTTTCCGGATTCGGAGGGGCAATTTTATCTGCAAAGGATTTTTGTCCAAAGAAAAAGATTAGAGCACCCAATAACATTCCTATACCGGCAAGTGCAAAACCATAATGATAACCAATCTTTATGCCCACTTCTGCTACAATAATGGTTGCCATCAGGGCACCAATGTTTATACCTATATAGAAAATGGTAAAACCTGAATCCCTTCTGTTATCGTTTTCTTTGTATAGTTTTCCTACAATTGTTGAGACATTAGCCTTAAACAGACCATTTCCCACAACAAGTGCACCCATACCAAGAAATAACCAATCGTCAGTTCCACCTAAAATCATGAACTCACCTATCGACATTAAAATGCTGCCCAAAATAACCGCGTATTTATATCCGAGAATTTTATCTGCGATCCTTCCCCCAAGAACAGGAGCCGCATATATTAAAGCTGTATAGGCAGCATATATTGCAAAGGAATCCTTTTCATTCTTAAGCAACATATTTGCCAGATATAGTGCAAGGAGTCCCCGCATTCCATAGTAACAGAATCTTTCCCACATCTCTGAAAAGAACAGTACTGCTAATCCTTTTGGGTGTTTACTGAATAATGCCATCGTTGTTCTTGTATATAAATTTATTGATAATCTATAAATATTTGTATTCCAGCAACAAATGGAAACCGACAAATATAGAAGATTTTTGCAATTAGTATTAAAAAATACCAATAAGACCCATTATTTTTGTGTATCAACCAAATTCCGAACATGAAATTATTTACCGCCAATAAAATCCGTGAAGCCGACGCCTATACTATTGCCAAAGAACCCATTGATTCGATCGGTCTTATGGAACGGGCAGCAAACCAATTAGCATCGTGGATCAATTGTAAAACAGGGAAGGAGCAGAGTATTAAAATATTTACGGGACCGGGCAATAACGGAGGCGACGGATGGGCTCTGGCAAGAATTCTAAGCAGGCAGGGATATGGCAATATCAATTTATACCTGTTAGTTATTAGTAAAAGTCTTTCTCCCGATTCTGAAATTAACAGGGGGCGGTTATTATCTGAAACAAAGGTGAAAGTAACCGAACTTAAAAACGTTAAGGATTTTCCGGCAATTCATAATAGGGATATCATCATTGATTCGCTGTTTGGTTCCGGTTTAACAAGACCTCTTGAGGGATTGGCTGCTGACCTGGTAAAGTATATTAACGATACGGAAAAATCGACTGTTATTTCGGTAGATATACCCAGCGGACTTTTTGCAGAGGATAATCCCGTTACAGATTCTGCTATTATCCATGCTGATTATACACTGTCGTTCCAGTTTCCAAAGCTGTCTTTTTTCTTTCCTGAAAATGATAATTACGTTGGTAAATTTGAAATCCTTGACATTGGTCTGCATGGTGAATTTATTGACAGGGAGCCTTCGGATTTTAATTATACATCTGAAAAAGACATTGCTGACAAGGTATGGGTAAGAAATAAATATTCACATAAGGGGACTTACGGACATGCCCTGATTATAGCAGGCAGTTATGGAATGATGGGTGCTACGGTCCTCGCTGCAAAAGCTGCAATGCGTTCCGGAGCAGGACTGGTAACCGCACATGTCCCGCGATTTGGTGTAGATATTATACAGAACTCGGTTCCTGAATGTCTTTTAAGTATCGATGAATCGGATATTCTTTTCAGTGAACACCCTGACCTTGAAAAATTTACTGCTATTGGTGTAGGTCCGGCAATTAATCAGAAATCAAATACCAGAAAAGCGATAATATCCCTCCTGAAGGATGTTACAGTTCCGATTGTAATTGATGCCGATGCCCTGAATATTTTGTCGGCTATAGATAACTGGAATGAGCTATTACCTGAGCAATGTATTCTTACACCACATCCCAGGGAATTTGAAAGACTTTTTGGGAAATTTGGTTCAAGCTATGAAAGAATGTCAGCTCAGCAGGAATTTTCACAACAAAACGGGACAATTGTAGTTCTTAAAGGAGCACACACCTGTATATCGCTGCCGGATGGTCAATTATGGTTCAATACTACCGGCAACCCTGGTATGGCAACAGGAGGCAGCGGTGATGCATTAACCGGAATTATTTTAGGTCTTTTATCACAGGGTTATAATTTGGAAGATGCTGCAATTACAGGGGTATATATACATGGTTTGGCAGGAGATATGGCAAAAGAAACATTGGGTGAAACAGGGCTGATTGCTTCTGACATGGTTAATTATCTTGGTGTGGCATTTAAAAAAATTGAAAATATTATAACAAAATGAAAAGCTGTTTAAACTACTTCATAATTATATTATTGCTGGCATGTTCTCCTGTAGGGAATATTATGGTAACAAATGTACATGATCTTGCAGCATATCCTGAAAATTCGATAATATACGCATTACCGCGTACAAGAATTAAAATTACCGTTACCGCGTTGAAACATGAAATAATTCCCGGACCCTATAACAAGTATGCCGAGAAGTATCTTGGTATAGTCGGATCGCCTTCTGTTTCAACAATAATGTGGGAGATTTCAGATATCGTAGTCAATACAAATACAGAACCTGATCCGGATCATTATTATGCTCTGCAAACTGAGGAAGGAAAGAATGTTACATCGGATCTGCTTGAAATGACATCAAACGGTCTTATCTTAAAACTTGATAACTATAATCCGTTTATTCAGTTTCATGACGATTATAATGACAGTCCCGAACCAATTCATTTCACTGATTTATCAGTTAAAAGGAATATTGATGGTTCATCGAAACCGAATAAAAAAGGTACCGACATTCCAACTGATCTCCCGGTTTCAAAGAAACATACAGGGGTAAAAAGTATCGAAAAGAAAGCTGAAGAAGCTGCCAACTTTATTATTAAGATCAGGAAAAGACGTTTTAAGCTGCTTGCAGGTCAGTACGATGTTTTCCCCGAAGGACAGGCACTTGAAACAAGCGTGAGAGAATTGAATGAACTTGAACAGGAATACCTTTCTTTATTTACGGGCAAAATTTATACTGATACTGTCGTCCGTAATTTTCATTATATACCGAAACCCGGAACAAATCTTGAAAGAAACGTTTTTTGCCGTTTCTCGGAAGAAAATGGTTTTCTGGATCCTTTGGGAGCTGCAGGAAAAGCTTTGGTTCTGGAATTAAAAAATAAGGAATTTACTTCTGTACTGGATCATCTTCAGATGCCTTATGAAGGGCCGGGTAAAGAAAATATAATTTTATACAGAATCCCCGATATTACAGAAGCAAGTATATTTTACAGTAGCATAAATATACTGGAAGCTGAACTTAAAATATTTCAATATGGCAAGCTTGTACCGTATTATTTTCATAAGTAATATTTGATAAGATATAAACTCCCTGAATCCTGGTTACAAGAAATTATTTTGACCGGGAACCAAATGGCAGGTCAGGTTTTTTCATCATTTCTGTAAAACCTGATTTTTTTCGTCATAATCAAAATTATTCCTGTCAATACAAAACCTATATTGGTAAAATTCATTACAGTGATTACTGTAAACGTTGGTACTTTTGAGTTAATATGTTCGTATTTCAAACAGGTATGTAACCAGAAGAAAAGATTAATTCGTTATTTAAGTCTTTCAGTATGGCAGGTGATGCAATTTTAACTCGGGCAATATTCATCGGAATATTTTTATTTTCATTTTCGGCAGGATCAAAGTCTCAGTCAGTTAATTATTCAGTCAGTGATAAGAAAATAACTAAGGTAAGAGAAATTAGTATGCCTGATCGTATGCTTAAAAAGGACAGCGATGGTTCCTTCATTTTAAGTTATGATATATCCGATTATAATGTAGTTACCACAAAAACAAATAATGATTTATACCAGTGGATTACGATTAAGGGGTTTGGCAAACTCCAGGACATTGGAGCACCTGGTTTACCGTCACGTACTGAGAAGCTCGCATTGCCTTCAGATTCAGTAGCTGAAATTTCTGTAATAAGTTCGGAGTATATTGAATTAACCGGATTTAATATACATCCCGTTCAACCCTTTGAGGCGGACGGGGTAATCAGTAACGAAGGTTTTACTATTAATGAAGGTATATATACATCAAATAACTATTATCCCGGCGATGTTGCAGCATTAGCTGACATACAGATATACAAGGGAACACCCCTCGCATTTATTAAAATCAATCCAATTCAGTTTAATCCTGTAACAGGTAAAGTAAAAATATATACCAATATTTCCGTTAAAGTAAGTCCTGAACCGGATCTTAAAAAAACCTCTGGCATAACTCCGGACAAATCAGATAAATTGTTACGAAATATTGTTATTAATGATATTGAAGAACTTAATCCTGATAAAATATTTGAAAAAGACGGCGAAGTAATAACTGATCCGATCGGGTATTTAATTATTACAAAACCAACTTTTCGGGTAGCTGCCGATTCGCTTGCAAAATGGAAAAGTCAACTGGGTTTTTCAGTAGAAATAATTTCACGATCAAGCTGGACAAGCACAGATGTTAAAAATGTTATCCAAAACAGATATGATAATGGAAATCCTAGACCTGGTTATTTTGTTATTATCGGCGATCAGCAGGATGTTCCTGACAGGGTAAAAACATACGAAGACGAAACCTGGTACATGGATGTTTATTATGGATGTATGGATGGACCTACTGATAAAATTCCCGATTTAGGTCGTGGACGTATACCGGTAAATAATGCTGAGCAAGCCATGACTGCAGTAATGAAAATTATCAATTATGAACGGAATCCGCCGGAAACGTCTTCATTTTATCAGAAGGGCTTACACTGTACTT
Source organism: Bacteroidales bacterium (assembly GCA_016929525.1). GTDB lineage: Bacteria > Bacteroidota > Bacteroidia > Bacteroidales > UBA10428 > UBA10428. Next base: position 33,148 of record JAFGIP010000064.1, read on the forward strand.
ATTTTCAGCATAAGAATGATGGCTATGCAGAAATGAGATATACCCATACCACAGAAGAATCACGTGACTACATGTTAGGGCAGGGTTTTGATATCCAGCGTGTTTATTATACTGAAAGTCATATAAATCCAACTAACTATAATAACGGATATTTCTCAAACGGTGAACCGATTCCGGCTGAATTACGTCGTGATAACGGATTTGCATGGGATGGTGATGGCGATGATATTGTTGAAGCTGTAAATGATGGCCGCCTCTATGTTTTTCATCGTGATCATGGATTAATTGATGGCTGGGTTGCACCTGAGATTTCAGTTAATGATGTAGATAACATGAACAATGGAGGTCTCTTACCGGTATTCTTCAACGTTGATTGTCATAGTGGTTCATTTCAGTATAGTGAATGTTTCGCAGAAAAACTTATTAAGAAAGAAAATGGCGGGGCCGTAGGAGTTATTGGAGCTACTCAGGCAACATATAGTGGCTGGAACGATGCCTTGATTGAAGGATTTATTGATGCAATATGGCCATATCCTGGTCTGATTCCGGTTTTTGGATGGGGAGGAATCTCAGACCCGGAGGTTACAGAGCACGAACCTGTTTATCGGATGGGAGATATTCTTAATCAGGGTTTGTTCAGAATGACAGAAACATGGGATGGATGGGCTACCGAACGTCAGTATGAACGTTTTCATTACTATGGAGATCCTGCCATGCAGATATGGACACAAATACCTGTGCAGATTACAGCATCTCATCCTGCTGAAATTAATGTAGGAGAAACTTCTTTTAGTATATATAGTTCAAATTGTGCCAATGGATTTGCTACAATTTGCTTCAATAATGAGTTACAGGCTAAAATTCAACTTTCAGGCGGTACAGGTACATTCTATTTTGAAGAACCAATAAACGAAATGGTGACAAATGTTATAATTACAATTTATCATCATAATTACATTCCATATGTTGCCAATATTCATACTACAGCTGGATTAGTACCTCTGTTCTTAGCAAGTGAGACTGAAATTTGTCCGGGCTCTGTTGTTGATTTCATAGACAGTTCAACTGACAGCCCGGCAAGTTGGGAATGGACTATTGAACCATCCGGCTTTGAATATATCAATGGTACAAACAAGAATTCACAAAATCCTTCTGTTCGTTTTACAGAGGCAGGTTTTTATGATATTAAACTTAAAGTTGAAAACATTGAAGAGATCGATTCAACATTAAAAGTAGATTTTATTGAAGTTTATAATGCCCCGGATCCACCGGTTGTATCTGATATAGCTATTTGCGATTCCGGATCGGTTGAGCTGAATGCAACAGGGTCAACTGATATTTTCCAGTGGTGGAGTCTTGAGGAAGGAGGTGTTTTACTTAGCGAAGAAGCGAGTTATCAGACACCAGTATTGGATGAGTCAACTACTTATTATGTTAAAGGTATCAGCGAAGCAATAAGTGAAGAGTTATCTACTCTGTTTGCACATACCAATAATTCAAATGGTAATATGTTTGACATTATTGCTCATCAGGATATTACAGTTGACAGCTTCGATATTAATATTATCGACAATTTGCAGCATAATGTTGAAATTTACTATAAGCAGGGAACTTATGTAGGTTTTGAAAATAATCCGGCAGCCTGGATATTGCTTGGTGATTTTACCGTTTTTGGAAACGGATTGGATAACCCTGCTCGCGTAAGAGCAGGAGGACTATCAGTTGAAGAGGGTGAAACAGTTGGTATATACATTACTTTGACAGATGGGAACGTTGGTTATACCAATTCTGGTGTTGATGCCAACAACGATGATATAACAATTGACTGCGGTGTCGGACTGATATATCCGTTTGGTACGGTTTATTCACCGAGAAGCTGGAATGGTACGGTATTCTATTCAAAAGGAGAATATCTGTGCAGCAGCATCATTGAGGAGGTAAATGTAACAGTAAATACCACTCCGGACCCGCCTTCTGCCTCTGATATGGAAATGTGTTTTGGCAACCCCATACCTGATTTGTATGCAATTGGTTCAAATATAAAATGGTATGCTGATCCTGATAAATCGACATTACTTTATGAAGGCGCAACCTTCCTACCTGACGATGTTGAAATTGGAGCCAACTTGTTTTATGCATCTCAGTCAAGCGCCAATTGTGAAAGTAATACCAGGCAGGTTGAGCTTGCTGTAGGTGAAGTACCTGATATACCGGTTGCGAATGATTTTGAATTTTGCTATAACAATGACGGAATTGAAATTTATGCCTTGGGCACATCACACAGATGGTATATCGATCCGGCTGGTGATTTGCTGTTAAGCACGGAAGATACACTCAGATTACCGGAGATAGAAGTTGGCGAAGGTTTGGTTTATGTTTCAAATATTTCAGGCATTTGTGAAAGCGATCTTAAGGAAATCGCTGTTATCAGACATCCTGCTATTGAGTTACCATTAACCAGGGATTATGAATTTTGCGAGAATGAAACCAATATAAATCTGGTTGCAGATGGTAATGTAATACGGTGGTATAGCAGTTATATTGAAAAAGATATGATACTTGAGAGCGACACACTTAACATACCGGTATTAATTCCGGGGACATTTAAATTTTACGTCACAAATATGGTTGGCAATTGTGAAAGTGATTTTGACACGGTAACAATCGTTGTTCATGAGTTACCAGAAGCCCCTGAAGTAGATGATATCGAGATATGTGAGGGTGATAACGAAGTTATCTTTGCGGAAGGTGAAAATATTCGGTGGTATACAGATTCAGGTGCATCTAACCTTATTTATGAAGGCAATTACTTTACACCTGAAGAATTAAAAACAGGTGAAAATTCATATTATGTAAGCAAAACAATCAACAATTGTGAAAGTGAAACAGAAGGCTTTATTGTTTGGGTAAATGAACTTCCTGAGTTCAGTCTTGGAAATGATACGATATTATACCCCGATGAAAACTTATTGTTGGAGTGTGCGACATCCGGAAGTTATCTATGGTTTAATTTAGGTACAGGGTCATCATATAATTTTGTCGTCAATGACCATGAACCGGGTGATTACAACTGTTGGTTGGAAGTAGTCAGTGAGGAAGGATGTTATTATTCTGATACAATTAAGATCACTGTATATGATCCGGATCTGACACACGGAACAATTGGATTAGAGAGTGTGCGGGTATATCCAAATCCAACTGACGGCCTTTTGAATATCGAATGCAACGGCTTGCAGGAACTGAATGGTAAAATAGCCTTAAGGTTATACAATAATACCGGACAACTTATATTAAGCAGGGAGATATTAAGTCTGAATAAGACTGAGATATTCCAGTTTGATCTGACTGAATTTCCTGAAGGCGTTTATCATTTAATTATTGATGATTCATTCAGAAGATTTGAAATAAACATAGTTCTATACTGATAACCATATAACTTAGATATTTAAATGACTATTCCAAAACGGAGTAGTCATTTTTTTTAATTAGTAAACAATGAATTATTTTAAGTTACGGAAATAAGTATATAAAATGCAATTACTCCTTAACCGGGGAATCATACGAAGCCAGCCAGGTTTCCCACGACTCTTTTTCCCAGTGATTCCCGCCTAGGAACTTAATTATTTCATCGAATGGTTTTGCTTGGGTATAACCTTTCTGAACATGAATTATCTGCACTTCTTCATTAAGAAAAACAACTGACGGGTAGCTCATCTGACCGTTCAACAGAGCCGCAGCAAGCTCATGATACCCTCTGTTCCCCTGGGGGACGAATTTATATATTGTATTATTGAAAGTTATATCTTCCCTCTGTTCAGCATTAAATTTAACTGGGTAAAAAGTTTTATTTAAATAATCAGCTATTATTGCATTGCCGAAAGTATTCCTGTCCATAACCTTACAGTAACCACACCAATCGGTATATACATCCACCATTATTTTTCTGGGTACTTTTTTATTCAGTTCAACTGCTTCTTCCCAGGTATACCATCTTATTTGTTGCCCATGAAGAGAAAAGCAGAGGATTAAGCCTGCTATAATTAAGAGATTTTTCATTCTTAAATCTTCAATATACATTGTGAGAATAACGCAAAATAGTGATTTTTTGTTTCATAATATTGTTAAAGTTAAGTTAAACTTAACCGGGATTAAAAGATAAAATTATCTACATGTATATTTCAGATGAAATATTTCATTAGATAATAATTTAAATATTAATTTTAATTATTTCGTTTTCAAAATTCGTGGAAATTGAAAAAGGATATTATTGTTACAGGTTCACACAGGAGCGGATCTACTTGGGTCGGTAACGTACTTTGTGCAACAGGTGAATTGTTATATATTCATGAACCTTTTAATCCAATTAACATCAAAACAAACCGTGCTCCACTAAATTATTGGTTTGAATATCTTTCAGCTGATGATAATACGGAAAGACAGGAATCATTTATGAAGTACCTGAAGGAGTATAAGACTTTTAGGCCTTTTATGTTACCCCGGCAATTACTTCAGACCGAAAAATTAAGAGATTATGCAGGTCTGATTTTACAGCAGGTTAGGAAATTGTTTAAAGAAAGAGCTGTTTATAAAGATCCTATTGCAATTTTTTCAGCAGAATGGATGTATGAGATTATGAATTTTGATATTGTAGTTATTATAAGGCATCCTGCAGCATTTACCCAAAGTCTTAAAAGTGTCGGATGGTTCCATGATTTCACTCATTTTACACAACAAGAAAAATTAATGGTAACTATTCCTTCTGTTTATCAAAATGATATTGACAGGATACTCAGTGATGGAAAGATGAAGGCGAATATTATTGAGCATGCAGTACTTCTTTGGAATATAATACATAATCGTATACATGAATACAGACAAAAACATCCCGAATGGATATTTGTAAGACATGAGGATCTTTCCAATAATCCAGTCGAATTATTTGCTGAAATATATAATAAATTAGAAATTAACTTCAGTAATAGGGCCCGGAGTTATATCAAAAAGACAACAGAAAGTTCCCGGCAAAGTAAATTAAAACGTGACTCCAGGAGTAATATCACAAAATGGAAGAAGATGTTAAGTGAAGAAGAAATTGAATTTATCCGGGAAAAGACAAAATCTGTTTCTGATTTGTTTTATAATAACTCAGACTGGTAAATTTAATATTTGAGCGGGAAACGGGGATCGAACCCGCGACCCTCAGCTTGGGAAGCTGATGCTCTACCTCTGAGCTACTCCCGCTAATTTTGAAATGCTGTAAATTTAATAAAGAATAATAATCTATAGTGATTCAAATATTTCAACAGCTGCTCTCGATTTATTTAAAGTATAAAAGTGTAATCCGGGGGCTCCATTTTCAAGCAGTTCACGGCACTGATTTATTGTATATTTTATACCGATCTCATATGATTTTTCCGGATCGTTCTTATTTGCCTCTATGTCAACTTTCAGTTCTTCCGGTATTTTTGCCGACGACATTAGGGTAAATCTCTCGATCTGGCGATAAGAAGTTATTGGTATGATTCCAGGTATAATTCTGCAGTTAATTCCATGCTTACGTGCCAGTTCAATGAACCTGAAATAATAACTATTGTTAAAAAAGAGTTGGGTTACAAGGTAATCGGCACCTGCATTTACTTTGGTTTTTAAGTTGGTTATGTCTTCTTCCAGACTTTCTGCTTCAGGATGTTTTTCAACGTATGCTGCTCCGGCAATACAAAAGTTGTAGTTTTCATCAACATATGATATCAATTCGCTGGCATACTTAAAACCGTTTTCAACAGGTTTAAAGCGTTCTTCGCCTTTTGGCGGATCGCCGCGTAATAACATAAGGTTCTCAATTCCTTTGTCACGAATTTCGTCGAGGTCTTTTTTTACTTTATCGCGTGTTGCATTTACACATGTATAGTGTGCAACAGTTGTAAGGCCTATAGTATTCTGAAGATAGTCGACAAGAGCAAAAGTGCGTGCCTGTGTTGAACCTCCTGCTCCGTAAGTAACGGTAACAAACGATGGTGAAAGTCGCATCAGTCGTCCTACGTTGATGCCGAAGTCTACAGCAGATATTTCATCTTTTGGCGGAAAGAATTCGAAAGAGAAGGTCTTTTCCTGTGATAAAAACAGATCGGTGATCTTCATTATTATGAAAATGATAATTAGATGTTCATTAGTCAGGTTCTAAAGATACTGCAATTTAAGAGTAATTTAAATGTGTGGCAAGCCATCTTTCAATTTGTTCTTTATCGGTATTTTTTCGTTTTGCATAATCTTCTACCTGATCTATGCCGATCTTTCCAACAAAAAAATACTTCGACTGCGGATGAGCAAATACCAGTCCGCTTACCGATGCTGCAGGCACCATAGAAAAACTTTCGGTAAGGCTTATACCTGTTTTTTTCTCGACATCCAAAAGTCTGAAAAGTGTTTCTTTCTCAGAATGGTCGGGGCATGCGGGATAACCATAAGCAGGTCTTATACCCTGATACCTCTCAAGAATAAGATCATGTAATGTCATGCTCTCGTCGGGAGCATATTTCCAGTATTCTTTTCTGATCTTTAAGTGCAAAAGCTCCGTGAATGCCTCAGCCAATCTGTCGGCCAGGGCTTTTATCATAATACTGTTATAGTCGTCATGATCTTTTTCAAATTCCAGAAGGATATTTTCAATGCCAATACCGGCGGTAACAGCAAAAGTACCTATATAGTCTTTTCCCCCGGAACTTTTGGGAGCTATAAAATCCGATAAGCACAAGTTGGGAACACCATTTTCTTTTTTTGTCTGGTTGCGAAGATTAATAAATCTCGTAAGCACTTCAGACCTGCTTTCATCTTTGTAAACTTCGATATCATCACCAACAGAATTGGCAGGGTAGAACCCGATAATGCCATTAGCTTTTAATAGTTTTTCTTGCTCTATTCTGTCTAACAAGCGGTTTGCATCGTCATATAGCTTACGCGCTTCTTTTCCTGTTTTCGGATCGTCGAGAATTTCGGGAAACTTACCTCTTAATTGCCAGACAACGAAAAAGAACACCCAACTGATATATTCTCTGATTTCTGCAACGGGATAATCAAGAAAAACCTTTTCACCAAGAAATGAAGGCTTGTAGATAATTGGTTTATTCCAGTCAATCATCATGGAATTATTTCGTGCATCATCCAGATTAATATATTCAACTTTTGCACTTGAATCGGAATATGTCTGGCGCAGCTCATCATACTCTTTTTTAACAGAGTTTAAATAGTTTTCACGCCGGTCTTTCGATATCAGACTATTAACAACACCAACACTTCGTGAGGCATCTTTAACATGAATAACCGGTGATCCTGCATGAGGCACTATCTTAACTGCCGTATGGATTTTTGAAGTTGTTGCTCCTCCTATAAGTAACGGTTTATCAATACCCTGTTTTTTCATTTCTTTGGCAAAATCCACCATGATCTCAAGCGATGGTGTAATAAGTCCGCTTAATCCTATTATATCGACATTTTGTTCCAGTGCAGTTTTAAGAATATTCTCAGTGGGTACCATAACACCCAGATCGATTACCTCGTAGTTATTGCATCCCAGGACTACTGCAACAATATTCTTCCCTATGTCATGAACATCGCCTTTTACGGTTGCAAGTAATATTTTACCGATAGAACCTGTACCGTCACTATCGCTTTTTTCCTTTTCAATAAACGGTAAAAGAACAGCCACGGCTTTTTTCATTACCCGGGCGCTTTTAACCACCTGAGGAAGAAACATCTTCCCCGATCCAAACAAATCGCCAACAACACCCATCCCATTCATCAGTGGACCTTCTATAATATTGATGGCTTTCGGGTAATTTTTTCTTGCTTCCAGCACATCCTCCTCGATATGATCAACAATACCTTTCACAAGAGCATAACTTAGTCTCTCTTCAACAGTTCCATTTCTCCATTGGTCCTTTTTAACCTCCTTTTTATCTGTTTGCCTGACAGTCTCTGCAAATTCGATGAGTTTTTCTGTTGCGTCAGGTAATCTGTTAAAGATTACATCCTCGACAAGTTCCAGTAAATCTTTCGGGATGTCATCATAAACCTCAAGCATTGACGGATTAACAATTCCCATATCCATACCTGCTTTTGTGGCATGATAAAGAAATGCGGAATGAATGGCTTCACGGACAATATTGTTGCCCCTTAAAGAAAATGATAAATTACTTATACCACCACTTACTTTCGACTTGGGTAAATTATCCTTTATCCATTTTACTGAATTAATAAAATCTACGGCATAGTTATTATGTTCTTCAATACCGGTTGCAATAGCAAGGATATTCGGGTCGAATATGATATATTCACCTGGAAAACCTACTTTACCGGTTAAAATATTATATGCACGCCGGCAAATTTCAGTTTTACGTTTAAATGTATCGGCCTGTCCTTTTTCATCGAATGCCATTACAACGACCGCTGCTCCATAATTCAGGATTTTTTGAGCCTGTTCAATAAAGATTTCCTCCCCCTCTTTCAGAGAAATAGAGTTTACAATACCTTTACCCTGGATACATTTAAGGCCTGCTTCAATTACCGACCATTTAGAAGAATCAATCATAACAGGTACGCGTGCAATTTCCGGTTCGGACGCAATAAGGCTTAGGAACCGGACCATTGCTTTTTCGGCATCTATCATTGCATCGTCCATGCAGACGTCAATAATTTGTGCCCCTCCGTCTACCTGTTCCCTCGCTACTGCAATTGCTTCTTCGTATTTCTCTTCTTTGATGAGCCTTGCAAATTTCTTAGAACCGGCAACATTGGTACGTTCGCCGATATTAATAAAATTACTCTCTGAAGATATGGTGAGAAGTTCAAGTCCGCTTAGCTGAGTTTTAGCTTCAATAGCAGGTATTTTTCTTTTTGGATATTTACCTGCCAGCTCAGCTATTGCCCTGATATGACCAGGAGTAGTGCCGCAGCATCCGCCAATGATATTTACATTTCCTTCGGCAACGTATGGAGTTAAGTATTCTGCCATCTGTTCCGGCGTTTCATCATAACCTCCGAACTGATTAGGCAAACCGGCATTTGGATGAGCACTGACATAAATTGGTGAATTGTTGCTTAAAACTTCTACATAGGGCTTCATATCACGTGCACCAAGAGAACAATTAACACCTACGCTTAAAAGATTAATATGTGTTACCGAGTTTAAAAATGCTTCAATAGTCTGGCCGGATAGTGTACGGCCACTGGCATCAGTAATTGTTCCTGATACCATTACAGGAAGTTCAGTATTTTTTTCGGCAAATACTTCTTTGATACCATATAATGCAGCTTTACCGTTTAATGTATCGAATACAGTTTCAACCATCAATATATCTGCACCGCCGTCGATTAATCCGCGTGCCTGTTCTGCGTATGTTTCTTTAACTTCATCAAAGGTAACAGCACGATATCCTGGGTCGTTCACATCTGGTGACAGAGAAGTAGTTTTATTTGTCGGACCGAGTGTACCAACAACAAACCTCGGTTTTTCAGGGTTAAGAGATGAATATTTCTCACATACTTTTTTAGCAATTTTAGCCGAGGCAACATTCATCTCATAAGTAAAATCCTCTGTATGGTAGTCGGACTGGGAAATTCTGTTTGCATTAAAAGTATTGGTTTCAATCAGATCGGCACCTGCATCGAGATATTTTTCGTGAATTTCACTTATAACTTCAGGTTTTGTTAAAGAAAGCAAATCGTTGTTGCCTTTTAAGTCGTAACCGAAGTCTTTAAATCTTTCACCACGATAATCCTCTTCAGTGAGTTTATATTCCTGAATGAGACTTCCCATTGCACCGTCGAGAACAAGGATCCGTTTTTTAAGTTCCTGATGTATATCGAAATTCTTTGTCATTCTTAAATTCAGTCAATAAAAATTCATATAGACAGCATGAACAGTGCATATAAACACATTCTGTCCCTGTTGCTGGCAAAATTAGTGTAAATAATAAACTTTATGCTGGTATTACTGCTGTGATATTAACTGCTGAACCGAACTAATATTTTTACTGTTTGAAATACTTTTTGCTTCAGGTGTATATAAGTACTCAAGAAGGTCAGAATATTTTTCTGTAATCTTTGGTCGTACCATTTTCAGAGTGCTGTTCAGTAACCTGTTTTCTTCGGTAAATTCTTCGCTGAGAATTGCAACAGAAGCAGGCAGCCACCGCTGGGGGAACATATTTTCATATTCCCCGCCTTTTCGGAATTTATTTATCTCTTCGTCAATCTTTTTAAGTAAGTTTATTATGAGTTCTTCACCACTTAGCGGGTTGTATGCAATAAATTTTCTGATAGCTTCTTTATTAGGGACTAACAGACATACCGAATAGGGTTTCTGATTATTATAAAGCATGCATTGATTTATGAAGGGGGATTTTTCAGTAAATGCTTCTTCGATTCCTTCCGGACTGAATTTTTCACCATCGTCAGCAATCAGGAGGCTTTTAAAGCGGCCCAGCACATAAAGGAATCCGTCTTCATCAAGGTAACCCATATCTCCCGTATGCAACCAACCTTTCCTAAGAGTTTCCTTAGTTGCTGTCTCATTTTTCCAATATCCCAGCATTACATTTTCACCTCTTATTACTATTTCACCTTTTTGTCCTGTTGACAGGGTTTTTCCTTCCTCGTCACATATTTTCAGTTCTATACCTTCAGCCACTGTACCCGATGAACCCATTTTAACTTTTTCAAAATTATTCGATGAAATAACAGGTGCGGCTTCAGTTAATCCGTATCCCTGGAACATCGGTATTCCAATCGCAAAGAAAAATCGTTGAAGTTCGATGTCGAGCAGTGCGCCTCCACCCACAAAGAATTTTAACCGTCCGCCGAAACCACCTCTTATTTTTTTAAAAAGAATCATGTCATATAACCTGTACATGGGCTTGTATAGTTTTCTCAATCCCTTACCACGGTTCCATCCATAACCATTGTACTTATATGCAATTTTTAGTGCGTGATTAAAAAGTTTTACAGTTATTCCTCCTTTTTCATAAATGGCTTTTTCAATGTTTTTCTTAAAATTTTTAGCCAGAGCAGGAACACTTAAAAGAAACACAGGTTTTATTTCTTTAATGTTTTTAGGTATATTTTTAAGGGTTTCCATAGGTGTAGAACCAACCTGAACCGATGCAAGGCTTGAGCCGTATTTCATTTTAGCGTAAATACCACAGGTGTGGGCAAATGAGTGATCCCATGGTAAAATAAGAAGTGTTGAATACCATTCGGGAATAGCGTAAAGCGAACTTAGCTGCTCAACATTTGCGGTATAATTTCTGTGCGTAAGTATAATCCCTTTTGGATCGGCTGTTGTACCGGATGTGTAACAGATATTAGCATAGCTGTCTTTTTTAACGGACTGATATCTTTTTTGAAATTCCTGGAAACTGGTTTGCAAATATTTCTCTCCCTCTTTAAGAACAGCATCTATATTAATAACATCTTTATCTTCACTGTATTCATCCAGACAAATGATTTTTTCTATTGCAGAAACCGATTTTGCCACTTCAAGAATTTTATGCATCTGTCCTTTTGAAGCGATTGCCATTTTAGATTCGGAATGTACAAACCGGAATCTTATCTCATCAGGTTCATTCAGTTTTATTGATAAAGGCACATTAACAGCACCGTTGTATAATATGGAAAGTTCACTTACAACCCAGTCGTTCCTTCCTTCCGCCATCAATATTACTCTGTCGCCTGGTGAAAGGCCGATACTCATTAGTCCTGCAGCAAATTTGTAAACCCTTTCATGGATTTCCTTATATGAAGAACTTTCATATTTTCCTTTTAAATTCTGCAGCAATAAAGTATTATTCGGAAATCTTGCCACACTTTCTTCGAAGAGTTCTATGAGTGTCATAATTAGTAGGTCTTGATAAGCGATGACCAAGATAAAAAAAAGAGAAGATAAATAAAGCTACTTCTTTAGTAAAACATCAAAACAGTTCAACTAACTGATCAGTAACCAAATCAAAAACAGAATATAAGAAGTCATTCCCCGGGAAACGGGGTGGATTAACAATTCTTCCTGCTGAATTTAAAAAATATATCAGGTATTAATTTTTGAATGCCTGATCTGAGAATAGCTTTTCAGACATAAATCCATGTGAGAAAGCAGTTCGTCGAAATTGAGAGGTTTATTAAAAAATCCGTCGCAACCCGATTCGATACACGCTTCTTCTTCATTATTCCATGAATTGGCCGTTTGGACAATAATAGGCAGATACGGATTAAACTGTTTAATTAGTTTTAACGATTGAATGCCATCGAGATCGGGAAGCTGAAGATCCATGAGTACAATATCGACGTTATTTTTTTCCTTACAGATATTTACTGCACTCAGGCCGTCTTTTGCCCAAATAATATTAATTCCTGTACGACGTTTGAGCATCAGTTCAACAAAGCGAAAATTTAACGGGTCATCTTCAGCAACAAGTGTTGTATAATTTTCCCAGGCGTAATTCATGTATATAACTTTAGTTTACTATTTACATACTTTACGCTTATATCACAAAGAAGATGGATTTACTTGATGAAATGATGCTGTTGCTCAATAAAGGTTGCTATTGAATTGATAAAAATTATAAATTGCAGTACTTAATTAAAGAGAAAACGGCCAGTTTTTATGTAAGTTATTTAAGAACAATAATTTATAGTTATAAACATTTGTGCCAATTCATGGTTTGTACAATATAAAAAGCTAAACGTATGAAAAAAACGAAATCCCTTTTAACTTTACTTTCATTGGCTACTATTATTATGGTAACCAGTTGTGACCTTGTTGAGAAACTTACCGACTTTTCATTTGAATCGGGATATAACGTGATACCATTTACCGTATATCCGTCCGATGCCGGTATATACACATTTGTAGATACGGTTTTAATGTCTGATTTAGAAGAGCTGGCAGATGAGAATGGAGGAGATATTGATAATATTTCCGAAGCCACTATCAGTGAGACCTTACTTGAAGTTACAGATCCGGGTCGAACTCTGGATGGTTTTGCCTGGGGTGAGGTATATATGAGTACCAATGAACAACCTGAAAAACTGGTTGCATGGGGAGAGAATTTTGCTGTAGGTGCAACTTCTGTTAATTTGAATGTATCACAGGATGATATTAAGGCGATGCTTAAAGATGATGCATATTACATTCGTTGTGTTGGAGAATTAAGCGAGGACCTGTTGGAAACAATACATCTGGTCATCAAATTCAAATATGAAGCAATAGGACAAATATAGAACTGAAACTATTACTATAAAAAGGAAGAGGCTGCTTACAATGCAGTCTTTTTTTGTGAGACTAAAATTTTAAAAGTGAAATGCATTAAAATTTAATAGTCGAACAAACCAGATGCATATCGGGATAAAAACTAAAATTTCAAAAATGAATTGCATTGATACCGATAATCATCCGGGTTAAGTCGAACGACTGAACGAAGTGGTCTCACGACCCTGAGAGTAATCCCGAAGCACATAGGAATCATAGAAGCAGCAATTCATTTGGTTTTAATTATTAAGTATCAATAGAATAACATTCAGAATAAACATAACTTTATCAATATTGTTATCTTTTTAAATATTAAAAAGAAATGATATGGCATATACACTGAATGTAGGAGACAAGGCACCTGATTTTTTGCTGAAAGCTACTGACGGTAAAAAATACAGCCTGAATAATTTTTCTAACGAAAAGTATCTTGTAATTTTCTTTACATGTAATCATTGTCCTTATGTTCTGGGTTCAGATGAGAAAACAAGGCAAACTGCCGATAAATTCAAAAATGAACATGTCAGGTTTATAGGGATTAATTCAAATAGTCCGAATACATACCCGGAAGATGACTTTGAGCATATGGTTCAACGTATGGAACAGTATAAGTTTCCATGGCTTTACCTGTATGATGAAACACAGGAGGTAGCTTTAAAATACGGGGCCCTTAGAACACCTCATTTTTTTATTTTTGACAGTGAAAGGAAACTGGTATATACGGGCAGGGGAGTTGATAGCCCGCGCGATCCTTCAAGAATTACCGTAAATGATCTGGATCGTGTTTTGACTGAGCTTACCGGTCATAAGGAAATAAGTATTAAAGTAACAAATCCTATAGGATGTACTATTAAATGGGAAGGTAAAGATGCTCACTGGATGCCGGCGGATGCCTGTGATCTGGTATGAGAACAAACGGAGTAAATGGAATGCTGTGATAATGCTATGTTATATTACTGTTAATGCTTCATTCTGGTTATCCTTATCTATTAAATAAGAAACATTGAAGGATAATGCAGAGGATATTAGAATTAAGTAATATCATGATACCGGGAAGCCCCTGAAATATTTCATGAACTGGACCCTGGAGTAAACAGCCGGATTTGAACTCTTTTCCTGGCTAAGCGTACCTTTGAAATCATTCATTGATGTATATTTCTTTTTGATCATCCAGGCTTCAAACTCCTTTAATATTGTTTCAATATACGACACTCCGTTTTTATACAGTGTTGATGCCAGTTGAACAGCTGAAGCACCTGCCAGGATCTGTTTAATAACGCCTTCAGCATTATGGATGCCTGTTGAAGCAATAATATCACATTCGACCCTGTTCGACATTATGGCTACCCATCTTAATGTCTGATAGATATCTGCCGGTGAACTTAAAATTGCACCGCTGGTTATCTGAAGGGTCTCAATGTCAATATCAGGATTATAAAACCTGTTAAACAGAACCAATCCGTCGATACCTGTTTTTGAGATTTCGGTTAAAAATGATGCAAGGTTGGAAGCATAGTAACTAAGTTTTACAAAAACCGGAATGTTGACCAGGTTTTTTACGTTTTCAATTATATTGAAATATAATTTTTCGTTATCAGAAGCGGTCTTGTTGATATCAGCCGGTAATATAAAAATGTTTAGTTCCAGGGCGTCAGCTCCGGCCTCGGCAATCTTTTTCGGGAAATAGGTCCAGTTTTCAGAATCAACACAATTTATACTGGCAATAACAGGGATACTTAATTTTGATTTTGATTTGTGTATTAGTTCAATATATCTTGCAGTAGATTCTTTCGGACCATCGAAATAATCATAAAATTCAAGAGTTTCCGGGTAAATAAAACCTGGCGAACCCATTCGACTCATCTCCGCTTTCATTTCCCTTATTATCTCTTCTTCAAAAAGTGATTTCAGGACAACCGCACCGGCACCGTATTTTTCAATTTCCAACATGTTTTCAACATTATCAGTAAGGCCTGAACTTCCTGCAACCAATGGGTTTCTGAGTTCCAGACTTCCGTAATTAGTAGTTAAATCGACCATGTCCGATTCAGTTTTTTATTCTTTTATAGTTAATTAAAAGGTAACAAAATTAAGTTTTGAAACGTTTAAAGTTGAAAAAAAAATACTGTAACCTTTTTTTTATCAGTACCTTTGAAAAGGTTAAGCCAAGTTATTAATTAAGCAATGTTAATTAATTATTTGGTTAAAGATATTTTAGGTTGTAATTTTTGGTATTAAAATTTAGTCGATATGAAAAAATACCTGATCCTTCTATATGGAATAAGTTTACTGCTGTTAAGCAGCTGCAATTTTAAGGACCATCCCTTATTCAAAAAAAGTTCTGATTCTCTGCTTGATATGACGGTTGAAGAACCGGAACCTATTATAGTTGATACCACTGCGTTTGCTTATGAAGAACCTGAACCAATGCCGGTAATTGTAGAATCTGAGCCACAGACCAGATTTGGCTATGGTTCAAGCAGGTATTACATGATAGTAGGCAGTTTTCAGAACCAAAATCTGGCAGTTAATTATGCTGATAAAATGCAGGATATGGGTTATGAGACTCATATTATAGAATCTTCAAACGGATTCTTCAGGGTTTCGGCAAAAACATACAACAATTACCAACAGGGTATTAATGATATTGATAATTTCAGGGCTACTGTAACATCATCAGCATGGTTACATGTTAAGCATTAATAAAGAAGGAAGAAAATAAAAAAGAGGCTGCCTCAAAAGTTATAAAATAATTTATTGCCACTAATTCCAAAAAACACAAAAAGACACAAAAAATTGATCTCCAATAAATTTCAGTTTAGTGCTTTTCAGTGTCCCGAAAGCTTTTTGGGATGGTGTTCCGATAGTTATCGGAATTGTGGCATATAAAACACTTTTAAGGCAGCCTCTTTTTATTGATTGCCTGTCATTATAAACAACGGCTGAAATTCAAAACTTTTGTAGTGTGGCCTTAGTCTGTCACCATTGTAGTGACGTTTAACATCAACTTTTTTATTTGTACTTGTAACGACGTCAATTGGTGCATTATCGTATCTGCCGTTACGTAATACAACAAGACGGCCATGAATACCTTTCAGTATCAGATCGAGGGCGAGGTTTCCATATGCCATAGGTACAATAGAGTCAATTGCATCAGGGTCGCCGCCACGTACCAGGTAACCAAGCTGCTGATTTATCACATTTACTCTCTGTCCGTTGTTATATTTTGGTGAAAGCTCTTTAATTTTAATAGTGACAAGGTCACCGATCCCCCCGAGTTTTGCATGTCCGTAAGCGTCTTTTTCTGCCGAGCGGTAGATCATTTCACTATCTCCGGCAATAGTGGCACCTTCAGAGACCAGCACAACGGAGTATCGGCTTGGATTTTTATTCCTGTCTTCAACCAGAAGATTTGTAAGTTTTTCGATATCGAACTTATATTCAGGAATTACACAGCGGTTTGCTGCACCTGCCATTGTCGGAAGCATTGCTGTAAAACCGGCATATCTGCCAAATACTTCAAGAACAAGAATTCTTTCATGCGATCCTGCCGATGTTCTGAGTGTATTACACATATGTATGGTTCGTGTTACACAGGTACTAAAACCAATGCAATAATCGGTGCCCGGGACATCATTGTCCATGGTTTTTGGTATGGCTACAACCTTTACACCTTCCGAGTATAACCTGACAGCATAACTTAATGTATCATCACCTCCTATGGGAATTAAATAATCTACACCGAGGTATTCCAGGTTTTTAATTATTTCCGGTGTAAGGTCATTTACTTCATCGGTGTACCTGTCTTTATACTGCGGTGGCACGTTTATTTTAGGAACATGACTGGGTCTTGTTCTTGATGTATGTAAGAAAGTACCTCCTGTTCTCCCTGCTTTATTGACTATTTCTTCTGTAAGAACAATATATTTATCGCTGTTATCGGCCTTTTTATCGCGCACAAATTCAAGTATACCAGCCCAACCTCTGCGAAGTCCTAAAACCTGGTAACCTTCGCGAAGGGCACGTATTGTTATCGCGCGTATTGCGGGGTTCAATCCTGGAACATCCCCTCCTCCTGTTAATATAGCGATAGTTCCTTTTTTCTTTGTTGACTGGGCCATGATTGTTTAAGTTTAAGTTAGGGTGATTGCTATAAATATAAGGAAAATTTTATATACTATTTATACCGGATTTAGGTAATACTTTAATGTTATAAAAAAAACAGGGTCTTTACCCTGTTTATTTACCAGTTCAGTATTTTGTAAAAGTCGTATTCTTCCGGCTCTGAAAGATATTTCCTGGCTTCTTTGTAATCTGACTTGGTTATATAGTGAAGGTTATTGTGGTAAACCAGCTGGGCTTTTTCCGACTCTATATTTACCAGGCGGGGTTTAACTTTCCCGTTTTCATCTTCCACATCTTTCAAATACAGGGGTGAAATATTTCCGGCAGGATCAGCAGTGACCATGCATCCTGTTATACCTTCCTGGAAAAGTTTCATCACACCAGTACCTAAAATTGTGGCATAGGAAAGATCAAATGCGATAGGTCTGCAACATCTTAATTCATAACCAAGTTCACTGGGTCTGCTTTTAACTGAAACTCCAAGTTTTTTCAGTTTGCGTTGTACAAGCATATTAAATATATGCGATTTACTTACATTGCCCAGTTCAGGATGGCCGTGATCGTCATACGTAAAGTTAATTCCGGTTCCTTCAATTTCTTCATCGCTCATAAAATGGAAAACACCTTCGCTGATGATAGCAACTCCATACGGTATACCAAGAACTTTACGTTTTATCATAGATGAAATGATAAGCTTGGTAATTTTTTCAAATGTAACTTTTGTTTTGTTGAACATCTCCGGTATTATGATCATTGGCATGTGGCATGCTGTTCCGATACCAAAAGCCAGGTGACCTGCTTCACGACCCATTGCAGATACGATAAACCAGTTGCCGCTTGTCCGGGCATCTTCATATATTGTAGTTGCCAGGCGTACACCTTCTTCTTTTGCTGACTGGTATCCAAATGTCGGGCTGCCTTCAGCCAGTGGAAGGTCGTTATCAATAGTTTTAGGTACATGTATATTAGAAACCTTTACATTATTGCTGGCGAGATATTTTGCCAGTCTGTTTGCAGTTGAAGCTGTATCGTCGCCACCAATTGTAACAATCAGTTTAACATTATTTTCAGTGAAGAAATTTGTTTTGAATTCACTGTCTTTTGGCTTAAACCTGCTCATCTGAAGTGAAGAACCTCCCCGGCTAAAGACTTTATCGGCAAAAAGGAAATCAAGTTCTTCAAAATTTGTCTTTTCAGAAAACAGGGTTTTATATCCTTCATTGATACCTAACACACGATATCCTGCGTTTAAAAATACTTTCGTAACCGAACCAATTACGGTGTTAATCCCCGGCGCAGGCCCTCCGGCACATAAAATAGCAATTGCGTCTTTTCTCATATTTTATATATATATTTTAATTGATTTATGATTGTATGCATAAATCAGAGATTGTTTTTGCGCCGCAAATATGGGAATATAATATTAAAAAAGAAACTCAATACTGCCTTTGAAAAATAAAATTCAGGTTTTAGGATTATCCAGGCTTAATTATCAGTACTTATACACTGGCAACCGATTTCAATTTCGATGATCGTTCAATGGTTTGTTCCCGATTGGGACCGACAGATACAACAGAAACAGGAACTTCCAGTTCTTTCTCCAGAAAAATGATATAATCATTCAATTCTTTCGGAAATTCTTTAATACTTCTAATCGCAGTAAGGTCTTCCTTCCAGGCAGAAAATTCTTTATATAATGGTTTTTTAATAATACCGGCATCGTATGGAAAATGACTGATTATTCCTTCATAAGTTTCATAAGCATAACAAACTTTAATCGAGCTAAAGCCTGACAACACATCTGCTTTAGTCATGATAAGCTGGGTTACTCCGTTGAGCATTATTGAGAATTTTAAAGCCGGTAAATCAAGCCATCCGCATCTGCGGGGTCTGCCTGTTGTAGCACCAAATTCGCGTCCCATACGTCGGATTTCTTCCCCGGTATCATCGTTTAGTTCTGTAGGGAACGGGCCTCCGCCGACGCGTGTGGAATAAGCTTTAAAAATTCCGAATACCTGGCCAATACGATTAGGGGCTATTCCTAGTCCTGTGCATGCTCCTGCACAGATAGTATTTGAGGAAGTAACATACGGATACGATCCGAAATCTATGTCGAGCAAAGTACCCTGAGCACCTTCTGCCAGAATAGTCTTCCCTTTTTTTAACTCATCGTTTATATATTGCTCGCTGTCAACGATTTTAAACTTTTTAATTTCTTTAATACCTTCAAACCAGCCTTCTTCATATTCAGCCATGTTGTATTCAAAGTCATACAGGCCGAGTAAAGCTTTGTGTTTTTCAGTCAGACTATTGTATTTTTCCCTGAAATCAGGTGACAGTATATCACCAACCCTGAGTCCGTTTCTGCCTGTTTTATCCATGTAGGTAGGGCCAATACCTTTAAGAGTAGATCCTATTTTTGTTGATCCTTTTGATGCTTCGGAAGCTGCATCGAGAATACGGTGCGATGGTAATATAAGGTGGGCTCTTTTTGATATCAGCAATTTACTTTGAATATCAACTGCCAGTTCATTTAGAGAATTAATTTCTTTTTTAAATACTATAGGATCGATAACTACTCCGTTACCTATTATATTCATTTGGTTTTTTCTGAATATACCGGACGGGATTGTATGAAGTACATGTTTAATATCATTGAATTCAAGTGAATGACCTGCATTTGGTCCTCCCTGAAAACGTGCTATGATATCATATTTCGGTGTTAGAACGTCTACCGCTTTTCCTTTACCTTCGTCGCCCCACTGTAGTCCTAAAAGTACATCTGCCTTCATAATAATTAAAAATTCTTAAAACCGGCGCAAGGTACAAACTTTTTTAGTTTTTGGGGTGGTTTCTTTAATTACATTTAACCTAAAAACCAATATTTATTTACAATTTTTCAGCTTATTTTTTCTTCCCGTAAATATAAAGTGAGTGATGTGAATGGGTGAACCCGTTCAGTTCGCAGGCAGTCTGAATAATATCCTGCATTCTCGGGTCACAGAACTCGATTACCTGACCTGAATCTAAATCGATAAGATGATCATGCTGGATACATTGGAATGCCTTTTCAAACTGGGCAATGTTTC
Organism: Bacteroidales bacterium; assembly: GCA_016929525.1. GTDB lineage: Bacteria > Bacteroidota > Bacteroidia > Bacteroidales > UBA10428 > UBA10428. The sequence goes on from JAFGIP010000064.1 coordinate 53,659, forward strand.
TGCCAAACTGATGTTTAATAACAAGATTGCAGTCGAGTAAGAGTTCAATTGTATTATATAGCGTTGCACGGCTGACCCTGTAATTTTTATTTTTCATGAAAATATAAAGGGTTTCAATATCGAAATGTCCTTCGCGGGAATAGATTTCATCTAAAATCGCGTATCGTTCAGGGGTTTTCCTGTGTCCTTTCTTCTCCAGATAGTCGGTGAAAATCTTTTTAACCGTTTCCTTGGTCTCTGTGGTAACCATAATTAGTCTAATTATAAATAAAGGCTAAGATAATATATTTTTTATCCTAATTATTAATTCATAACAACTTGATATCGGATAAGTTCAGCAGATATTGGCTGTATTAAAATTGCGATGGCAGACTTTCGACCCTTTTAACAGTTTCTACGCCTTTTATTTTACCGATATTCATAATTAACAGGTTCAGATCTTTTGTATTGTGCACGTAACATTCCATTGTACCTTCCCAGATGCCATCGTGACTTTCAAGGTTAATGTTGCGAATATTAACATTTAGCTGCTTTGTGATAGTAGTAGTAATATCGTTATAAATTCCGAACCGGTCGGTTCCGCTTATTGCGATTTTTACCAGGAATGAATAAAATTTATGTGTTGTCCACTGAACATTTACCAGTCTGTGTCCCTGGCCGGAAGACATTCTTGCAGCTTCAGGGCAGTTAGTTTTATGAACATTTATCTGATCCAGCTCATCACGTATACCTATAACTTTATCGCCTGGGATCGGGTTGCAACACCGGGCAATCACGTATTCAAGGTCGAGGTTGTGAACATTTTCCCTAAGGAACAACGGTTTAAGATCCCGTTCTTCCGGGTCGCTTTCAGAACGCCGGTTTTTTGAAGAAAACTGAAGGCTCCAGTAACGTATCCATTTATTCTTTGTATTTTTCTTTAAAACACGTTTGAGATCATCCAGCTGAATTATACCGATACCTATTTTACTGTAAAGTTCATCTTTCGATGTAACCTGGTAATTTGGCAGTAGTTTTCTGAATATCCGGTTACTGGGTTTCAGATTAATCTCTTCCAGCTTTTCTTCAAGAACATTTTTCCCCTTTTCAATTCGGTTCTTTGTTTCGGCCTTAAGGTAAGCTTTAATAGCTGATTTTGCTTTAGCTGTGTATACACGTTGAAGCCAATCGATACGCGACTGAGGTTTTTCAGATGTAATGATTTCCACCTGGTCACCACTTTTTAACGGATGATTCAGAGGTACAAGGCGATGATTTACTTTTGCCCCGATTGCTTTATGCCCTATCTGTGAGTGGATTTCATAAGCAAAATCCAGGGCAATAGATTCCGTAGGCATTGTTCTGATCTCGCCTTTTGGTGTAAAAATGAATATTTCGGAAGAGAATAAATTAAGTTTAAGATCATCGAGAAATTCTAAGGTATCGGAGTTGGCGTCTTCCAGTAATTCGGTGATGCGTTTGATCCATTTGTCCAGTTCTGATTCGTACGCTTTATCCTGTTTATATTTCCAGTGTGCAGCGAATCCTTTTTCAGCAATTTCATCCATTCGTTTTGAACGTATCTGTACTTCAACCCAGTGTCCTTTAGGCCCCATCACGGTAGCATGCAAAGCTTCGTAACCGTTTGCTTTAGGTGTACTGACCCAATCACGTATTCGCTCCGGTTTAGGCATATAAATGTCAGTTATCAGCGAGTAGATATTCCAGCACTGTGTTTTCTCGGCTACATTAGTCAGCGGTTCAAAGATTACGCGAATTGCCATCAGATCATAAATTTCCTCGAAGGGAACATTTTTCTTCTGCATTTTCTGCCAGATAGAATAGATTGATTTTTGCCTGGCAGTGATTTCAAAATCCAGTCCGTACTGTATCAGGCGCTCTTCAATCGGAGTTCTGAATTCATTCAGAAATTCCTGTCTAAAAGTTTCATTCTCTTTTAATTTTTGTTCCAGTTCGGAATACACTTTCGGATAGCGATATTTCAGGCTCAGATCTTCTAACTCTGTTTTAATGGCATATAGTCCGAGGCGGTGGGCAAGAGGTGCGAACAGATAGATGGTTTCGCTTGATATCTTCATTTGCTTATGAACGGGCAGACTGCTCAGGGTGCGCATATTGTGCAGGCGATCGGCTATTTTTATCATTATTACCCTGACATCGTCGGAGAGTGTAAGCAGCATTTTTCTGAAGTTCTCTGCCTGCTGGGTTGTATTAGCGTCGAAAACACCTGAGATCTTTGTAAGCCCGTCTATTATGGAAGCTATTTTCGGGCCGAAGATCCTTTCTATATCTTCCAGTGAATAATCCGTATCTTCAACAACATCGTGCAGCAGGGCACAGATCACTGATTTTGCTCCAAGGCCCATTTCCTGGTTAACAATGCGGGCAACATTAATTGGGTGTAGAATATAGAATTCTCCCGACTTTCGGCGCATTCCCTGATGCGCATCGAAAGCCATTTTGAAGGCCTTTTTTATGAGTGTTTTATCTCCCTTTTTATTGCATCTTATACAATCGGCCAACAACTGATTAAACTCCCGTTTAACCTCAATCTCTTCTGCAGTAAGGGTAACATTCATTTTGAAACGTATGAAAAATCAAATAATATTAAGCTTACAAAGTTAACTTATTTATATACACAATTTGCATGTTGTAATCATGGATAACTAAGTTTGACTTTGATACTAATCACTCCGGAGATTTAGCGTATCAGCGTTACCGTGCCGTGTATGACACGTTCATTATTGCCGGCATCGGTATATTTAATCTGCCAGCGGTATACCCCCATCGCGGCAGGCTTGTTCTGATATTCACCATTCCATCGTTCCAGCGGATCGCCTGTTCTGAATACCCTGTTCCCCCAGCGATTGAATACGCTGAATTCGTAATTATCGGGCAGGAAATCCATTGTGGGGCCAAAGTCATTGTTTTCGGAACCGCCAGGGGTAAATGCATTGTATTCAAAACGGACGTTTTCTTCAAGCCTTACAATTGCAACATTTGATATACTGATTGCCTGTTCCGAAGTGAATCCGTTACCGGGATTTTCATGTGCTACAATCCTGTAATACAGTTCATTTTCACTTATACTGTTTTCGTCGAAAATATCGCGATAATCATTGGACGAAACAGTGGCTATACTTATAAAATCGCTGTTGGCTGTTCTTTTTTCTACCGAGTACGATTCTATACCTGCCGGCCATTCATAATAAGGAGTCCAGTTAAGCTGAACTTCGTTACCCTCGGCAAAAGCAGTTAAGAATATTGTTCCCGCAATGTTCTCAGATGTGATAACTTCTGCACCGCAGTCGTTTATTGCAGTAAGATTATAATAGTATGTTCCGGCACCGGCATCAGCATCATCGGTATATTCAATAAATGATTCTGACGTGGAAATTGTTGTCAGCGAATCAAACGGTCCTCCGGGTGAACCTGACCTGCCGATCATATATTGTGTTAACTCTGAATCAGGATCGATCAAAAACCTGACAGCAGGCTGCCCTGCTTCAACAGTCCCGTATTCTGCATAAATATATTCCGGGTAAATGCTTATGTCGGATATTATTTCAACATGATTTGAACGGGAGGTGAGGGCAGGATCATCATTATTAACAGCGCGAATAAAAAAGGTATATGTTCCCGGTTCTCTTACTATTTCAAGATCGTATTCATTTACTCCTTCCGGAACGTTAATATTACGCAAAGCAACATTATTAAGCCTTGCGACAATATTATATTCCCTGATATTGCCACGCCACGCACTGTAATCGTTCCATTCCAGGTGCATCACCGACTGGCATTCATCTTCCGCCTCAACAGTCAGATATATCGTGCTGTGCATATTGGAAAATAAGCTTGTGCTGTCATCAAAATCGACGGATTTAAGCGTGTAAGTAACCGATTTATAATTGACAGAATCATAGAAAAAAAAGTGTTCATACTGTTCCTGCGTTGATATGGCCCTTATAGTTCCGTTTGGAACATCGATACCTGACGGGAAGGGATTCTCACCTATTGTGTCGTAAGCAAAAACACGATAAAATTCCACGTCGGGGCTCACGGAATGGTCCCAGTACACATGCGACCTGTTTTCAGTATCGATATCCACCCTTGTAACAACAGGAGGTTCCGGCTGGCACCATCCGGCGACAAAAGCAAATAAGAGAACTGCTATATTTATGTAACGGGTATTAATCATCAGATAAAGCCTTTTTTCTTTCCAAGTATTCTTTTATAATTTCTTTGACAATTTCACCTGCAGGTTGTATTTTATCCAACAGTGCCGATACCTGTCCTATTTCCAGTTCACCCTCTTCGAGGTCACCCTCAAAGATACCCAATTTACTTCTTCCCTCACCCAGAATTTTCAGCAGCTCGATCCTTGAAGAACCCTGCTCTTCTGCTTTTGTGATATGTTGATAAAAATTATTTCTTATCATTCTTACCGGTATGAGCTTTTTTAATGATAAACGCGTATCCCCTTCATTTATTTCAATGACTTTCTTCTTAAATTCAAGGTGTGCCGACGATTCTTCCGTAACTGCAAACCTGCTTCCTGCCTGAATACCGTCGGCTCCCAGGGCGATTGCCGCCAGAAGTGAACCTCCGCCATACATTCCGCCGGCTGCTATCAGGGGCAGATCAGTTATTTTTCTTACTGCAGGTATCAGTACAAAAGTGGTTGATTCCTCACGTCCGTTGTGCCCGCCGGCTTCGAACCCTTCAGCCACCAATGCATCTGTACCCGCTTCAACAGCTTTTATCGCATATTTACTCCCAGCGATTACATGTGTTACAATGCACCGATTCTCTTTAAGTACCGTTGTCCATGTTTTAGGGTTCCCTGCAGAAGTAAAAACGATCTTAACATTCTCTTTCAGTATGATGTCGATCTTCTGACCTACATCGGGCCCCAGCAGGGGCAGGTTCACGCCAAAAGGTTTATCGGTATTTTCTCTGGCTTTCTGAATATGGGTGAGTAATAATTCAGGGGTCATGCTTCCCGCGCCGATAAGTCCCAGACCTCCTGCATTACTTACGGCTGCTGCCAGCCGCCAGCCGCTGCACCATACCATACCTGCCTGAACAATGGGGTATTGAATGCCGAATAATTTGCAGATCCGATTGTTTTCAAACATGGTAGTATTTTATGTAAAATTAAAAATAGAAATGAAAAGGTGAATTCCGTGAACCGGTTTATGATTAGCAAAAAGATAAAACGGGACGATTATTAACAGCTCTGTTCATAATATTTCCGGGTTTTTTTACTGAAATGCTATATTTGTGCCCTTGAGGGATGCAACCGGATATTTTTGACCAGTACTTTATACATGCGTTGGAACTGAATCGGGTAGTGAAATACAAAAAGAATGTGTAAATTTCTATATGGCCACTCAACAAATGAATAATACACTGAATAAGTGGAATTCACTGTTAAGCAAGTTTACTGCCTGGCGCATCAGGAGACTGACAGATAAACAGCTGATGCTTATACTCAGTGTTATAGTCGGATTGTTAGTCGGCTTTGCTGCTGTTATCATAAAAAATCTTGTGCACCTGATTCAGGTATGGGTCAGTGAAGTGGTGGCCTACAAACACGGATTTCTCTTCATCGTTGCACCACTCGCAGGGCTTTCACTTACTGTTGTATTCGTAAAATATATAAACCGGAAGCCTGTCCGTCATGGTATTCCCGGGGTGTTATTTGCTTTATCGAAGAAAAAGGGTATAATGAATACCCATAACTTATACTCATCAATTGTTACCAGTGCCCTGACTGTCGGATTCGGAGGTTCAGTAGGGTTGGAAGGACCGACGGTAGCAACAGGTGGTGCTATAGGCTCAACCATCGGGCAGATGTTAAGACTGAGCTATAAACAGATAACCCTGCTGCTGGGTTGTGCCTGTGCCGGTGCCATGGCAGCAATCTTCAAAGCGCCCATTGCTGCAATTGTATTCGCCCTGGAGGTAATTATGCTCGACCTGACCATGGCAGCCATTGTCCCGTTGCTGATATCATCGGCTACGGCTACACTCACTTCGTATTTCTTCCTGGGACAGAACTTCCTGTACTCCTTTTCGGTAACAGAGAGATTTCAGTTAGACCAGGTTTTGTGGTATATCATTTTTGCCGTGTTCACGGGTTTGCTGGCAGTGTATTTCAACAGGATGTATAACTTCATCTCGGAGCTGTTCGAAAAATTGCAGAATGTATTTGCCCGGCTTATCATTGGAGGGATCATCCTCGGGATCATTATTTTCCTGGTCCCTTCGTTATATGGTGAGGGTTATGAAGTGATCAACTCAAGTTTAAGAGGACAATACGGATTTCTGTACGACAATACCCTTTATTCGGCTTTCAGAGGCAGTATATGGATGACAATGATACTTTTCATGCTGCTGATGTTATTCAAGGTAATAGCAACTACCGTAACCTTTGGAAGTGGCGGCGTAGGAGGTGTTTTTGCCCCGACCCTGTTCACGGGAGGCATAGCAGGGCTCTTCTTTGCCCGGGTATTGGGAATGGCAGGAGTGGATGTAAATTCATCAAACTTTGCACTGGTGGGTATGGCCGGCATGATATCGGCGGTGATACATGCCCCGCTAACAGCCATATTCCTTATTGCAGAGATCTCGGGAGGCTACCAGCTTTTCATGCCACTGATGATCGTTGCTACAATATCTTATGCAACAACAAAGATCTTTGTTGCGAATTCGGTATATACAATTCAGCTGGCCAAGAGAGGTGAGCTTCTTACACATCATAAAGACAAGGCCCTGCTGATGATGTTGAAGGTCAGTGATCTTATTGAGACCGATTTCAACGTGCTAAGGCCTTCGAATACTTTGGGTGAATTGGTTGAAACAATTAAATTTGCACACCGTAATATTTTCCCGGTTGTTGAAAAAGACGGCACATTCAGGGGTATGATAAAACTGGATGATATCAGGCATATCATGTTCAACACCGAATTGTACAACAGTATATATGTCCGCGACCTGATGTTTATGCCTGAGCAGGCCATATTATCACATGATACGGTTGAAGAAGTAGCCATGAAATTCAAAGAAAGCGGCAGATATAATATCACGGTCCTGGAACATGGGAAATATCTCGGGTTTATCTCGAGGGCAAAATTATTTTCGAGCTACAGAACGCTTATGGAAGATTTCTCTGAAGAATAATTACACAAAATGACTGAAACGAATTTTCTGGGAAGATTTCTGGTATGGAAGAATAAACACTTACAGCATAAGCAATTTGTTTATATTTTAAGCTTATTTATCGGAATAATAAGCGGTTTGGCAGCAGTACTCCTGAAAAATGTTGTGCATTATACACAGCATTTCCTTATACATCGGTTACCGGCTGATAATAAGCTGAATTTTCTCTACCTGTTTTTCCCTTTTGCGGGCATTGTATTAACGGTGCTGTTTGTCAAATTTCTTGTGAAGGATAAGATAGGACATGGGGTTAGCCGCATCCTGTTTGCCATTTCGAAGCGTAATGGTATCATGCGTCCGCATAATAATTACTCGTCGTTTATTGCCAGTATTTTTACCGTAGGCTTTGGGGGGTCGGTAGGACTTGAAGCACCTATCGTACTTACCGGATCGTCTGTGGGTTCGACTCTCGGACGCATTTTCAAAATGAATTATAAAACCACGATCATCCTGATAGGATGCGGTGCCGCAGGTGCCATTGCCGGGATATTCAAAGCACCCATAGCAGCGGTGATCTTTGCACTCGAGGTACTCATGCTCGACCTTACATTGTGGTCGATAATACCTTTGCTCATCAGTGCGGTCACTGCTCTTGTGATATCGTATTTTTTCCTGGGCAAGGCAGAGATCTTTACCTTTGAACTAGCTACCCAGTTTGAGCTTGCACGGATACCCTACTATATTATTCTTGGTGTGTTCTGCGGACTGGCTTCATATTATTTCACGCGCGGGAATGTTTATATCGAATCGCTGTTCAGCAGGGTGAAAAAAGAATTTGTGAAACCTCTTATCGGAGGACTGTTGCTGGGACTGGTAATTCTGTTCCTGCCGCCGCTTTACGGTGAGGGTTATAATACGCTGGATGCCCTGCTTAACGGTAATCCCGTTGAGATAACCTATGGCAGTTTGTTTTTTAGTCTGCAGGATAATATCCTGATGTTCGGCCTTTTCTTACTGTTAATAATGATCTTTAAGGTAGTTGCCACTGCGGTAACCAACGGGGCCGGCGGAGTAGGGGGGATATTTGCGCCTACCCTGTTCATGGGTGGTATTGCAGGCTATTTTGTTGCCAGGGTGATAAACCTATTCAGTTTTGCACAGGTTTCGGAACGAAACTTCTCTCTGGTAGGTATGGCGGGTATGATGGCCGGCGTAATGCATGCACCCTTAACGGCCATATTCCTTATCGCGGAAATAACCGGCGGTTACGGTTTATTATTACCTCTTATTATTACCTCTACCATTGCCTTTATCACCATCATGTATTTCGAACCCCATTCTATTTACACCATGCGACTGGCACAGCGGGGTGAGCTTATTACACACCACAAAGACAAAGCAGTACTTACACTTATTGAGATGGGTAAGGTGATCGAGAAAGATTTTATTGAATTAAAGCCAACCGATAAACTTACAGTACTGATAAATGCCATTTCAAAATCGAAGCGTAACATATTCCCTGTTATCAGCAATGAAATGCTTGTGGGGATCGTGCTGCTCGATGATATCCGGCACATCATTTTCAATACCGACATGCATGAGACAACTTTTGTCCGCGATGTGATGATCTTACCACCCGCCCATGTTTCGCCTGATGAGCCTATGGATGCTGTAATGAAAAAGTTTGAAGATACCGCCAGCTGGAACCTGCCCGTTATTAATAACGGCAGGTATATCGGGTTCTTATCGAAATCGAAATTATTCTCTGTTTACAGGAAGTGGCTTATTGATATCTCTTCGGAAGACTGATAGGGAGAACGGAGAACGGAAACAGGAAACCGGAGGTGGAAGTTAGAAGCCAGAAGCTGGAAGCTGAAAGCTCCCGATCTAAACCATAATCATTCTCAACTTCTCAACCACCAACTTTAAACCTGCCTGCCGGTTTATAAACAGGCGGGCTTTAAACTTTAAACTAACTACCCACTATTTTTCATAAGAATATCATTCACACATCCTTTTCTTTGATTTAAGTAAAGTGAAATGCTTTTGAAATAATATTTTTTTACCTGCCCGTTTAGTATTTTATTATTACACCGGTAAACTCTCACGTGAAAACCGCAGGGTACGTTATCATTCCGTTATTTGCAATAAGCTGTTAGGTTAACAATAGGACAATGGCTCTGCGGTTTTAGTTTTTAAAAAACTTTTAAAGAATTAAAATATATGAATACATTATCCGAACTGGAGAATCTTGAAAAGATACATCACATAATTAAAATCAGAAAGAGAGGTACACCGGGAGAACTGGCAAACCGGTTAAATATTTCAAGAAGCTGTTTATACAGATATATCAGTAAACTGGAAGAATTTGGAGCGGAAGTAGTCTATTCAAGAACTGGTGGATTTTTTTATTATAAAAATAATTTTGAATTTAGGCTGGTTGTTGAGATTAATGCCATGTTAAAAACTTTTGGAGGAAAAAATTTTTTCCGTCCCTTTATTTTGGACGGGGGGATTTTACATTTGTAATTACAAGACGTAATTGGCCAAAAGGTTTTGTAGGTAAACCAACACCTGCTTTTAAAGTTGGGTTAAATTCAAAAAGTTATGAAAAATATCGAAAAAAAATCGTTATGTAAATTTAAAGAGTACAATGTGGATAATATGGAAAACATAATTGGAGGCCAGGAAATTCAAATCTGTATCACATTTTCTGGTTTCTTCGACGGGATAAAGAAAAATGAAGATATAAGATTCAATTAACTCTTAATATTACGGTCTCACAATGAATTTTGTGGGATCGTAATTTTAAATATCAATTAATGTAACTAAAGTAAGAAAATGAAAACATTATTTGCTGGTTTAATTATTATTAGTATGACTGCTTCTTGCGGGTTATTGATAAAATTATTATCACATCAAAACGGAATATTGGACACAGAGGGGATGGATAATATAGAATCACCAAATAATGACGATAATACCATTTTTATAACGCATAGGATTTTTAAATATCATGTCAGCCAAAGAGAAATCAACAGGTGTATAAATTTTGATCTGGAAATGGTTGTTATTCCGGGATATGTAAATTCCCAGACAAAAATTAAATATAAATACAAGTACAATCCGGCCGATTTAACGCAAGAGGAAATAATTGATTTTACGGATTCAATCTATGGATTGTGCCGACCTACATACACCAGCGTAAACGAGGATAAATTTGGAGTTGATATTCATCCCCCGAGATCATATACGTTACGTAAACTACAATTAGCTCCATTCCCGGATGTTGACTTTCCTATATATGAAGGTAGGAAAGGAAAGGGATTTTTATATATTCCCAGAGGGAACTGGGGTGAATGGGAGAAATCAAAAATTAAACATAATAAAATAATTAAATCAGTTAGTTATAAAAATGATTCTATAATCAATGGCTGTGTTGTTGAGGGAACAGCGACTTCAAAATTCGGTATTAGTACCCTGGAAGCACATTTCCAGATAGACTCAGGATTTACACGATTGTTTTACAGGTTTAGTGACAGTTCTAAAGTGGACTTTGTGTTAAAAGAGATTAAATGATTGTAGTTTTCAGTTATAATGGTGATGTCGCAACAGCGCCGGTTTTAGACTGGCTCCTTTATTATGGCTGTATTTATAAACGAATTAATCTTGAAGACGAGGATTTCAGAAATATTTCAGTAGTGATTGACAATAAAGGAGAGCCTGAAATTAACCTTAAGTTATCGGATGGCGAAACTTTGAAAATGAATGAGGTAAACTATTTTTTATACAGAGGCGGGAGGTTCAGATTTGAGATAAAGTCTTCAAACAAAGATAAGATACCATACAAAACCGTTAAACACCATTTAAAACTTGAATTTAAAACTTTGACAAATTTGTTTTATCAACAAGTTTCAAAAAAATGTTTGGGTAATATATTGCATTATCCACTTAATAAATTAAAACAATTAACTGCTGCCGCTGAGGTAGGTATTAAAATTCCCGAGACAATAATTAGCTATTCAGGAGATAAACTAGTTAAGAAATGGTCAAAATATAAAAAACCAATTATAACCAAGGCTATACAAGAAAATGTTTTCCTCCAAATTATGGGAGATAAATATATTGATCTGAAGGTGACAGAAGTGGATTTAATGGATATAGAAGAAACGTTCTTTCCATCTTTGTTTCAGGAAAGTATTAAGAAAAGTATTGAAATAAGAAGTTTTTATCTGGCTGGTAATTTCTATTCTATAGCTATGATCTTAAAACATGCAAAAGAAAGGGTAATTGACTTCAGAACCCATACAAACGATATACGCTATTGCAGGTATAATTTACCTGTTAGTCTGGAAAAAAAACTTCATGAATTAATGAGAAGGTTAAATTTAATTACAGGCTCTATAGATTTGATACAAAGCGATAGAGGCGAGTATTATTTTTTAGAAGTTAATCCGACAGGACAGTTTGGGTGGGTATCGTATTACGGGAATTATTGTATCGAAAAAAAAATAGCGGCGTTTTTGGCAAAAAAAGATAGAAATGAAGAGTTTAAAAAAAGCAAAATTAAGACCAGTTAATTACAGGTATATTAAAGTATTTGATATTAAAAACAGTTTTAGTAAAGTAGTAAACTGCAGGTTTTACAATGATTCCGATTTCAGGGTTTCTCCATTTTATAAACCTATTGTATTTTTTAAATAATGCGATTTTATCCTAACTGTATTCCGGTTTCGGGATACAGAAATGTTGCAATTTATGACTTTGACAGGCAGCGATTTGAAGTATTCCCCATAAATGAAATTACTGACAGTTTAGCAGGGGGGCGCTGAAAATAAAAGCTGACCAAATCAATGATTTTGGTAAAATTAAATTTCTTAACAGAGGGTTTATTTATGAAACTAATAATACTGATGAAAAATCTGATCTTATTAATAATGATATATTTAGTTGGTTTTCACCTTCACAAATCACTAATGCAGTTATTCATATTACTCAGGAAAACAGATTAATTAAAATAGGCAACCTTTTTAAAGTGATGGAATATTTGGAAAAAATTTTATGTAAAGATATCTGTCTTAAAATAATATCACCCTTATCAATTAAAAACATGAGATTACTAATGAACAGAATAGAATCTGGCAATCTGAATTCTGTTCAGCTGTTCAATGTTTTTTCTGAAAAATATTATACCGAAGAATTTATCACAACGATTATGGGACAGAAAAAGATAACATACATAATAGTAGAAGAAAGTCCTTTTAATAAGAATATTGAAAACAAAATCATCTTTATTAACAGGAAATTAGAAATAACATTTAAAAAAGATGTAAAACAGTTTATTACAAATCTATTATTATATAGTGAATCACTCGGTTATAACACTTATCTGAACAGAAAATTACATATTGGCTCTAAAGGTGAAATAAAGAATGCTCCTGAATGCGATGAAATACATGGAAATATTAAAGAGATTAATAAGCCCCAACAAATAATCCGTATAATTAACAGTGCTGATTTTCAAAAATACTGGAAAGTACATAAGGAATTAATTGATGTATGCAAGAATTGTGAGTTCAGACATATCTGCACTGATAATCGCATTCCACAGCAAAGAAAGGATGGAACCTGGTTTCATAAAATTGAGTGCAATTATAACCCTTTTATTACCAGGTGGGAGTATGAAAAAGGCTATGCCAGTCTTAATGATAGTGGCGTTATTTCAAATGATCGTGGTCTTTTCATAAATCAAAGTAAACTTCAAAGGATTAGTTAATAATTATGTTAGGTCAAAAATTCCCTCATTACAGGCAACTTGATGAAATGGATTGCGGCCCGACATGTTTAAGAATTATTTCAAGATTCTATAAACATAATATATCATTACAGAAACTGCGAAGTTTATGCGAAACAACTCGTTTAGGAACCTCTCTGAAATCTTTAAGCGATGCAGCTGAAAAGATTGGTTTCAGAACTTTAGGAGTTACAATAAATTTCGACAAGCTGAAAAAAGAAGCACCACTTCCCTGCATAGTTCACTGGAACCAAAATCATTTTGTGGTACTATATAAATTCTTAAAGGATAAAGTCTGTATTTCTGATCCTGCTCACGGGTTGATAGAATATAACTTTGAAGAATTTGTAAGAAACTGGACCGGGAATGGCACAGCAACAACTGACAATGGTATTACTTTACTGTTTGAACCAACACCAAAACTGAAAGAAAAAGAATGTGAGGATATTAATAACAGTAAAGGTTTTTCTTTTATATATAAATATTTATTCAGGTATAAAAAATTCCTGATTCAATTGTTAATAGGTTTATTTGCAGGATCTGTATTACAACTTATATTTCCTTTTCTTACGCAGAGTGTTGTAGATATCGGAATCCAGAATTCCGACCTGAATTTCATTTATTTAATTTTAATTGCACAGTTATTACTTTTCATCGGACGCACAAGTATTGAACTAATCAGAAGCTGGATTCTTCTGCATCTGGGAATGCGCATCAATATTTCAATAATATCAGATTTTTTTATCAAACTGATGAATCTGCCTATATCTTTCTTTGATACCAAACTCACAGGAGATATCATGCAAAGAATCAATGATCATCACAGGATTAAGAATCTTTTAACAAATACAACTCTTAATATTCTGTTTTCATTAATAAATCTGATTGTCTTTGGGGGTGTTTTGGCATGGTATAATTATAAAATCTTTCTTGTTTTTATTATTTGCAGCATTCTGTATTTCGTTTGGATCATTTTATTTCTTAAAAAACGCAAAGAAATAGACTATAAACGTTTTGAACAAATGAGTGCAGAACAAAGCAAAGTAATTGAACTGATAAATGGAATGCAGGAAATAAAACTTCATAATGCTGAAAAACAGAAACGCTGGGATTGGGAACATCTGAAAGTCCGGTTATATAAAATTGAAATAAAAAGTTTAAGCTTAGAGCAGTTTCAGACTATTGGTTCCGGCTTCATTAATGAAATAAAGAACATAATTATTTCATTTCTTTCAGCAAAACTTGTATTAAGTGGTAATATTACCCTGGGCATGATGATGTCAATAAATTATATTATTGGGCAGTTAAATTCTCCTGTCCAACAATTCTTAGGATTTATACATACTATTCAGGATGCAGGTATTGCATTGGAAAGACTCTCAGAAATTCATCATAAGGAAGAGGAAGAACCTGCTAAGGCTGTTAAGATCAATAATATTTCTTTGGATGGAGATATTGTTATGAATAATATTGATTTTAGATATATCGGTGGAAAGGATAAAGTAATCAGTAATTTAAATTTAGTGATTCCAAGAAATAAGATTACGGCTATTGTAGGTGCAAGTGGTAGTGGTAAGACTACTCTTATGAAGTTATTACTGAGATTTTATGAGCCCGGGAAAGGAGAAATTAAAATAATGAATACGCAACTTAGCAATATCAGCCAGACTTTGTGGAGAAGGCACTGTGGCATTGTAATGCAGGAAGGTTACATTTTTAATGAAACTATTACTGAAAATATAACACTTGGGGATGATTATATTAATCAGGAATTATTAATTAAAGCTTCTAAAATAGCAAACATCACTGATTTTGTTGAGAAACTCCCGATGGGATATAATACAAAGATTGGAATTGAAGGACTTGGGATTAGCACGGGGCAGAAACAGCGTATCCTTATCGCAAGAGCAGTTTATAAAGATCCGTCTTTTATATTCTTTGATGAAGCAACTTCTGCTCTTGATGCCAGAAATGAACGATTAATCATGGAGAACCTGAAAAACTTTTTTGAAAGCAGAACAGTAATAATAATAGCTCACAGACTCAGTACTGTTAGAAATGCAGATCAGATAATTGTGCTCGATAAAGGAAATATAATAGAGAAAGGTACTCATGCAGAACTTGTTGATTTAAAGGGGATCTATTTTAATTTGGTTAAAAATCAGTTAGAACTGGAAAATATTAATGCCGGATACTAAAAAATTAAATATCAGAAGCGAGGATGTTAATGATATTATTTCGAAAACTCCAAACTGGATGATCAGTTGGGGAAATTCATTCCTCCTGGGTTTAATAATTCTTATTATTACTGCTTCATGGTATTTCAAATATCCTGATGAAATATCCGGCAGAGTTGTTATTTCTACAGAATCTCCACCTGTTAAACTGGTATGTAAAAATGGA
Organism: Bacteroidales bacterium; assembly: GCA_016929525.1. Taxonomy (GTDB): domain Bacteria; phylum Bacteroidota; class Bacteroidia; order Bacteroidales; family UBA10428; genus UBA10428. The sequence goes on from JAFGIP010000064.1 coordinate 69,020, forward strand.
GGGTATTTAGAACATCTATACTATCCAGACATGAGTTATATCAAGAAAGGAAAAACAATTGCAGAAATTACAAATCCAACACGCCGAGAAAAAATTGAAATATTAAGGAATTTAATTAACCAGACCTTAAGTGAAAATTATCTGTTGATAAATTTAAACGACTCAGTTATAAATATTAATGGAATACAACAGGAATATAACCGGTTAATTAAAAGTATTAGAGAGTATAAATATTTTCTGGCCGACCGGCATTACAGTAAAACAGTTCAAAATTTGAATGAACAGATAAGAAATATAAATGAACTAATTATTATTGATAACAACCAGATAGATTTGATGAAAGGGGATTTGCAAAATTTAAAAGTTAAATTTCAAACGGATAGTATTTTATATTTACAGGGTATAATAGCCAAACATGAATATTACAAGCAACAAAGCCAGTGGATAGCAAAACAGCAAGAGTTTGAAAGACTTAAAAAATCCTTGATTGAGCATCAGATAACCGTGATAGGATATCAGAATGAAAAGAATATACTTCAACAGGAAATCCTGCAAAAACAGAGGGAATATAAAATTTCGATAGAATCAGAGGTAAAAGAACTGCAAAACTTCGTCGATACCTGGCAGCAGAATTATTCGCTGATCAGCCCCACAGATGGCAAACTGGTATATTTGAAAAACCTGAATGAAAAACAGTATGTCACAACCGGGGAATCCCTTTTTGCCATTGTTCCCAAAAGTAAATATTACACAGCCATTATTACAATAAGTGCACAGGGTTACGGAAAGGTAAAGACCGGTCAGATGGTGAAAATTAAACTGGATAATTATCCTTACTATGAATTCGGCCAGGTCACCGGAATTATTTCCGGTATTTCACTGATCCCCGATAAGGGGCAATACATGATAAAGGTTACACTGCCACAGGGGTTGTATACCACCTATAAAAAAAAACTGGCCTTCAAACCCGAAATGACCGGCACGGCAGCCATTGTCACCGATGATTTAAGATTGCTGCAAAGGATATTCTACCGATTGAGGAAGGTGATTAATAAATAGGTAACGGGAAGAATGTATTTTTTTGTTTCTACTTTGAAAGGTAAGATTAGTTATTGGCAGGAATAATTTTTTAAGTGGAGATTTTGCTGTTAATATGCGGAGCTATGCAGCTCTGATGAATATCCGGATTATTATACGGCAGGTGTTGTTTGGCAGAAAGGTAGCAGGTTAATGTAAAAAGCTTGTATTAAGTACACTAATTAGTTGACTTTGTATGATTGTCAGAAGGATTATCGCCTATAAGAATTACTTTATCAAATTCTATAATTCACAGGATGACGCAGAAAAAAATAGAATATGTTCCGGATCTGGTACGATTTGAGAGGCAGGTGCTAAAAAAGTTCTTTAAATATCTGGATCGTACGGATGGAATATATGAGATCAGGGTGATAACAACTTTTAAAAATATCAGGATTTTATCATTCTTTGATAAAGGAGAACTCATTGTATTGGTAAATTGCTATATAAAGAAAACACAAAAAACACAACATCAGGTGGTAAAACTTGCTGAAAAATTGAAAAAAGATTATATGACTGAACAATATGGAGGATAGATACGATGAAAAACTTAACAGATTTTGAGGATATTCTGAAAGTCAAATATGGAGAAAAGGGGACTCCTGCATGAGACGGGTTTGATGCTGATTCACTTGCTTTCAGATTAGGTGTTATGCTGAAGGAAGCCAGAAAAGAAGCAAATATTACCCAACAGGAATTGGCAAAGCGAACCGGTACTAAAAAAAGCTACATATCCCGGATTGAGAGAGGACAAAGTGATATTCAGATTTCAACCTATTATAAACTCATTGAGATAGGCCTGGGTAAAAAATTAAATATTTCTATAAGATGATTTTATTATAAATCTAAAGCAAAACAAAGAATAATTAAAAGATTTCACCTTCCACCTTTCATCTCTATTCCCTGTCTCCATATTTACTCAAATTTGATTTTCTCAATTTAAATTGTAATTTGCTGAAAGAAAGGAAGAAGAAAAAGACGAATTAATGAAACTAAACGAATGTACAGGATTCGTTTATTTATGAGTTAACGAAATTTAAAATCATCATTTGTTATAAAGGTAAAAAATATGAAATCAAAACTAAGAAAAGCTGTTTATAAAGGTAATACTAAGAAAATAACATCGCTTGTTAAAAAAGGTGCAGACATAGATGAACTCGATGAAAATGACAGAACAATTTTACTTGAATTAACAAGTTATTTTATTTCTTTAGGATACAACGTACCTCCGGAACTTATTAAATTGCTTATTGATTTAGGGGCAAATGTAAATTATACTGTAAAACGTTCAACAAGCATTAACTACAATTATAAGTTTGAAACGCCATTGGCAAACGCTGTTGAATGTAAAAAAACAGAAATAGTTAAAGTTTTGCTGGAAAATGGAGCCGATCCCAATGCCGGTATTGATAATAGCTATCCGCCGGCACGAATAATTGGTTTGGTGCCTGAACATTTTGATGATCCTGAAAGTAAAGAAATAAGGCGTTTATTATTGGAATATGGTGCGAAAAGTTAATAAAACTTCCCAGACAGTTGATATATTAACTAAAACCCATGCTAGATTCTAATTAATTCAAATCACCATTTCACCAATAAAATATAAACGATTATACAATTAAATTACCAGCCCGGTTGCTATCAGTTTGATTTTGACGTTTTAAATTGTAATTTGCTGTTGGAATGAAAAAATAAGATAATCTTAATAAAGCATATAAATGAATTGGAAATAATAACAACTATAAACGGAGGATTAATAATGAAAGCACAAAAATTAGGAATTTTAGTTATTGCATTAACTACTACTTCGGCAATTTATGCACAAAGAAGTACCGATATTGACGGAGGTAAAGACTATCCTGCTATTTCACGTTTTAAAGGAGCTATAATAGAATTTTATAAAGAAACTACCTGGGGTAGCTATAAGTTGCCGGTAAATGAAAAAGGTGCTATTGACTGGAACAACCCAATGTCACTTGAAGGGAAAGTGATCCGTATTCAATACACAGTTTCTAAGGATAATAACGCTGAATTTGTATTACACAATTATAAATCTGAATTTGCCAAATCAGGATATAATGTATTAACAGCCATTGCCAATGAGCAACTTGGTGAAAGTGATCGACCGCATACATGGATTGATAAATATTACCGAACCGGAGGCTATTACAATGGATTAAACAATGAGAAGTTTGGATTAGGTGTCAACTTTCCAAACTGGAAAAACGACCATAGCTTTATAGCGGCAAGAGGTAATGATGGGGATAAAGATATTTATGCTGTTGTTTATACTTTGGTTGATGACAACTATACGTTGATCACTCAGGATATAATTGAAATTGAAGCTGTTGAAACAGGACTGGTTTCTATCGATAATATTTCAAATGACATTAAGTTGAAAGGTCATATAGCTATTTATGATATTCATTTTGAAACTGGGAAAGCAACAATGAAACCTGAATCAGACCAAGCATTAAAAACATTGGCAGAGTATATAAATTCTAATCCCGCGAAAAAATTCTTTGTTGTTGGACATACAGATAATACTGGTGATTTTTCTTCAAATATGACCTTATCGGAAGAAAGGGCAAAAGCAGTTATGTTGGAGTTAACTGCCAATTATAATGTAAATGCTGAACAGTTAAAAGCTTACGGTGTGTCTTCATTAGCTCCGGTAGCCAGTAATCTGTCAGAAGAAGGGAGAGCAAAAAACAGAAGAGTTGAAATAGTGGAAGAATAATAACTAATGTCTCCAGTACGCAGGATGCAAATATGGCAAAAAATGCGCGCCACGCTCAGATGATAATCCGGGGAAAAGCATACCTGGTGCGCAATAATGCCAGGTTATCATGGGGATCTTCAGTTTAATTCCCTTACCAACCTTAACGTTGGGATCGGGATTATCACTTCATCAATTTATCTCCCATCCAGATGCAAACCGGGATCGGGATAAACAGTGAATAGTGAATAGTGAATGGTGACTGGTTACCAGGTGCTAGGTAGTGTTACTGACTGCTTCAAACTTTTAACTTCTAGCTTCTAACTTCTACCTTCAACAGCTTAACAATTCTTTCAGTTTACTATAATTTACATGTATCTAACAGATATTTTTGAAATTTGATAATTATGAAAACCACACTGCTGTTTCTCATGATAATATCAGCCATTGCAAATGTTGATTCTGTATGTTTAACAACCGACAGCACAGATATATTTCCTGTGATATTAAACTGGAAATGCGGTGAAATAAAGACTTATGATCCGGAAAATCTTTATATACCTATTGACGGCGCCGCTGATATGTTTCTCAGGTATAATTTCGAAGAGATGATGGCAACCGAATATACCCGCGACAGCAACTACATAAATGTGGAAGTGTACAAACATAAAACTCTTATAGATGCATTCGGTGTATACAGCCAGGAAAGACCCGAAAACAATATTTATTTCGACATTGGTGTGCAGGGATACAAAGAATCCGATTACCTGAACTTTTTGGCTGGTTGTTACTATATTAAAATGCGGGTATGGAAGGTAAATGAAAATAGTCATGTCGCGATGAATGAGATTGCTACTGAACTGGCAGAAAAGCTAAATAATAATGCTTCGTTCCCTGACATTTTCAGCGTATTTCCGGGCGAAGGGCGCATTCCTTTTTCTGAAAAATATATATCGCAGGATGTACTTGGGTATAGCTTTCTTCACTCCTCATTCCAGGTCGATTATAATATAAATGGAAATGCGTTCACTATTTTTGCACTTATAGGAAAGGATGAACAAGATGCTATCAGTATGCTGGAAGAATATTTAATATATCTCAAACAACCTGCTAATGATACTTCTGATAGACTATATCATGTTGTAGATAAATATAACGGACCCATTACCATTTTAAAATCTGGGAAAAATCTTCTTTGTGTACGCGGAAATATTTCAGTGGAAGAAAGCAAAAGACTTTTAAATGAATTAGAAATAAAACTAACCAATTAAACAAGCAGTTCTATGAGCAAAGTAAATCGCCGTTTCTTTTTACAGAAAGTTGCAACAGGAGTTGCTTCTGTAGGCTTATTAGGTACAAAGATCGATACTAAAGCCTCAACCGGACAGACAGATAACCCTGATGTATATAAGGGTTCGGTTATCATGAGAACCCTGGGCCGTACCGGTTTTAAATTACCGATAGTTAGCATGGGCGTTATGAATGCGGATAACCCGGCATTAATATCAGAGTCATACAAGCTCGGAATGAGGCATTACGATACAGCCTGGGTTTATCAGGCAGGGAGAAATGAACAAATGGTGGGAAATGTCATAAAGGATAACAATCTGGATCGCGAAAGTCTCATAATTGGCACTAAAATAGTTCCTCATGCGGGCCCTGACAGGGAAAGTACAGGGAAAGAGACCAAAGATATTTTTCTTAGCCGTTTTCAGGAAAGTCTTGAAAGGCTGCAACTGGACTATGTTGATATTTTATATCTCCATAATGTCCAGACCATTGAAATGGCAACCAATCCTTACATCATTGAAGCGCTAACTGAACTGAAAGATAAAAAGCAGATTAAATTTACCGGAATATCGACACACGTATACTGGCCTGATATTTTAAATATTACGGCAGACAGCGGATTCTATGATGTAGCACTTATTACATATAATTACAGTATGGCGGGAGTACAGGAGATAGAAGATGCAATGAAAAATGCTGTATCGAAAGGTATGGGTCTGATTGCTATGAAAACACAGTGTCAGCAGGATTGGTTCAAAGAAAATCTCCCCGACGATTTAAAAAGACTTTACGAAGGCAAGATGATGAATACGGCATTACTTAAATGGGTATTGAACAATGAATTTATAACAACAGCAGTTCCAGGGTTCACTACTTTCCAGCAGATGGAAGAAGATTTCTCCGTGGCTTCAGATCTGAGTTATTCTGATGAAGAAAAGAAATTTTTAGATGACAGAAATGTAAAACTTGCCATACAAGGTAATTGTCAGTTGTGCGGAAAATGTTTGGCAACATGTCCGTTTAAAGTTAATATTCCTGATCTGATGCGTACTCATATGTATGCAACTTCCTATGGAAACAGTTTTAAAGCAAAAGAGACTTTGCTTTCCATTCCGTCAGACCGGGGCCTGGAAAAATGTAACATTTGCAATGAATGTATTGCCAGTTGTATTAGAAGTGTGAAAATAGCAAAAAGAATCAAGGATTTAAAGGTGCTTTATAGCTAGCGTTCATTCCTTTCGGTTTTTTAGTTAAAGTGAAGAAGGAAATTATTTATATTAAAACGCAGAAGCTATCGGGATAAACGATTAAACAGTTAAACAGATAATTTTTTATGGTTTAGAGAGTTTAGAAGGTTTATGGTTTAGATTAGAGCTTCCACCTTCTATCTTCCAGCTTCCAGCTTCTGCCTTTTAGCTTCTAATTTCTAACTTCAATAATTCAACGATTACACAATTAAACGACTATCCGGGGTGCTGTCAAATTGATCTTGTCTGTTTAAATTATTTTATATTGACTGATTTAAAATACAAAGGATGTGGTTGTGGAGAAATTTGAATTAATAGCGAATAACACAACCAATACCTGTACATAAACATCAATATTTTATTGTATTTAATATGATTCTGAGAACATTATTTAATAAGATCATGAAAAGAATAATACTGATAATTATATCTGGTTTGATATTCGGAACAGGCTGTCTGTTCAGTCAAAGCGATACTCTTGAAGTGATTTATGAATTTAATTCTCCGGCATTCAATTCCTGGGGACTGACATGGGATGGAACAAATTTTTGGATCAGCGATATGATGACCGGTACGATTTATAAATCGAGCCCTGAAGGACTTACTCTGGATTCAATTGAAATTAAAAATGCACAGATTACCGGGATTTGTTTCATCAATGATACATTATGGGGGGTGAATACAATGATAGTTGATGATACAACAATTAATACCTCGACCTATCCGGTTTATTTTATCTATCAGATCGATAAAACAAATGGAGATAAGTTAGATTCTTTAAAAATTATTGGTTCGGCAACCAATTTATTTTCAGGAGATTTATGGGGATTAACTATAATTAGCCCCAAAATTTAGACAACAAGTATAATTAGATTTTTAATAAACTTGTTGTTATGAAAAAAAGAAAAACTTACAGCGC
>JAFGIP010000006.1 GCA_016929525.1 Bacteroidales bacterium
TCAAATTTTGTATTTTCTTCTGTTTTCATAATGAGTCAAGTAAATCATTTATCTTTTATACTTGACACACTTTTTTGAACAGTCTCCGTGGTGGAGTAATTTCATTTAACGTTAATTAACCGGCAAACTTATCAATTTCAGATTTCCTATGCATATATTAACAATTAAACTCCCGATAGCTATCAGGATAAACAATTAAACAATTAAACGATTCCACTCCCGATCACTATCGGGATTAACAACCGAGCGTAGCGAGTTCACCGAAGGTAATTCCACGATTACACAACTAACAATACTTTCCAAAACCCACATTTTCCATTAAATTAACTCCCTACATTCCGATAGTCTTTCAATTTTTCCTATTTTTATATCCTGTGATTTTATGTTCGGGTTTAATAAGGTATGCTAAAACAGAAACTACAACAAAAGCTGCTGCAAAAGCTTTCACCACAGCAGATCCAGATGATCAAGCTGCTGGAGATACCTACTATGCAACTTGAACAGAGAATTAAGAAGGAGCTTGAGGAAAATCCCGTGCTGGAAGAGGGCAGAGAGGAATCGGCTGATGATATTCAGACAGAAGAGGAGACAAGAAATGAGGAAAACGATGTCGATAACGAAGAATTTTCAATCGAGGACTATCTGAACGATGAGGATGTACCATCATATAAGTACAATGCACGAAATTATTCAAAGGACGATAAAAGGGAAGAAATACCCTTTTCTGTTGGTTCTACATTCCATGAGTTTCTTGAGGCGCAGCTTGGTCTCAGAAAGCTGGATGAAAAGCAGCATGCACTGGCAGATTATCTCATAGGCAATATAGATGAAGACGGATATTTACGCCGCGACCTGAGTGCTGTTGTCGATGATCTGGCATTCGCGTTTAATTTCACAACCACAGAAGAAGAACTCCTGGAAATACTCAGGGTTATCCAGGATTTTGATCCGGTAGGTGTAGGTGCCCGCGATCTGAGAGAATGTTTGCTGTTACAAATAAGAAGCAAGGATCAGACACAAAAAGAAATACAGCTCGCTACTAAAATTATACGCCATCATTTTGATGAGTTTACCCGAAAACATTACGATAAAATAAAAAACCGCCTTGGAATTTCAGAAAAAGGACTAAAAGCTGCCATAGATGAGATTCTTAAATTAAATCCTAAACCCGGTAGTGCATTTAGCGATCCGTTCAATAAATCAACCCTTGTAATTATTCCCGATTTTATTCTTGAAAACAATGACGGAAAACTTGAAGTAAGCATTAATTCACGAAATACTCCCGATCTGAGAATAAGTCGTACATATGCTGAAATGCTGGAAAGTTATGTAGCGAATAAAAACAAGCAATCTAGCGAACATAAGGAGGCTATCACTTTTGTACGTCAAAAGCTTGATTCGGCAAAATGGTTTATTGATGCTATCAGGCAAAGGCAGAATACTCTGCTTCATACCATGAATGCAATTCTGGAATACCAGTCGGAATATTTTCAGGAAGGGGATGAAACACGACTGAAGCCAATGATCCTGAAGGATATAGCCGACAGAACCGGATTGGATATATCAACAATCTCCAGGGTTGCTAACAGTAAGTATATCCAGACACATTTCGGTATTTTCCCGCTGAAGTTCTTTTTTTCCGAAGGATTGCAGACAGAATCGGGAGAAGAAGTATCCAGCAGGGAGATCAAGAAAATATTAAAAGACTGTATTGAAGGTGAAGATAAACGCAAACCCCTTACCGATGACAGACTGGCTGTCATACTTCAGGAAAAGGGTTATCAGATAGCCAGGCGTACAGTTGCAAAATACCGTGAGCAACTTAATATTCCTGTGGCAAGGATGAGGAAAGAACTGTAACTTTCAATATACTTTTAATCTGTTTATGACTTTAGCGCGCATTGTATCGACTCTTCTGCACCCTATATTTATGCCATTGATTGGCGTGATAATTATCTTTCAGTCAGGGATCTATTCTGTTGATATACCTTTTGAGTTTAAGAAGTTTGTTATCCTGGTGGTTTTTTTATGTCATATACTGCTTCCGCTAAGTATAATACCGAGTCTGATATACTTCAGAAAAGTACAGAATGTCAGTATCAATGAACGCAGAGAAAGACTCATCCCGCTTTTTTTTACTACAATTTGTTTTTATCTGGGATATTTCATTGTATCGAGATATTCACCTACAAAGGCAATTAATCTCTACTTGCTGTCTTCTGCACTGGTAGTATTGCTGATATTAATTATTTCACTATTCTGGAAGATAAGCATTCATATGTCGGGAATTGGCGGAGTAACTGCAATGATTGCGGTAATATCAGCAGGGTATCGTATCGATATGTCCTTTGTTCTGTGTATTGTATTACTTGGTACAGGGGCAATGGCATCATCCCGATTGAAACTGAGAACGCATAGCACACTTCAGTTATTCGCAGGATATATGCTGGGTTTCGTATCGGTTGGAGTTCTGATGCTTCAGCTTATCATCTGATTACGTTAACCGGATGTAAGCCTCAATACTCTTTCTGTTTCATTTTTCAGCAGACTTCGCCCTGCCTGATACTGTATTCCTGATGGTTTAAATACACTGAGCATTTCAATTGCCTTTAAAACAGAAAAATCTTTCTGGGTCATTTTAAGAAATAATCCTTTTTCTGACAGATAACCGGCAAGGTATTCCTGCTCTGTCTGACCGGGAGTTGGAACAAGCATTGCTGTTTTCCCAAGAGCAAGAAGATCCATTACTGTACTGTATCCCGACCGGCAGATGATATAATCGGCCTGCAGTATTAATCGGATTAACTTGTCGGATGGCAGGTGATTATGCCAGCCATTATATTTCGATTCTGATTCATCACCGGGTTTTCCTCTTATGACATGCAACTGAATATTCTCATCCGGATCATGTTGCTCTTTTTCAATTATCGATTCCAAAATACTGCGTTGTGGTTCAGGACCCGAAAGTATGCACAGTAAACTTTTCTGGTTATCACTTCTTTCTGAAATTTCAGTCTGCATTCCGGTAAATCGTGATAATAATCCTATGTATGCAGAAGAAATATTCTCAGGTAAACCATGTGATAATATTCCTGCAATGCCGTTATTATTTTCCAGATCGGGGATCCAGCACATATCAAACCTTCTGATCAGCCTGTGATTTATTTTATTAATAAAACCCTGTAACCATCGAATTTCTTTTGGAAGCTGAATATTTATCTGGTGTGTTATAAATATTGAAAATACTTTTCTGTTCCATAATCCGTAGCAGTTATCAGATACTACTATATCGATTTTCTTTTTTCGAATGACTTTCTTCAGTGCAAAATGTTCTCTGATGATCTGATAAATAAATACCGGAATCTGTAGAAATATTTTCAGTATCTGGCTGTGGCTTTTACTTAATATAACAGTTTGAGCAGGGAATTCAATAAACTCCGTTGGCAGATTCTCTGATAAAAAGAAATGCCGATGTTCCGGACATCCTGCAATAATAACTTCTGCCCTGAAATGCAGAAACTGTTTTATAACAGGTATTAACCGTGTTGCGTGGCCAAGCCCCCAGTTGAAAGGGACAATTAGTACTCTTTTATTCCTGTTTTGCCGGTTCAATTTAATCGGAAATAGAAGTTGGTATTCCAATGGCTTCAACCCTTTTTGCAATTTCATTCAGTTTTGCGGCAGATACTTTTTCTACCGTATCAACAGGTGTATCGCGGGCAATAGTATAGATCATAACCAGCCCGGGCTGTAATTTTTTAAGTGTATCCAGCCAGGGGATTATTTCTTCTTCGGTGGTATTATCGAATTGAGAACCTTTATAATGCCCCCTGACAAACAGAGTCTGGATGGTGAGATTTTTGACATCGGCAAGGTTGGCAAGCAGTTTTTTTACAGAGAATTTACCCTGCGGACAATTCATGATCTTCACCGTATCTTCATTAACAGAATCGAGTTTTAATATATTAAGATCGATTTTTTCCAAAGCACTTTTTATTTCTTTCCTGTGTATTAGTGTTGCGTTCGAGAGTACTGCCAGTTTTGCTTCGGGGAAATATTTATCTCTAAGCAGCAATGAATCGTTTATTATTCCCGGGAACTGAGGATGTAAAGTCGGTTCGCCATTGCCTGCAAAAGTGATCGTATCTATCTGTCGGTCATTTTCATTAAATTCATGCAGGGTTTTTTCCAACTCGGATTTAACCTGTTCCCTGGTTGGAAGATCTTTTTTAATCTGTTTAAAAGAAGACGTTAAACCACACTCGCAATAAAGGCAGTTGAAATTGCATAATTTACTCTTTACCGGCAGCAAATTAATACCCAGGGAATTTCCCAAACGCCTGCTAAGAACAGGTCCGAATATGATTTCATTGAAGAGGAAAGTTGGCATACAGATCAGCTATCTTCTTTCTTATCTTTCTTTTCGCGAAGCTTTTGCAAATTAAATCCCGTTAAGGTCATCTCCTTATAAAATAAAGAGTCTTTATTATCGTACTCGGGAATGGTAATTTTTAAACGGCTGTACGATTCATCTTTTAACTCTTTTAAAAGAACGTAGTCTCTTGTATACTTTGACTTGGTGATAGGCACAGGTTTAAAATATATTCTGCTGCCGGAAACGGTATCTTCCGGGTTATAGAAATAAGCGGTTATCCGCGGATTTACCGATTCATCACTTCGCAGCATCTTAATTGTTGCATATATTAAGTAAGTACCTTTACCTTCTACAGGTATATCATGTGCGGAAGGGTATCTTGCCGTATCTCCTTTTATATACCTGATGTTTTTCATCCTCCAGAGAAATTTCGTATTGCCATAAGAATATTTCGTATTCTTAATTCGCAGATCTTCGGTACGTTTGCTTAGTTCAGAGAAAACCTCGTTGTATATATCTGAAATATCATCCGGGTTTTTTGAATAATATTTTATGGAGTTCGTTAGTTCTTCCTTGGTATAACCGTATTTTTCAAATACAGTGCTATATAACAGAGTGGAATCAAGTCCTCCAAAATAGTCGCTGTACCTTGTATTCATGGCTATGGCATCTGTAATATGTAATTCTACCAATAAAGAAACAAGGTCTTTTTTAGGGATTACGTTTTCTTTTCTGCCTGATGAGCAACTGAAAAGTAATATGGAAAGGATTATAATTAAAAATCTTTGTGAATGCATTTTTTACAGGTAAAACGCAAATTTAGTTTAAATAATTCTTTTACAATGTACGGATTTGCTATGTCCTGAGAATATAATTAAGCTGGGTTTAAAGGAACTTTAATTTTTGTGTATCGAATCTCAATAATTTTGACTATTAGCCATCACACGATATCACTGAAACTTTAACTTGCTCCCCAATAAGCTTCGTAAAGGCGAGGATGCAGTGTCTATAAGTATAGTAGCATGTGGTTAATACGGGGAATAATATAATTGAATAATTCTCCTTTCATAGATTAAAATTGAAGAACTGCTAAAGTGCTGGTTCTATGCCACAGAATCACAAAAACAATAAATTGCTCAAAATTGAACTATGCTGAAATTAAAAATTTTGTGTTCCGATGTAAATTGGGATGGGAGATAAATTGAAAACTTACTTTTCAGCATTTACTTTTTACAATTTCCAGTCACCAATAACCAACTTTGTCAGACAAAGCTTTACTAGTGCACCATAGCTTTCGTCGACGACGGTAGCCTTGCTCCTGCGTCGTAGCCGACTATGGCGCAGACGCATGGCGAAGGACTTAGCGAAGGTGTATTCGATCGCCGAAGTTAAGCGAAGGCTGATTACGAATTACCGAGTACCATGATATAAAAACTTCGAACTATAGTGCAGGCCCTCCCTTGTTATTATACTTATTATGTAAATCTGATTTGTATAATGAGAATGATCCAGGTTAAGCCTTATATTATTATTATCATACATGATCTCATTTTCAGGTATATTGTCTATTAACCTGCCGCTCAGATCATATATGCTTATTCGGACCGGTTCTTCCCGGAAAGGATCTAAACGAATAAATAATTCATTACTCGCTGGATTAGGAAATACTGTAACCGAAGAAAATATTTCGTTATGGACTGCCACAGGCTGAAGGCTGGAATCCGGGTTAAATACTGATATTCCGGCATCAGCATGTCCGATCCATATGGTGCCGTTTATATCTCCGGTAATAACTTCTGTATGATTGTTCGATAAACCAGAATTTGTAACAGAATAAGATGTCCATGGATTCACTTTCGATCCCCAGGGAACTCTTTTGCTAAAAGACATTATACCATACGGGAATGTTGTAAGCCATACAACATCATTGTTGTCGATAAACGTGTCAAAGATCGTATTGGAATTTATTTCCGAATTTTCAATGTTATAAATAGTTATGTGTTTGCCGTTAAAAGAAACCAGACCACCGCCAAGTTCTGGAGCAACTCTCCTTCCTTCATCCATACATGAAAACCATACATTATTTTCTGAATCAACTGATAAACTTATTATGACATTGGTTGGAATATCAGAATTTGCTGTATTCCAAACCTCCCAGTTTTCACCATCAAATTTAAAAAGTCCTTCCGTTGTTCCACCCCATAAACTATTATTATGATCAATGACCAATTCAAATATTCCGTTTGAAGGTATTGAGCTATTGTCTGTATTGTAATTTGTGAATTCGCTGCCATTGTAATTAAATAAACCATTTACCCCTGTAGCAATCCAAATCTGGTTGTCGCTGTCAAATACAATGTCCCGGATTGGATTATAATTTGTATTAAACGGAGAATTTAGGGAATCAAAAACCAGGCTTTCCTCACCATTTAATTTAAGAAGGCTTGTATCACCATCGTTAAATGCTATCCATATATTCTCATAATTATCTTCTTCTATTGAATTAATAGGTCTGTTAAAGACATTTATGAACTCACTTTCATTCTTTTTTACAAGGTTTCTATATGTTCCGATCCAGGTCGTGTTTTTATTATCAACCAGAATGTCTGTAATATAATTAGTTTTTATTGGAGAATTGGAAACGTTAATTTTAGCAAAGTCATACCCATTAAAACATAATAAATAACCGCTCATTGTACCACACCAGATTGTATCATTGGCATCACAGTTTAAAGTATATAAGTCGATCTCTGCTCCATCGGGTTCATAGACACTACAATCCGTTATATTGAAATTTATCAATCCGCCCCACGATGCCAGCCACATTTTATTATTACTGTCAAAAGATATATCTAAAATAGAATTGGTTGGTAAACAGGAGTTCTCGGTTGAGTAATTGATAAAAGTTGATCTGTCATATTTATAAAGCCCTTCAAATCTAATAGCAAACCATATATTCTGATCAGGATCAACCTTTACACATCCTCCAGGTGGGCCACTTACAATGGAACTTATTATGGTATATTCATCGTTCTCAATTTTTCCAATACCGTCTCTCGAGTGAATCCAAACCGTATTTTCTGAATCAATATCAAAACCTGAAATCCAATTTACTGAAGAATAGTCATCTCCTGTTTTCCATGTTTTCCACTCTGTTCCATCGAATTTAACCATCCAACGATCAGTGATTGTCCAGACATTACCTAAATTATCTTTTTTAATATTAATATTCCACTGATCAAA
>JAFGIP010000065.1 GCA_016929525.1 Bacteroidales bacterium
CACCCCTAAAAATGTTAATAAACCCCTCGATTTTTTTAAACTTTAAGTACTCCAAACTCTAGTTCACTTTAAGTACTGATTAGTTACAATAATTTTAAACGCTAAGACGCAAAGTTCGCTAAGCAGTAATTTGCTTTACGTCCTAGCGTCTCTACGGTGAAAGAAAGAATGGAAGTACTTTTTATATCAAGCGGGAAGAGCGGAGATGTCGGTGAAGTAGTAAAAAACCAGGGAGATTCTTTGAAGAAGGCGGGCATAAACATTGATTATTTTGTTATAAAGCCAGGCTTCTCCGGGTATATCAGTGCAATTCCAAAGATCAGTAGAGCTTTTAAAAAGGGTAACTATGATCTGGCTCATGCCCATTATAGCCTGAGTGCTTTTTCAGCCTCCCTGGCAGGTTCTTTTCCTCTTGTTGTTTCCCTTATGGGTTCTGATACTTATATGTCAGGTTTTTTACGAATTATGGCACGGTTCTTCTATAAAAACCGGTGGAGGGTAGCAATAGTCAAGACAATAAATATGAAAGAGATGCTTATGATGGGTGATGCTCAGGTAATTCCTAATGGTGTTGATATGGATAGATTTAAGCCAATTCCCAAAATTGATGCAAGAAACCATATTGGGCTATCTTTAGATAAAAAACTGATACTATTTATCTCTGTTCCAAACCGTCCGGAAAAGAACTTAGAATTAGCGCAAGCTGCTGTGAAGGCGATAAACAATTCTGATGTGGAACTTAAACATGTTTATAATGTGCCAAATGAAGATATGCCATTTTACTATAATGCTGCAGATGCTTTGCTTTTAACTTCCAAATGGGAAGGAAGTGTAAACGTTGTCAAAGAGGCAATGGCATGTAATTGTCCGATTGTATCAACCGATGTTGGAGATGTAAGATGGGTTGTATGGGGCACAGAAGGTTGTTATATATCTTCTTTTCAGTTGAGCGATGTGGTAGATAAAATCAGGGAAGCTCTGGCTTATGGTAAAAGAACGAATGGCCGGCAAAGAATCATTGATCTGGAACTGGATTCAAGAACAGTGGCTTCAAATATCATCGGAGTGTATAATTATGTTCTTTCCCAAGAAAAGGCCAGGAGAAGAAAGTTATATTGAAAAGATGTGAAATAGTTATAATTTACCGGATACCGGATACTGGATACCGAATACCTAATACCTTGCGTTAATATATAATAGATGGAGATTCTGTTTAACGATTCAATCCCCATAACAGCCTGGCAAGAATTTCTTTCGCGAAATGCCCATGCTACGCCTTTCCAATCGCCTGGATTTTATAAATTGTTCAACTCTGTGAAAAGCTTATCAGCTCAGGCAGTTGCCGTTTTAGATTCAGGATCTTTAAAAGCTCTGGCAGTTATTACTTTTCAGCAGGAGCCCGGGATTAAAGGTTTTTTTTCGCGTAGAGCCATAGTATACGGAGGACCATTAATTGATGATCCTTATCCGGAAGCCATAGGAAAACTTCTGGAAGAAATTTCAAACACAATTGGAGGAAGAGCTATTTATTCTGAAATCAGAAATTTTTCCGCCTACAGCATATCTAAAGATATTTTTATCAATTATGGATACACACATATTCCCTACCTGAATTTTAGAGTTTCAACTGGAAAAATGGAAGCAATTTTAAAGGGAATCAGCAGCTCCCGTTTGCGACAGATAAAAAAAGCTAACAGAAATTCTGTCACTTGGAAGGAAGCACAGAATATTTATGAAGTCAAACTGTTTTATGATATCCTTTCAAATCTTTACAAAAATAAAATAGCCAAGCCTCTGTTGCCTTTTGGATTTTTTAGAAATTTTTTTGAAAGTGGTTTAGGGAAATATCTTCTTGTCTGGTATGAAAGTAAAATTATAGGTGGTATAATGTGTCCGATAATGGATGGGAAAGCAATTTATGAGTTTTATGTTTGTGGTCTGGATAATGAATACAAAGAACAGTACCCCAGTGTTATGGCGACCTGGGCAGCAATGGAGTATGCTACTCAGAATAATATTCCGGTATTTGATTTTATGGGAGCCGGCAAACCTGATGAACATTATGGTGTGAGGGAATTCAAGGCCAGATTCGGAGGAGATTTGGTAAATTATGGGAGATTCCTTAGAATTAATAAACCTATAATGTATCGGATTGGTAAAAAAGCCTTAAGAATAAGCAAATCAATTTCAAGGTGAGAGTTTTAATTGACATCGGTCATCCGGCTCACGTTCATCTGTTTAAGAATTTTGCATTTGAATTAATTAAATTGGGAAATGAAATTCTTTTTACATGTCGTGAAAAAGAATTTGAAAATGAACTGTTAACCAATTTTGGATTCAGGTTTGTATCATTTGGTAACAAACACACTACCTTAAAAGGGAAAATCTTAGATTTGTTTAGGTTTGGCTTTAAGGAATACTTAATAGGGAAAAAATTTAGACCAGATATTATCCTGAGTCACGGTTCAATCTATGCTGCAATTACGGGATTCTTAATAAATAAACCACATATATCCCTTGAAGATTCAGGAAATATGGAACAAATATTACTATACAGGCTTTTTACAAAAGCTATTGTTACACCTGACGTATTAAAAGAAAAATTAGGAAAGAAACAGATAAGGTACAAATCATATCATGAATTAGCTTATCTGCATCCTAATTATTTCTCACCAGATTCTTCCATTTATAATATTCTTAGAATTAGGGAAGAAGAGAAATATTGTATACTGCGATTTGTTTCATGGAATGCAACTCATGATGAAGGACAAAAAGGCTTTTCGTACGAAGAAAAAAAGGTGCTAATACGATTATTATCTGATAAGATGAGGGTGTTTATCACTTCCGAATCAAAGTTATCAGATGATTTAAAGCAATATCAGATTTTGATTCCACCTGAAAGGATACATGATGCTCTGTATTATGCTTCGATTGTAATAAGTGAAGGAGCAACAATAGCTTCTGAATCAGGAGTTTTAGGTACAACTACATTTTATGTAAGTTCAATTCGCAGGTCTTATTGTGAAGATCAGGAACGATTCGGGCTTGTTTATAATTTTCAGGAAAGTAAAGCTGCACTGGTAAAAATTATTGAGATTCTTAATGATAATAACAGTTTATCTAAACAATCAGAAGCCAGAAAAGAATTAATAACCGAGAAAATTGATGTTACTGCTTTTTTAATCTGGTTCGTTAAAAACTGGCCGGAAAGTATCAGGATAATGAAGGAGAATCCAGAGTATCAGGAGCGGTTTAAATAGAGTTAATTCAAAAGATGTATTCAGTAATCAGTATCCTGTAATCGTGTCACCAAAAACCGATTACTGAATACCTAATACCTGTCGATAAATAAATTTACAGTAAATGAAAGAGGAAACGGACCAAATAAAAAGATGTACCCGCTGCATATTACCTGCAAGTCTAAATCAGTTATCATTCGATGAGGACGGAATTTGCAATCACTGCAGGAAATATGAAAATGATTTTAAAAATTGGGATCTTATTAAGAACAGAAAGAAGGAAGAATTTGAGAAAATACTTGAAAAAGCGAAGAACCTTAAACGACCTTATGATGTTCTTGTTCCATTAAGCGGAGGGAAAGACAGTACGTATGCTCTTTATTTGTGTACGAAAATTTATAAGCTGAAAACCCTTGCCGTAACTCTTGATAACGGGTTCCTAACACAGCCGGCGAAAGATAATATCAGGAATGCACTGGATTCATGCAATGCAGACCATATATTTTATACAATAAACAGGAGGAATGCTTCAGAGCTTTTTAAAACATTTACTGGGAGAACAGGTGACTTCTGCAATGCATGCATGAGAAGCATAAACTACTCAATTGAGTTAGCAATAAAAAGTTTTAATATACCTCTTGTGATCAAAGGGTCCGGAAGACGGGTCCAGTATGTTTCGCAGATCAAAGAGGTATCAAGCCTCAATACCTCCTCCTACTTTGCCAATGTAATCAGGGGAACTGATGTAGAGAGTAAATTCGTATACCTATCGGCCAATAAAAATAAATTGGAATTTCAGAAAATAGTAGGGGGGATTTGCGATATTTTTGGTATAAGGAGAACATCCCTAATGCGGTTTATACCTCAACACATTGGGATGTATGATTATTTATATCTTCCATTCAATGAAATTGTTGATATTTTAAAACGTGAAATGAAGTGGAGTGACGCTTCAGGTTCTGTTGAACACCTCGATTGTCACCTCCATGATATCCCATTTTACAAAGACACCCTAAGGATACCCGATATAACAAAATATACTTTCCACTCCAGCGGTCTAATACGGCAGGGACTTATGATCAGGGAACAGGCTCTTGAAAAGGAGGAAGCTGAACTTAGCAAGAAAGATCCGCCTGCAGAGTTGTTGAATTTTCTGAAAGAAAATGATATCGGATACGAAGATTATGTAAAGGCTGTAACTTCATCGGATAAATCGAAGTTTGAACCAAGGATCCAAAAGATCGCAAGAAATGTTTATCATAGGTTCAGGAGGTATTAGAGTAATCAGTATTCGGTATTCAGTAATCGGTCAGTCAACAGATTTTAGACTTTTAATTTATGAATCGTGATTTGAGATTAATTCAAATGTATAGAAAATTTAAACAAAAATCACAGATCAACAATCACAAATCACAAATCCGAACCAATACCGAATTCGGAATACTATTTACTGAATACCAGAACACTATGTTAACCAACGTCTATCGAATCTTATTCTGGATCGCCTATCTGGCTGTACTGATAACAACTTTCATTCCTGTAGCAGGCGAGTTAAACAAAACTCATATTGGTCCGGAATCCTTTAAAATACGTCTCGATCATCTGCTTCACCTGCTTGTTTATTTCCTGATTTGTATGTATTACCTCTTCGGGATCCGGAATCGAATTGATTTATTTGAAAAGAATTCCTTTTTAAAATTTATTTTACTCATACTGCTTCTGGGGATTATTACTGAAGTGGTTCAAATTTGGGTGCCAGAAAGAGCGTTTAATGTATTTGATCTGATATCGAATGTAGCAGGGGTGGGGCTGGGGGTGTTTGTTATAAAAATGGCGCAGAGGCACTCGAAGCGAAGCGAAGATTACGCATAAGCTGAAAGGGGCATAGAGGCTTACTGAATCCTTTTGTAAATATTTAATTTTATAATCTTTGGTATATTTCCGTAGGAAAACATTCCCATATTCAACCTATCCCCTATTGCATTCGTAGCTGTCAACATTATATCCCATTCTGATTAAAGCAACTGTCTCTCTCCCTCCTCCGGCAGCCAGCAATAATATCTTTTTTGACTTTGGAAAATACTTTTCGAATCTTTTTTTTCCCCATTCAGATAATCCTGAAAGATTGTAATTATCGTCGGCATACTTTTCACTTTTATTATAATGCAACTCATCATAAAGATC
>JAFGIP010000007.1 GCA_016929525.1 Bacteroidales bacterium
AAATTTTGTATTTTCTTCTGTTTTCATAATGAGTCAAGTAAATCATTTATCTTTTATACTTGACACACTTTTTTGAACAGTCTCTTAGTATGGTTTGAATTCATCACTAATCACTGATTACTACTCACTATTCACTGCTTACTGTTTACTGCTCACTGTTTACTGCTCACTGATCACTGCTCACTGATTACTACTCACTAATCACTGTTCACTACTTACTATTCACTACTCACCAGACACTAGTTAGTATCAACATAATTCAACACCAGGATTAATGTTGAAATTCCTGTGAGTAGCAGGGAAACGGTTGGAATATTAACTCTGAAATTATAACTCTTTACCGGTTCAATATAGACGATATCATTGGGTAAAAGGAAAAAGCCCGGTGAATTTAATATGTCTGTTTTTGTCAGGTCGAGCCGGAAAGTTTGTGTTCCGTTTGTCCCCGGACGAATAACCATTACCTTTCTGCGGTTTCCATATGGAGAGATATCCCCGGCATTGCTGATTGCTTCAAGTACCGTCAGCTGATTATTGTAGTTCTGATACACACCCGGTTTATTTACTTCGCCCATTACCGAATATTTGAACGATATCAGCTTTACTATTACCGTTGCATCTTTAATAAATTTTGCTGCCTGTTTACTGATCTCAATCTTTGCTTCTTCCAAAGTTTTGTCAACAACAAATGCCTTCCCGATTACAGGAATTTCAACAAAACCGGAGTCACTCACATTGTAGCCATAAATAAACAGACTGGCATCGTTTGTATACTGATTTGAACCCACATTACTTGTTATATTAATTACCTGTGTGATATCCTGGTTCAAAGATATAATTCTAATAAAAAGCACATCGCGGTTTTGTATATGGTAATCCGGAGGCACGGCAGTAAAAATAATCTCTTTATCTGCCTGCTTTTCTTCCTGAAGATAAACGAGGTTTTTGTAACGGGTGCAGGAAGCTGTAATGATTGTCAGGAGTAGGATGGGTATTAGTTTGTTTTTCATCGTTTTGTTCTGTCTGGGTAACTAAAGTTATAATATTTGGATTATTGATGATCCCGAATGCTTTCGGGAGATTAATTGATGTTTCCTTTGTGTATCAATTTTTCAATTCATCAGTTTTTCAGTTGATCTTATCGAATATCACGATCTCCGTCTTTATCATAAAACACCACCCCATATTCCTCAATGTGTTTTCGCAGCTCGTGGTTGCTGATTTTTTCAAAATGCACCACATCTATATAATAGGGTGTCGGGACCATGCTATTTAGTATCGTACTAAGTTTGTTAACTGTTTCAGCTGAAATATTTACCCCGGAGACAGCAATATCAATATCGGAACCTTTTTTTTCATTTCCCATTGCTCTTGATCCAAACATAATAGCTTGCTCTATCTCAGAAAAAGATTTCAGAGTATCAATTATCAATTGGTAACTTTTATTGTAAATGCCAAAGCTATTCTTCATTTTTAAGGAACAGATAAAGTTTTGTTATCTGATCGAAATATAAATCAACAATATCTGATAATATACGTTTGAACGTTTCTTCTTCGTACGTATGTGAAAGCAGGTTTCTTTTTTCCAGCATTTCCATCCATATTTCACCATTGTCAATAAGTTCTGCCCGGAAAGATTTTTTGATTACATCCTTCGGAAATTTGGCTATTTCCTGTCTTGATTCCAGATAATCCTTTAATGTTTTCCATGCCAGTTCCAACGTATATTCAAAACGTTGAATTAAGCCTTCTTTTGATAACCTGTTTAAATGATCGATTTCTTCAACAGCTTCTTTTAAACGAGAATAGGCAAGCTCAAAATTAGCGAACCGTTGTTTCCATCTTGTTTGTTTGTAATCCATATGTTGGGGCCAGGTTTAGGAACATTTTCAACTTTCTAAACTGTATACTTTCTCAATAACTTGTTAATGGTTTATAAAGGTTCTCAACCATCTTAACTATTAATCTTTAACCAAAATTCAGGACAAATACTGATTAAAAAAGTCTTCAAACTGCAGACTTTCACATTTCCTTGAAAAATACATTATGACTAAATATCTGGACTAAAGGTATAAATATTTAGTTATTTATCATTTCTCAACAGTTCTTAGAACCATTTTCTGCGATTGTAAACGCAAATTGCTATTTTTTTTTGCGTTTTTAATTTAGGTATAGAAAGTTGATGATTGAGATTTAGCAGATTTAATTTATAGTACCCTTCAGTTGGGAGTGTTCATTTGGACAGCCTCTCATCCAAAGAATCCTGCAATCTAAAATTCAAAACAACAATTACGCAACCGAGCGCAGCGAGTTCACCGCACCTGCCGTAGGGCAGGGAAGGTAATTACACGATTGCATGATCTACATCTTCACCTTACAATCAATAAAGTCCAAAAACTCATAAAACCACCAACCTAGATTCAAAGCAACAGTTAAACAATTACACAGTTATACTTTTCTATTTAGATACTACTACCAGGTTTTATCCGCCAGCTTAATTTTCATTATCCTGCTTCCACCCACAGCTCCGCCCCGTCACTCACAGAATGGTATTTATCTCTGTTCAGTAACAAGACATTATCAGTTAGCGGTACGTTCTATCAAAGTTAACAATACAATACAATAAAATCACCGGAATTATTAATATGTAACTCACAGTTTAAGTACAATCAATAAGACTGTGCTCATGAATTGTTTGTTCTATGCTAACATTGAATCAGTAGTAAGTCATTCCCGCAGTGCTTTCTCTGTTATTTCATTTGATTTACCTGGTTCCTGGAAGGTATCCGTTTAATAAACCTTTCCCAGTTGTCCCATTTGTAAAGTTTGTTCATTATCAGGATAAATGCAATAGCCATTACCAGAAATCCAACATTCATCAGCATCGGATCAGGATCGTTATTCACCCAGAGGGAATTGGTTGTTAATGCCGATGACTTATAATTGACAAATGTAGAACTGTAAATGTTGTTTATCGCATGAACACCAAAGGTTAGCTCAATTCCATTGTCCATTACTACCAGAATACCGGCAAACATTCCAAAGCCGACATAATATGGCATTGTCTCCCAGAAACCAAATTCCCTGACCTCCGGATTGGCGATATGTAAAAGTCCAAATCCCAGTGAGGTTATCAGCAATGCTGCAAGACGTGATTTTGTCAATAATCCTGTTCCCTGCATGAGGTAACTTCTGAATAACAGCTCTTCCGACCACGCCTGAAATGGTACCAGGCAAACAGCGATAAGAACCAGTGGCAGGAACTTCGTCAATTCCAGTTGAAAAGTATAACTCCCCGGATGAATCAGTGCAAATATTATTTCACCAATTACAAGAAGAACAAGCCATACCATTGCGGCCGTAAGCATCCTGCTCCACCTTATTTTCCCGTATGCCGATGCTATATCCCCGATCTTTTTACCATGGAATTTGACCATCATAAACAATAAAGCAAAAAACATTAAGACCAATGGAAACAGCATCACTACCAACCCGGTGTTATTATCTATACCCAATGCAGCAGGATCATAAGTTCTGCTGAACTCAGTAAGGTCTGCCGGTTTCCCGTTTATCATATTCATTGCGATTATAATGAGCAGTGGAAACGCACCAACAAACTGGGAAACTACAAATATCACCAACAATGTCAGCAGATACCTCCACCATTCATTGTTGCCTTTGTATGCTGAAATAAAGTACATAATGATTGTAAATAATGTTTTATAACTAAAGATAGGTTTTTTTCATCAATACTGCGGCTTTTACGTCATTACGGGGAGACATTACAACTTTTATTATTTTCTGATCGCTTAGGAAAGTTACCTACCCCCTTTTAATGCCCCGGACAATTCGTCGACGTGGCAATCTGATTTACTACTTATAGCCTAACAGATTGCCGCGCTCCATTTCATTTCGCTCGCAATGACGGTAACAAAAACTTACCACATTTCCCCCACAGCAACTGTTCTAGTAAAATTTTTTAAAAATATTTTTTTATTACGACAATTATCGTATATATTTGTACGACAAATATCGTAGATAAATGATTATGAATAGTAAAAAAATAAATCCAACAGCAGCAGAGCTTGAAATACTGAATATTCTCTGGAAAGATGAACCGCTCACAGTAAGGGAAATACATGAGCAGCTTACCAGGAAAAAGAATGTCGGCTATACAACAGCTCTTAAAATAATGCAGAATATGACTGCAAAAGGATTACTAAAAAGAGAACAAAAAGGTAAAAGTCATTTATACCATTCCGTATTCCCGCAGGAAGAAACACAGAAATCGCTGCTGGATAAATTTGTTGAAACCACCTTTGAAGGTTCAGCCTCAAGCCTTGTAATGCAACTATTGGGTAACAGCAATACAACGGAAGATGAGATTAAGGAAATCAAGGAAATTATCAGACAAATGGAAAACGAAAAGCAGTCATGAATTTTATTGAGTCATTTTTCCCGGCAGAGCTGATCGAAGCCTTCGGATGGATGATCTTTCATTCCGTGTGGCAGGGAGCTTTGATCAGTATAATAACGCTGGCTGTAATATATCTGCTCAAATCATACAGCCCGCAGTTAAGATATATTGTTGCCTATTCCTCATTAATGATCGTACTTATCTGTGCTTCAATCACTTTTTACCGTTCATACAAATATGCCCATGAGAAATCCGTATTGAAAGAGACGTTTATAAATAATCCCGACGAAGTTGTGGAATTAATCAAAACAAATTTTGCTGAGCATGAAGGGGAAGTTAACTCAGAAATAAATATGAGATGGCTGAAATTCCGTGGATTTTTACAACGTAATTTCAATGCTGTTTTTCTGCTTTGGCTTGCCGGTGTTATATTCTTTCTTTTTCGTATGACCGGTGGCATGACCCATATATACAGAATGCGAACCAGGCAGACTTTTCCGGTTGATAAGCGATGGTTAAATTATATCGAAATTGTACAAGCTAAAATGGGGATAAGAAAAAAGGTTCAGGTCCTTCAGTCGGCCATAGCCAAAGCACCAATGGTTATCGGTTACTTTAAACCTGTGATATTAATCCCTGTTAGTATCGTTTCAGGTCTTTCAGTAAATGAACTGGAAGCTGTATTAGCTCATGAAATGGCTCATATAAGAAGACACGATTATATTCTTAATCTTATCCAGTCTGTAATCGAAACTCTTTTCTTCTTTCACCCCGGTGTATGGTATATCAGCAATGTAATCCGAAATGAACGTGAACACAGCAGCGACGAGCTTGCCATTAAAATGACAGGTGATAAAATCAGCTTTGTTAAAGCACTGGCGCAGTCGCAGGAAATATTAATGAGTAAAAAGCCGGCATATGCACTGGCATTTTCTACGGGAAAAGGAAATTTATTACAACGCGTAAAACGAATTAAAAACCAAAACAATATGAAAAACAATGTAACCGAAGGATTCATAGCAGCATCTGTTGTTTTTATAAGCTTGCTGTTTCTGTCATTTACATTTGATAGTAAAAATTTAAAGACAGATAAAGATTATCTTAAAAGTGATAACACCGTTGATGTGTCAGAACTTAAAAAGCCAAAGAATAAAAAACAGGATAAAATCAAAACACATAATAATCCTGATCATTTCGATGACAGCCTCTCAATGCGGATAGCTGAACTGAAATGTGCCCGGGATGAAGTTGAACAGCTGGTAGAAATTGCCTATACTGATAAAGAATTACATGAGGAAATAGCTTTAAGTATTGAACAGGCGCTAAAGGAAATTGACATTGAGCAGATCATGAAAGAAGTGGAATTGAGTCTTAAAGAAGCGGAAATAGACAAATCTGTCAGGATGGGGCTTGAAGAAGCAAGGAGAGAGTTGGACCCCAGTGAAGAAGGTTACGAACTGGCGGTAGAAGTAATAGATATGGCCTCTGAAATAATGGAAAGTATTGATATTGATGCTATTGTTAATTCTTCTTTAAAAGGAGCAATGACAGTCCTGGAATCAATTGATATTGAAGCAATAATAAATACATCAGTAAATGCATCCAAGGAGGGATTGAAAGCCCTTGAAGAGCTGGAAGAATTGGGAGAACTGGAAGAGTTGGAAAATCTTAAACATCTTGAAGATCTTGAAACTGAAAAAGAAATAAAAGAAGACATCCAAAAAGAATTTGAAGAAGGATATATTGATCATTCTTCCGGTAAAGAAGAAAAAAGTCATGAAGAGACTTTAGATGAGCTTGAAAATGAAGAATAAAAAGATTTCTTTATTTCTGTTTTGCATGATCATTATTAAAAAGTAACACCACTGGTATAGCAAGAAAAGCCACAGCGGCTCCCAGTTTAAATGTAATCTGATAACCCAGTGTATCGAATGCAATTCCGGTAAGCAGAGTACTCAAAGAACCGATCAGAAAATTGCTTGTCATATATAATCCGTTGATAAACGGCAGGTGATCGGTTTTATATTCATGAATGATGGCCAGGAATACCGGTGTAGGTGCAAGCAGGAAAAATCCCATCATTATCAATAATGGGAAGGTCCAGAAACTACCTGCAAAAATGAACAGTCCCATAAGTAACGGAGAAATAACAGTAATGATTAATAAAGTCCGTTTTCTCCCAAGGTAGTCAGAGATGGTTCCGGAAAGAAAAGTCCCGGCAGAACCGGAAAGATAAACTGTTGAAAGTGCAATTCCGGCAATCCAGAGTGACTTGCCTGTTTCTTTCATATAACCCGGCAGATAATAGGTAAGGCAGCTCTTCATAAACCCACGTGTAAAGGAAATACCTATGATTAAAAGAAGAAGGGGCAGGAATTCCCGGAATGCTTTGTTGTATCTGCCCTTTTTCTGCTCGTGGGGAAACTCCTTCCGCAGATCGACATGACGAAATCGAATAAATAAAAGAGCTGATGCTAACATACCCATGGGTATTAAGCGGAAAGTATTTTCAAATCCCCACAGATCAATGGCACCAACAATTATAATAGGACCCAGCGTTCTGGCAAGTTCACCACCTACCATATAAAAACTCATACCTCTCCCGGTTTTGTTTCCCGATACATGTTTTATCATCACCGGAGTCGGGACATGAAAGAGCATGGAACTGATCCCGGAAACCACCATTATTATAACCAGAAAACTATATGTTGGTGCAATTCCTATCAGGCTCATCGAAACAGCTGTAATCAAAGGGGCAAAGATCATCAGATATCGGATTCTTACCCGCTCTGCAAGTATACCGATATATGGATTCAGCAAATTGGGTAAACGCTGAAATACTGAAAGAAGGCCGAACAGGGTATAATTTATTGAAAGTTTATCAATCAGTAATGTCTGAACAGGTACAAGAAAAGATGTATAAATATCATGAATGTGATGGGCAACTGATATAAGGACAACGTTTGTAAACTGAAATTTTCCTGACTTTGACATACTGACCATAAAATAATACTAAGCTTAAAAAGGGTGTAAATATAGCTATAAGGATATTATAATCCAGATTGCCGCACTTCACTTCGTTCCGTTCGCAACGACGAATATGATTGACTTTTACTCCATTTCGGGGAGACATTCCAACTTTTATTATTTTCTGATTGCCCATGAAAGTTACCTACCCCCTTTTAATGCACCGAACAATTCGTCGACGTGGCAATCTGATAGAAAATTATAGCTATAATGTCTGATATACATCTTATGAATACTTAGATTGCCACTCCCGATAAAAATCGGGATCGCTCGCAATGACGGAACCAAAAGATTGCCGCACTGCACTCGAAATAAACCCATATAAAATTATTCGGCCAGTGAAGCGATCAGATGCTTAAAAACTAATGCCATCCGGGGTTCTGAAGCAGAAGCAACCTGTTGTATCATCTGGTGTGTAAGACGTTCGATTTTCCCCGGTACTCCCAGGTCTGTAATAACACTCATTGCAAAACAGCGTAATCCCATTTGTCTGGCGACAATAACTTCCGGAACTGTTGACATACCAACAGCATCGCCGCCAATGGTCCTGAGATATTTATATTCGGCAGCTGTTTCATAGGTTGGTCCGGTTGTTCCCACATAGCATCCTTTTCGTAATCTGATATCCATTTTCTTTGCAATATCGAAAGCTGTATCAATAAGCGCTTTATCGTAAGGTTCACTCATATCGACAAAACGAGGTCCTAATTCATTTATATTCGGACCAATAAGAGGATTAGGCATCAAATTGATATGATCTTTAATTACCATCAGATCCCCGACTGAAAATTCTGCATTCATTCCCCCGGCAGCATTCGACAGAAAAAGTGTTTCAATGCCAAGTTCTTTTAAAACACGAATAGGATATATGACAGTCTCTATTGGAAAACCTTCATAATAATGAACCCTGCCCTGCATAATTACAACAGGAATTTTATGATGTCGTGCCAGCAGTAACTTCCCTATATGTCCTTCCACCCCCGGATCAGGGAAATGAGGTATATCATAATAAGGAATCTCATTCTCGACTGATACTTCCGAAACAAAAGACCCCAACCCTGTTCCCAGAATAACACCGGCAATGGGTTTTACATTGAAATGCTTAGTGATGTAAGTAACCGATTCTTTTATTTTTCTTAACATAATTTGTAATGTGTTTATCAAATTCTGCTTTCTTGTTATCAAGAAATCTCACCTTAACAGGTAAATAAAATATACGTTCCCGGACAAATCTGTCCATATCCTTAAATTTCTTCAGTTTGACAGCATCTTTTTCTGTAGTGATAATAATCTTTCGCTTTGCCTGAATGGCATTGTATCTCTTTTTTATCAGATTAATATCACCTGTTGTGTAATAATGATGGTCCGGGTATTTTATATGTTC
Source organism: Bacteroidales bacterium (assembly GCA_016929525.1). GTDB lineage: Bacteria > Bacteroidota > Bacteroidia > Bacteroidales > UBA10428 > UBA10428. The sequence continues at coordinate 8,829 of JAFGIP010000007.1, forward strand.
CACCTTGTTCGAATAAGAATGGATGGTATCATACAAAGGTCCTGAATTTGCTATTCCTGTAACTAGTAAAACGCTTAACTTTGATTGTTTTAAAACATTTAACTCAATATTCCTTTCTTTTTTACTAAACAGAGGACAGAGTTCGCCATATTCATAGGTTGTAAAATACAAATACTGGTATGGAAACAGGTTCAGTTTTTTAATCCAGATCCTCTTATCAATGGGCTTAAAATCAGTTGGTACTTTAGTTACGATTACAATATCTGCTCTGTAAACAGCATTTCTTCCTTCGCGTAAATCGCCCGCCGGTAAAAGATAGTCTTTGAATGTTGGACGGTTATAATCGATAAGCAATATAGATACTCCCGGCAATATATACCGATGTTGAAAAGCATCGTCAAGAATAACTACCTGAAGTTCGTTTTTTTTCTCTTTTAATGCTTTCACACCATTAACTCTGCTCTCATCAACAGCAACTGATATATTCTTGTATTTATGAAATATCTGATATGGTTCATCACCAATTGTTTCAGGTCCTGAATTTTTTGAGGCCAACAGAAAACCTTTTGTGTTTCTTTTATATCCCCTGCTCAGCATTGCTACTTTGAATTTATCGTGCAGTAGATCCATCAGGTATTCAACATGTGGTGTTTTACCGGTACCTCCAACTGTAATATTCCCAACTGATATTACAGGAAAATCAAATTCTGCAGATTTAAGAATATTTATGTCAAACAGTTTATTTCGAATAACCATAGCAATACCATATAGCAATGATGCGGGTAATAAAAAAGGAGCTATGATACGACGAATTAACCGGGAAGACATAGAATTCAGATAAAATGGACAGCAATATATCCAAAAAATACAAAGTAATAATATGTTATTGAGCTGATCTAAGTAATCTCATAAACTTATTGTTCTCTTATAAAGGAACAAGTAAAAAAATTAAAAGTCAGAAGCTGTATAAAAAACAGTTCTTAAATGACAAATAATTTCGAATCTTCAAACCTCAATATCCAAAACTTTGCCTTTAATACTCACTGTTTATATAATTCTTTGGATACTGAGATTTGAATTTTTTGGACAATTGTTTATCGTTATATCTTATTAATATATTTTAATATCAACCGGCATTCGTGTGTTCACACCGAAGCTTTTCATGAATTCCATGACGGTTTCTGCATATCCGGCATCTATTCCCAGTTTCTTTTCAATTGCTCTAAGCTTCGCATTACCTGTCAGATCTTTGATAAGTTTCTCAATTGGATCTTCCTGTTCCGGTAATTCAACAATTCGATATTTATCACCAAGGCCGGCCATAGATTTGGCAACATTTATTGCATCATGTAAACCTCCGTATTTATCAACCAGTTTTATTTCTTTAGCATCTACGCCGGACCATATTCTTCCCTGAGCTATTTTCTTAACTTCTTCCGTATTCAAGTTTCGACCTTTGCTTACCCTGCTGACAAAAGTATCATACATACCATCTATCAATCCCTGCAAGTATTGAATCTCTTCAGCATCAGGAGAATTTAATCCTGAAAATAAATCAGCATGCTTGTTTGTAACAGCCTCATCGAATGTAATGCCCATTTTATTAAAAAGTCCTTCAGCATTAGGTATCAGTCCAAATACACCAATCGAACCTGTAATTGTACTTGGGTGTGCTAAAATTGAATCGGCCATACAGGCAATATAATAACCTCCTGAACCTGCCAGGTCACCCATTGACACCACCACAGGTTTAGCTTCCCGTGCAAGATCAAGTTCACGCCAGATTGCCTCCGATGCAGTGCCACTGCCTCCCGGAGAGTTTACCCGAAGTACAATAGCCTTAACAGATGAGTCTCTTCGTGCTTTTCTTATTTCACGGCAAAAACGATCGGAGCCAATACTCTGATCATCACCTTCACCCAGATCAATGCCTCCCGAAGCATATATAACAGCTATTTTATCTCTGGCCAACCCCTTATAACCTTTTGGCTTTGGCACATGTTTATACTGGGCATGGCGCACAATCCTCAGGTCATCTTTCTCAGGAGTACCTGTTTTTGATTTCAGAATTGATATTACCTGATCTTTATATATGATGCTGTCTACCAAATTGTAATCATAAGCCGAATTTGAATTCTTTAAAAGCAGATCGTCTGCAATATTCTTTAACTGATCCGGTGTAATATCCCTTTCCTTTGACACCTTTATGAGTATATCATCCCAAACAGTATTAATTATGCGTTCTATCTGTTCACGATTTTCCTTTGTGTACTTATCCTCGGTAAACCGTTCACCATAGCTCTTATAATTACCGGCACGGACAATTGTAGTTTCTATGTCGAGCTTTTTTAACGTATTTTTAAAAAAAGCTGTCTGAGCCTTTAGTCCAACAATATTGAAATAGGCTAAAGGATTCAGATAAATTTCATCGGCGGCCGATGCGAGATAATACGCACCCTGTCCAAGGGCTTCACTGTAGACAGTTACAAATTTACCGGACTCACGAAAATCGATGAGGGCATTTCTGATCTCTTCTATTGTTGCTATGCCTGTCCGGAGAAAAAGAAGATCAAGGTGTATTCCTGCTATTTTGTCATCACTTTTTGCTTTCTCGATATTATCGAGTAAAACATTTAATCCTATTACCTGATTTTTGGTAAGAGAGCTTAAGTCAATCGGGAATTCAGGTTCCCTGTCAATAATTGGCTGATCAAGTTTTAAATACAGTACTGTATTCTCCTTTATATCCAATTCTTTATCCTGCCTTGAAATCATGGCACTAACAATGGCCATAAAGATTAAAAACAGAAGAATAGACGATAGTATAATTCCCGTGATTGTTGCTAACAGATATTTAAAAAAACTTTTCATGGTTGATTTTTTATTTATTTGTTACTAAAATAGAATAATTTTAAATACAAAATTAAGGTCTGTCATAACTGCATCAATAAATTTTATTATGGCTACAGCCTATTTAATGCTTGGAAGCAATATCGGAGATAAAAGTGCTAATCTGAGAAAAGCTATTAAAAATATCGGTGAAAAATGCACCGTTAATAGTTTGTCATCAGTTTATGAAACTGAACCGTGGGGCTTTTCGCATGAAGAAAGTTTCTATAATCAGGCTGCTAGTATCGAAACACAATACTCTCCTGACGAGCTTTTACAGTTTCTTTTAAATATCGAAGATGAAATGGGCAGAGAAAGAAAAGGCCCCGAATATCAGTCGCGCCTTATCGATCTTGATATATTATTCTATGACAAACTGATAATGGATACCAGGAAATTAACCATTCCGCATCCCCGCTTACATTTAAGAAGATTTGCCTTAATCCCGATGAAAGAAATTGCACCTGAGTTTATCCATCCTTTGATAAAAAAAGATATAAGCAGGTTATTGGAAAAATGTATTGATAAACTGAAGGTTGATAAAATATAAAATCTGATCTGATTTAATCATTTCATCCATTTAAGAAAATAAGGAAGCTTGTTTTGGCTGAAACAAATGTATGAGCATTTAATAGCGCCAAATTCACTGTAAATCTCTTCATTACAGTATTTATCAAAATGTTCAAGGCTTAAAGTAACGTTTCTTCCTGAATATGTTCGCAGAAAGTCATCAATCAGTAAATAAACGGTTAGCACAGAATCTTCATTATTTTTTGACTTTCCGTAAAATAAAACGACATTGTTATTTGATTTAACAAAACATGCAACGGTATCCAACTCATTCACGTAATTATAAACTCCTGTGATTTCGGCTTTTCCGGTATGCGTTAATCTTGACAGAATTTGCCGCAACATTTTAAATAAATGACTTTCATTATCAGCATCATTACAGTTTACTACAAACGATTCAAATTCATACAAACTTATATTTCTTACAACACTAAACCTTTTTTGATGGGCTTGCTCTAGTTGTGTTCTGAGTTTTTTTGAATATAGTTTTGATTTTTTCTCATAAGGAGTAATTAAATCCAGTTCGTAAGCATATTTATGTTCCGCATCCGGAAGTTTCAAACTTTGCGAATTGTGCCTGTTAAAACAAATATTCAGCTTCCTGTAAATTATTGGTATGTGATTCATAAACTTTTCTATCTTAGAATGATTTAATGGTTTCTCCGAAAATATTCCAAGTTGTTTCGCAAATGGAGGATTAAAAAGTTCACGGTGAAGAAATTTTCTGTGAAATGTTAACGGCATAACTGTTTTATAATCATCCTCAACCAGTGCATCCCATTTTTTGGCAACAATATCAAGAAACCACGACTGGGCATAAATTACTCCGTTAAGTGAATAATTTATACAACGGTCCCAGAGTGAATAATTAATGTCCTTTTGCCTGATATAGCGTATAGCCAATAGGATACAGATTAGGTTTGTACTATCTCTAAAGCAATCCTTCGTCGCTATAGCTAAAATATGAATTATCACCGATAATAATATGATCGAGCAGCTTTATATCCAGATGAGAAAGAGCTGTTTTTAATTTATCAGTGATCTGATTATCATTTTCACTTGGCTGCAGGTTGCCTGACGGATGATTATGACCTATTACAAGTGCCGAAGCCAGCACATCAATTGCCTTTTTCAGTATCAGCCTGTTATCTATAACGGTGCCAGATATACCTCCCTGGCTTAATTTATAGCTTTCAATAATTTTATTCGACCTGTTCAGAAACAAAATCCAGAATTCCTCGTGACTAAGATCTGACATCAGAGAATGAAAATATTTATAGGCATCCTTACTGGATGTTAACTGTTGCTTTTCTGTTACTTCAGAAGCATTTCTGCGTCTCCCCAGTTCAATTGCCGCAACTATGCTGATGGCTTTAGCTTCGCCGATACCTTTTATCCTCTTTAATTGGGCTACCGATTGCCTGCTAAGTTCAGAAAGTTTATTTCCGCATTTTGTGAGTATTGTTCGAGAAAGTTCAACTGCTGAAATTTCTTTTGTGCCACTGCGAATCAGTATTGCCAGTAACTCTGCATCAGAAAGGCTATTAACACCCTTATTTAAAAGTTTTTCTCTTGGCCTGTCATCGGAAGCCCATTCCTTAATACTTAAATATTTCATAAAACGGTTAATTTAAAAATCACCTGAAGCAAGATAAAAAAAACTGCAGAAATTACTGCAGCTTCTTAATTTCTATATTAAAGAAAATTATTCACATTTTACAACATGCTCCATCTGATACTTTGCGTATTCCTCATAATCTCCGACAGCAGCTTTTTTATATGCTTCGCATGCCGAAGTATTATCGCCATTACCGTAATATGCGTTCCCCAGCTCATAATAAAATTTGACTTTGTCCGATTCCCCGGTACACTTCAACCCTTCCTTGCCTGCTGCAATAGTTTTATCCCATTTTTCCTGAGAATTATAAATCGTTACCAGCAAATAATAACTGTCAGGATTTTCAGCATTGAATTCAAGTGAAGTATTAATATACTTAACTGCTTTGTCATATTCAGAAGCCTGCTTTGCTTTTACACCTTCGTTATAAAAATAATTTGCCGTAAAGCTTATCGTTTTTTCGCGGGTCTCATCGTTTTTTCCCGAGGCATTAACAACATCTTTTGTAGCTGCAATAAGTGCTTCATTATCGCCTTTATCTTTCAGTATTACTACCTTTAAATAGTGTGCTTTGAAATAATTCTCATCCTGTTCAATTGCATTATCCAGGTTTGCCAATGCTTCATCAGGCTTTTTGGCTTTATAATTTGAAAGTCCAAAACTATAATAGATTTTAACCATCAGATCTGATGCTTTTGAAGCAATATCTTCATTACCTATTTCATTTGCACTTTCCTTTGCCCTAATAGCATTCTCAAGACTACCGTTATAATCTTTTTCCTGCGCTTTTTGCTGGCTGATCTGTAAATAAAGTTTCGGTACATTTTGCTGAACAGTGAACATTAACTCCTCCGCTTCAATACTCTCTTCTTCTTCATAAAGAACAGCGCACATTTCAATGCATTCATTAAATTTCTGAACTGCCGTTTCCAGATCACTTTCTGACATTGCTGTTCCGCCTTCATTGTAAAGGGCCCTGGCTTCTTCCAGACTTTGTGCTGATATAGCTGACACTGCACAAAATAATATTCCTATGAAAATAAAATTAATATACTCCATTATTCCTTGTATAAAATTCAGTCTTTTAATAGTTTACAAAATTGAAAGGACAAAGATAGTTAATGAGATAAAAAAAACAACCATGGCTTTACCGCAAAACAAAATAAATGCCAAAAGGATTTATGCAGATATCTTTGTTATTATTAATCATCTTCGCATGCACCGGATCTTAAGGTATTACAGCGATTGTGTAATTATTTATCCCTGTATTTATAGGGAGTGTAGTCGTTGCACGGAATTACTGTCGGTATGATTTTTAATTTAACTTCCCGGATTAAATGATTCCCACATACCTGTTACAAAGTAACAATTAAACAACCGAGCGCAGCGAGTTCACCGAAGGTAATTACACATTTACAAAACTCAAAAAAAAAGCTGCCTTGAAAAAGACAGCTGTCCGAATAAATACACTTACCGTGTATGACTATATATTATTAATGAAGCTATTTTACATCCCACTCAGAAAGGTCTGTCATCCAGTTCTCCAATTCAATTTCTTCTTCTTTATCTGATATATTCCAATGTTCGGAACTTGTACTGACCATCCATTTTTCAAATTCAATTTCATCTTCGGAGTCAGCTTTCCAAAAATTGTCATTAATATTAAGCATCCATTCTTCAATCTGAATTTCCAACTCAAAATCGACAGCGTTGGTAAGCTTGTAAAATTCACTATTCCCCCATGCTGAAGTATTTATCATCCAGGGTTCGATAACTGCCCCATCTGAAATTTCCTCACTATTTGATTTATCCAGATTTCTTTCCGGTACCATAGCACTTACCTGCAGTGTGAAGGCGCAAATTAAAACTAATGTAACAGTCCTGAATAATGTTCTGGTGTTTTTGTTTAAAGCTTTCATTTTTATTTCGATTTTGAATGTTTGGTTCTGTTATTACATGTACTGTGCCATTAAACATATATTATTGTATTTGTGTTCATTACGTTCAAATCACAATAATAACCCCTCCATTAATTCTGAACGGTAATAAAACAGTACATGTACGAATCCGAACAAAATCATCATTCTAATTAATTAAAGCATAAATTTGCGCATCTTCACAGTTTAATTTTTCTTATGACAGTTAAAGTTGTTAATCTCGTAAAAATGTATGGCTCTCAAAAGGCAGTTGACAGCATATCATTTGAGGTTACAAAAGGAGAAATTGCAGGGTTTATAGGTCCGAACGGCTCGGGTAAAACAACCACAATGAAATGTATCTGTGGAATAATGCCCCCTAGCCGGGGATATGCCGAAATCGCAGGTAAAGAAGTTCAGCAAAATCTTATTGAAATAAAGAAGCTCATCGGATATCTGCCTGAAAGTAATCCTCTTTACCCTGAAATGTATGTCAGAGAATATCTGCAGCATATTGCAGGTTTTTATAAAAACATAAACTGTATTCAGAAACGTATTGATGAAATTATTCTTATGACTGGTCTTAAAAGCGAGGAACATAAAAAAATAGGACAACTTTCAAAAGGTTATAAACAACGTGTAGGACTTGCCCAGGCTATGATACACGATCCTGAAGTGCTTATTCTTGATGAACCGACAACAGGACTTGACCCAAATCAGATTGTTGAAATCAGAAATCTTATTTCAGACATTGCAAAAAATAAAACTGTACTTCTCTCAACACATATTCTTCAGGAAGTAGAAGCAATTTGCAACAGGGTTATTATTATTAACCAGGGAAAAATTATAGCAAATAATACTGCCAGTGCTATTCGCAGTGAGAACATGGGTAAACTGCAGACCATCCAGGTGGAATTCGCGGAGAAAGCAAATATCAGTTCAATGAAACAAATTAACGGTGTTAAAAGGATAAAGTCTATTACAGACAATATTCATCTGATTGAGGCTGATGCAGAAAAAGATATCAGGGAAAATATCTTTCAGTATGCTTTAAATAATAATCTTACCCTGCTTACAATGCAAAAAAAAGAAGAAACTCTCGAAGAGGTGTTCAGAAAACTAACTTCACAAAGTTGATTTTAAAGAATTAAAAAAAAGAAATAATTTTGGCATTTTTAATTTTAACACATAATTATGAGTTATTTATTTACATCAGAATCTGTTTCTGAAGGACACCCCGATAAAGTAGCTGATCAAATAAGCGATGCACTGCTTGATGAATTTCTGAAACAAGACCCCGAATCAAAAGTAGCTTGTGAAACATTAGTAACTACAGGTCTGGTAGTTCTAAGTGGTGAAGTAAAAACCCAAGCATATGTTGATGTACAGAAAGTTGCCCGGGAAGTTATTAAAGAGATAGGATACCTTGAATCGGATTATATGTTTGAAGGTGATTCTTGTGGCGTAATATCAGCTATTCATGAACAGTCACCAGATATTAATCGTGGCGTTGTGCGTCAAAGCGAAGAAGAGCAGGGAGCCGGTGACCAGGGACTTATGTTTGGATATGCCTGTAAAGAAACAGATAATTACATGCCGTTGGCACTTGAGGTTTCTCACTTGCTATTGCAGGTGCTGGCTGATATCAGGAGAGAAAAGAAAGAAATGACTTATTTGCGCCCCGATTCAAAGTCGCAGGTCACCGTTGAATATAGCGATAACAATCAGCCGGAAAAAATACATACTATCGTAGTATCAACACAGCATGATGAATTTGATACAGACGATAAAATGCAGGAAAAAATCAGGAAAGATGTAAAAAATATTCTTATCCCCCGAGTAAAAAAGCTTTTACCGGAAAGGGTACAGAAACTTTTTAAGGATGATTATATTCTGCATGTAAATCCAACAGGAAAATTTGTAATTGGAGGGCCTCACGGTGATACAGGTCTTACCGGACGTAAAATCATTGTTGATACATACGGCGGTAAAGGTGCTCATGGTGGAGGTGCTTTTTCTGGAAAAGACAGTTCAAAAGTCGACAGGTCTGCTGCCTATGCAGCTAGGCATATTGCTAAAAATATGGTAGCTGCCGGCATTGCCGATGAGATACTTGTTCAGGTAGCCTATGCCATAGGTGTAGCAAAGCCTGTTGGAATATTTGTTAATACATATGGTACATCCAAAGTCAGCATAAACGATGGTGAAATTGCCAAACGTATAGAAAAGATTTTTGATCTCAGGCCAAGTGCAATTGTAAAACGTTATGGATTGAAAAATCCGATATTCCGTGCCACAGCAGCTTATGGACACATGGGAAGAACACCTGAAAAAAAGGTAATAACATTTAAAGATAATGGTAATGAAGTTACAAGGGAAGTAGAGTACTTTTCCTGGGAGAAGCTTGATCAGGTTGATCATCTGAAAGGAGAATTCGGGATATAATTTTTACCGCATATATCATTAGTAGCAAGTCAAACTATTTTGTTAACTTAACAAATTGTGGTTCAAAAATTATTTATGAGTATTTCAGAAAGGTTATTTAAAAAACAAACCAAGCTCTCTGTAATTGGTTTAGGTTATGTAGGTTTACCCATTACACTTGAATTTGCAAAGAAAATTTCGGTTATCGGATTTGATATCAGTTCTGAGAGGATTGAAAAGATGAAAAAAAAGATCGATCCCAGCAATGAACTTCATAAAGAGGATTTTGAGAATACCGATATAAAATTCACTTCAAATATTGACGATCTGAAAGAAGCCACTTTTCACATAGTTGCAGTACCTACACCAATTGATAAAAACAACCTTCCTGATCTGTCTTTCCTTATATCAGCATCGGAAATAGCAGGCAGGGTATTGAAGAAAAATGATTATGTGGTTTTTGAATCCACTGTTTTTCCAGGTGCTACAGAAGAGATATGTGTTCCTGTGCTGGAAAAACTTTCGGGATTAAGCTTTCCAAAGGATTTTAAAGTTGGTTACTCGCCTGAAAGAATAAACCCCGGTGATAAAGTACATTCTCTCACCAGGGTTGTAAAAGTTACCTCAGGCTGTGATGCGGAATCAGCAGAAGAAATTGCAAAGGTTTATGAATATATAGTAGAAGCCGGAGTGCACAGGGCTCCTTCAATCAAAGTAGCTGAAGCAGCAAAAATAATCGAGAATACACAGCGTGACCTGAATATTGCTTTGATGAACGAATTGTCAATTATATTTCGAAAAATTGGAATTAACACTTTCGACGTATTAAAAGCTGCGGGTACAAAATGGAATTTCCTGAATTTTTATCCCGGTCTTGTTGGCGGACATTGTATTGGTGTTGATCCATATTATCTTACTTTTAAAGCCAATGAATTAGGGCATTTTGCCCAGGTTATAACTGCAGGGCGGGCTGTGAACGATGGCATGAGTAAATTTGTTGCCACCGAACTTGTCAAGAAGATCGTGAAAACAGGGAAGAATCTGCTGAGTTCCAAAATACTCGTAATGGGTATTACTTTTAAAGAAAACGTAAGCGATATAAGAAACTCAAAAGTAGCTGAGGTAGTAAGCGAACTAGAATCATACGGAATAAATGTTGAAGTGGTTGATCCGTTCGCACAGACAGATGAAGTTTCTGAGGAATATGGAATAAAACTTACTCCGGAAATAAAAGGTACATACGATGCAATTATTCTTGCCGTAGCGCATAAACCTTACATCAAACTAACAAAGGAATTTTTTATCGACCATTTAAATGAAAATGGTATTTTATTCGACGTAAAAGGACTTTATAAAGACATCTCAGAACATTTACAGTATATGAGTCTGTAGGATGAATTTTAACTTCTTCCTCAAAAATAGAGCTGATCTGATCAAGAATTTCGGTTCGTTCCTCACAGAAAGGAAATCTGTGAGATCTAATATATTATTTTTACACTCACTTTTATGAGCAACCCAAAGACAAATAGTATAAAAAACTTTGCAATTATTGGTGTTGGCGGTTATATTGCTATACGACATCTGAGGGCAATTAAAGATACGGGGAATAATTTGCTGGCTACTCTCGATCCGAATGATAGTGTTGGCATTATCGACAGTTTTTTCCCCGACAGTAATTTTTTTGTTGAATTTGAACGTTTCGACAGACACATTGATAAATTGCGCCGAAGCGGTACACAACTCGATTATGTTAGCATTTGTTCACCAAATTATCTCCATGATTCACACATTCGCTCGGCCCTGAGATGGGGTGCTGATGCCATATGTGAAAAACCACTTGTCTTAAACCCCTGGAATGTAGATGCACTGGCAGAAATTGAAAAGGAATCCGGTAAACACATTTACAATATTTTACAGTTAAGACTGCATCCTTCTATTATAGAACTTAAAAAGCAAATTGACAACGGACCAAAGGATAAAATCTACGATATCGAATTAACTTATATTACAAGTCGTGGTAAATGGTATCATATTTCATGGAAGGGTGATTTACAAAAATCGGGAGGAATAGCAACTAATATCGGCGTGCACTTCTTCGATATGCTCATATGGATATTCGGAGGAGTAAAGCAAAATATCGTGCATCTTCTCGAATATAATAAAGCCTCAGGTTATCTCGATCTTGAAAAGGCAAGAATTAAGTGGTACCTGAGTCTCGATTATAATGATATGCCAAATAACTTAAAGAAACAAGGGCAAAGAACCTACCGCTCTATTACCCTCGATGAAAAAGAAATTGAATTTAGCGGTGGATTTACCGATCTGCATACTGAAAGCTATAAGCAAATTTTACAGGGAAACGGTTTTCGTTTAAAAGTTGCAAAACCTTGCATCGAAACGGTTTACACAATAAGGAATGCAACACCGATCGGGTTGAAAGGAGAATATCATCCGCTATGCAAACAGAATTAAGTATATTCTAAATAATGAAGAAATATGGCAAGTAAAAAAGTAGCTTTAATTACAGGCGTCACCGGTCAGGACGGTGCATATCTGGCTGAATTCCTTTTGAAAAAGGGATATGTGGTACACGGTACTAAAAGAAGAAGTTCATTATTCAATACAGATCGGATAGACCATCTGTATTTAGACCCACACGTAGAAGACAGGAACTTTATCCTGCATTATGCAGATCTGACCGACTCCACCAACCTGATAAGAATAATCCAGGAAGTACAGCCTGATGAAATTTACAATCTGGCCGCGATGAGCCATGTACAGGTAAGTTTCGAAACACCTGAATATACGGCTAATGCCGATGGTCTTGGTACACTACGTTTACTTGAAGCAATCAGAATACTGGGATTAACAAATAAAACAAAGATATACCAGGCATCAACCAGTGAATTATACGGGCTTGTTCAGGAAGTTCCCCAGACTGAAAAGACTCCTTTTTATCCACGCAGCCCTTATGCAGTAGCAAAAATGTATGCATACTGGATAACAGTCAACTATCGCGAAGCCTATAATATGTTTGCCTGCAACGGCATACTTTTCAATCACGAGTCACCTATCCGGGGAGAGACTTTCGTTACCCGTAAAATAACAAGGGCAACAGCTCGTATAGCCCTTGGTCTGCAGGATAAAATTTATCTTGGTAACCTTTCTGCAAAACGTGACTGGGGACATGCAAAAGATTATATCAGGGCAATGTACCTTATTCTGCAACAGGAACAACCCGATGATTATGTTATTGCCACCGGTATTACAACAGAAATTCGTGATTTCGTAAGAATGAGCTTTGGTGAAGTAGGTATCGAGCTTGAATTTAAAGGTGAAGGTGTCAACGAAAAAGCTTATGTAAAAGCCTGTAACAATCCGGAATACCGGTTGGAAATCGGTAAAGAGATATTGGCAGTAGATCCCAGATATTTCAGACCAACAGAGGTTGAATTACTGATTGGGGATCCTACTAAATCGAAGACAGTGCTGGGTTGGGAGCCTAAGTATGATCTGAAAGCATTGGTGCAGGATATGGTTTCATCCGATATTAAACTGATGAAAAAAGATCAGTTCCTGAAAAATGGTGGTTATGAGACTTTGAATTATTTCGAATAAAAATTCTTAACAACATATTCACTATTAAAATGTTTTAGTGATATAGCAGAATATGGAAAAAAACAGTAAAATATATGTTGCAGGTCATTTAGGCCTTGTTGGAAGTGCGCTGGTAAGAAACCTTAAAAAGAAAGGATATCATAATATCATTGGTAAAAGTATTGATGAACTCGATCTGGGTGATTATAATGCTGTATCCAAATATTTCGAAGCAGAGAAACCTGAGTATGTAATTTTAGCAGCAGCAAAAGTTGGAGGTATCGTTGCAAATAACTTATATCGGGCACAATTTATTTTCGAGAATCTGCAGATCCAGAACAATGTTGTTGATAACTGTTACCGCTTTGGAGTTAAGAAATTACTGTTTCTAGGCAGTAGTTGTATTTATCCGAAGGAGTGTCCACAACCAATTAAAGAGGAATACCTTCTGACCGATCCGCTGGAATACACCAACGAGCCTTATGCCATAGCAAAAATTGCAGGAATTAAACTTGCTGAAAGCTATAACCTGCAATACGGAACGAACTTTATTTCTGTAATGCCAACTAATTTGTACGGGCCAAACGATAATTATGATCTTGAAAAGTCGCATGTATTGCCGGCACTGATCAGGAAAATGCATCTTGGAAAATGCCTGCTTAACAATGACTGGAAGGCCATTCGTGCTGATTTCAATAAAAAGCCTGTTGAAAGCGTGGACGGTAATGCCGAAGAAAAATCAATTTCAGAGAAACTGAATAAATACGGTATTCTGAAAGAAGGCTCAGATGTAAGTGTTACCCTTTGGGGAACAGGGTCTCCTATGAGAGAATTCCTTCACTCCGATGATATGGCTGATGCATGTGTTTACCTGATGGAAAATATTGACTTTACCGACCTTGTTGAAAACCGCATTAAAGAAGTTGGTGAGATCGCCAGGAAGGAAATCAGGAATACACATATCAACATTGGTACCGGCAGGGATCTTACCATAAAAGAACTGGCTGAAAAAATACAACAGATCGTTGGTTTCAAAGGCAAGCTGGTGTGGGATACTTCAAAACCCGATGGCACCATGCGCAAACTGCTCAATGTGGATAAGCTGCATAGTCTTGGCTGGAAAGAAAAGATCCAACTCGACCAGGGAATAAAAATGATATACGAAGATTATTGTCAATAAACCATTTTTTATCTCGTTAAAATATCCCGTGTTTTAACTACGCACGGGATTTTTATTTTATTAGTTTTTCATTTTCGGTCTTATTTCGCCTTCCCTTGATTGGCAACCGACTCCATTGCTTTTCTTACCTCTTCCTCATCTCCAAGATAATAATGCTTAATCGGCTTAAGTTCTTCATCCAGCTCATATACCAGTGGCATGCCTGTTGGTATATTCAGCTTTAAAACTTCCTCTTCACTCATATTATCGAGATATTTTACCAAGGCCCTTAAGCTATTACCGTGTGCCGCAATTATTACTTTCTTTCCGGTTTTAATCACCGGGGCAATAGTATCATGCCAGTATGGAATAAATCTGGCAACAGTGTCTTTGAGGCTTTCAGTTAATGGCAGATCGCTTTCAGGTACATCACTGTACACTCTTAAGTTGCCCGGATAACGGGAATCGGATTTTTCAAGCTCCGGAGGCGGGATATCGTAACTTCTGCGCCATATCAGAACCTGATCTTCGCCATGCTTTGCAGCTGTCTCTGCTTTATTCAATCCCTGTAACCCTCCGTAATGTCTTTCATTCAGCCTCCATGATTTTTCCCATGGTATCCAAAGCTGATCCATTTCTTCCAGAGTAAGCCATAAAGTTCTTAAGGCTCTCTTAAGTACAGAAACAAAAGCTATATCAAACTCAAATCCATTTTCTTTTAATACTTTACCTGCCTTACGGGCCTCGGTTATTCCTTTTTCCGTTAAGTCAACATCTGTCCATCCTGTAAAGCGATTTTCTTTATTCCACAGACTTTCGCCATGTCTTAATAAAACTAGTTTATGCATCTTTATTAATCACTTAAATTATATATTTCAGCAAGTATATTTATTATCTTTTTAATTTACCATCATACTTATATCCAATGCTTTCTACGGTGGCTTTTACTTTATTAAAATCAATATTATTACCTGATAAAGTTACAACTTCATTTTCTACATCGGCATCAACTAAATCGATACCTTCAATGTTACCCAAATTTTTTTCTACACTCATTTTACAATGACTGCAGTTCATTCCCCTTACAATTACTTTTACCTCGTTCATACTGACTGGATGATATTCTGCATTCTGCTTTTTCTTTTTGAACCTGCTCATTATCCTTTTTACAAAGATATTTAAAATCAGAAGCGACATAACAATTCCCGATACAAGCTGCAGCCAATAAGGCAGAAGTCCGTGTTCATGTCCTTCGTGCAAGTGTGTTAAAGCACTTGTAAACCATTCCCTGGGGAACAAAAAATCGATCAGCAAACCTGAAATTAATGCCCCCGAAATTAGTACCGATAAATATGTAAATAATGTTTTCCTGCCCATTGCATTGCCTATTACCGAAATGGTTGCTGCATTGGTGGCAGGTCCGGCCATCAAAAATACTAGCGTGGCCCCCGGTGATAATCCTTTCATCATAAGCACTGCTGCAATAGGCACAGAACTGGTAGCGCAAACATAAACAGGTATCGATGCTGCTAAAATAATCAGCATTCCCAGAATATCATTATGAATGTAAGACGCAAAAAAATCGTCGGGTACAAAAACGGCAATAAGCGCTGCAATAAGCAAACCTATGACCAGCCACTTAGCTATATCTTCAAGAAATTCTATAAATGCATATTGAAAAACCGATAAAACAGGCCTCTTGATTTTATTGTTTGTATTCTCTAATGGTTTTACATTCAGAGAATTTTTACTTTCCGAATGCTCAATTTTATTTGTTAATGCTCCACCTAAAATACCAGTAAACAAAGCAACAATAGGCCTGACAATTGTAAACGGTAATCCAAGAAGTGAGTATGTTACCATTATTGAATCAACTCCGGTCTGGGGTGTTGATATCAGGAATGAAACAGATGCTCCTTTTGATGCTCCGCTTTTATGGATAGATACCCCTGTGGGGATCACACCACAGGAACATAACGGCAGTGGAATACCAATAAGCGCTGCACGTATAACGGAACGCATATTCTTGCTTCCCAGTATTTTATTTATCCTTCCTTCCGGGAAAAACACATGCAATACACCTGCTATCAGAAAACCCAACAGCAGCCAGGGTGCCATTTCCAGTACCAGCTTTACCAGCTTCTCAACATATAAAGAAAGATAACTCACAGCCTATTTGGATTCAGTTTTTATTCTATCCTTTTTATCGCAACAATTATACTCGAACTGTAGTGTAACATGTGAAATACCAAACTTGTTCTGTAAAAGTTCCTCAATTTCCGATCTTATAATATCTGTTTTACTCACTATCATATCTTCAACCATATCAATGTGGCACTCGAAGTGTATTTGCTTGTCATCTAGTTTCCAGGCGTGCACATGATGAACATTGTTTATAAGCTTATGCTTTTCAATTTCATCGACAACTTTTGAAACATCAATAGAAGACGGAGTTCCCTGCATCAGAATATCAATGGCTTCTTTTAATACTACGTATGCTTCTTTAAGTATGTATATTCCAATAATGAAGGTAATGATCGGATCGATCCAGTAGATTTTGTAAAAATATATAAGTACAGAACCTGCAATTACTGCTACCGATGAAATGGTATCACCTAAAAGATGCAGGTAAGCTGCCTTAATATTCAGGTTATGCTGAGAATCTTTTTTTAATAAAAGAACTGCTGCCAGGTTTGCCAGTAAACCAACTACCGCAACAACAAACATAATAAGCCCGTGAATTGGCTCCGGTGACCTAAATCTGTGATAGGCCTCAACAAACAGAAAAACTGTAATGACTATTAATACAACAGCATTTAAAAGGGCTGCCAGTATTTCAATTCTTTTATAACCGAAAGTTTTCTTTTCTGTTGCATCTTTTTTTGAAATACGGTTTGCCAGGTAAGCAATTAAAACGGCAAATGTATCTCCCAGGTTATGAATTGCATCCGATAACAGGGCCAGACTATTTGAAATTATTCCACCTATTATTTCTGCAACTGTTATCAGAACGTTCAATACTGTAGCTATCAGAAGATTTTTTTCTTTCAGTTCCTGATACCCATGCCCATGACTATGTTGATGTGCCATTGTAATTGATCGTTTAATATCTAAAAGTTTTCGAATCCTTTCTGATAATCCCGGGGTGAAAGTAAAACAGGTTGTATCTTTTATTGTTCTTTCATCCTTTCTAACCTATAATTCAATAGGGCCCAACTTATAATCATGCTGAACAAAACATAAGATAAGCCCGCATCAATCATCTCGTGCTTATTCTCTTTTAATATGACCTAATGCTAAACTAGCAAAAAAAGGATTTAGAATTATGCGGATTGTTCCTGTCTGCTTTTTTCTTTTCTGAAAATGAAATATATTCCTAAAATTATAAATGGAATGCTTAACCACTGTCCCATGTTCAGTTTCATATTCGATTCAAAATCGACCTGATCTTCCTTGATAAATTCAATTAAGAATCTGGCAGTAAACATCAGTGAAAAGAATAACCCAATTAGCAATCCTGGTTTTAATTTTGGATATTTCTTGTAGTAAACCAATATCAGAATTACAAAGAAAATTAAATAACATATAGCTTCGTAAATCTGTGCCGGATGTCTTGTAACTACATGTTCAACAGGAGTTCCGGGATATGCAAGATGCACAAATTTTACACCCCAGGGTAAATCTGTCGGCTTACCGATAATTTCAGAGTTAAAGAAATTACCAATACGAATCATGGTACCTGCAAAGGCAGTAACAACAGCCATACGGTCAAGAATCCATATATAGGGTCTTTTAAATCTCTTTGTATATAAATACAAGCCTATCAATATTCCCAGGGCTCCTCCATGGCTGGCCAAACCCTGATAACCGGTAAATCGAAAATCGACACCCGGAGTGCCTTCGAAAGGTAATATTATCTTAAGCGGATTTCTCAGATATACATCCGGTTCATAGAACAGACAATGTCCAAAGCGAGCTCCAATGATAGTACTTATTACGACATAAAAAGTCAGTTTATCTAAAAGATCAATTGAAAGACCTTCTTTCTTAAAAATCTTGCTCAGAATATAATAGCCCACCACAAAGCCTGATAAAAATAAAAGGCTATACCATCTCAATTCAATAAATCCAAGATCGACAATCTGTGGTTTTGCATTCCATTCAATATATGCTATCATACTATTTTGCGTTAATAAATAAGAGAATTGGTGTAAATATAATTATTGATTAAGGATTTATATTGATATTAACCTAATTCTTGTATTAGAAATTTGAATTCATTATAACAGAAATATCAGAAATTCCCGGAATCATACTTTTATTCAGAAAATGACTGCAATCCGTTAAAGTAGTTTTTTGTATTCTGATGAACATTTGAATCTTCCAGAATTTCGTCAATAGTAGCCCACCAATATTCCTGATGTTGCTCATCGGGAATGTTCTCAGGAATGTCTTTCACCTTAATCCTGTAAGCAATAACAATATAATGAGTGCCAAATGAAGAGTCTCCCCTATAATTTTCATTTGGATAGATGTGTTCATAAATTCCAAGAAAATCTGAATCCTTAAGCTGAAATGTAATTCCTGTTTCTGCTTTTACTATGCGCCGAAAAGCGTCCTTAAATTGTTCTCCCTTCTGAATTCTGCCTCCGGGGACAAACCAATATCCTTTAGCCGGGTGATTGTTCCTCCATCCTAATAATATTTCTCCATCAGCATTTTCAATTATTAAATCAATTGATACCAATGGCGTATTTTTAACCACATCCCTGAATTCGCTTTCCGATAGTCTTTGCATGTTTCTGTTTTTCTCCTGACAAATAAAGTTATCTTTTTCAGAAAGAAAAAACCGGCAGAGTTTTATTTTTCCTCTGCCGGTAATATAGTCTGGTTGTCCAATTTTTCCTTAGCTACATTACTGTTTTGTGAATTTAACAGCGCTTTCTATTCCTGAGTTTGTTAAAACCGTTAAAATATACATGCCTTTATTAAGATCACTGATATCGATAGTAACCGTAGATATATCCTTTACAGGAAACTTACAGGTAAGTCTGCCCGACATATCATAAATCCTTATCTCGTATGAACCTTCAGGCATTCCTTTAATATTTGCGATATTATCAACAGGATTTGGGATAACTGTTACAGCCTGAGATAATGAAGAGTTTTCATCCAGGGCCGATTTAACCCCCTGTGTTATTTGCAACCAGTTGATATTATATCCTCCGGCCGGGACATATATTGCAACCTGTTGTTGTCCGGCACTTAATGTAACGGTATGCGAAATTGTTGTCCAGTTCTGCCATCCGCCAGTACCTGGAACACTTATTGTTCCATACACGTTTCCGCCTCCGGCTTGTTCAAACTGTATTGAGCCCCCTCCATTCTGGCTGGCTACACGATATTCAATTGTATGCGTCCCCGATGAAGGAATGTTCACATCCCATATCATCCAGTCACCTGCATCGATCCATCCAACATTTTCTCCTCCCTCAGAACAGCTTTCAGTCTGAATACCATTCATTAAGGCATAATCTTCTGCTTCAATGAGTGCTGACCATGAATCTGAGACAGGTGGATCTGTTGCCGGCGGTGCAGTTGATCCTCCGCTCGTAAAACTGAACCAGTTGATATTAAACCCGCCGGCAGAAGCATAGATGCCTATTTGTTGCTGACCTGCACTTAATGTTACCGTATGGGATATGGTAGTCCAGCTTTGCCATCCCCCGGTACCCGGTACACCAATTGTTCCGTATACGGTGCCTCCTCCGGCTTGTTCAAGCCGTATTGAACCACCTCCATTCTGACTTGCAACTCTGTAATTAACAGTATATGTTCCGGATGAGGCCACATTAACATTATAAACCATCCAGTCTCCGTTATCTATCCAGCCTACATTCTGCCCACCCCCATCATCGGAGGTTGATTCAAGGTCTATACCACTCATATCAGAGTAATCTTCTGCCTGAATTGTTCCGGGAATCTGATAATATGTTGTATTTGCTGGCGGATTTGTTGATCCTCCGCTTTCAATGCTAAACCAATTTAAATTCCATCCACCTGCAGTTGCTAAAATAGCAATAGTCTGCTGACCTGCAGGCAGGTTCACATTGTGCGAAATGGTTGTCCATGTTTGCCACCCCCCTGTACCTGGAACTGAAAGTTCACCGAAGTTAGTTCCTCCGCCATAAGACTCAAGACGTAAACTTCCACCCCCATTCTGGCTGGCTACACGATAATTAACAGTATAACTACCTGCGCTTGGAACATTTATACTGTAAGCAATATAATCATTGGCATCTATCCACCCTACATTTTGTCCACCTCCGGCATCAGTAGTTGTTTCGGTTTGAATTCCCGTCATGTCGCAATAATCTTCTGCCTGAATTGTCGCAGGAACCGAAGTATACGATGAACCACAGGTACCTCCCGGATCAGTCCCGCTATCAGAACCTGTATGTCTGTATACTCTTACATAGTCAACTTCCAGAGTGCGCGGCCAGATATTCGGATCTACTCCCTGGGCACCTCCCCAGTCTCCACCAACAGCAAGGTTTAAGATTATGTGAAAATTGTAATTAAACGGCCATGATTCCCAGCCTGTCCAGTCATTCCAGACAGTAAAATAGTTTGTACCGTCTACAAAGAATTCAAGTCTGTCTTCATACCAGTTACATGAATAAACATGCCAGTTGGTTGTGGGATCAGATACGGTTATAGTTCCTGTCCTTTGAGTTCCAACCGCCCAGAAACAGCAGGCACTGTGAGTAGATGCATGGATAACATTCTGATCGTATCCAACTTCCTCCATAATATCAATTTCACCACAGTTAGGCCATCCATAATTTGTAATAGAGTTTGTACCATAATAAAAATCATTGTCTGGATAAAGCCAGAAAGCCGGCCACGTTCCCCAACCCCCCGGCAAAAGCATACGGGCTTCAAATCGTCCATAGGTCCAGGATGAAGTTGAATTAAGCCTGGCTGAATAGTAATTGCTACCATCGGAAGCTGCTTTGATTTTTAAAGTTCCGTTCGACACAGATGCATTATCCAGGTTAGCTGTATAGTACTGAAGTTCATTATTTACTACGCCGGGATTCCATACTTCCGGACTCCAGTGCCCGTCGGGATAACCAGAATAATTGAATTCATCGCTCCAAACAAGTTCCCACTGTGCGCTTAATGGTACAAAAAAGGAGAGAACAAAAAATAGAAAAATTGAATTAATGATTTGTTTTTTCATAATAGTTAGTTTAAGAATGAATTTGTTAGTTTAGAGTAATTAGTGCTTAATAGATTTACAGGTACATTTTTACTATATCAGTACATAGAGGTATAATATACCTTTCATACTGACTGATTTATTTCCAACCCCACCGGGGTATTTGTGCCTGCGGTCAGTTAGTAAAGTAGTTCATATAATGAACGCAACCGAAAGATCCGGATTAATGAAGATTATGTCTGTGGAACATGAAGTTGCTGAAAATACTGAACAGTATCATCCTGATGTAAAAACTTTATGGGATTTCTTCATGAAACAACAGTATAGTTAAAAGAAAAAATGATCAGGGTATTTTCATAGTTCTTAGTAATTAAATGTAGTTAGTATTAAGTCTGGTTTATTCAATATTTTGAATAAAATTGATGTGAATGATTTGAAAATCAAATCAGGTTCGTGAAAAAACCATAATAATAACACCAGAAGTGCTCTTTTTCCAAATTTTATGGTATGACAACATCCATACAGGCAAAACGATATGTAATCCGAAAGGCTGTAACACGCTTTATTCACTCGATACAGGAGCAATCCGAGCAGAAGTATTTTTGATCATGGAAGTTTGAATTATATAAATAAATATTCATAAGATCTTTTATAATGAGAATATTCTCATTAGATTTGTATCGAGAATATTCTCTTTTATCATCTGCTTATATAATTATTGCTATGCCCAGACGCAGAAGACTGAGAAAAATTGTTGCTCCTCCGGGTTTTCGCGGATATAAACCTTATGGAGTAAACAGCAGTAAAAATGAGTCTGTTGAACTGTTATACGAAGAATATGAAGCTATTAAACTGGCAGACTATGACCTGATGAACCATCTGGAGGCATCTGAACTGATGGGAATTTCACGTCCTACTTTTGCACGAATATATGAAAGTGCCAGAAGAAAAATTGCTCTTGCTTTGGTAGAAACAAAAGAAATAAAAACTACATATGGAAATGCATGGATGGATAAAAACTGGTTTATCTGTAAAGACTGCTATGCACGTTTTACAATTCCAATAAATACAAGGAGCCACGAATGTCCGATATGCAAGTCCGGAGAAATAGAAACAATAAAACAATAATATGAAAACAGTAATTACATCTGAAGGAGAAAATTTAAATGCCCCTTTCGATAAAAGGTTTGGCAGAGCAGCCTGGTTTTGTATTTACGACGAAGGATCAAGAGAAAGCAGTTTCATAAAAAATGAAAATGCCAGTGTTACCGGGGGAGCCGGAACCAGGTCAGCTGAAAAAATGATTGAATTGGGAGTAACTAAAATTATCTCCGGAGATTTTGGACCTAAGGCAAAAGAGCTGCTTGAAAAATTCAACATTCAGATGGTAATCCTACAGGATGATAATCTGAAAGTTCAAAATATTATTGAAAAGTTAAATAAATAAAAAAGGAGGTTATTATGCCAGGTTTTGACAGGACCGGTCCCGAGGGTAAAGGTTCCCGCACCGGAAGAGGATTGGGTAAATGCAACCCAGATAATAAAATTACTGACGAAAAAAAAGATACCGATGAATTCAGACGCGGTTTAGGCAGAAGAGCAGGCAGAGGTTATGGCGTCGGAAACGGTAACCGACCAGGAAGAAGGCTTAGAAGATTTAATTCTTAATAAGGAAATTACAGTCCTGAACAGCAAACAGGTATCTGAATATGCAACTGATAATCATTCTAATCGCTCTGACGGTTGGCAGTGCAGGAAGTGTAGCTATTGCCGGCTCATTGTTACTATTAAAACAAGATAAGCTCGATCAAATTTCGAATTATCTTTTAACGCTTGCCGGCGGTACCTTGCTGGGAGCAGCGTACTTAGGTATGCTGCCGAAAGCTGTTAAACTTGCTAATAATGCAGATTCTGTTTTTGTTTTAACCCTGACAGGAATTGTATTATTTTTTATCACCGAGAAAGTGATCCTTTGGCGGGCATGTGGTAACAAACAATGCGAACGACACAATAATGCTTCAGCACCTTTAATATTAATTGGAGATGCACTTCATAATTTTATTGACGGAATTATTATCACCACGGCCTTTTTTACATCACTAGAATTTGGAGTCGTTGTTACGCTTACTGTTTTATTCCATGAAATCCCCCAGGAACTTGCCGACTTTGGAATTCTTATCAAAAACGGATATTCAAAATCGAAAGCATTAGCATATAATATGGCTTCCGGTTTAACCGCTTTTCTCGGAGGGTTAATCGCATATTTCACTCTGGACTCTGCCAGAAAATTTATCCCCTGGGTGCTTGCCCTTTCTGCTGCCAGCTTTACTTATATAGCATTAGCAGATCTTGTACCCCAAATGCATAAAAAACAACGATTAAAGATTCTGTTTTTCAGGTAACATTAATACTAACAGGGATCTTAATTATTTACTTAATTAAAGAAATATAAGAAAACAAATGAACAAAATAATTGCAATTCCGGTTGACGACAACGGTATCTTAGATGCTCATTTCGGGCACTGTAAGTTTTTTACAATCCTATCAGTAGAAAACAATGAAATTGTTAATGAAGAGAAAATAGTACCCCCGCCCCACGAACCTGGACTTTTACCACGTTGGTTAGCGGAAAAAGGTGTTACTGATATTATTGCTGGTGGTATGGGACAACGTGCCATACAATTATTTAACCATCACAAAGTAAATGCCTTTGTGGGTGCACCACGGCTATCTGCTACAAAGCTATGCGAAGGTCACCTGAATAACACGTTAATTTTTTCGGCAAACTATTGTGATCATTGATACCGTAACGTATAAAATTAAAGCTATAGTCAATGTCATATAAAATAACAGTTGCAAGCGGTAAAGGCGGAACCGGGAAAACAACGGTTGCAGTTAACTTATTCCATTTCTTAAAAGATCGGTTAAATAGTAATATACAATTGGTCGATTGCGATGTTGAAGAGCCTAACGATGTAATCTTTTTCCCAAATGCGGTAAAAATCAATCAGGAAAAGGTGAGCCAGTTCATCCCTGAAATAGATATAAAAAAATGCACCTTTTGCCGCAAATGTGTTGAATATTGTGAGTTCAATGCAATTGTTGTGATCCCCACAGTAAGCTTCGCAGAAGTTAATTCATCACTCTGTCATTCATGCGGAGCATGTTTGGTCGCCTGCGGCGAAAATGCAATTTCAGAAATTGCTCAACCTATCGGACATGTTAATTTCTACGACATTAACTCGGATAATCCCCTGGCTGAAGGCAATTTAAAAATCGGATCCGCTATGCAAACCATGCTTATTAAGGAATTAAAAAAGCACGTGTCTGATCAAATTGAGATTGTAATTTACGATGCCCCGCCAGGCACAAGTTGCCCCGTCGTTGAAACAATTGTTGATGCTGATTATATAATTTTAGTTACAGAACCTACTCCATTTGGTTTACACGATCTTAAACTTATGGTCAACCTTCTTGATGAAGTTAAAAAACCTTTTGGTGTTATTATAAATAAAGCCGGTTTAGGAAATAATGATATTTATGAACTAATCGAAAAAAAAGGAATTGAACTATTGGGTGAAATTCCATTTACCCGTGAATATGCGTCACATTATGCCGCCGGTAATCTATTATCTGATATACCGGAAGAAATATCGTTAAGTTTTAAGGAGATCGTCAGCAAATTGGAAAACAGAATAATTATTTATGAAGGAAATAACTATTTTAAGTGGTAAGGGAGGTACCGGAAAAACAACTATTACCGCAGCATTGGCATCGGTCGCAAAAAATGCGGTTTACTGCGACAATGATGTTGATGCAGCTGACCTTCATTTAATATTCAAACCAAAAATAAATGAAGAATACACTTTCTTCAGCGGATGGAAAGCAAATATCAATACCGATAAATGCACCAACTGCGGTTTGTGTACAGATTATTGCCGCTTCAAAGCAATACAGGTTAATTTGGTTGGTCAATTAGTTATAAATCATTTTCATTGTGAAGGATGTCGGTTATGCGAACGAATTTGCCCCGAAGAAGCAATTACTTCAGAAAGAAATGATAAAAACCAGTGGTTTGTATCAACCTCAAGACTTGGCATGTTAGTTCATGCCCAAATGGCTGCCGGAGAAGAAAATTCAAGTAAACTTGTTACCCAGGTACGAAAGCGTGCAAAAGAAATAGCAAAAGAAAACGGAGCCGGTTATATAATAAACGATGGCCCTCCCGGAATCGGTTGTGCAACTATTTCATCATTAACAGGAACTGATATGGTATTAATTGTTACAGAACCAACAAAATCAGGACTGCATGATACAGAAAGACTTCTTGATTTAATAGAATCTTTTAAAATAAAAGCTTATGTAGTTATCAATAAATATGATCTAAACCGGGAAATTGCAACTACCATGCAAAATTACCTGGATTCAAGGAATGTACCTCTTGTTGCCAAAATACCATTTAATCCCATAATGGTTGAATCAATGCTCGAAGGGAAAACAGTTATTGAATACAGCTCTGACCCGGAGATAACAACAAATATTCATAAAATATGGAACTCCATAAAAAATTAAATGAAAAGCCATTCCCTATAATGGCTTATGGAAATAATGTGCTAAGGGATAAATGTTCCAATGTGAATTTAGACAGTAACATTAAATCTGTTAGTGAAAAATTAAGGAATACGCTGACATTTGCACAGGGGATTGGTTTGGCAGCACCTCAGATCAATATTCCGGAAAACATTTTTATTGTTGACAGCAAATTAATGTATGAAGAATTATCAGATCATCAGCGAAATAAATTATTCTCAGGAGACAAAGGTATACAGGAAGCCTTTATTAATGCCAGTATCATTTCTGAATCTGACGATAAATGGTACGAAATGGAAGCCTGTTTAAGTATTCCGGGACTAAATGAACCCATTGAGCGATCCTGGGAAATAATCATTGAATATTATGATCTTGATTTCAACTTAAACCGAAAGCAATATTCCGGTTTTACAGCAAAAGTCATTCAACATGAATACGACCATATTAATGGTATCCTGTTCATTGATCACTTACTGCCACTCAAAAAGAAATTGTTAAAAAACAAGCTGAATCTTGTGAAGAGTGGAAAAATAGAAACTGATTATCCAATTAAATATTTAAAATATTAATACCATGTTGAGACATATAGCATTAGAAATTAAGGAATCTGATCTTCGGGATTTTTATATTGAAATTCTTGGAGGGAAAATTACAAGAGAGTTCACTCTTAACGAGAGTGATGCAAAAAAAATCTTCAATATCTCAGGCCCTTTAAATGTTTATGAACTTGCTATAGGCAATTTGAAATTTGAGCTTTTTATACATGATTCTCTTGAACAGGACAGTCTTCAACACATTTGTGTTCAGATGGATAATCCCTCAGAAGTATTCTCAAAAGCTATTGAAATGAAATATAAGACCCATTTAAGAAAAAATAATGAAAGAGAAACCTATTTCATTAAGGATAATAATGGTAATCTGTTTGAAATAAAAAAGAAAGAGGAATGTCACGAGCAATTTGTAAGCTAAAAAATTAAAAATAAATCTGTTATGAAGTTATTATTAAAGCGACTTGAAATAATTGTCATAATTGCCAGTTTACTGATTCTGAGCTCATGTTTTGCACAGAAACATCATAAACAGGTACCCTGTCCATGTGAAAAAAGGCAGAAGCGTTAAGAATTATTATAACCCATATAAGTATTTAAATTAAATATTGAGCTTTTAAATGATAACCGGCGAACTCCAGATCCGACCCCGATACGGTGAAGTAGACCAAATGGGATATGTTTACCATGCAAACTATGTAAGCTATTGTCACCAGGCACGTACCGAACTGCTTCGTAAATATGGAATCAACGACAGTGTGCTTGAAGAAAATAATGTTATACTGCCGGTAATTTCTTTCAGCATAAAATATCTGAAACCCGCATTTTATGATGAACCATTAACAATAAAAACAACGGTACATGAATTCCCTGAAGTACGCTTCAATTTTGAATTTGAAATATTCAATCAGGAAAATATAAAAGTAAGCACAGCGAAATCAACTATTGTATTCGCAGACAGCACTTCACGGTTTCCTATGGGCGTGCCGGATTTTGTAGAAAAATCACTTAGAAAATTTTTTAAACCTATCTTATTATGAAAATAACCGTGCTAACTGAGAATTGTGCAGGAGGAGGCTTTCTTGCCGAACACGGATTATCCTATTTAATTGAACAGGATGGAATACATTTATTATTTGATACCGGCAGTACCGATGTTTTTTTAAGAAATGCCCGACTTTTAGAAATCGATCTGCAAAACTATGTTGATACAATTGTACTTAGTCATGGTCACTGGGATCATGGCGACGGACTGAGTTATATAGAAGGAAAAACATTAATAACACATCCCGGTGTATTTATTAAACGGTACCATAAAGGCGATTCGGAAAATCTGGGTATTTCAATGAGTAAAAAAGAAGTCAGCCAAAAATTCAACCTGGTTCTCTCAGATAAACCATATCACATAAAAGAAGAAATTATTTATCTGGGAGAAATACCCAGGATCAATTCTTTTGAATCACAAAAAACCCCGTTTGCAGATGAAAATGGGAAGGATGATTTTGTACCGGACGATTCAGCACTGGCAATTATTCAAAACAATGAATTAAATATTATTACCGGTTGTTCACATTCCGGAATCTGTAATATTTGCGAACATGCGGTGAAAGTAACAGGTATTAAAAAAATCAATTCTGTAACGGGTGGGTTTCATTTGAAAAATGATGACGAGCAAACAAAACAGACAATACAATATTTTAAAAACAAAGATATCCGGTATATCTTTCCTTCGCACTGCACTGCTTTAGCTGCGTTATCAGCTTTTTACAACGAATTTAAAGTTCCTCAGTTGCTGACAGGAGGAATAATAATCATTTGAACTATTTATTATCAGAATGGTTTTATCCTGTAAAATAATATGCAATAATTTTAAATAGTTATCTCAGAAACAAGTTTAATTTAAAATAAGTATTATGGAACAAATTCAAGAACAACAGGCATTTATTATGCCTCGTATTGGTGATCCTGCACCAGAGTTTAAAGCTGTCACAACGCAAGGTGAAATTAATTTTCCGGCTGATTTTAAAGGCAGCTGGGTAATTCTGTTCAGTCATCCTGCAGATTTTACTCCTGTATGTACTTCAGAGTTTATGACTTTTGCTACAATGGAAGAGAAATTTGCTAACGCAAACTGTAAACTCGTTGGCCTTTCGATCGACGGGCTCTATAGCCATATTGCCTGGTTACGGACCATTAAAGAAAAAATCGAATACAAGGGGATGAAAAATGTAGAAGTAAACTTCCCTCTCATTGAAGATATTAAAATGGATGTAGCAAAAAAATACGGTATGATTCAGCCTAATGAAGATTCAACCAAAGCTGTTCGTGCAGTATTTTTTATAGCCCCTAAAGGTTTTATCAGAACAATAATTTACTACCCCCTGAGTCTGGGTAGAAATTTTGAAGAACTTTACAGGGTAGTTATTGCACTTCAGGCAGCTGATGAATTTAAAATTGCTACTCCGGCCGACTGGCAACCCGGTGATGATGTTATCATTTCACCAGCAGGTTCCTGTGGTACAGCGAAGAATCGAATGGAAGGCAAAGAGAAAGACCTTGACTGTAAAGACTGGTTTTTCTGTACAAAAAAACTTGATAAGGATACGGTATTGAAAAAGATTCTTAAGAAAGTGTAATCTTATTTTAAGTGGTTGCCTAAAAAGTCTTTTGTGTGCTTTGTGAATTAACTTTGTGAACTTTGTGGTTGATTTAAATATTTGAATTACATAGCCCTATTGAATAACTATCGTTTTCAATATTTAATACACACAATTAATTTTTGATTCTTTTTGACTTTTTGGGCAACTCCTTTAATAATCTATAGTAATTATCTTCCCGTCAGTAAAATCAAAAAATCTTTCTTTATTCGCAATTTGCAAGCCTTCAATTAGATCTGCGTCGGAAAAGCCGGCTGCTTTCAAACATGTCGGACACACATATATTCCTACTCTTTTTTCAATTAATCTCCTGAGATAAGTGTGTGCCGACTCAAATTCATTATGAGTAATATCTTTTGAACCGTTTATTACCCATTCTGCACCTAAAATATCAATATATACAAGCACATCTTTATCAACACTCATTATATCAGCCATTTTAAGTGCCATTAATACTTTATGAGGGTTATTATAGCTCTCGGTGATATGAATAAATATACCATCAGTGACTGAATCTTCAGAAGAAGACTGTATCATATTTTGTTTGTCTCTACTGCATGAAAATATATAGAAAACAAAAACAGTAATAATCAGAATATTTTTCATAGGTATAGATTTAGTAATTATTTAACTTTTTAATAAATATCCTTACAGGATTAAATAGAATTACAAGTTACAGAATTCAATAATTGTTTCAAAGCACAGGGTAAAATGAAGTAAAGAGAAAAGATCCGCCTGTGCTGAAGCTATGGTAGATAAAAGAAATAACAGTGCGCTCGTCATCACTATTACTCTCGTATTCATCCTGTCTTATGTGGGCATTATCCCGAAATTCTAAAACTTCGTTTTTCAGAATTTCGTGGACCCTCGAAAAATTATAGAAATTTTTCGGGGGTGGATTACTCCTCCTGTCAAAAGGCAGGACTCGTGAGCTCATCCCGATTCATATCGGGATTCGATTTGAACCACTGATCCTCCCATAAGAATATCCTTCAATTTAAAAATGGAACCGAAAAACGGTTCCATTTTTTATTTGTGGGCATTACTGGATTCGAACCAGTGACCCCTACCCTGTCAAGGTAGTGCTCTAAACCAACTGAGCTAAATGCCCTTACTTTATTTTTCAGACAAATACTTCTGATTTGTCGAAATGCCCTAAACCAATCCCGAAAATCTTATCACC
>JAFGIP010000066.1 GCA_016929525.1 Bacteroidales bacterium
CTTTATGGATTCAATGCCCCGTTGTGGATTGCGTTACCCGGTTTTTCGCTCGTATTAATCGGAAACTCCCTGATAAAAACCACGCTTGTAGCTGAGTCTAAAAGCCTCTGGCCAGGCGTACTGCTGCATTCCAGTCATAATATCATACTGATGTCGATGTTCTGGGAAATGACTGTAAAAAGTGAAAATACTTCTATCTGGGTTTCGGAAACAGGAATAATTACAGCTGTTGTCTATCTGATTACCGGATACCTGTTCTGGAAATGGATGTATAAACCAGCAGGTAATTTTCAAAAGTCATGAGAGTAAAAGTTATAATAACCATCTATCTGGTGCAATGCTTTGTGATTTATAATTCCAAAGCCCAGAATAAGATTGACTGGGAAGTCGATCTTCAATACGCAAAAAGTTACCTCGAAATAATGCATCCCCGTTTGTTCGATTTTGTAACTGAAGATGAATTCAATAGTGAGTTCGATTATTTATTGAACAACTGGAAGATTTTAAGCGACACTGATATTGTTATCAGGATTACCGAGATCTTTGTAAAAATTCAGGATGGTCATACCGGAGTAAGCCTTTATAATAGCAGTGACTATATCAAAGGGCTTTTTCATTATTACCCTGTCTGGTTATATAAATTCAACGACGGATACTTTGTATTATATGCCAGAAACGAATTCAAAGAGCTGGTAGGGAAAAAGATTACCAGGCTGGGGAACCTAGGGATATGCGATGCGATCAATCAAATGATGCGTTTCCAGGTTGGTGACAATAAGTGGGGCAAAATTCAATATATTCCTTTAATCCAGGAGTTTATGCAATGCGCCGGTGTAACAGACAGAGACTCTGATCTTTTAGTTTTTCAATATGAGGACAATAAAGGAGAGCCCCGGGAATATAAGATTGAAAAGCCTGAATCGGTTAAAGATTTTTACTTCCCATCAAAAGTTTTTCCTCAAAAAGATACCGGGGTTTATGCTATGAATGATACCTGTGAAAAAGCCCTGCCATTGTATTTAAGTCGCTTAAACGAAGGAGGATATTCAGGGAACAGCTACTGGTACACATGGCTTCCTGAACAGGAGACCATTTATTTACAGATTAGCGATAACATGGATAAACCGGATGACCCCTTTGATGCTTTCTGCAAACGGATGTTCCGCGATCTTGATAGCTTAAGTGCAAAAAAACTAATAGTAGATGTCCGGTTAAATGGCGGAGGTAACCATTTTGAGATGCCTTTAATAAAAGGAATTATAGCCCGTCCGGATATTGACTCTGAAGGAAATCTGTTCCTGATTACAAGCAGAAGAACTATTTCCGCTTCAGAGCATCTTACTACCCAAATGGAAACTTACACCAATGTGGTAATCGTTGGTGAGCCAACTGGTGGACGCCCCAATATGGTTGGCTCAATCACCAGATTTGCTCTTCCAAACAGTGGTTTAAACTGCTTTACCGCAAAAGAATATACGCAGGACTCGGAGTTTGCCGATTTTCGGTTAACCACAAAACCACATGTTTATTCGCTGCTATCATCTGATGATTATAGGGAAAACCATGATCCTGTTCTTACCACAATCTTCAATTATGAATCGATAAAGCAATTGAAAAGTGAATGCATCAGAGAGATGCAGGATAGTTATCTAAAAAATGGGATATCAGGTTTGGTAACTGCTTTCCATAATCGAAAACCTGAATGTCGCAGTGCGGGTATCAATTTCGAACATTTATTGATTAACGAATTTTCGGGTTGGATTTATTCAAAAAGAAGCGAAAAGGAAGATTATGCTTCCTATATCAAATTTGTTGCAGATGAATTGCCTGAATCAATGCGGGCTAACTACTGGTACGGAAGAAACTGTCAATTAAATGACAAGCCTGAGTTGGCAAAAGAGTATTATAAACGATGCCTCGAAATAAACCCGGCACATTTAAATGCCATAAAGTTTACAAAACTTCTGAAATTTAACGAAAAGTATAATCCCGATAATCAAAGATGATAGCATGAAAAAACATAAAGGGCTTGTCCTAGCCTTGTTCGGATCTGTTTTATTCTCATGTAGTTATAATGAATGTGAGATATCAGAATTCCTCGACCAAAAAGAAAGGGAATATGAAGAAATATGCATACAAAAAGGCACGGAAGTATGGCAGTATTATACCGATTCTGCTCACTCTGTCAATAGCCTGTCAACAGACCGGTTTATGCAGTTTTTTTATGATGATACACTGAAGGAGAAAATTAATAATTGGTATAAGATACGGGGCAAGGTCCGGAATGACACGTTGCGAAGGAGAATTGTGATCTGGAATGACATCATAACCTGTGCACAGGTGAATTTTGAATCAGAGGTGATTAATCATCAATCATACCTGGAAAATATTCTGGCTGATTATCCTTCTGATCAATACACAGATCAATATATTGAAAATGAG
Organism: Bacteroidales bacterium; assembly: GCA_016929525.1. Taxonomy (GTDB): domain Bacteria; phylum Bacteroidota; class Bacteroidia; order Bacteroidales; family UBA10428; genus UBA10428. The sequence goes on from JAFGIP010000066.1 coordinate 2,443, forward strand.
ATTGTAAAATTGATTAAGCTGCGAAACCAAAAAGCCAGAGAATCAGGCTATGGTAATTACGCTCACATGGTGCTTCAAAATACAGGAATTGATACCCTGTGGTTTGAAAACTTGGTTAGCTTCATTGATAGTTCTACATCAGAAAGCTATAAAGAGTTTGTCCGAAAGATTTCTTTGACCGGGGTCAGTCCGGGTTACTCCGACATAATGGGCTATGTTGTCAAAACATATGAACTGAGGGACCTTTATCAGGGAATGAAGTTCGACAAGAAGAGACAAATGGATAAAATACTTAACCATATAGGAATTGACATAAATACTTCACCTATTCAGTATACATTCAGTAGCTTACCACCAGGTATCGGTGGTTTTGGAAATGCAATAAGCATACCTGATGATTTTAAAGCAGTTGCCAGGGAAGAATTAAGTTTCTATTACCTGCTTCATGAAATTGGTCATGGATTGCAGTGGACAGGTGTTGAAATCGAACAGCCTGTACTGAAGGGGTACGAATGGTGCATGGGAAATTCTGCCTGTCTTTATAATGAAGCTATGGCTGAAGTGATTGCAACGTTTTCATCTAGTTATAAATATCTTGAAGAGTTCGGTTACACTCCACAAAAAATTGACAGTATAACAGATACTATTCTCGAATTGAGGCCTTTGTTTTTAAGATATCAGATAGTTAATGCTTTATTTGAAATAGAACTTTACAGAAATCCTGAAAAACCAGCGGAATTAATAAAGCAGGAGTTGTACAGAAAATACTTGTTCGTTGAAAAGGATTTTAGTAAAAAATCAAATCTGATCTCACTTTCATATGTTTCTTATCCGGTTTATGAGCAAAACTATCTGATTGCTGATATAGTTTCCACACAAATTCATGGATACTTGAAAAGGGTTTATGGGGATGACTATTTCTTGAATCCTGCAGTCGGTACATTTTTAAAAGCAAGCTTGTGGAAAAGCGGAGAATTAAGGGATTGGCGCCAAAGAATTTTGCAGGCCACAAATATGGATTTATATGATAACTCATTTTACGAATAGTCACTTTTTTAATCGTAGAGACTGAAAAGCCAATTGAGGTAAATTATAGTACTGTAATGCTTTACTTATTGTGAGCAGCGAACCAAATATCGTAACAGCTAAATAACAACAGCAAATAGCAGGAGCATGAAACTGAAAATAATAACACTACTTTTTGCGATAACTGCCGCCTATCCGGAGTGTTTCGCGCAACAATACTTCCAGCAGGAAGTAAACTACAGAATAAAGGTTGAACTTGATGACTCTCTTCATTTTCTCTCCGGCTTCGAAGAGATTGAATATGTCAATAATTCGCCTGATAATCTTGAATATATCTGGTTTCATCTATGGGCCAATTCGTTTTCGGACAATAACACCGCCCTTGCAAAACAGAAACTTGAACTTAACGGGAAACGCAAGCTGTTTGAAATAGATTCTCAGCGTGGATTTATCGATTCACTGGATTTTAAAGTCAATGGTAAGGCAGTCAGCTGGAGCATTGATAAAGACCATATTGATATCTGCAGGATCAACCTGAATGAACCGTTGAAAAGCGGAGGGTCAATAACAATAACAACTCCTTTTTATGTAAAGATCCCCGGAGGGAGCAGTTCGAAGTTTGGACATGTCGAC
>JAFGIP010000067.1 GCA_016929525.1 Bacteroidales bacterium
CTATTTGACAAACCTAATCTACAATATTTCAAAGAACAAAATTATAATCAGTTGAAAATGTTCAATTTATAACGAAACGCTACTGATATGAAATAAATAATAATTTAAATTATGAACATTTTTAAAGTTGCCTGGAGAAATATATGGCGAAATCGCTCCCGCACAGTCATAACAGTACTTGCTATTGTGGTTGCAGTATTTCTTTCAACTGTTATGACGTCAATGCAGGAAGGCACCTATTCTAAAATGATAGATAATGTGGTTAAATTCTATTCCGGATATATCCAGGTTCATCACCCTGATTACTGGAAAAACAAGAATATAAACAACACATTCTATCCGACCGATTCTCTTTTACACACCATCCAAAATACCAGTGGAATTACGGATGTTGAAGTTCGACTGGAATCTTTTACACTTTTATCGACCGGTAACCAGACTAAAGGTGCAGCTCTTATAGGCATCAATCCTGTTGCCGAGAATAAACTTACCAATCTTTCACACTGGATCGAATCGGGCAAATACCTTGAACCGGGTGACGACGGAATTCTTATTGCCTATAACCTGGCTAAGAACATCGATGCCAAGGTTGGCGACACCATTGTCCTTATCAGTCAGGGTTACCACGGGGCAAGCGCCGCCGGTTTATTCCCGGTTCGGGGGATATTAAAATTTGCTTCTCCCACACTGAACAATTTTGGCGCTTATATTGACCTCGGGCAGGCCCGTAACTTTTATTCAGCATACGGACTTGCAACTTCTGTCGTTATCATGATTGATGATGATAACAATACAAATTCAGTAAAGCGTGACCTGCAAAATAAACTCGGGGATAACTACGGCATTCAGACTTGGGATGAAATGCAACCCGAAATTAAGCAAATGATACAGGCTGACCGGTCCGGCGGGGTAATTATGAAAGCAATTCTTTATCTGATTATTGGCTTTGGAATTTTTGGTACGGTCATTATGATGGTATCGGAAAGAAAAAGGGAACTTGGTGTAATGGTTGCTGTTGGCATGCAAAAAACCAGACTGGCATTAATACTGCTTCTTGAAACACTTTATCTGGGAATTGTTGGCGTTTTAACGGGTTTTGCCATTAGTATCCCCATTATTGCTGCATTTGTTCGAAATCCTATTCCCCTTCCGGCAGAAATGGCTGAAGCTTATGAAACATTTGGTTTGGAAGCCGCCATGTATTTCTCCGCTGAAGGGATCATATTTATCCGCCAGATCATTATTGTATTTATAATTACAATGCTCATAGGTCTGTATCCGGTTATGAAGGCTAAAAACCTCAAATTGTCAAATTCGCTAAGGGCTTAGCAAAAAATATTGAATTATGTTACTACAAATTGCTTGGAAAAATATATGGCGTAATAAAGTCAGAAGTATAGTCATACTTTCGGCTATTGCACTTGGTATTTTCGCCGGTATGTTCAACATGGCCTTTTATTACGGAATGGTTGAACAGCGCATTGAAACAGCCATTAAAACGGAAGCTTCACACATTCAGATTCACAACAAGGAATATTTAACGGATCCGGATATCAGGCTTTATATGAGCAATGGTTCCGAAATGACAGGATGTATAAAAAAGTTGCCTTACGTTAAAGAAGCATCCAAACGCACCATTGTAAATGCGATGATCGCTTCTGCTGAAACTGGCAGTGGAGTGCGTATTGTTGGTATCGATCCTGACATTGAAAAAAAGGTAACAGACATTCATCAAAGACTTGTTACCGGAGAATATCTGGAAGGAATCAGAAGAAACCCTATAGTCATTGGTGAAAAACTTGCTGAAAAATTAAATGTCAAGGTAAGAAGTAAGGTAGTGATTACCCTGCAGAATGTTAACGGAGAAATGATGTATGTATCCTTCAGGGTAGCAGGAATATTTAAAACTTCAAATACCGTTTATGATGAATCTACAGTTTTTGTGAAAAACGATGATATTAGTGGTTTACTCGCTCTGACCAATGATGATATCCATGAAATTGCCGTTTTGTTGAAGAGCAATGAAGGAATTGATCAGACCTTAGCAGATATCAGGAATAAATATCCTGACAGAGATGTAAAAACATGGGCTGAAATTTTGCCTGAGGTTGGATTGGTTGAGGAATCAATGAATCTATCGATGTTCATTTTCATGGGGATCATTCTGTTTGCTCTCCTGTTTGGTATTATAAATACCATGCTGATGGCGGTTCTTGAAAGAAGAAAAGAACTTGGAATGCTCATGGCAGTCGGGATGAACAAACTGAGAGTTTTTACTATGATCATGTTCGAGACCATCATGCTGTCACTCAGCGGAGGGATTGTCGGAATTCTCATTGGTGTTGGATTTACACTGCTTTTTTCGAATCGCGGTATCGATTTATCAACCTGGGGCAAGGCCTATGAATATATGGGATATGATACCATCGTATATCCGATACTGAATCTTGATATGTCCTTTCAGGTGGTAATAATGGTTATTATTACCGGTTTTCTGGCTTCGCTGTATCCTGCACGGAAAGCACTTAAGCTTAACCCGGCTGAAGCCATCAGAATTGATATTTAAAAAATAATAAATATTAAGTCATGAAAGTAATAGATATTAAAAATGTAGAAAAAATCTACAATGACTCCGAAGTTAAAGTACATGCTGTTAACGGGGTAAGTCTTACATTTGAAGAAGGTGAATTTACGGCAATTGTCGGTCCATCCGGATCTGGTAAAACAACTCTGTTAAATATGCTGGGAGGGCTTGATAATCCCACTTCAGGTGAAATCATTATCGGAGAAACTAACATAAGCAAACTGAAAGGATCCAGATTAATTGATTTCCGTCTTCATAATATCGGATTTGTATTTCAGGCATATAACTTGATCCCTGTGCTTACAGCCAAAGAGAATACGGAATTTGTAATGCACATGCAAGGTATAAAGAAGAGTGAACGTGAAAAAAGGGTGAAAGAGCTCCTTTCATCTGTTGGTCTGGGCGACCGTATTGACAGCCGGCCTGCGAAACTTTCAGGAGGTCAACAGCAGCGTGTAGCCGTGGCAAGGGCCCTTGCATCAAAACCAAAATTTATCCTTGCAGATGAACCAACAGCAAATCTCGACTCTAAATCAACAGCAAACCTGCTTGATATTATGGAGAAACTAAACAAAGAGGAGAATATCACTTTTATATTCTCAACCCACGACCAGCGCGTTGTTAAAAAAGCACACCGTGTTATTACACTTGAAGACGGGAAAATTTTAAGCGACGAAGTCAAATCTTGAAGCTTTAAACCCTGTCAGGGTGGTATAACTCTTACAGGGTATGATATCAATAAATATTTTACTGATTTTACTAAACACATTATCATGGGAGGTGAAGGATCAACAGCAGGAATGATCGTATCGTTGAGGAACAATCGAGATCTGTTTAAACAACGAATGAAACCTTTCAACAAGGACAGGATTGATTATCAAAAGCGTACGTCTTTAAAATCACACTTTAAAAAAGTTTCTGTTCAAAAACTCGAAAAACCAAAGAAAATATACGCTTATATCACCGAAGAGATGTCATAAGATTAAGGGTAATATATGTTACAGTGGTATTACTATCCGTTGGAATAGGTATAATTCTTTATTTCAGATACCAATATTATTTATAAGGAAATATTTAAGAAATACAGAGTAATGTTGAATTAAAGAAATCGAAAAATGAATGCTGAAATATTTTGGTTAGGCTGTTTAAAAGTAACTGTTGTGCTTATCATAATAGCAGGTGTAATTTTTACATTCTTTAGTCATACTTCCATAACGAATATTATAAACTACCAGGTCAACAAAGTATTTTTCATTGACGTACCTCCCAATGTCCCTGTTTTTATGATGCAAAGCTGGCTTATAGGAGTTATGGGAGCTATTATGGCTGGCTGGGGATGCACAATGTTATATCTTATTGTTTATCCTTTCAGGAAAAAAGAATCATGGTCTTGGAGATGCATGTTTTATTCCGTTGTTTTTTGGTTTATTCTCGATTCCGGGATTTCAGGATATCATGGAGCAGTATTTAATGTGGTTATTAACTGTATTCTTTTTTTACAGATTATGGCACCTTTGCTATTTCTCCGTAATTCATTTTTTTTAAAAATCCGGCCTTTCGGTAAAACAACTATTTAGTGTATAAAATCCATTTCAGGTGTGAAAAAAAGAGTAATATATATTGCGATCATATACTTTCAAATATCATCAGTATTGTATTCGCAGGATAAATCAATAATTAATGAATGTGATGCAAATGGTTACCTGTCCATTATGCCATCAGTCTTCTGGAATAAGGATACAACTCTGTGGCAGACAACTTTGCACAACCGGTTGAACTTCTCCTGGTACATATCAAATGCTTTTACAGCTGAATTGCAACTGCGTAATCAATATATGGTGGGTAATTTTACCGACGCAGAAAGTATTAAAACCGGGTTTGTAACTCAAAATTATTTTCTGCCACTGACTTTTATTGAAACCTTTGGGGGTAAAAATATTATTTCACTCTCTGTCGATCGGGCGTGGTTGCAGTATACATATAACAACCTCGAAATTAAGGCCGGCCGTCAGCGCATTAACTGGGGACAAACATTTGTATGGAATCCGAATGATCTATTTAACAGTTACAATTTCTTTGAATTCGATTATCCGGAAAGACCTGGTGCCGATGCGATCAGGATACAGTATTACACCGGAGCTACATCTTCACTTGATTTAGCCTCAAAAATCGATAGCACCGGCAATATTTCAGCTGCAGGACTATATCGTTTTAATAAGTGGAATTATGACTTCCAGTTTTTGGTTGGTTATTTTCAGCATAGTAACCTAATTTCTTCTGCCTTCGGCACTGTAACAGACTGGGATGACCGTGATTTTGTCACAGGATTGGGGTTTTCCGGTGCAATAAAGAACCTGAGTATACGAAGTGAAATGAGTTATTTTCATTCACTTAAACAAAACATCGATTCTACAAACCTGTTTATTGCCAGCCTGGCTTTTGATTATACTTTGTCTAATCAAACCTATCTTATGTTAGAGTTTTTTTATAACAATAACACTATTTTATCTGAAGGTACAAATTTCCTTAATTTTTACGGAGGTACTCAAAATGTAAAAACATTATCAGTAACGGAATACAACCTCTTTGCTCAGGCTGCATATCCAATTAATCCGATTATCAGAGGTACTTTTGGTTGCATGCTTTTTTGGGATAGTAACATACTGGGTTATTACCTTGGTCCAAGTATTGATATATCCCTTGGTGATAATCTTTCTCTGTCGTCATTCTATCAGTTTTTTTCCTTCCGAATAGATAATCCTCTTAACGATAATAAATCGTGGTACAACAGTAATTTTCTTTTTCTCAGGCTGAAATTGAATTTTTAAATAATTCATCCTGTCAGGGTGTTTAAAAGTTTATCTCAGCTTTTTAAGGTTATTTTTCCTTAATTTCATATTGAGGTTTTTTATAAAGGATCATTTTCACCTGTAATAACTTCATGATCTTAACAGGTTCCCAATCTGTTTTCAGTTTATGTAATTCTTCGTCTGTAAACATATTAAACACATTTGAATAAAGAATGTATTCATCCTTGTCAAAATCTTTCACGTGAAAGCTTCTTTCATCATCAGTTAAATCAATATATTTCATCTTGGTAACATTGGGTACTTCCGATCCTGTATTTTCAACCGGAATATTATTCTCATCGATATATTTTAACATATCACGACGAAGTTTATAGTACGGTATATGCGCCAGAGTTGCATCCCACCCTTTAGCAATATGATCGGGATAAATCCAGAAATTTCCACTAATCAACCCCAGCAAAATTATCACGGTATATGCTTTACGTAGCTTTATATTTTTCAATTTCTCCAGCAGAAAATACACTACCAGTGCAGCAAAAATGATATATGAAGGGAGAAGATATCTGTGTGCTAACAAACCTTTATAAATCAACATGGTTGGTGTAAATACTATCAACGAAATAATATATAATGTAAATAAGGTTTCCGCTTTCTTATCCATTTTTATCTTCCTTCCGAACAACATCAGACCAAAATATCCTGCTACTATCCATAAAATTAATTTGCCAAAATCTACCAAACGCCAGCCAACAATAAATACATTTCTTACCACACCTCTAAGACCTACTTTTTCAAATAATGGTGCCCAGTTGCTATCTACAGGATTATATCCTATCCAGCCTGTTTTGTATTTATGATAAATCAAATAACAACCCGTAATAAGAATTGCCGGAATATACCCCGGCATTAATTTTAAAAATGATTTGATTACCTGCTTCGCTGACTTATAACGATACTGATAATATAAATCAAATATTCCTACCATTACGCATGAAAATATGCCCCTGGAACCTGTTAATGCCAGTAGCACAAGTGAATAAAATAAATTCTTCCTGTTGCCGTAAAGGATAGCATTAATCGACAGAAATAAAAAAAATAATTGTATTAATTCGCCTGTAAGCATTACCATCTGAGCCAAAACAGAAGTGTCGATAATAACGATTAATAGTGCAATCTGTGATCGTGGTACTTCGATGAATCTTAATATTAACCGATGAATTTGCCAAATCAGCCCTAAAGCAAACGGCAGCATTACTAAATGCCCTATCCACAGATTTATACCAAATATTCTCCATAGAAAGGCAAGCATTAATCCGACAAATGGAAAATGACCCGAATTAACACTTTCATCAGGAACAATACTCATTCCATTTTCAAGAAACCAAAATGCCTGTTTTGAATTAAAAACATCCTTATCCCAGAAAAAGAAAAAATTCAGCGAGCAGAGAATTATACCTGTTGCCAAAAAATAGAATGGTATTAATCTTTTCTGATGAGTTATAAACTGGGATTGGCCTTTCACAATAATGATTTATAGACTACTTTTTCAAAGCTTCGGCTCCACCGACTATTTCCAGAATTTCATTGGTAATAGAAGCCTGGCGTTCCCTGTTGTAATCAAGTTGTAATTCTCTGATAAGGTCGGTGGCATTATCGGTGGCTTTATGCATGGCTGTCATTCTGGCTCCGTGTTCAGATGCAACCGAATCTAAAAATGCTTTATAGAGTTGTATTTTCAGCGACTTTGGAATCAGATCTTTTATAATTTGTTCTTTTGACGGTTCCAGAATGTAATTACAGCAAGAATCTTTTTGTTCTTCATCTTCTACCGCAGTTGAAACAACAGGCAAATATTGTTCAACAACGAGTTCCTGAACAGCTGCGTTTTTAAACTGGTTATAAATGATTTTAACCTCATCGTAAATTCCGGTTTTATACGATACCATTATTCTTTTGGCGAGTGATTTAACAATATTATACGCAAGGTTATCCAGCAGATCATGTTGATTTTCTGTTGGCTTATAACCTTTTCCTATAAGAAGATCAGCAGCTTTTTTACCAATTGCCATTATATCTATCTTGTCTTTGTCATATAATTCTTTATATTCAGTTGATATCAGTTCAATGGCTTTCTTTGATACATTGGCATTAAATCCGCCGCATAATCCTTTATTCGAAGAAATCAGTATTAGCAAAGCCTTATTCACTTCCCTAACATTCCCATAAACATTATCCTGTTCCTCATCTAAGCTTGCAGTAAGATTAACCAGAATTTCCTGAAGCTTTGATGCGTATGGGCGCATAAGTATTATTGCATCCTGAGCCTGCCTTAATTTTGCTGCAGATACCATTTTCATGGCACTGGTGATCTGCCTTGTCGATTTTACCGAAGTTATTCGTGTACGTATTTCCTTCAGACTTGCCATACTAACTCATATTTGCAGGAATTATTTAAACCTTTCGGAAATATCACGTGCTACTGCTGTCAATATTTTTTCGGTTTCTTCATCAATTTTCCCTTCTTTCAGTGTATTTAATACTTTTTTATGTTTCAGCTCAATAAAATCAAGGAATTCTTTTTCAAATTCTTTCACTTTTTCAACAGGTATTTCAGATAATAATCCTTTAGAACCACAATAGATTATTGCAACCTGTTTTTCAACGGATAATGGCTGATATTGCCCTTGTTTTAGAATTTCAACATTTTTAGCTCCTTTATCCAGAATAGCCAGGGTTGCAGCATCTAAATCGGATCCGAATTTTGCGAAAGCTTCTAATTCCCGATACTGTGCCTGGTCAAGTTTTAGTGTTCCGGCAATTTTCTTCATTGATTTAATCTGAGCATTACCTCCAACACGCGAAACTGATATACCAACATTTATCGCAGGACGCACACCGGAATTAAACAAATTCGATTCAAGAAAGATTTGTCCGTCGGTAATAGAAATTACATTAGTCGGAATATATGCTGAAACGTCTCCCGCTTGTGTTTCAATAATTGGCATTGCAGTTAGTGATCCTCCTCCTTTAACCATGGGTCTGAGAGCATCAGGAAGGTCGTTCATCTGAGCAGCAATTTCATCATTGTTAATGATTTTAGCAGCTCTTTCGAGTAATCTTGAGTGCAGGTAAAATACATCCCCCGGGTAAGCTTCACGTCCGGGAGGACGACGTAACAACAGGGATACTTCCCTGTACGATACGGCTTGTTTTGATAAATCGTCATAAATAATTAATGCCGGACGGCCGGTATCTCTGAAATATTCCCCAATGGCTGCCCCGGCAAAAGGTGCGTAAAATTGAAGTGCCGCCGGATCGGAAGCATTGGCCGACACAATTACCGTATAACTCATTGCTCCGTATTTTTCAAGTGTTTTCGAAATATTTGCAACAGTTGACCCTTTCTGCCCTACAGCGACATAAATACAATATACCGGCTCACCACTATCATAAAATTCTTTCTGGTTAATGATAGTATCAATTGCTATGGCTGTTTTTCCTGTTTGCCTGTCACCAATGATCAATTCTCTTTGTCCGCGACCAATTGGTGTCATGGCATCTATTGCCTTAATACCTGTCTGCAAGGGTTCATTTACGGGTTGACGAAAAATGACACCAGGAGCTTTCCTCTCGAATGATAATTCAATTGTTTTCCCATGTATAGCACCCTTACCGTCAATCGGTTCTCCAAGTGTATTTACAATACGTCCAAGAATACCTTCACCAACCATTATGGAAGCTATTTTTTTTGTGCGTTTTACCGAATCACCTTCTTTGATTAATTCTGACGACCCCAATAAAACTGCGCCAACATTGTCCTCCTCCAAGTTTAATACAATACCAATAACCCCGCTCTCAAATTCAATCATTTCGTTAGCTCTTACATTTGTTAACCCATGAATGCGGGCAATTCCATCACCAACCTGCAAAACCGTACCTACCTCTTCGAGTTCAATATCGGTAATTATTCCTTTAAGTTGTTCTTTAAGTATTTTAGATACTTCTGAAGGTTTTATTGTAGACATTATCAAGTTTAATTTATGAATTGATTAATTCCTGTTTAATTTTATTCAACTGAGCACGTAAACTGGCATTTACCTGTTTATCTTCAATCCGTAATACAAATCCGCCGATTATTGACGGATCGACTTTATCTTCCAGTTCTATTTTTACTTTAAACTTTTGTGAAATATAATTGTGAATACTCTTTTTATAATTTTCTGATAAAGGTACCGATGTAGTTAACAATGCCTCCTGAATTCCCTGTTCTTCTTTATGCAGTTTAAAATAATATAAGCATATAAACTTCAGTAATCCTTCTCTTTTATTTTTTATCAGCAATTCCAGAAAACGATAAGTCAGTTCGTTTATATTCCCTTTGAACATGGATTTTATCACTTCTGATTTCTTCCCGGTTTTAATTAACGGACTTTCCAGGAAATCTGAAAATTCAGTCGATTTAGTAATAGTGGCTAAAATACCAGTCACATCTTTTTTTATAATGTCCTGTTTCCCTTCCTCAATTGCAAGTTGATGAAGGGCTTTTGCATATCGAACAGTAACCAGGCTATCGTTCATGTCATATATCAGTCTAATTCAGTTTAGTATCCCGTAGCAACTTATCTATTAAATCTTTTTGTTCTTTATCATTAGCCAGTTTCTCTTTTAGTAACTTTTCCGCTATATAAATTGAAAGTGAGGCTGCATACTTTTTAATATCTTTAATTGCCGATTCTTTTTCTGATTTGATATTTTCTTTTGCTGTTTCCAACAATTTGATTGCCTCTTCTCCTGCCTGGCTTTTTGCATCGAGGATAATTGAATCTTTCAAATCGCGTGCTTCTTTTAATATTTCATCACGTTCTTTTCTGGCTCTGGCAAGGATTTTCTCATTATCAGCCTGAAGTTTTTCCATTTCTTCTTTTGCTGCATCTGCCGATCGCAGGGCACTTGCTATCGATTCTTCCCTCTGTTTCAATGCTCCCAAAATAGGTTTCCAGGCAAATTTTTTTAGCAGGAAAAAAATTGCAAGGAATGCTATAAGCATCCATATTACTGTCCCAGTATGCGGTAATAATAAATCCATAATCCAAAATTTTATGCAGAAGATATGGCCAAACGCCATTCTTCTGCATTGTTTTTAAAGAACTGCAAGCAGTGCAATGATCACAGCAAACAGCGAAACACCTTCAATAAGAGCAGCAGCGACAATCAAATTCGAACGAATATCGCCTGCTGCTTCAGGTTGGCGTGCAATAGCTTCCATGGCATTACTGCCTATGCGTCCTATCCCCATCGCAGCTGCCATAGCTGCAATACTTGCACTTAAAGCACCTCCAAGCTTGGCTAATCCTGCTGCTGCAGCTACTTCTAGTAAAATGGTTTGTAACATAACTATATATATTTAATATGAATTAATGATGTTCTTCCACAGCCATCCCAATGTATAAAGCTGATAAAAAAGTAAATACATAAGCTTGTATAAAAGCTACCAAAAGCTCAAGTAATGTCATAAACATAATAAATAATACTGACACTACCGATACCCCATATCCCAGAATCTGATTAGACTGACCAAATAAAAATATTAAAGAGAGAAAACCCAAAGAGATAATATGTCCTGCCGAAATATTGGCAAACAAACGTATCATTAATACAATCGGTTTTGTAAAAATCCCTAGGGTTTCAACAAGTGGCATTACAGGAATCGGTACTTTCAGCCACGCTGGAACTCCCGGTGTATTAAAAATATGTTTCCAATAATTCTTATTTCCACTGATAGCTGTTACCACAAAGGTCAAAAATGCCAGAACCATTGTCACTGCAATATTACCTGTAACATTGGCACCTCCCGGAAATATCGGGATCAATCCAAGCATATTATTGATCCAGATAAAGAAAAATACAGTTAGCAGATATGGCATAAATCTCTCATGTTTATTTTTACCAATTGAAGGTATTGCCAATTCATCGCGAATGAATAATATAACAGGTTCTAAGAGCGATTGGATGCCACTCGGGGGACTAAGTGGATTACGTTTATATGCATTACCTATTTTAATAAACAACCACAAGATAATGAGTATGCTGACAAATATTGATGCTATATTTTTGGTTATTGAAATATCGAAAGGCAATGATATTGTTCCGTCGGGTAATGTTTCCACAATACTTCCTTTGTTTTCACCTTCCTGTTCAATATGAAAATTACGATATGATTTACTACCATGATGGAATTTTGATGACATGAATATTATCAGACCCTGATTTCTACTGATAAGAATAACCGGTAATGGAATACTAATTTTTTTATGCCCTATATCAATTATATGCCATTCATAAGTATCACCTATATGATCAAAAATAAAAGGGCCAGGCTCAAATATTCCATGTTGTGTTGTTTCGCTATGTTCTTCAACAGGCTCTGAAGCCGAGATCAGATTTATGGAAAAAATATGTAGAAAAATAGCGCTAAGAAGTAATAGACGCACTCTGCTTACACAATGCATTTCTCTTAAAAATTCATTAAGAATTAAAGTTAAAAAAGAAATTTAATTTTTATCAACTTTCTCAATTGAATTAAAAATCTTTATTATTGATCGAATTTCAAGAGTTGTATAAACTGAATATAATATTAAAAGAACAGTTACAAATGCTACACGAAGAGTAAAATCCTGTTCAAAAATTAAAAATACAATCGCCAGCAATAAAAAGGAAAAAAATTTAATCGCAAATAATTGCAAAATGAGCAACATAGCATTATCCCTGTTAACCTTCTTATAAATTATCAGATAGTAAACCAATAGATTGATTATTAATGCTGCAAGTAATAATATCGGATAAAAAGAATGATAATAAACAGTAAGTCCTGTAATACTGAATAATCCGTATCCTAACGCCGCTAGTATCAATGTTGCAATAATGTTCTGAATGAGAAATGAAAGGAAATTCTTATTCATATTTATTTATTATTTAAAAACTCCCGAAGTACAATATACATTGCTAAAAGTACAGAGAAAAATGAAAGAACTACGGTAAATAATGGAAAACTAATTGACACTAATGAATCCAATTTAATCCCGCCAAAAGTGCCGGCCAGAATAATAATGGCCATTTGAAATACAATTCCCGAGAAACGGGTATAATTGTTAAGATTTTTTTGGTTCTTTTGATACTGGTTCTTCTTGTACGACATTTGCTTGCAGAGCTTCGTTACTCATGTTACAGTTACCTGTAAACCTTGCACCCGGTTCAATAGCTAAACGCTTTGCACTGATATCTCCTAAAATCACTGATGTGGATTTTAAAGATAGTAACTCCTGAACATTAATCTTTCCTTCTATTTTACCCTCAACGTCAGAGTTTTTACAATAAACTTCTCCTTTAACCATTCCGGTACCCCCTATAACTACTTTCCCTTTGGTCTTCAGGTTCCCTTTTAACGTTCCGTCAATCCGGATATCACCAGTTGATTGAATATCTCCTTTAATATCAGTACCAACACCTATCAGATTTATGGTGTTATTTTCTTGTTCCATGTATTTGGCCATTTTAGTTGTTTATTTTATTGCTATTGATAATGAAAAGTAAAGATAGATAATTTATTGCAGACAGATCATTACAATATAATAACAAAAATAAAACCCTGATATATAACGGGGTCGTAATTATTATTTAGGATCATATGCCCATTTTAATAATATGCTCCCCCAGGTAAATCCGGCCCCAAATGCAGTTAATATCAAATTATCACCTTTTTTTAACTGTTTTTCGTATTCCCATAAACACAGTGGAATGGTAGCAGCTGTTGTATTTCCATACCGTTGAATATTGATCATTACCTGTTCTCTTTTAATTCCCATTCGTCTTGCAACAGCTTCAATTATGCGCAAATTTGCCTGGTGTGGAACTAACCATGCTAATTCATCAGGAGAGATTTTATTTCTTTTCATGATATCCACTGCAATATCAGACATGATTGAAACTGCAGCTTTAAATACTGTTTTTCCCTCCTGATAAACAAAATGTTCTTTTCTGTCAATTGTCTCATGCGAAGGTGGATTCAATGATCCTCCTGCTTTCATGTGTAAGAATTCTCTTCCCGAACCATCAAATCCGAGGATTCTGTCCATTATTCCTACTTCTTCTTTGGTCGGTTCAATCAGAACCGCACCTGCCCCATCACCAAATAACGGGCAAGTTGCACGATCTGTGTAATCAGTTATTGACGACATCTTATCAGCTCCAACAAGAATAACTTTTTTATATGCTCCCGACCCAATCATCCGACCGGAAACTTCCAAACCATAAATAAACCCGGAACAAGCAGCACTTAAATCAAAATTGAATGCATTTTTTAATCCAAGTTTATCACCAATAATGTTTGAAGTAGACGGGAAGCCCATATCGGCAGTAATTGTCGGACAAATCAACAGGTCAACTTCTTCCGGAGAAGTTCCTGTTTTTTCCAGGACCTGCTGAATAGCTATAACAGCCATATCAGAGGTTGCTTTATTTTTATCTTTAAGAATCCTTCTTTCTTTAATCCCGACTCTTTGGGTTATCCATTCGTCGCTTGTATCAACAAGTGTACTTAGTTCGTTATTATCTAAAATATAATCTGGAACATAACCTCCAACTCCTGTAATAGCTGCGTTTATTTTACTCATTATTCAAATGCTTGTTTTATTTTCTCTGTTAATTTGGCTTCTACAACATCGGTAGTATGAATAATCATATTCTTTATAGCTCCGGGGCCTGAAATACCATGACCAATTATTGCCGGTGCATTAATACCAAGTATAGGTGTGCCTCCATAATTTTCATAATTAAACTTTTCGAAGAATTCGTCTTTAATTCTTCGTTTTAGAAGAAGCGTATAGAATGCTTCTGCCGATTTAAGAATAGTATTGCCAACAAATCCGTCACAAACAATAACATCGATGTCTTCACGAAACAGATCGGTCCCCTCTATATTGCCAATGAAATTAAAATCTGATGTCCCTTTCATTGCCTGATAGGTTGCTTTGGTTAATAAATTTCCCTTTTCTTCTTCTTTACCAATGTTGAAAAGTGAAACCCTTGGATTTTTAACGTTATATACCAGTTCGGCATATAAAGATCCAAGAATGGCATATTGATATAGCACATCAGGCTTACAATCCGGATTGATACCAACATCCAGTAAAATCGTAGGATGTTCCGCGCTGGTAGGTATACCGGCTGTAATACAAGGCCGGAGAACACCAGGAACAGCTTTTACTAGCTGGATAGCACCAACAAGCATAGCTCCGGTATTACCTGCACTGCAAAAACCGTCGATCTTACCCGTTTTTAATAATTTAAATCCAAGCGGAATACTTGCATTTGGCTTCTGTGTAAAAGCTTTTGCCGGATATTCATCCATGCCAATACTTTCGGAAGTTTGTACAATCTCAAAATTACCCGGATCAAAATTTTCTTCCCTGCATATAGATGCTATTTCTTTTTCATCTCCGATGAGCACAACGGAAGCTCTGTCCTTAAGCTCATGAAATGCCAGAATTGAGCCTCGGACTGTTGCACCCGGTGCATAGTCACCACCCAAAATATCAATACCAATTCTCATAAAGAAATGAGTAGGTTTAAATTAAGCGGATTCTTTTTCAATAGCAAGTTTCCCTTTGTAATGCCCGCATTCAGGGCATACCCTGTGGTATTGCACGCTTGCTCCACAGTTTTGACAGGTAGCTATTGTCGGAGCAATGGCTTTGTAATGTGTGCGCCTTTTATCTCTTCTTTGTTTAGATGTTTTACGCTTTGGATGTGCCATCTTTAATTATTATTAGTATCGTTCAATAAATCTTTTAGTCCATTCCATCTCGGGTCATTATATTCTTCGAGCAATTTGTGCTTTAATTTATGACTTTCAAGTTTTTTGAGCATCTCCGGATTGCAGTTCGACTCTCCATTCGGTTTATCCGGATGAATTTTCCGAATAGGTAAACTTAAGCTTAAACATTCATATAAGTATTGTTCTAAATTCAGTTCATGTTCATTTGGATGAATGAACCACATTTCATCATTATCCTTGTCTGAAGTCTCACCGAATTTAACAACCAGACGACCTGTATATTTCACTTGAAACTTAAAATAATCCAGGCATCTGTCGCATTGTAAATCTATTTCCCCTTCAATACTTACAGAAAGTGTCAGCATCGTTGTCATTTTATTAAGGACAATATTTACATTTATATCTCCTCCGGGGGATTCAAGTAATTCATGCTCATCAAAGAACTTTTGCTCAAGGCTGAATCTGAAATCATGCTCCCCGTCCTTTAATCCTTTAAAGGGGATAATATATTGATTTCCAAGTTTCAACCTCGCCCGTTTTTAAGTCGTGCAAAAGTAGAAATATTTATGAGAATAAAAAAAAGAAATTCTCCTATCTCTTTATACCTTTGATTTATTGGAATTAACTGTCTCGAAGAATAAGCATTTCCGCCAATATAAAGCGTTTAAATTTAAATGGTCAAGAATTAAACTGGCTTTTTTAAATTTAAACAGTCGTGAAGTGTCCTTCAATAGTATCGATTAATGTGTCAATGAAGTAATCATCCTTCACTACATACTTCATTGCGCCTTCTTTTATAAACTCATTGATGGTATCTTTGTCCTTTTCCCTGCTTAGAATTACAACCGGAATGTTCTTATCAATCTCATTTATCTTTTTTAGTGTATCTAGTCCGGTCATAGTGTTCTCTTCTGCTGAACCCATGTAATAATCTAGGACAATAAGTTCAGGTTTTAATTTAATGTTTTTTAAACAGTCTTCCCCGGAAAAGTATGATTTAACCTCAAACCCCGGCCTGCATTTGAAGGTATACTCCATCAAATTAAGCATCATCTTATCGTCATCCACAAAAAATATCAACCTATCCATTTAAAATAAAGCCGTTTTGGTTGCAGGTTATTGCTTTTACGTATTGATAAAAAAAGGTTAATGAATTATTGATTGTTTTTCCGTTACGCAATATTAATAAACAAATTTCTTTGATAAACCCATTTTATGATAAGTTAGACAAATCTAATTTAAAAATTTGTTTAATAAATATTGATCTCATAAATAATCCCGTTTAACACACAATTTAAACCGACACTTGTTATTAATCAAAGTAACCATAAATTTTTTTCTCACAAATTGTAAATATTGAATACTATTTCATCCAAAAAATTTCAATCTTCATTATGATGATTCTAATTATTTTTTCTTAGAATATCAATTTGATTTATCCTGTTATAATAATTTGTGGGTTAGTGCAAAACAACATATTTAAAATATTCTTATATCGCAGTTCGTCTTATATCCTTAACATAATTCATTGCACATTTATTTTTTGTCGGTTTCATCAATTTGGCTAACTTTATTATGTGTGTTTTAAAATGTACTACTTTTGCTAACTTATAAATTCTCGATAAAAAATGGCAGATCTTCAAGGAATTGTAACACAGGTTATTGGGCCAGTAGTTGATATTAGTTTTGAAAAATCAGGACAGGAATTACCAAAAATACATGATGCCCTTATTATTGATAAAGAAGAAGGTGAAAAGCTAGTAGTTGAATGCCAGCAACATATTGGTGAAAATACAATACGAACAATTGCCATGGATTCAACCGATGGATTGCAACGCGGAATGACTGCGCATGTCACCGGAAGTGCAATTATAATGCCTGTTGGTGAACAGATTAGAGGACGACTTATAAATGTAACCGGAGATTCAATTGACGGGCTTGGTGAGCTTAACAAAAAAGGTGGCTATAGTATACATAATCAACCTCCAAAATTTGAACAACTCTCAACAGAAGCGGAAGTTTTATATACAGGAATTAAAGTTATAGATCTTTTAGAACCATATTCAAAAGGAGGTAAAACCGGACTATTCGGTGGCGCCGGTGTTGGTAAAACGGTTATTATTATGGAATTAATCAACAATATCGCAAAACGATATTCCGGTTTATCAGTGTTTGCAGGTGTAGGTGAAAGAACGCGTGAAGGAAATGATTTGCTTCGGGAAATGGTAGAATCAGGAGTTATTAAATATGGAAAAGAATTTTTAAAAAATATGGAAGCAGGTAGCTGGGATCTTTCAAAAGTAGACCATGAGATACTGAAAGAATCGCAGGCTACCCTTGTTTTCGGACAAATGAATGAACCTCCCGGAGCACGCGCCAATGTAGCACTCTCTGGTCTTTCTGTTGCAGAGTCATTCCGCGACGGCGACGATAAAAGTGGCGGAAGAGATATACTATTCTTCGTAGATAATATATTCCGTTTCACTCAGGCCGGCTCAGAAGTTTCCGCGTTACTAGGAAGAATGCCTTCAGCAGTAGGTTATCAGCCAACACTTGCCACTGAAATGGGGCTTATGCAGGAACGAATAACCTCAACAACCCGTGGTTCTATAACTTCTGTCCAGGCAATATATGTACCTGCCGACGACCTTACTGACCCTGCTCCTGCAACAACATTCTCACACCTAGATGCTACAACTGTTCTGAGTCGTAAAATTGCATCACTTGGTATATATCCGGCTGTTGACCCACTGGATTCTACTTCAAGAATTTTATCCCCTGATATTGTCGGTAAAGAACATTACGAAACAGCACAGACAGTCAAAGAAATTCTGCAGCGATACAACGAACTTCAGGATATTATTGCTATTCTTGGTATGGATGAACTTTCTGAACAAGACAAACAAATTGTGCACCGCGCAAGAAGAGTACAAAGATTTTTATCGCAACCGTTTCATGTTGCCGAACAATTTACAGGTATGCCAGGTGTGCTTGTACCCATTGAAGATACTATTAAAGGATTTAATAAGATTATAAAAGGTGAAGTTGACAAATATCCAGAAGCAGCATTCCACCTCGTAGGTTCAATTGAAGATGCTATGGAGAAAGGTGAACGCATATTGGCGAGTGCAAAAAAATAAATGATTAAAATACAGCACCCATGAAACTTGAGATAATAACCCCGGAAAAAATGTTGTTTGAAGGAAATATTCATTCCCTTAATGTCCCCGGAAGTAAAGGACCATTCATGGTATTACATAATCATGCCCCTATAATTTCAACACTGATGAAAGGTGAAATAAAAATTGTATCTGAAAATTTGAAAACCCACATACTTCTTATTGAAGGTGGTGTTATAGAGGTTAAAAAAAATAAAATAATTGTATTGGCTGATATAGCATGAATTCTGACTTTTGCTATTCATTGTTTTCAATATGAGGTTAATTATTTCTTTAATCATATCTTTCTGTATCGCATTTTCTGGATTTTCACAGAAAAAAATCAGTTTTTATGCATCTGACAGTCTGAAAATTACAGCTGATCTGTATTTAAAAGATTATAAACTTCCTTTTATACTTCTTTTTCACCAGGGAGGAGCCAGCAGAGGTGAGTATACAGAAATTGCAGCACGTCTTATGAAACTGGATTACAACTGTCTGGCAGTTGATCTTCGCTCAGGGGGTAAAATGAATTATGTCATCAACGAAACTGCCCAGAGGGCTTTGGAGATGACAAAAAAAGTAGAATTTGCTGATGCAAGGAAGGATATCCTTGCATCTATCAATTATATCAGAAAATTTAATAAAAAACCGGTCATCCTTTTCGGGAGCTCATATTCAGCCTCCCTGTGTCTAATTGTTGCCAGTGAAACTCCCGATGTTAAAGCAGTTGTTGCACTTAGCCCAGGTGAATATTTCAGACCAGAGTTAATAGTTAAAGATGAAATATCAGACATTAATGTTCCTGTATTCATATCCTCAACCTCTCTTGAATATGAATATATAATACAAATGATATCACCTATCCCATCGGAGAATGTAAGTATTTTCAGACCTGGAAAAGGAAGAGGCTCGCATGGTGCGAAAATGTTGTGGCAGGAAAGTGATTCTTCAGATGAATGTTGGCTGGAATTATTAATGTTCTTTAAGAAAATAAGATATACCTAAACATTCTTATTATTTATTAAATAAATCGTTCAGCTTTAATCTCAATAAAAATTCTCTATGGTGAAGTTCCTGATAGTTCGGTTCAGTTCAATTGGAGATATAGTATTAACAACACCTGTGATCCGTTGTCTTAATGAACAAGTTGAAGACTCTGAAATTCATTTCCTCACTAAAAAAAAATTTGTTCCTATTCTTGAATCTAACCCATACATTGCACAGCTTCATTCCCTTGATAACAACTTCAGTATACTGATAAAACAACTGAAAAATGAACAGTTTGATTATATCATTGATCTGCACAGGAATTTAAGAACTCTTCGTCTTAAAACATCATTGCACCGAATCTCATTCTCTTTCAAAAAGCTTAATTTAAGGAAATGGTTGGCTGTAAATTTTAAAATCAACAGACTACCGGATATTCATATTGTAGACAGATATTTTGATACACTTAAAATATTCTCTGTAATAAACGATAATAAAGGGCTTGATTATTTTATTCCTGCAAATGAAGAAGTAAATCCGGAAGATCTGTCAAAAGATTTGCTGCCAGGATATGTTGTTATTATTGTAGGCGGAGGACACAATACAAAACAAATTCCTGTAGAAAAACTTACTGAGATTATAAATGAGTTAAAAAAACCAGTAGTTTTGATCGGAGGTAAAGAAGATATAAATAAAGCAGATAAAATTACAGCTGACATTAGAAAAAGTCTGACAAATTTAACAGGAAAGTTATCAGTAAATCAGTCTGCATCAGTTATCCGTCAAGCCCAGGTAATCTTAACTCCCGATACAGGAATGATGCATATCGCTGCAGCCTTTCAAAAAAGAATTATTTCTGTTTGGGGGAATACAATCCCTGAATTTGGTATGCCGGCATATCAACCAGTTGAAAATTCAGCTATTTTTGAAGTTAATAACCTGAGTTGTCGCCCATGTTCAAAGATAGGTTATAAAAAATGCCCTAAAAAGCATTTTAAATGTATGTATGATCAGGATTATGATCTTATTATAAATTTGTTAAATGAATGATATATAATAAAACCTAACAATCTATATTGTATTGGCTATGCATGTGCCTGTTAAAAAATTTCCAGTGATTTTGGAAATATTTGAAGTAACATTACAATGTGTTATACGTACAATCTGCCTATATTCGTGTGATTATAGCTGTGGAAAGATAAGTACATAAATTTTGTATCTTTAACTAAGAAATTTATTTCTTTATACAATCTTTCAAAACTTTAAGAGTTATTTAAGAAATTCATTATTACAATAGATGGCCGGTTTAAGAGCACTTCTGGGAATATTTCCAAAAACGAGCGAATACGAGAACTTTAGGAACAGTCTGGAAGAAGAATATAATGCTTTGATCGCTTTTTCAATATCGGAAGAGTTGAAAGACTATTTAAAACTGGAGAAGAATGTTAAGTCGGCTGAATTTGAACAAAAAAAGAAAGAAATATTTTCGCTTCGGTTTAATCAAACAGACGATTACCTCAAAGAAAAAGAATTTCTTAGACTGAAAAAATCAGGTGATATTAAACTTTATTACAAGACAAAAGAAAGTCAGGATCTTCTGCGCTTTAATAAAATTGAAAAATCAAAAGAGCTTGAAGAATATAAAAATTTAGACAGTTATGTGAAATCAGCCGAATTCGCCAAAGCAAAACAGGAAGCTTCCGTATCGGCCAAAAAGAAATTTTTAAGATCCGATCTTTATAAAACACTGCAGCAGTTCCAGCAACAAAAAAATTCCGAATCTATAAAAGGTTATTACAAATTCGTAAACAGTAAGTTTTACAGTGATTATAATGCTGCTCTTAAAAAAGGTATTGCAATAAGAGTAAATGACCTGAAAGATGAGATAAATTCTTCTGAGTTTAGGGAGAAAAAATCTTCCATGAAAAAATCAGAATTTAAAGAATCCCCGGAATATCAAAAAATAGTTGAATATAAATCTCTTCTCAAGTCGAAGGAATATAAAAACTACTTAAAACTGCATAATTCGCATACACTAAAGTATTACAATGATCTAAAGGGATCGATTGAACTTGAATCGTTTGAAGATTTACAAAATTTTATTTTATCGGACGAATTTAAACAACAAAAAAAAGAGATAGAAAGCAGATCATTTAAGGATACAAAGGAATATCTTAAACTTCAAAGATATAATGAACTGAAAGACTCTGATGATATCCGGTTCTATTTTAAATTTAAAAAATCAAAAGAGAATAAAAATTTTAACAATCTTGACGGTTCAGAAAGAATCCAAGGCTTTGAGCGGGTTAAAGAATATATTGAGAGTGACGAATTTATAAAACATAAAAAATATTGCACTCAATCTCCAAATAAACGCTGGCAGGAATCAAAAGAGTTTGCACTCCTTCAAAAATATTATGACCTGAAGGCATCAGAAAAATTTGTTTGGTATTATAAAAATATCGATTCAAAAAGATTTAGCTGGCACCGCACATGGTTGGAAAGCTTCAGTGAGACATTCGACATGGGGAAAATCGATACTAAGAAATGGATGACAAAATATTATTGGGGTGAGGAAATGCTAAAAGATAGCTATTCATTAAGTTATGATAAGCATTTTGTAACCGATGGTAAAAATATTGAGTTTGATCATGATAAACTTGAAATTATTACCCGTGAGGAAAATATCAAAGGAAAATCCTGGCATCATACCATGGGTTTTATAACACGTGAATTCGGTTATACATCAGGGCTTATTTCTACAGGTAAAAGTTTCAGACAAAAATACGGCACATTTGAAGCCAAAATAAAATTCTGCTCTCATAAAAAAATCCTTAATGCTTTTTGGATGGTAGCCAAAACACAGGTCCCTCATATAGATGTTGCCAAAGCTGCTAAAAAAGTAATATTTGGTAATGCCTGGGGAAATGCTCGTGACTTGAAAAGTATCAGAATATTCAAAAAAGGATATAACAGAGGAAAACTATCGTCTGATTATTTCATTTATACTCTTGAATGGAAACCCAACGTACTGACATGGAAAATAAACGGTGTAGAAGTTGCTTCAACCAGGAATGGAGTTCCTGAAGAACCCATGTATATTGTACTTAGTGCCGGCCTGCAGGAAGAAGTTAATGGAATTTTACCCGCAAAAATGGAAGTTGATTGGGTACGCTGCTTCCAACATAGCGATTTTCTCAACAACTGATATTCATTACCCAGAACAACTAAATCTGATATTCAGATTAATTATGAATATCTGTATTTATTTCCTGAAAAATAATTCTGAAGGGCTTCTGTAAGACCAATTTTATATATTCTTTTTCCAAATTCATAATCATTGATCATTTCATCGTCGCGAATAATATAATTCATATTATCGTTTTCAAAACCCTGCGTAAAATTATTGAAGATCATAATCTCAGTTTTTGTTATTTACAAACCTAATGAGTTACTTTTAAGTCTACGTTAGCTCAATATTAATTATACATATATGGAGGCATAGTTATTAACAGATTATTAACAATTTAGGTGTTGATCAGATTACTTCGACCATACATTATGGATAGGTTAAAATTTCTATATTTGTCGGGATGTAGAAACATTTATATATTGCGCCGTTAAAATTTCCGATCAGCCTATGACACCACAAAACTTAACATCAGAAATACTTTCTGACAAGGAAATACGTAGGTATACTCTGCAAATAAGTATCCCGGAACTGGGATTAAGCGGTCAGGAAAAAATAAAGCAATCAAAAGTACTGGTAATTGGAGCTGGCGGTAAAGGAACTTCTGTGTTGCAAAACCTTGCAGCTGTTGGAATTGGAAAGTTGGGAATCAGTGATAATTATATTGTTAACGAAAATGAATTAAGCAGGCAATATTTATATGGTAATAGTGATCTGGGAAAACAAAAAGCTATTGTTTCAAAGCAAAAACTTGTTGATATAAACCACTATGTTAATTATGAATTACACAATGTTTGTCTGAATAAAGTTAACATCCTTAAAATATGCAATAAATACGATATTCTTATCGATGCCACAGATAACTTCCCGGCCCACTATCTGATAAACGATGCTGCAGTTGAACTGGGCATTCCTATGATTTACGGCGATGTTTCAGATTCAGCAGGAATAATATCCGTTTTTAATTATAATGATGGACCTTCATTTCGCTGTTTGTTTCCTGAAGCTCAGAATAAAAATAAGACTTCTAAACATTTGGGATTTGCTTGCCAGGTGACATTAATGAGTATTATTGGTTCAATTATGGCAAATGAAACTCTGAAAGTAATACTTGATATTGAAAATACCCTGAACGGGAAACTGTTAAAGTTTGACATGATTAATTATTCATTCCGCTCTAGTATTATTAAAAAAAATCCCGATAATTTCAAGTAAATCAGATATTAAAAATATTGACTTTTTAATAAAAATCTTTTTTTTCAGGTGTGTATAACTTTTAAGCACAAATAAAAATATTTATGATTGTTAATACTTACTTTATAGTCGCTTGATATTTCAAAAACAGGAATGCTGAGATCGCTAAAAAATAGACTGTTAGCCTGGTTTCTGCTAATTGCATTTGCAGTTGCATTCACGGTTTTCCCTTTAAATTACCTGCATAAAAAAGAAGACTTAGCGATTCGGAATTCTGTTTATCAGTTAAATGATATTCAGATCAGATTCATTAAAGACATAAAATACACCAGCGAATTCCTTTCTTTTGAAATAACCAATCCGAAATTTTTTATAACAGGCGAAAGTCCATACCTAAGTGCACATAATGATATTCAGGATACTCTTCAGATTATATTATCAAATATCAGCCCTGAATACAATTTTTTATCACCACTACAAAAATCATCAATTGAAGATATTCGGTCAGCCTATTCAAATTTCTGCACTACTCTTGATAGCATTGTCTATTACATCTACAAACGTGGTTATCGCGACCTTGGCCTTGAAGGTGAAATGATAAGTTATATATATGAAGCTGAGAAAGACCACAGAATAAGAGCCAGAACTTTGGAAATCAGGAGAAACGAAAGAGAATACCTGAACCGCAACGATTCAGTCTATATTTTATCATTAAATACGCTTGTAAATAAACTAATCACTAATATATCACTAAGTAACAGCTATTCACTTCAGGAAAAAACCCGTTTAATCGGTCTTTTTAAACTCTATCAGGACAGGTTCAATAAACTGGTAGCTATTGACAATGTACTCGGTTTAAAAACAAATACCGGACTAAAAGCTAAACTGAATAAAGCGGGTATGGAGCTGGAAGCTGAAGTAAAATCCGCTATTAAGGATGCCCGCAGACAAGAACTCACTCAGCTGGCACGTTTAAACATGTTATTTGGTATTCTATCGGCCCTGATTATCATTGGCGCTACAATCATTAGCCTCTACTTGTCAAGACATATGGTAAACAGTCTTGAGCAGCTTACAAAATATATATCGGAGCTGGCAAAAAATAATTTCCGATACTCTGAAAAGCTAAATCTTCGCAGATCGAGTAGGGAAATTCGTGAAATTTATAAAGAGTTCAGAAATATGGTTGCGCAACTAAGAATACGTGAAAAACAACGTGATGATGCGCTCACAGAAGCTACTATAAACGAAAATAAATACCGGGAATTGGCGGATCTTCTCCCTCAAAGTATTTTTGAAACCGACAACTTAGGTAATCTTTCATATGTAAACAAGGCTTGGTATACCACGTTTGGTTATACTCAACAGGATCTTGATGAAGGATTAAATCTGATTGAAATACTTAATACCGATAATAACAATAAAATATTTGGCTACAATAAAGTAGAGAACTCCGATTATATTGCTATTAAGAAGGATGGTACACGATTCCCAGCCCAGGTTTATTCTGACACTATTTTGAAAAATAATAATTTCGTTGGGCGTAGAGGTATTATCATCAATGCAACACTAAGAAATAAATATATAGAAACACTTCAGAAAGAAACTTTAAAAGCTGTTACTTCCGATAAACACAAATCTTCATTTCTGGCTAATATGAGCCATGAAATAAGAACCCCGATGAATTCAATAATCGGCTTTGCTAATCTGCTATCATCGGATGAAATTGCAGAAAATCAAAAACAGGACTTTGTTGATTATATTAAATCCAGCGGGAAACTCTTGCTAAATCTGATCGATGACATAATTGATACGGCTAAAATTGAAGCTGGAGAAATTAAAATCAAACATGCAGCCTGTTACCCGGTTAAACTAATTCAGGATATATGTAACAGTTTCGAAGGTTATAAATCAAGCATTGGCAAAGATAACATAGAGTTAAAAACAGTCATTAAAGATAATATCGGAGCATTTAAAACCGATCCTTTTCGATTAAAGCAGATTCTTTCTAACCTGATAAGTAATGCAATTAAATTCACTGAACAGGGAAGTGTAGCCATTAGCCTGGGAATTAAAAATGAACGCTTCCTTGAATTTTCAGTTGAAGATACAGGAGTAGGACTTACAAAAGAAGAGCTTAATATAATATTCAGCAGGTTTAAAAGAACAGACAGATCTGAAGTAAAAAATATCAAAGGTACCGGTCTTGGATTATCGATCTCAAAAAATCTTGTTGAGTTACTTGGCGGACAAATGTGGGTAAGCTCAGAACCCGGCGTTGGAACTAAATTCTGGTTTCATCTGCCATATTCACCTATTCCTGACTCAAAAGGGGAAAACAGTGTTAGTAAAATATCTGATCAAAGTAACGGATATTGTTGGTCAGATAAGACTATTTTGGTCGCTGAAGACGATGATTACAGCTTTACTTATCTGAAAGAGCTTCTAAAAATCACAAATGCACGTGTTGTCAGAGCAGTAAATGGTAGAGAAGTTGTAGAAGCTGTAAAGTTTACTGACAATATTGATATTGTGCTCATGGATATACAAATGCCATTTTTAGATGGTTATCAGGCCACTGAAGAAATTAAAAAACTAAATCCTAATTTGCCAGTTATCGCCCAGACTGCTTTTGCTATGGAAGGTGATAAAGAAAAAAGTGTCATGGCTGGCTGTGATGATTATATAACCAAACCTTTAAGTCCAAGCAAATTGCTCGCTAAAATCGATCAGTTCTTTAAAAAAACCCTGCATTCTTCAAACCAACCAGAAGCTAAAAAGTCTGTCGACGAAATTGTCAAAAAACAAACGAGTTCAAATAAAGAAAATTAATCATATAAAAATTAAGGCGGATGAGATTATTGTTATTCAGTAATTCAACCAATGCAGGAGAAGAATATTTAGCTTATACTTTACCTTATATCAAAGATTTTCTGGGAAATGGTAACCATAAAGCAGTTTTTATACCCTATGCAGGGATTTCCCTTGGTTACGATGCTTACTTTAACCTCGTATACGAGAAACTGATACAGATTAACATTGAATTGCTTTCCATGCATAGTGTGAGAGATAAGAAGAAGGCCATTAATAATTCAGAAGTTCTAATTACAGGTGGGGGAAATACGTTTTGTCTTTTAAAAAGCCTACAAGAGAATAAATTACTTGATTTAATTCGAAAAAAAGTAAAAAGTGGCACTCCTTACATTGGGTGGAGTGCAGGAGCCAACCTGGCTTGCCCGACTATAAAAACTACAAATGATATGCCCATAGCTGAACCTGCCGGATTTAATGCATTGAATCTGGTACCGTTCCAGATAAATCCACATTTTTCCGATTATGTACAAGAGGGATTTGCCGGTGAATCGCGCGAAACAAGAATTGAAGAGTTTCTTTTACTGCATCAAAACAAATATGTAGCCGGACTAAGAGAAGGTACATTAATAAAAGTCGATGATAATGAAGTCGAGCTTTTAGGAAATAAGCCCTGCAGAATATTTCGTTACGGTTATAAACCTTATGAAGTTAACCCGTTTGATAACCTGTTTTTCCTGATGCAGGAATTTGAATGATATTTGCTAAGTTGCTCCGTTAATACAATATAGACTTTTACATATTATTAAATCCCATGAAAAGAAAAAAGTTATTCCGGTGGGTTATCTTTCTTGGTATATTGTGGATTTTCACACTTATTTTATTGTATGTTTCTCGATTTGGCTATAACGATAAGGCACTTGCATTACTAAAAAATTATCTTGACCAACAGCTTGCAATAGAAATTCATATCCGTAAAGATGATGTACATTTCAGCCTGCTGAAAAAATTCCCTTTTGCGAGTATTGAGTTAAATAATATCCTGATTAAATCATCTGGCAGTATTAATTTAAATGAAAGCTTATTTATCCCAGATACTTTGTTATATGCAAAAAATGTTTCTTTTGTATTAGGCCTTAAAGGATTACTTACCAGTAAATACGAACTTAAAAGAATTGATATTTCCGATGGTCAGTGTAACCTGTTATGCGATAAGTCCGGCAGAGTAAACTATAGGATCCTGAAATCAAAAAGTGAGTATAAAAAAAGTGATTCGGTTTTAATTAAGATTTCAAAAATTAATATAGAAAGAATAAACTTTAGTTATTTAAACCAGAAAAATAACTTCATGCTCTCAGCAGATATTAAAAAGGCTGAAATTGAAGGCAATTTTCATAGTGATAGTTATACTCTTAAAGCTCATTTAAATGCTTTAAACAGCATTTTTAAGGTAAATAACAAAGACTATCTTCGCAAAATGCCACTGGAAGCTGCTATTCAGATAAAGAAAGAAAATGACCAGCTGTATTTCGAAAAGGGGAGAATTAATGTGGCAGGTATAATTAGCTATTTTAATGGCAATTATGATAAATCCAGTCAGGCTTATTCATTAACGTTACATGGGAATTCGCTACCAGTTTCAAAGCTTAAACACCCGATTGTAGATGAATATATTCAGAAAAGCGGTTTTAAAATTCAGAAAGGAACTCTTAAATATCAGTTAAAGATCTTTGGGTCTTCAGTACAAAAACCTACAATTCAATGTCAATATAGCCTGATCGATTGTTTTCTGAAGAATAAAAAGCACAATATCCCTGTTCAGCATCTTTATGCAAACGGACAAATCAATAATGGGAAATACAAATCCTCTTCTTCATCCATTCTGACAATAGATACACTACGTGCAATATCAAACCAAAACAAAATTGCGTTTAAAGGTTATCTTGCAAATTTTAAAGATCCTTTTCTGTCGGGAAATGTTACGGGAACACAGGATTTAAGTTTTTTTAATGATCTTTATAGATCAAAATTATCTTCCTCTGGTTTTGCTAATTATACATTTTTATTTAATTTTAAACTTTCAGCTTTTAAATCAGATTCAAAAGTTGTTATTGATAAAATGCCAGTTTCCGGGTCTGTGGTATTTAATAATGCTCAATTAAGTATTCTGAATCAACAATATTCTCCGTTTAGTTTCTCAGGACAAGTTTTATTTGAAACACTTTCCAATATTAGAATTGAAAATCTGGATATAGCAGCCAAAAGTACAAAGTTAAACCTGACAGGTGATATCAGAGATTTTTCATTTTCAAAAAATATAAATGCAAATTATCCAACTTTTACTTTAAATATAAATGCCGACTACATTAATATTGAAGATTTTATATCAAAGAACGAAAAACATTCGAAAAATACTGGCATTTCATTCCCCGATTCATTATTTCTGAATGCTAAATTCCTTGCCGGTTCATTAACATTCGGAAAGTTTATGGCAGATAATATTGAATGTTATGCACACTATTCAAACGAGGATTTAAAAGTTAAAGTATTATCAATGGAAAGCCAGGGAGGAAGGCTGCAAGGTGACCTGCAAATATCCGAAACAGGTGAAAAAATAAATGGCTACTGCCAGGCATATTTGAATAAAGTTGATATTAGAGAACTGTTCATCGCATTCAATAATTTTAACCAGAATATAATAGGGAGTGATAATCTTGATGGAAAATTAACTGGAAGTGTAAATTTTTCAGGGGTCTGGAATTTGAATCTGCAACTTATAAAAAATCAATTAAAATTGAATTCAGAAATTCAAATTGACAACGGTGAGTTAATTAATTATCAACCCATGCTTGGGCTTTCAAAATTTATTGAAATAGATGAATTAAAGCATATTAAATTCAATCAATTAAACATAAATATCAATATTTCAGATGAAATTGTTTATATAGCTCAAACCCAAATCAATTCAACTGCTATTTCGCTTTCCGGGTCAGGTAGTCATGCCTTCGATAATCGTTATAGTTATCATCTCCAGGTGATGTTATCAGATTTATTATGGAAGAAAGCCAAAAAGAAAAAGCCTGAAAATAATGAATTTGGATATGTAATAGATGATGGACTGGGTAAAACGACACTACCCCTTGTGATAAATGGTAAAGGTGATGAATTCGAAGTTCATTATGATAAGAAGCAAGCTAGCCGGATTGTGCGCCAAAAACTGAAGGAAGAAAAAGAAGAACTGAAAAAACTTTTTAATGCTGATAAAGACACCATAAATTCGAGCGAAGAATACAGAATCAAATTGGAAGATACTAGATCGGATGATACAGAAAATGTTGGAAATGAAAATTCGGAAACAGACCAGGAATTTATCATTGAGTGGGAAGATGATTAGTAATATACTTTAATAAATTCTTAATTCGCCTTTCAAACTTATCGCGTAAAAAATTGTATTTTAGAATAGTACAAACTTATTCATGCCTTAATACTATATCATGAATATTTACACTAAAAAAGTACGCTGGAAGTTTTTTCTTTTACTGGGTGCAGTATTTATAGGTGTCGGATCATTGCTTTACACCAATATACTTATTGACAAACTGGAAAAAGAAGAAAGAAAGAAAGTTGAACTCTGGGCTAAAGCAACCAGTCTGATAATCAATAGTGATGTTAAAGATGAAAGTCTTGAATTTTTACTGAATGTAATTGAAAACAACGAAACAGTCCCTGTTATTGTTGTTGATAATGATACAAACATTTTACAGTATAGAAATCTTGATACAGCAAGGGTTTCAAATCCGGTTTATCTGAAACGTAAGTTATATGAAATGATGGAACAAACCACTCCAATTGAAATCCCTATTGTTAGGAATGAAAAACAATATCTTTATTACAGTCGTTCCACCATTTTATCTAAGCTGACTTATTATCCTTTCATTCAACTTGGAGTTATTCTTCTTTTTATTCTTGTAGCATATTTTGCATTCAGCTCATCACGAAAAGCTGAGCAAAACCAGGTTTGGGTTGGCCTTTCAAAAGAAACCGCACATCAGCTTGGTACTCCCATATCTTCGCTGATGGCCTGGAATGAGATGCTTAAGATTAATAAAGATGATCCATCGTTACTGCTTGAGCTCGAAAAAGATATTAAACGACTTAATAAGATAACCGAAAGATTCTCAAAAATCGGCTCTCAACCAAATTTAAAATCCGATAATCTGATCAATATTATTAATAATGCTATACAATATCTAAAAACCAGATCATCAGACAGAATTCATTTTTCATTTAAATCTGTACTTAAAGAAGTTCTGGTTCCAATAAATGCATCATTATTTGAATGGGTTGTTGAAAATGTTTGTAAGAATGCTATGGACGCAATTGAGGGAGAAGGTAATATAAACATTTTAATTTCTGAAGATGCACATCATGTTCAAATTGATATTACCGATGATGGGAAAGGTATACCGAAAACAAAACAAAAAACCATCTTTAAACCTGGTTTTACTACTAAAGAACGTGGCTGGGGTCTTGGATTATCTCTTACCAAAAGAATTATTGAAGAATATCATAAAGGCAGAATATTTGTTGCCGATTCAGAGTTGGGAAAAGGAACAACATTTCGCATTATACTAAAGAAATAAATACGAGTTGTTGCCATAATGCATGCTGAAAAAATTTCATATTGTTTTCGAAAACAGGAACATCTGTGTTCTAAAAAACAGATCGATCTGTTGTTTTCAAAAGCTAAATCATTTAATTCAGGATGTCTGCGTGTATTGTTCATTACCGGTAATGATAACATGTCCTTTCCGATCCAGGTTCTTTTTTCCGTATCAAAGAAGCGATTTAGCAGAGCTGTTGACCGGAATCGCATTAAACGAAAAATGAGAGAAGCTTACAGGCTTAATAAAGCAGAGTTGTATAATATTTTTAAAGAAAAAAGACTTTTTATACAGGTTGGATTCTTATATGTTTCAGATGAAATCAACTCATATAAGATAATAGAAAGAGATATGATAAAAGCACTTGGAAAGATAATATCATTTTTCTAAAAATTCTGATCAATATCACCTTCTTTCAAATAAAAACCCCATAAAATAATCGGGGTTTCATAGCTGTCCCGCCAAGATTCGAACTTGGACAGGCAGAACCAAAATCTGCAGTGCTACCATTACACCACGGGACAAAATTTAAGGCTGCAAAGATACTATAATTATCTTTTTAACAAAGATGGCGATAATGAATTTCAATACCGGATAATAACCAGATCTGTTCTTTCAATTAGCTAAATACGCTACTGAATTCCCTGTTACTTCTCTTAACTTATCAGATAAAACCAAACGTTGTTTATCGGGTATGAAAATGGTTACAAATAGCTGAGGAATTTTCCATATTTCTTTTTCGTTAATTACAAAATATTCGCTGAGCAGTATAGAAGAATCTGTAGCACTCCAATTGTAGAATAATTCATCATTATCAGGGGGAAACAAAAATGATTCTTCAATTAATATACAGGAATAATGATCGTTAGTATACTTTATTTTAATTGAAGGTTGTAGATAACAATTATCAGCAAAGTCATTATGAATAATGGTTTTGCCAAATATATTATATCTGTCCGTATTTTCTGATAAGTACATTTCATCATAAAAGTCGATATACAGGGTTTTATCTATTGAAGTTTTTAATCTTTCCTTTGGCAGATAATCTTCTCTGTTTGAAAGAAGGTCTTCGCGTGATAAAAATGCAACGATTACATAGACGAGTGCAAGTGCCCAAATTGTCCATGTAAATGCCGACAGGGTATTGTTATGTCCTTTTACATTGAAGATCAGTTTTATGATGCCAACCAGAATCGCTATTACAGGTATTAAAATTGTTATGGTCAGCGCAAAACTAAACAAGGTAAAGTTCTCGATCAGCGGAAGCAGGTTTTCCTTTATATTCAGATCTGGTATATGGAATGGCCTGAAAATGCCATGTGTCGGAAATTTCGTAATTATCCCGGTAAGAAAAGTTATCCCAAATACTATTACTCCTATTCCAATAATGATCAGAACTACCTTCAAAAAGACAATAAGTATTTCACCCAGAGTTGAAAATGCATCTGAGACTGATTGTTGTGTTCTCTTATAGGATTCAGATTTTGAAAATTTATTGAACTTGTCCTTAACTTTACCGAATTCATTTTTAACAGAATT
The DNA here is from genome assembly GCA_016929525.1 of Bacteroidales bacterium. Taxonomy (GTDB): domain Bacteria; phylum Bacteroidota; class Bacteroidia; order Bacteroidales; family UBA10428; genus UBA10428. Next base: position 32,773 of record JAFGIP010000067.1, read on the forward strand.
CTGTATATTTTCAACATTCACCGGTCGGCCTTTCATCTGCAGTTTCTGTGCTGTAGTGCGCGCTCCGGGCACAACTACCCACAGTATAATATATATTAGCAATCCGAATGCTTCGAAGAAAAACAATAACACAAATGTGAGCCTTATCCATACAGGATCGATATTGAAATATGCTCCCAGTCCACTGCATACACCACCTATAAGGTTATTATCAATGTCGCGATATAATCTGCGATGTTCTTTATTGAAAGATTCTCTTGAACTGTCAGATTCAGCTTTCTCAGGTTCTGGGGCCTCCTCTTCATCTCTTGAATCCCGTACAAAATCATCGACAGTACCCATTAAAGCAATTACTTCCTCGATATCCCTGAGTGTAACAACTTCTTTTTTACTATCCAGTTTTTCTGACAGAACATCGGCTATGCGTTGCTCAATATCCTGTAATATTTCTTCTACGCTGTCACCTGTATTTCTGAAGTAATTCTTTAAAGAATCAAGATAATCTTTCAGTTTATCATATGCATCAGCGTCAAGATCGAACAATCTTTGACTTAAATTTATTTTAACTGTTTGTTTCATATTTTCTTGTATTCCTCTAAATAAATAATTTCTTCAAATTAATTTTGCTGCCTTCTTAATAATATATTAATTCCGGAATAATAGAATATTGGAAAATATTAACTCTAATATTCCATCCTTCCCAGAACCAGTTAACTACTTTCATTTTTCATCAACTTAATCGTTTCAATCGTACCAACCAGTTCGTTCCACGATGCGTCCAGTTCTTTCAAAAACTCTTTCCCATTGTCGGTCAGGGCGTAATATTTCCTGGGAGGTCCCTGAGTCGATTCTTCCCATCGATAGCTAAGTAATCCTGCATTTTTTTGACGGGTTAACAAAGGGTACAGGGTTCCTTCAACTACTATCAATTCTGATTCTTTCAGCTGCTTAATTATATCTGATGCGTAAGCATCTCCTTTTTCCAGTATTAATAGAATGCAATACTCAAGAATACCTTTTCGCATTTGTGCCTTCGCGTTTTCTGCCTTCATAATCCCAATTATTTTTTACTGAAACTCCTTTTTACATTTTCAAATTCATTCACAAAAAAATCACGAATGCTGGACAGATTAACAGGTTCACCGCGCATTTCAAGTTTTTGAGCAACTGTATTTGCTTCCGGCATTACAATCCACAAAATCAGGTAAATTAGCACTCCTGCCATCCCAAATATTGCCAATAAAATAAAAATAATTCTTACGATGGTAGGATCAACTCTCCAGTATGCTGCCAATCCACTGCATACACCACCAATAATCCTGTTATCAGTGTCACGATACATTCTTTTACCGGGTTTTTTCCTGTATGTATATTCCTGGTCCGCCCCGGAGTTTCCGGATATATCTCCGGGTTGTCCCATTATTACGATAATTTCTTCGACGTCTTTAACAGTAACAACTTGTTTTGTTGTTCCCATTCTCTCATTTAGTAGTTCAGAAATCCTCGACTCTATGTCGTTGTAAATCTCATCATTCGTATCGATATTTTTTAGTTCGTTTTTAATGCTTTCAAGATATTTCTTTAAAACATCAAATGCGTCATCGTCTATATGATAGACCATGCCTCCCAAATTAACTGTCATTGTCTTTTTCATATGTTTTGGTTTTAATAACTAAATGGTGCTATTTTATCCATCAGTCCTGTTTTACCTTCATTCATGTTAGTGCAAGTAATGGTGTCTTCTCCATAAGCAATGTCTGTATCACTTTCTGATTCATTTTGAACTGAATCAGTAATCTTTGATATGAACGAATACCTATCAGAAGAGAAGTTATGCTCACTCTTTATAGAAATAAAAATTCCGCTGATTGCTAAAATCAGTAGTATAAGTAATACTTTTCCAATAACTTGCATAGCATATTGTTTAATTTTACATTACAAAGATATATATTTTTTATGGTACTATGCAATACATAGTACTGTATTTTTACATAAATTTTATTTCATGGTTGGTAATTTATTGAAAATGAAATCTGTAAGGGAATCCCCCGTTAGTTATTTTCTACCAATTGGTGAAGAAGAAGTGCTGATGAATGAATTATTAAATAAAAAAATCAGGATTAAATTCAAACTGCAGATCAATTGTATTAAATGCGGGAGAAAAACAAATAAATCATTTGCCCAGGGATTTTGCTATCCGTGCTTTATAAGTGCCCCGGAAACGGAAGAATGTGTTCTTCGTCCCGACCTTTGTAAAGCCCACAAAGGAATAGCATGTGATATGGAATTTGCTGCCACACACTGCCTGATCGATCACTTTGTATATATAGCATATACCGGTAGCATAAAAGTTGGAGTAACACGCCATACCCAGATTCCTACCAGATGGATCGACCAGGGTGCAACAGCGGCCATTACCATTGTACGTACACCAAACCGATACACTGCAGGACTCATAGAAGTTGCTCTTAAAAAGATTATGGCAGACAAAACAAACTGGAGAAATATGCTGAAGGATATATCCGATATCGATCTTAGCGATGAAAAATTAAAAGCCCAAAAGTATCTTGGCAAAGAGCACAAAGAGTTTTGCATAGAAAACAGTGAGACGGAATATATTAATTATCCTGTTCTTAAAATACCCGATAAAGTAAAAAGCATTAGTCTTGATAAAACCCCGGTTGTTGAAGGGATTCTAACCGGTATCAAAGGCCAGTACCTGATATTTGAAAATGGGGAAGTTCTTAATATACGCAAACATGGGGGATATTTAGTGGAGTTATCCTTTTAGCTGAATTTTTAAACCTTTAATTCTTCTGGATTCCGGATCAGGTCCGGAATGATATAAGCTTAAGGTAAAGTAATCGGATAGTATGCCCACCCCCTGAAAGTTTCACCATAAGGTACAACTATAACCTGGTAATGAACATCCATAGGATAATACCCATCTATATTCTCAATATTATCTCCATAACCCCACCTGTTATCAATAATATGAAAGTTCTCATCCCATATAACTACCAGTAAACGCGTTATTCGCTCTGTCCAGTCTATCGGATCGTATTCTTGACAATCAGGTTCCCAAAAAGTCTCAATTGTCTGAGATGCCTGGTATACGCCTGGTTCTGTTATTTGAATTAAACTATTATCAGCAAACTTTTCCTTAAATGGATGCCCGTTGCAACCTTCTTCCCACTGGAAGCCCATCTGGTAATAAATTATTCTATTATCGGGTTTTGTAAGAACAGATACTCTGAAAAATACTTCCCCGTCCTTATAATTAATGGGTTGTTCCCAGTCTGAAGGGGCATATTCAGGAAGTGAAAAAATAGAAAATCCCATTCGCCTGTTATCATCATCAGAGTTTTCGTGCGTAAAAGCTTCATTGATGAGCACCAGTTCATGGTTAGATGTACCGCTATGATTATCAGATTTATCGCATGAAGTAATGAATAAAACGATAAGAAGTAATATAATAAAATGGATTTTCATAATTATAAAACATTTTTCTCAAGGTTGATTTTTTATCTGAATATCGATCTGTCAGAAAGATTCTTCATTCTCTTTAGCCCATCGATATAAAGAAAAATCACAAAAGGGATAAAACCAAGTAATAGTATTTTATGGCCTGACATCAGAATAAAGTCGAAAACACCGTGCAGCAGTATAGGATAAAGAAAAGACCGGATCAATAATAAATTACGTTGCGAAGGATAAAACTTCGCAAGTCCGAAATAGTAGCCCATAGCTATACCAAAAATCGCATGCCCGGGAACAGAGACCACAGCACGTATATAACCTGTATTCATTCCCAGATTAAAGACATACATGATATTTTCAACAGCCGCAAAACCAAGTGATATAAAAACTGCATATACAATACCATCAAATTTTTTGTTAAAGTTTTTATTCTGCCATATAAGTATTATAAAGACAAGGTACTTAAACACTTCCTCGGTAAATGCTGCTACCAGGAATGCTGTATAAAAAGCATCTCCTATCTGACTTAAAGGGGGTTTAACTGATGTGAAATATCTTTCTACGAATATTACCGGGACCGTGATTATACATCCGGCAATTAATGCTTTTATTAATAATCTTATCGGTTCCTTTTCGTATTTATCTCTGAAATATACATATAAGGCAATTATTACAACGGGGGCCAGGGCTACTAAAATTAAATTCATGTCACTTTTTCTTCAGGTTTATATACCCTCAGTGTATTACTAATAAATAAACATACGTAAATCTAATATATTTGCATTTACCCTGTAAAATATATACTGACGGGAAATGTATATTAGTAAAATCTAACCTGCAAAATACAAAAATAATTAACGTTAAATATTAAAAATGGCAATCTGTAGTAAATGCCGTAAACGGCTGATATTTTGGATAATTCTTACTGCATTAAGTTTATGTATCAGCTTATTTCTGGATTTATATTTTTTTAAAACGCAAAGTTTCCCTTTGTATATTCGGTTAACAGGCCTGGCAGGAATATATTTTGCCCATTTACTGTTAAAAAAAACCGGGCAGTTACTAAGGCTTTTTGGTGAGTGTGAACTTTGGGGATGGTCAACAAAATTAATTGTTAAAAGTGTTTATAAATGTGTCAGACATCCTCATCATCTTGGTGTTGGTATGTTTATGACATCTTTAGGTTTACTGATAGGATATCCCTTTACTTTAATCATAATTTCAGCCAGTCAATGGCTATGGGTCTTCCTGTTTGTAATTTTTATAGAAGAAAAAGAATGTCTTGATAAATTCGGAGATGAATACAGGGAATATAAAAAGGCTGTCCCTATGTTTTTTGGTAACCCTCTCTGTATTATAAATGAGCTTTTTAAAAAGTTAAATTCTGTTTAATCTCCGTTAAAAAATATAATAGCGCCAAAAAGCAGAAAGGGCTGACTACTTCATAATAAATTCATGTACGCTGTTAGCTGCTTTTCTGCCTGCCATTATTGCTCTTACCACCAAACTTGCTCCGGAAACAGCGTCGCCTGTAGCAAAAACTTTATCCGCGACTGTTTTATTATTCTTATCAATAAGTATATTTCCTTTCTGATCGAATTTAAGGTTTAATTCTTTTGCCAATCCCTCATGCACACAATGAACAAAACCCATTGAAAGCAATACCAGCCCGGCATTAATTATTCTTTTTGAACCGGGTTTTTCAACCATACTGAATTTACCATTATTACTTATCCAGTCTACTTCAACAACTTCGACACCTTTTACATTTCCGTCTTTATCGCTAATCAATCTTTTTGTGTTCAGGTTCCATTCTCTTTCACACCCTTCTTCATGTGATGATGATGTCCGTAATGTATTAGCCCAATATGGCCAGGGATTATTTGCCTCCCTTTCCTGAGGTGGTTTTGGTAATATTTCAATTTGCCTTACACTTTTTGCCCCATGACGCATCGAAGTACCCACACAGTCGGAGCCGGTATCGCCTCCTCCAATTACCAGAACATTCTTGCCTTTTGCAGAAATTCGATCTTTACCGCTAAAATTTACACCTGCAGTTACACGATTTTGTTGTGTCAGGAACTCCATAGCGAAATGTACTCCTTTAAGTTCACGGCCTTCAACCTGTAAATCGCGTGGTTGCATTGCTCCAATTGCCAATACCACAGCATCGTTTTCTTTAAGGAGCTGATCTCCTTTCACATCGTATCCGACATGGCAGTTGGTCTTAATATTTAACCCTTCCTGGGTAAGAATATTTACACGTCGGTCGATAACGTTTTTATTTAGTTTGAAATCGGGTATTCCATAACGTAAAAGTCCTCCGACAGCTTCATCTTTTTCATATAAAGTAACCGTATGACCCCACTTATTCAAGAGGTCCGCACAGGCCATTCCTGCCGGTCCTGAGCCAATTACGGCAACCTTTTTACCTGTTTTTATTTTCGGAGGTTGTGGTATAATATATCCCATGGTGAAACCATGCTCTGCTGCAGAGCATTCATTTTCCCGAATGGTTACCGGTGTTTTATGAATATTCAGTGTACACGCATGTTCACAGGGTGCCGGACAAATCCTGCCGGTAAACTCAGGAAAATTATTAGTTACATGCAGTATTTCAATAGCCTCTTTCCAGTCGCCCCTGTAAATAGCATCCTGCCATTCAGGCATGTTATTCATCACCGGACAACCCCATTGACAAAATGGAACACCGCAGTCCATACAACGTGCAGCCTGATCCCTGCGATCTTTTTCATTAAGAGTTTGTTCAACTTCACTATAATCCTGTATGCGCTCATGTGCAGGACGGTATCCTGCATTTTTGCGATCTATTGTCATGAATCCTTTCGGGTCTGCCATTTTATTTCTTTTATTACTTCTCTGCTAAATATTAATATTGAAAATGCGGTTCGTCTTCAGTTTTTTCGATCTTGCTTTTAATCTGTTCAAGTTTTATCTCTTCCAGTATCTTCTTGTATTCAAACGGAATCACTTTCACGAATTTAAGCAAATACTCCTCCCAGTTCACGAGGATTTTCTCTGCCAGTAAACTGCCTGTATACTTATAATGATCACTGATCATGTTTTGCAGTTCGATCTCATCATCGCGATCAACCACCGGCCCCAATTCAACCATACCTTTATTACAGAAATAATCGAAGTTCCCTGAATGATCAAGTACATAAGCAATTCCTCCACTCATACCCGCAGCAAAGTTTCTTCCCGTTGTTCCCAACACTACTGTTCTTCCTCCTGTCATATATTCACAACAGTGATCACCAACACCTTCAACGACAGCTTTTGCTCCACTGTTTCTTACACAAAAACGCTCTCCAGCTACCCCTTTTATATATGCTTCACCGCTTGTTGCTCCGTACAGAACCGTATTACCAATAATTATGTTCTTTTCAGGTGCGAAAGTAGATCCTGCCGGAGGAACCACAATAATTCTACCTCCCGATAACCCTTTACCCAAATAATCATTTGAATCTCCTTCAAGCGTGAAATTAACTCCATATGTCAGGAATGCACCAAAACTTTGTCCTGCAGAACCTTTAAACTTACAGTTTAAAGTACTGTCAGGCAACCCCTGAGGCCCATGAAGCTTAACTATTTCACCTGAAAGCATTGCCCCAACTGTTCTGTCTGTATTAAATATAGGATGTGTTATCCAGATTTTTTGTTTACTTCTAATAGCCTTATTTCCGTGTTTGATAAGCTCTTTATCCAGTACCTCTGAAATTTTATGCTTTTGCAAACAAGTGCAATGTGTTGCATATATTTCAGCTTCGCGTGGCTTGTATAATATTTTTGATAAATCAACCAATTTACTTTTCCAGTGTTCTATATCAGTACGTTTTTCAAGCAGATCGGTGCGTCCGACCAGATCGTCGAATTTTCGGATACCCAATTCAGCCATTATTTCTCTAACTTCCTGTGCAACAAATCTGAAATAGTTTACTACATATTCTGATTTACCGATAAATCTTTTCCTTAATTCGGGATTTTGTGTAGCAACACCAACAGGACATGTATTCAGATGACACTTGCGCATCATAATACAACCCAGGACTATTAATGCTGTTGTTGCAAATCCGAATTCTTCAGCCCCCAATAATGCCGCATATACAACATCGCGTCCTGTTTTAATCTGCCCATCGGTTTGAAGACGCACCCTGTCGCGAAGGTTATTCATAACCAACGTTTGTTGTACTTCTGATATTCCAAGTTCCATAGGTAGACCTGCATGTTTAATTGAACTTGCCGGACTTGCCCCTGTGCCCCCTTCAGCTCCACTAATGGTTATGCTATCGGCATATGCTTTTGCGACTCCTGCTGCGACTGTTCCAACACCCCTCTCAGAAACAAGTTTTACACTGATCTTTGCGTTCGGATTTGTGCATTTCAAATCGAAAATAAGCTGTGCAAGATCTTCGATTGAATAAATATCGTGGTGTGGAGGAGGTGATATCAGTGTAATTCCGGGTGTACTATTCCTGATCTTACCAATAATTTTATCAATTTTATGACCGGGTAACTGACCTCCTTCACCTGGTTTTGCCCCCTGTGCGATTTTTATCTGGATCTCGTCTGCATTTACCAGGTAATTTGTAGTTACTCCAAACCTTCCTGATGCAACCTGTTTTATAGCACTTCGGGCAGAAGTCCCGTCAGGACGAGGTTTAAATCTCTCCGGATCTTCCCCGCCTTCACCTGTATTACTCTTACCTCCCAATTTATTCATTGCAATAGCCAAAGCTTCATGAGCTTCTTTACTTATTGAGCCAAAAGACATTGCCCCTGTAACAAAACGCCTTGTAATTTCTTCAACAGATTCAACCTGATCAACCGGAATCGGAGTACTTTTCTTCAGGTTTACACAACCACGCAGGAACATGGGTTTTCTGTTTTGCTCATCAATAAGGTTGCTGAATTCCTTATATTTTTCATAACTGTTAACATGTGTAGCCCATTGCAGTAAACCAATGGATTCAGGATTCCATCCATGTTTTTCACCATCATTCCGATAATGATATATCCCGGATGAATGCAGCCTGTTTAATGACCTAACGTCTGGCTCGAATGCCTCCCTGTGAGTTATCAGTGCTTCTTCTGCTATTTCATCCAAACCTATACCCCCAATTCGTGAATCGGTACCATTGAAATATTTATCAATGAATTTCTCATTTAATCCAATTGCCTCATACATCTGTGATCCATGGTAGCTACGTAAAGTTGAAATACCCATTTTAGAGAGTATTTTCAATAATCCTTTACTGACTGCCTTTATAAAATTCTCACGTGCTACAACATATTCATGTTTAATATTTCCTTTTAAGCATTCATCCTCAATTATTGCATAAGCTACATACGGATTAATCATACTTGCACCATAACCTATCAGTAACGCAAAGTGATTAACTTCACGTGCTTCTGCAGTTTCAAGAACCACAGCAACCCGCATACGTTTCTTTGTCTTTATAAGATGGTGATGTACTGCTGAAGTTGCTAATAATGAAGGTATAGGAGCTTTGTCTTTTGAGATTCCACGATCAGTTAGAATGATAAAATTAATTCCATCATCTACGGCTTTTTCAGCCTTTAGACAAATATCTTCAAGAGCCATCTCAAGAGCTTTACCTGAACCTTTGCCACTTGCAGGAAACAGTATAGGTATATCGACATGCAAGAAATTCTCTTCTTTCAGGTTTCTGAGCTTGTTCAGATTTGTATTTGAAACAAGAGGTGAATTATACTTAATGAGCTTACACTGGCTACTTGATTCAATAAGAAGGTTTTTTGAAACCGAACCAATATAATAAGTAAGTGCCATTACCAATCCTTCACGAATAGGATCAATCGGAGGATTGGTCACCTGTGCAAAGAGTTGCTTAAAGTAATTAAAGAGCCTTTGTGGCATTTCTGAAAAGAGTGCAAGAGGTGTATCATTACCCATTGAAGAAACCGGTTCCTGTCCGTCGTTTGCCATGGGTTTTAAAATCGCTTCAATGTCTTCTTTGGTATACCCGAATGTTTTAAGGTATTTTAAAAAATCTTCCCCCAGTGTTGTAGGTACTCGTTGTTTAACCTTTATATCCTCAAGTTCAACTCTGTTTTCTGCCAGCCATTGTGCATAAGGATTTCTTTCGGTAAGTTTCTTTTTTACCTCTTCATCTGGAACAATAATTCCCATTTTTGTATCAACCAGCAATATTTTACCCGGACGTAAACGTCCTTTTTCACTTACATTTTCATCCGGGAATATTTGAACCCCTACTTCAGAACCCATTACAATTATATCATCTTTAGTAATGACATATCTGGATGGCCGTAATCCGTTCCTGTCAAGCGTGCCCCCAATATATCTGCCATCGCTGAATACAATAGAAGCTGGTCCGTCCCAGGGTTCCATCAACGTTGACTGATACTCATAATATGCTTTCAGGCTCGGTGGAATCGGGTTTTTATCATTCCACGACTCAGGAATTAGCATGCTGAGTGCCTGTGGAATTGATTTTCCTGTCAGCACCAGAAATTCCAATACATTATCAAACGATGCCGAATCGCTCTTATTGGGTTCAATTACAGGAAACAGCTTCTCAAGGTCTTCGCCGAATAATTCTGTTTTCATTATTGACTCCCTTGCAGACATCCACAAGCGATTACCTTTTACTGTGTTAATCTCTCCGTTATGCGCCACATAGCGGAAAGGCTGGGCCAGATCCCATGTCGGGAACGTGTTTGTTGAAAAGCGTGAGTGAACCAGGGCAATAGCACTCTTAATAAGCGGATCTTTTAAATCAATAAAATATCTTCCAACCTGATCAGGGGTCAACATCCCCTTGTAAATGAACACCTTTGATGAAAGACTGGGTATATAAAAAGCTTCCTTATCTTTTAATTTTGATTCACGAACTTTCTTTTCAGCCTGCTTGCGTGCAATGTATAGTTTCCTTTCGAGTTCATCCTGTTCAGCAAAATTTCCTGAAACAAATACCTGCTTTATACATGGTTCGGTTGACCGGGAAATATCACCCAAAACAGAGCTATCAACTTTTACATCGATATAATCCAACAAATCAAGTCCTTCTTCGATTAAGGTATCAATCAATATTTGCTCTATTGCCTTCTGCTTTTTTGGATCTTTAGGAAGAAATACCAGTCCTGAGCCATATTTACCTTCTTCCGGAATTTCCATTCCTTTTGCCATATAGAAAGAGTGGGGCAACTGAATTAAAATGCCGGCGCCATCACCCGATATATTATCAGCACTTTCGGCACCACGGTGTGTCATATTCACCAACACTTCAATCCCTTTTTTAATAATATCATGCGATTTCACCCCCTTAATCTGGGTTACAAAGCCAATACCACAGCTGTCATGTTCATTTTCCGGATCGTATAATCCCTGAACCTTTGGAAATCCTTTTACCATCGTTATGATATTTTCTGTACTAACCGAAATATTATAAAAAAGCCATTCTACTTTTAAGAATGGCTAATATATAGTTAACGTATAAACCATCCTCATGGAATAATTTTATTATTTATTGATAAATCCTTCTTATTCATTCTCTATTTATAATGGGTGTCTTTGAGTCAGCAAAGATAGAACAATTATTCCTTACAGAAAAGAATGTTAACACAATTTTATATTTATAACATTAAAATGCATAAATATGTATATTTAGAATCTTATCTGTTCTCAAGTGGTTCATAATCTGTTCTTCCGAATACATTTTTATATGCAGGACGAATTATTCTTTTTGAAGAAAAAGTAATTTCCTCCAAACGATGTGCACACCAACCGGCAATTCTTGACACGGCAAATATCGCAGTATAAATTTCTTTCGGAATATCTATACATCGATAAACAAATCCAGAATAAAAGTCAACATTTGGTGCAATTACCTTTACGTTATCAGAACCTTTGAACCTTGCGAATACCTCTGGTGACAAATCTTCAATGGTTTCATAAAGTTCAAATTCATCCATTTTACCTTTCTCAGCTGCTAATTCTCTTGCCTTTTCCTTTAACAATATGGCACGCGGATCTGATAATGTATAAATTGCATGCCCTATACCATAAATCTTCCCTGATCCGTCGCCGGCTTTACCCCTGAGTATTTTAAGTAAATATTCCGAAAGCTCGTTTTTATCCTTCCAGTCTTTAACATTCTTTTTAATATCTTTCATCATTTCAACCACCTGCAGATTGGCACCGCCATGCAAAGATCCTTTAAGTGAACCGAGAGCAGCGGCAATAGCTGAATATGTGTCGGTTCCGGCAGAACTTACCAGCCTGGTGGTAAATGTAGAATTATTCCCACCACCATGTTCTGCATGTAAAACCAGGTTTAAATCAAGAATATCTGCTTCCAGCTTACTGTAATTTTCCCCTTTAAGCATATAAATAAAATTCTCTGCTGTACTCAACGCAGGATCAGGATGATGAATAATTAATGATTTTCGCTGATATGAATGCCTGAATCCAAAATAAGAATAAGCTGTAATTACAGGGAATTTGGCAATCAGATCGAGCGACTGGCGCAATACATTCAAATGCGACTGATCCTCTGCATAATCGTCCACCGTGTACAGTACAAGTACAGAGCGTGCTAACATATTCATAATATTCTTACCCCGAAGGGAAAGGATCATGTTCTTCGTAAAATATTGCGGCAAATCCCTTAATCCAGCTAAGTAAGAAGAAAACTTTGTCAGTTCATCTTTTGTTGGTAATTTACCGGATAGGAGTAAAAAGACCGTTTCATCAAAACCATGTCTCCCGTCATTTTGAAATCCTTTAACAATATCGGCAATTTCAATTCCTCTGTAGTATAGTCTCCCGTGCGCCGGTTTTACTATATCTCCATCTTTTTCATATCCAACTACATCACCAATATTTGTAAGCCCGACGAGAACCCCTGATCCATCCTGGTTTCTAAGTCCGCGCTTAACATTATAAGTAGTAAATAACTCCTTGTCAATTTGCGAAGAGTTTACTGAATATTGATCCAGATGATTTAAAATATCCATAGTAATAATTTTTTAATTTAGAATATACTGGTAATCCAACAATATGAATATGTATTTTTATTTGTGCGCCCAAAAATAATTGAAAATAATTAAGTTGCTAACCCATGTTTAATACAAACAATATTTTTGATTTATTCTCTTATTTGTCCGTTACCAAAAACTATATATTTGGCAGATGTAAGCTCACGTAGTCCCATTGGTCCGCGTACATGAAGCTTTTGATTGCTAATGCCCATTTCTGCGCCAAGTCCGAATTCATTCCCATCTGTAAACCTAGTTGATGCGTTAATATAACAAGCAGCTGAATCGACCTCATTAAGAAATCGCATACCATTGTTATAGTCATTGCTCACAATAGCGTCGCTATGATGTGAGCTATAGGTATTAATATGATCAATAGCTTCATCAAGTGAACTAACGACTTTTACAGACAGGATCAGATCGAGATACTCCGTACTCCAGTCTTCTTCTGTTGCCATTTTTATGCCCGTAAGAATCCCCATGGTTTTTTCACAACCTCTGAGTTCAACTCCAGCCTTATCATACTCAGTTTTTAATTTTGGCAATATATCTTCAGCAATTTTTTTATGAACCAGAAGTGTCTCCATGGCATTGCATACACCGGGTCGCTGAACTTTCGCATTATATGCTATCGATATGCCCATTTCAATATTGGCAAATTCATCAATATAGGTATGACAGATACCTAAATCATGTCGTATTACCGGTATTAATGAGTTCTCTTCAACAAACCGTATCAGGTTTAATCCTCCCCGAGGTATTATTATATCGATATAATCACGCATACGTAACATTTCTTTTACCGATTCCCGATCGGTATTTTCAATAACTTCAACAGCTGTTTCAGGCAATCCGGTATTTATAAGTCCTTTTTTAATAATTCCCGTAAGCGCCAGGTTTGAGTTAATAGCATCTGAACCTCCGCGTAATATTACTCCGTTAGCTGATTTTATAGTTAGTGCAGCAACTTCGACGCAAACGTTCGGTCTTGATTCAAATATAATTCCAACAACACCTAAAGGCATACGCATCTGACCAATTTTCAGTCCGTTTGGTACTGTATTCATACCTATTATCTCACCCACAGGATCCTTTAAAGATATGACATCATGTAAAACCCTGATCATACCGTCAATTCTTTTGTCAGTTAGTTCCAACCTATCAAGAAATGCTTTTGTAAGTCCTTTTTCTCTTCCGTTATCAAGATCCTTTTTATTGGCTGCTTTAATGGCATTACGCTGAGAGTCTAATTCAGCTGCAATATTTAACAGTGCATTGTTCTTTTGCTCTGTATTCATCTTTACCAGTTGCCGTGATGCCAATTTTGCATTAATCCCTTTTTGTAAAATGGTTTTATTCATCAATACATTAATTTTTCAAGTTACCTTTTCATGATTCCTGGTTCTGAAGTGTGTCCCCACTTCTTTCCCTTCCAGCACATCAAATATTATTGAAGGATTATTACCGTTAGTAATCAGTGTATCTATATTTGCTTCCAGACACATTTTAGCTGCAGAAATTTTTGTAATCATACCTCCTGTGCCAAAAGAAGTTGCTGTTCCCGATGCAATCTCTTCAATTTCTGGTGTGATAAAATCAACAGATCTGATTATTTCCGCACCGCTTTCTTTCTTAGGATCGGCAGAATATAGTCCGTCAATATCACTTAAAAGGATTAAAAGATCCGCTTCAATCAATCTTGAAACATCAGCCGAAAGCGTATCGTTGTCACCAAACTCTATTTCATCGGTTGAAATGGTGTCATTTTCATTGATAATCGGAATGATTCCCATTTTTATCAGTTTCATCAGTGTATTTTTAGCATTCTGATGACGACTTGGAATAGTCATAATATCTCGGGTCAAAAGCACCTGTGCAACAATCTGATTATATTCTTCAAAAAATTTCTGATATATTTTTATAAGTTCAGCCTGTCCTATTGCAGCAAGGGCTTGTTTTTTAGCTAATTCCGTAGGTTTTTCATTCAATCCTAACCTTCCTGCCCCGACACCTATTGCCCCGGATGAAACTAAAACAACTTCAAGATCACGATTACGAAGAGCGCTTAGTACATATGTCAATTCACCTATTCGCTGAAAGTTTAATCTCCCATTTTGATAGCTCAGTGTTGAAGTTCCAACCTTGATTACTATTCTTTTCTTATATTTCAGACTCTCCCTGGAAAGCATATATCAATTATTTTATTTATTCCATATTTGATCTACTGATGCAGGAAAATGATCATGAACTTCTTTTAGTTTATCAAGTTCTGCGAATGTATCCTCTAGTTGTGAATATAATTGCAAGTCGTCGTTTACCATTCTTGCTTTTAATGGTAACCGGGGCTGGATTACAAATTTACTGTTCTGATCCATTTTAATCAGAATCACATCGGCTTTGGTAATTAAAGCAACATTCATCGCTAAAGGATAGTTATCATCCAGTTCGATATCGGAGGTAGAAACTGTATCGTTTTCATTTACAATTGGTATGATATTCATTCCCAAAAGCGTATTAAATGTATTTTGTGTATTTTGACGTCGAATTTCCGTATCGAGTATGTCGCTCGTAAGCAGAACCTGTGCTACAATCTGGTTATACTGATCAAAATAACGTTGATAAAACCTTATCAATTCAGCTTGCCCAATTGCCGCAACTGCCTGCATATCTTCGTATGTTTCCGGTTGAGAATCTAAATTAAGTTTATCAGATCCTAAAGCAATTGCTCCTGAGCTTACCAATATTAATTGCATCCCGCTGTTATTCAGATTGGAAAGCAACATAGCCAAGCGATCCATCTTTTGATGATTGAATTTACCATCGGGGTTTGAAAGCGTTGAAATTTCTATTCGTACTACTATCCTCTTAATACACATGATTTTATCGGCAATCAGTTCAACAATTCTTTTTCAGATTTTTCTATTTCTCCGCGATTAAAAAAGGTAAAAGCAGAAGTAAACTTCTTTTTGATTTCGTTATTGCAAAGGTTGCCAATACTGCCTGCATGCACATGATTAATTTTTTTATCCGGACTGAAATCACCTTTCTGAATACGTTCACCTACCAGTTTATATGCTTCGCGAAATGGTTTCCCCTTTAAAACTTCCTTATTAAGTTCTTCAACACTAAAAACATATTTATATAAGTCGTTTTCCAAAATATCTTCTTTAATCCGGATCTTCTGAAGTGCATATTTTGCTATATCCATGCAATCAATGAGTGAATCAAATGACTCGAGGTACTGTTCTTTTAATATCTGATAGTCACGAAAATATCCCGAAGTAAGATTATTTGATATTAATGTCATCTCATTCGCAAGCGCCTGGATTTTATTGCATTTTGCCCGAATCAGTTCAAACACATCCGGGTTCTTTTTATGAGGCATAATACTAGATCCTGTGGTAAATTCATCGGGTAATGAAACAAACCCAAAATTCTGGTTCATGAACAAACAAGCATCATATGCAAGCTTTGAAATTGTGGAGGCAATTAATCCCAAAGCTGCTGTTACAGCTCGTTCTGTCTTACCTCTTCCCATCTGGGCATATACTACATTATAATTCATTGTGTCGAATCCAAGTAGTTTTGTTGTTAAATCCCTGTCAATTGGGAACGAAGAGCCATATCCGGCAGCCGAACCAAGAGGATTCTGATTAACAATTTTATATGCTGCTGCTAATAGATGCAGATCATCACTCAGACTTTCAGCATAAGCTCCAAACCATAAACCGAAAGAAGATGGCATTGCAACCTGTAAATGTGTATACCCCGGCATAAGTTTATCCTTATGTTTCTCACTCAGATCAATCAGAGTCAAAAAAAGTCTGTTGACTGAATCTGCTACATCAAGCAATTTAGCCCTGGAATATAATTTAATATCGAGCAGAACCTGATCATTTCGCGACCGCGCGCTATGAATTTTTTTACCTGCTTCCCCCACTTTTTGGGTGATAAGAAATTCAATTTGTGAGTGCACATCCTCTATTCCCTCATCAATCACAAAATGTCCTTTTTCTATTTGCTTATAGATCGCTTTAAGCTCATTTCTTAAACGAATAAGTTCATCCCCGGTAATAAGTTCTATCTTTTCAAGCATAATAATATGGGCTATTGTACCAAGTATATCATACTTTGCCAATAATAAATCGAGCTCACGATCGCGACCGATGGTGAAATTCTCAATCCTTTTATTAATCGGTATTCCTTTATCCCAAAGTTTCACTTCACAATCTATTTATTCTCTGTTACTGATATTTCTTTTTATAATCACAGTTTAAATAATCTGCCTGCCTTGTTTTTTTAATATTGCATTATGAGCCATTAAGCGTATTGCATTAATCTTTATAAATCCCTGACTGTCTTTTTGATCGAACCCTCCTTCAATATCCATACTTGAAAGGTCTTTGTTATACAATGAACTTGGTGATTCGCGTCCATCGATTATAACATTTCCTTTATACAAAGTCAGATAGACAATACCATCAATTATTTCCTGGCTTTTTTTAATAGCAGCCATCAGGAAGTCCATTTCAGGGCTGAACCAGAATCCGTTATAGACAATCTCACTGAAGATAGGAGATAGCATATTCCTCAAACGCATTACTTCGCGGTCCATAGCAATTCCTTCTATGTCCATATGAGCCTTTATCAGTATTTCACCTGCAGGTGTTTCATAAACTCCTCTTGATTTAATGCCAACAAATCTGTTTTCAACCATATCCAGTAATCCTATTCCATTGGTTCCTCCAATTTTATTCAAATATATAAATAGCTCCAATGGTTTATCTTTAACCGTATTATCATCTCTGTTAACTACTTTCACCGGGATACCATCCTTAAAATGAATTTCGATATGTGTTTCTTTATCTGGCGCATCCTGTGGAGTAACCATTTTTGTGAGAATATCTTTTTTAGCTTTGAATTTTGGATCTTCAAGTATTCCAGCTTCATGACTGATATGCATCAGATTATCATCTTCACTATAGGGTTTTTTAAGTGATGCTTTAACAGGAATTTCGTTTTTCTCTGCATAATTCAGCATGTCTGTTCTTCCCTTGAACTGATCAAGAAATTCCTGTATTTTCCACGGAGCCAACACTTTAATTTGAGGGTCGAGAGCATAATAAGCAAGTTCAAAACGAACCTGGTCATTACCTTTTCCAGTCGCCCCATGAGAAACGTATGCTGCTTTTTCATTACGGGCAATCTCAATTTGTTTCTTAGCAATAAGTGGTCGAGCTAAAGATGTCCCTAACAAGTATCTTCCTTCATACATAGCATTAGCTGTTATAGCCGGGAAAATATAATCGGTTACGAATTCTTTCTTCAGGTCTTCAATATATACTTTGGATGCCCCAATTTTAAGTGCTTTCTTCTCTACTTCACCATAATTATCATCCTGCCCAACATCTGCAACATAGGCAATTACTTCGTATCCTTTATCAATGAGCCATTTTAAGATGACAGAGGTGTCAAGACCTCCACTATAAGCCAATACTACTTTTTTGTTTTCCATTTTAATTACTGATTACTATTTAAAAAAAGGTCGACTACTATGTATTACATAAAATCCTTCTCAAAAGAGAATTTTTACAATAAATATGAAGCCTTCCTAAATGGTTTGCTAACTAAGTTTTTCCTTGAGTTCAGGTATAATTAGTACTAATGCGTTAATAATATCGCTTTCCGAAACATTATCATGAGGAATAATCAGGATTGTATCGTCTCCTGCTATGGTACCAACAATTTCAAAAGGATCTGCTTCATCTACCAGCGATGCAATACTACTTGCATAACCCGGCATGGTTTTAATAATCCCGAGATGATTTGCAAACTGGATCGAAATAAATCCCCTTGCGGCAAAATTACCCGCTGTCTCATTAATTACAGCATGCTGGTCAGGTAACTCATAAATGTATCCTTTTTCAGGATCAGAAATTTTATTAACTTTCAGAAATTTTAAATCTCTTGACAGTGTTGCCTGAGTATAGTTCAGGTTACGTTCTTCTAAAAGATTAAGTAATTCTTCCTGACTTGAGATTTTCTTAGTAGTAATCAATTCCTTTATAGCCAGAAGGCGTTCTGTTCTGTTTCCCATATGTATAATTATTCAAATTATTTGTAAAAATATACAATTTTCCACAATATGCAATATTGAGTATGTAAAATATTTGTACTTTTGCGCCGGTTAAAATTAGTTATTAAATCTCATAGAGGGAAATGGATAAGTCAATCAAAAAAGTAGTTGTATTAGGTTCAGGAGCGTTAAAAATAGGAGAAGCAGGCGAATTTGATTATTCCGGTTCGCAGGCACTCAAAGCATTACGGGAAGAAGGTGTATTTACCGTACTGATCAATCCTAATATCGCTACAGTTCAAACAACGGAAGGCATAGCAGATAAAATATATTTTCTCCCGGTTACACCGTATTTCGTTGAAAAAGTCCTGGTAAAAGAAAAACCTGATGGTATATTACTTTCCTTCGGAGGTCAGACAGCATTAAACTGCGGTACAGAATTGTATAAAACCGGGATACTTGAAAAAAATGGTGTTCGTGTACTTGGAACACCGGTTGAAGCAATAATGAATACAGAAGACCGTGATTTATTCGTCAAAAAACTGGATGAAATAAAAGTAAAAACTATTAAAAGTGTTGCGGTTAATACGGTAGAGCAAGCTTTAAAAGCCGGTGAAGATCTTGGTTATCCCGTAATAATAAGGGCTGCCTACACTTTAGGTGGACAAGGAAGCGGTTTCTGTAACAATACTGAAGAAATGAAGAAAAGAGCAAGGAATGCTTTTTCTTATACAACTCAGATATTGGTTGAAAAATCGCTAAAAGGCTGGAAGGAAGTTGAATATGAAGTTGTACGCGATAAGTACGACAATTGTATCACAGTATGTAATATGGAAAATTTTGATCCATTAGGGATTCATACCGGTGAAAGTATTGTTGTTGCTCCATCACAAACTCTTACCAATACGGAATATCATAAACTTCGCCAGCTGGCTATTCAAATAATAAGGCATATAGGAATTATCGGTGAATGTAATATTCAGTATGCACTCGACCCGCATTCAGAGGATTACAGAGTTATAGAAGTTAATGCACGCCTTTCACGTTCAAGTGCACTGGCATCCAAAGCAACCGGTTATCCGCTTGCATTTGTAGCTGCAAAACTTGGTCTTGGCTATGGACTTCACGAATTAAAGAACTCAATAACAAAAACAACTCCAGCATTTTTCGAACCTGCACTAGATTATATTGTATGCAAAATTCCGCGCTGGGATCTCAATAAATTCATTGGTGTAGAAAAATCAATCGGCAGCAGTATGAAAAGTGTTGGCGAAGTAATGTCCATTGGCAGAAACTTTGAAGAAGCCATTCAAAAAGGCTTAAGAATGATCGGACAAGGGATGCATGGGTTTGTTGGCAATCGTGATCTGGAATTCGAGGATATTGACAAAGAACTCCAGGATCCAACAGATATGAGAATTTTTGTTATTGCTGCAGCATTTGAAAAAGGATATACAGTAGATCAGATTAATAACCTGACTAAAATCGATCGATGGTTTCTTTATAAACTCCAGAATATTCTTGAACATAAAAAAGTTCTTGAAAAGTTTAATTCTCTTGATGAATTGCCAAATGAAGAATTACTGAATGCCAAGATATTAGGATTTTCTGATTTTCAAATAGCACGATTTATTTTTAAAGACACTAACGAATACATGGAAGCTGATTTACTTAATGTCAGAGACCATCGTATAAATAAAGGGATTACTCCTTCTGTAAAACAAATTGATACTCTGGCAGCTGAATATCCGGCGCAAACCAATTACCTGTATCTGACCTACGGTGGAAACGGGCATGATATTGATTATAACGATAAAGAAAAATCTGTAATCGTATTAGGTTCAGGAGCATATAGAATCGGCAGCAGTGTTGAGTTTGACTGGTGTAGTGTCAATGCACTTGATACAATCAATAAAGAAGGTTATCGGTCTGTGATGATCAATTATAATCCGGAAACTGTAAGTACCGACTATGATATCTGTGACCGGCTTTATTTTGATGAACTTACTTTCGAGCGTGTACTTGATATTATTGATCTTGAACAGCCCAAAGGAGTTATTATTTCAGTAGGCGGGCAAATTCCCAATAATCTGGCCATGAGATTGCATAACAGAAATGTACATATTCTTGGTACATCACCTGTTAATATTGATAATGCCGAAAACAGGCACAAATTTTCCAGTCTGCTGGATAAACTTAAAATTGATCAACCGCGATGGAAAGAGCTGACCAGCATAGAAGACATTAAAAGTTTTGTTGATGAAGTCGGATTCCCGGTATTAATCCGCCCATCATATGTTCTTTCCGGAGCAGCAATGAATGTTGTTTCGAATAATGACGAAATGGAGCATTTCCTTAACCTTGCTGCACGTGTATCAAAACAGTATCCTGTTGTTGTTTCTGAATTCATTCAGCAGGCTAAAGAAATTGAAATCGATGCTGTTGCCAAGCGGGGTGAACTTGTTGCCTATGCCATTAGTGAACATGTTGAATTTGCAGGTGTCCATTCCGGTGATGCTACAATGGTTTTCCCTGCACAAAAAATATATTTTGAAACACAGCGAAGAATTAAAAAAATCAGTCGCCAGATCGCAAAGGCCTTGAATATTAGCGGCCCTTTCAATATGCAGTTTCTTGCAAAAGACAATGATATTAAGGTTATTGAATGCAATCTTCGTGCTTCACGAAGTTTTCCGTTTGTTTCTAAAGTATTGAAAACTAATTTTATAGATCTTGCCACTCAGGTCATGCTTGGTAAGGAAGTTGAAAAACCCAATTCGAATATCTTCGACCTTGATTATATTGGTATTAAAGCTCCACAGTTTTCATTTTCTCGTTTAACGAAAGCCGATCCTGTACTTGGAGTAGATATGTCATCGACCGGCGAAGTCGGATGCATCGGAGATGATTTTTACGAAGCAATACTTAAAGCAATGCTTTCGGTTGGTTACACTATTCCAAAGAAAAACATCCTATTATCAACAGGACCTATGCGTTCAAAAGTGGAATTGCTCAACAGTTGCAGATTGTTAAATGAAAAAGACTATAACCTTTTTGCTACCCCCGGAACAGCAAAATTTTTAGAAATGAATGGCATCCCGTGTACAGCTTTATCATGGCCCGACGAAGATACAAAACCCAATACGCTGGATTATTTAAAAAACGGAATGATCGATCTGGTAATTAATATACCTAAAGACCTTACATCATCTGAGCTGAGTAACGATTATACCATTCGTCGCAGTGCTGTCGATTTTAATATACCATTAATAACAAATGCCCGGCTCGCAAGTGCCTTTCTTACCGGTATCTGTAAAATGAGTTACGAAGATATTCTCCCAAAAAGCTGGGATGAATATAAGCTTGATGCCCGACGTTTTTAAAATTGATATATGAGTAAATACTGGCTCGAAATAGCACAGGAAATTCAGTCGATTGCACAGGCCGGGCTTGAATATTGTGAAAACGATTATGACAGGGAACGTTACCAGCAACTTCGTGATCTGAGTGTTAAAATAATGCATTCAATAACCGATATTCCTTTAGAAAAAATTAAACATCTGTTTGCCAGCGAAAAAGGTTATCAGACGCCAAAAGTTGATGTGCGCGGTGTTGTTTTCAGACATGGGAAAATCCTTATGGTAAAAGAAAAAATTGATGGCAAATGGACACTTCCGGGCGGATGGGCAGATGTTGGCCTGTCACCCTTCGAAAATGTTGTCAAAGAAGTAAATGAAGAAGCCGGTATTGAAGTTAAGCCGGTTAAACTTCTCGCCGTTATAGATAAACAAAAAAATAATTATCCTTTGGATGCTTTCCATATATATAAACTTTTTATTTTATGTGAGGATTCCGGTCAGAGAACTTCAAAGGGTATGGAAACGGATGATGTTAGTTGGTTCAGCAGGAATAAGATACCGCAGTTATCAGAAAACCGGATATCTAAAGAACAAATAGCACAGATGTTCGAATTTTATGATAATCCGACGAAAGAAATTATCTGTGATTAAAGCTTTTAATTTTCTTTAACAATCCGTAACTGCATAAATAGCAACAATTTCTATATTTTAAACGTTGTTAAATACACGGTTCTTTTAAACGGATTATTATTCATGCAGGCTTTTATTATTTTTGCCTTTTGCTGTTAAATAAAGTTACATAACTGTTATGAAGAGCAAACTTGTTTTATTTATTGTTGTCGCAGTAATATTTCAGCCAATCATTGGGCAGGATAGCCTGATGACCATTCTTAGTAAAGAGATGGAGCGTGAAATGAAAGAACTTTCACAACAGGAAAATCCACCCTATTATATCGATTACAGGGTTGACGATATTAAGAGTCTTGGCCTTCATGCTTCTTTTGGCAGTCTCATTCAAGAAAATGAAGACAGAGCCCGAGTTATTACTGTAAATGTAAAAGTAGGTGATTATAATTTCGATAATACCCATGAATTTAAAGGAGAATTCTCCCAGCCATACCAAAATGCCCTTGGTACAGTGCGAATTCCACTTGAAGATAACCCTGAAGCAATTAGCCAGATCATATGGAGAGCCGTTGATCAGAATTATAAAAATGCATCGAGCAACTTTACTGCTTTAAAAAACCGAAAAAACAGATACAATGAACAAGATGTTATATTGGATTTCTCCAAAGAATATCCGGTAGAATATTTCGAACCCGTTTATCCCGATGAGACTTTTAAAATTGATAAAGATGATTGGATAAAAAGACTAAAAGAGTATACAACATTATTCCAGGGTGATTCAACAATTTTCCACTGTGAAGCTGCCTTGTCGTTCGTTTATGACAGAAAATATTTTCTTTCGACTGAAAACAGTCACATTATCCAAAACAGCATTTACTGCCAGGTTCAATTTATGGTTAGTATCCGTCATAATAAAGGAACTTTACTGCCTCTTAATAAATCGTATACTGCATTTCATCCTGCCGATCTTCCGAAACATGAGGTTATAATCCAGGACATTAAAAATCTATATCAGACCCTGAAAAAACTGCAGACATCTGAACTGGCAGAACCATATGCGGGACCTGCAATACTATCACCGGAAGCATCAGGTGTATTTTTTCATGAAATTTTCGGACACCGAATAGAAGGCCACAGACTTGAAAACATAAGTGATGGTCAAACGTTTAAAGATAAACTCAATACAAAAGTGTTGCCGAAAGGATTTAATGTTATTTCTGATCCGACTCTGCAACAATTTAACGACCAGGATTTGATAGGATACTATAAATATGATGACCAGGGTATTGAAGGTAAAAAAGTGCAGGTTGTTGAGGATGGAATTTTAAAACACTTCCTCATGTCTCGACGACCAACAAAAGAATTCTCCAGTTCTACAGGGCATGGAAGAGCACAGGCAGGCTTTTTACCTGTATCGCGGCAATCGAATCTGATTATCGAGTCTGCAAATCCGTTAAGTGATGAAGATTTACGTAAAATGCTAATTAAAGCTTGTAAAAAACAGGACAAAGAGTTCGGGTATTACTTTAAGAGTGTTGTTGGTGGTCTCACAATTACAGATCGTTATAATACAAATGTTTTTAACATTACTCCTACCAAGGTGTATAAGATCTATGTCGATGGAAGACCTGATGAATTGGTTTCCGGAGTGGAATTAATAGGAACTCCTTTAACTATGTTCTCAAATATTGAAGCTGCAGGAAACGTAAAAAAAGTATTTACAGGTTTCTGCGGTGCTGAATCAGGTCATATCCCGGTTACAGCAATATCGCCTGCTTTATTTGTCAGAAAGATTGAAACACAAAAATCGCCGGAATATGATAGTAAAATACCTTTGCTGAATGAACCTGAATATGAATAATCCGAATACTAATATTAAGATTAGCAGAATGTTTATTTTCTCTTATTATAAAAGACTTATTTTACAATCACTTTTTACCCTTTATTTCTGTTTTAGTCTAAATGCTCATATCACGCAAGACTCTGTTATTCTTAGTGCTATGAAAGATGAATTAAACAGAAACATCAATGATCTTTCGTTACCCGGATATGATAAACCTTTCTATATAGCTTACACTATTGTTGATGTTCAAAATTTTGAAGTTAATGCCACACTGGGAGCTCTGTTAAGCTCTGATGATGACAGATATAAAGATTGGCATGTGCGGGTTATGGTTGGCGACTATGATCTGAATGATGAAAATTACTCCTATACAAAACCACAGGAAGCAATATTTCGCCCAAGTATTCAAATGCCCGCTGAAGACGATTATCTAGGAATAAGACGTTCACTCTGGCTTACTACAAATAATGTATATCATTCAGCTGCGCAAACATATAAAAGTAAAGTAGATCTTATTAAGCATAAACAACTAAATAAATCTGACCTGGAAATTCCCGATTTTAGTAAAGCCCCGGTAGAAAACATATATATCAACTCACCCATGCTCCGGTACAATAAGCATGACCTGGAGCAAAAAGCCCGGAGCATTTCCGCTGTTTTAAAAAAATATGCTGAAATCCACGCTTCAGGTGCATCGCTATCTGTTGTTGAGTCAGTAGTATATTTTGTCAATTCCGAAGGATCTGTGGTCAGGTACCCTCTTAGCCTTGCTTCTGTTACAGTTTATGCTGAAACCATGGCAGAAGATGGAGAAACAATAAAACACGGGATAACTTATGTTGAAAACGATCCTGATAAACTACCTTCTGCAGATTCTATAATAGAAGACACTAAGATCCTGGCAGAAAATTTAATAGAACTAAGAAATGCAGTTAGATTAGAAGAAAACTATTCAGGCCCTGTTCTCTTACAGAATGAAGCTGCAGCCGGTTTATTTGAAAATCTGTTTTTTAACAAATCGGAAAACCTTATTGCCAGCCGTGAATCTTTGCAGAGCAGTTCACAAATGAATGTATATTACAGTCAAAACGATTTTAGTCTTGAATCAAAAATTGATAAGCTGGTCATTGCAAAAAACCTCTCTGTAATTTCCAAACCGGGACTTAAAAAGTATAATGAGATTCCTTTGTTGGGATCCTTTATTATTGATGCTGAAGGGGTAATTCCTCAAAAAAATCTTATTCTTATTGAAAAAGGAGTTTTAAAAACCTTACTTAATGGGCGCACCCCTTCAAGAAATGTGCCCGAGTCAAACGGACATAACCGATTTTCATATAGTGAAGGCAACTTTATAAAACAAGTAGGTCCGGGCGTTATTAAAGTTGAAAACACTGAAGGAATAGCTTTCGAACAATTAAAAAAATCGCTTATTGAGCAGGGAAAAGAAGAAGGCCTGACAGAAGTTATTCTTATAAAACCCCTGAATGTCGGAGGCTCTGTAAAACCAATGAATATTTACAGCATAGCGGTAAAAACGGGTGAAGAACATCTTTTAAGAGGACTTAAAATAATACCTGCTGAATTATCAGTTTTAAAAAGGAATGTGGCATGCTCGGATAATTATTTCGTAAGCAATGTAATGGTTAAGGTTTCTTATCCGTCCGACATGATTCAAAGAAATTATTTAACAGGAAGTCTTGGACTTGAGGGTATGCCTGCAAGCTTTATTGTTCCCGATGCGGTTCTAATTGATGAAATGAATTTTTCTCCGATTCGTAAATCATTAACAAGTCTTACTCCGACTATTTCAAATCCCGTAAAATAAGATAATAGTCATATTATTTTATCATATAAGATAAAGTTTATTTCATCTGCCTGTACAACGTATGAACTTTTTTTATAACTTATTGTATTGTGCCGATTGTAAATGAAATGAGTAAAGGTCCATTCAGCAAAATATTTGTTAAAAACATCATTCGGTTTTTCATCCCTGTATATTTTTTGCTTATCGGGGGAATAATCTTATTTACAAGTATTGAAATATTAAGTCAGATTGATGAATATAAGTTGGTTCAGGAAAATCTGCTTAAAGAGAATAGCATGTTAATCAAAAACACGCTGGATAATATATACAGCGATTTATGTTTTATGTCGGAACTGCCGGAAATTTCGGAATATTATTATAATCCTGAACATAGTGCTTCTGTTCTTGAAAATATTTTCAGTTCATTTGTAAATAATAAGAAGATATATATGCAGATAAGGTTATTGGATTCTTTAGGGAAAGAAACCATTAGAGTGGATTATAAATCAGATATTATTACCATTACCCGCGGAAGTGATTTACAGAATAAATCGAATCGTTACTATTTCAAGCAATTGAAAAAGATGAGGGAAGACCAGTTTTATATTTCCGAATTTGATTTGAATATTGAAAAAGGTAAGATTGATTATCCGATCTCACCAGTTATCAGGTTTGGCAAAACCCATTTTGATACCATCAGAAATCAAAATCTGTATCTGGTTTTAAATTTTTCAGGCAATAATATTCTAAAAGATATCAAAGAAAGCCCCGATAATCAGTTTACAAAATGTTATTTGCTAAACGATAAGGGATATTACCTTGTTGGTCCTAAAGTTGAATATGAGTGGCAATTCCAGCTGGCCAGTTCAGGGCATGTCACATTCAAAAAACATTATCCCAGAGAATGGGGTGGTATAAAGAATTCCGTTTCTCATGGCCATATAAAGTCGAAAAACGGCAGATTTACATTCCTGAAAATTGATATATGCGAACATTTTTCTTCCAATAATTTTTTAACAAATCAGATCACCCCGTTCCCATGTCAAAGCTGGCTGCTAGTTAGCCACACAAGCAGGAAAAATTTTAACCAGTATATTATTGCTCCAATAATTAAGAAATACTCTATTATTACCTTTCTAACAGGCATTCTGGTTTTTTTTGGCGTAAGAATCTATACCTTGTTCCGAATTCAGCAACTTGGTGAACGGGAACGCAGACAACTGCATTATCAGTTCCTGAACTCATTAATAGAAACTATTCCCAATCCTATCTTCTATATCGACCATATAAATAATGAATTCGGTTGCAATGAGGGTTTTGAAGTTCTGACAGGCAGAAACCGGAAGGAACTTAAAAACATGAAAATTGAAAAGTTATTTGATAAACCTAATCAACAAAAAAAAGTACAAAAACTGGGAACAAAAACTGTAAAAGTCACAGAGACCAAGCTGAGATATCCTGACGGTAAAATACATAACCATCTGTATTACAAAGCCCCCATAATTTCAAAAGGAAATAATATTGGGTTGGTAGGTGTTTTTACAGATATAACAAGTATTCGTGAAACTGAAGAAGCGTTGCGTAAATCGGAACATCAACTCAGACAGGCTAATAAAACAAAAGACCGGTTTTTTTCGCTTATTGCGCACGACCTGAAAAATCCGTTTCATGCAGTGATGGGATTGGCTCACCTTCTTAAAACCAATTTCAATAGTATCTCAGATGAAGATAAAATAAGTATTGCCGATAATATATTACACTCAACCGATAACACTTTTCAACTACTTATTAATTTACTTGAATGGGCCCGCCTTCAGGAAGGAAAAATTCATTTCAAAAAAGAAATACTTAACCTTTCTGAGCTAATAGTCCATAATATTGAATTAATGCAAGCAAAATTCACTGAAAAAGAACTGACAGTAACACACGATGTCAGTTATGATCTTACTGCAGCCGGTGATAAAAATATGGTAAACACTATTCTGCGTAACCTTATCAGTAATGCGATAAAGTTTACCGAAGTTGGAGGACGAATTCATATTGCTGCCCGTGAGACATTTAAATTTGTAGAAGTAAGTGTCACCGATACAGGAATAGGAATAAATCCTGAAGACCTTAAGACACTTTTTCGAATTGATAAACGTAGTGCCGTTACCGATACTGAAGGAAGTCAGGGTACAGGTCTTGGCCTTGTTTTATGTAAAGAATTCGTTGAAATGAACAAAGGTTCTATATGGGCAGAAAGTAAAGTTGGTAAAGGATCTGTATTTTATTTTTCTCTGCCACTGGAATAATCCTTTTTCTTGGTTCAATTGCGATTTCAAATAATAAAAGATCAAATCTTATCAGAATCAGGAGGAAGTACAACTGAAAAAATTTTTGAGACAATTTTCTTCCCCTCTGTAAAAACAGAAATTTCCCATTCACCTAGTTTATCTTCGACAGGCATCCATATACTATCACCAATATAAAACCGATAACGATTGGAATTAACATAATATTCTCCGGTATAATCAGGCTCCATATTTCCTTCAGAATCTTTAAAAGGAGGATGTTTTATGCTAAAATCAAGCTTTATTCCCTTCCCCTTTTCAATGCTTATTATTATCCCGAACTCATTCCCTTCAATCGCTTCTATAATTGTAGTAAAATCCAGAATTTTTGGTAACACTTTACTACCACGCTCCCATCTGGTATATTTCCCATAACTTTCGACAGTGATAACCGGTTTTTTCTTCGCCATATTGATAAAATAATGATCAATGTCATGTATTGTAATTCGCAAGCTAAATTAAGAATAGTTTACTTTTACCTTTCATATTTCAGAACATATGAATGACAATTCCAATGCCCGAAAAGGAATACTTTTTGCCGCTTTAACTGCATTGATGTGGGGATTCCTGGCTATCGTTTTAAAAGTTACCCTTACTAATCTTAATCCTGTTGAAGTCACGTGGTTTAGATTTACGTCAGCCTTTTTAATTCTGTTTTTATATTTATTATTAACAGATAAAGCGTCACTGAAAATTTTAATAAACCCCCCGCTATTATTAATTCTTGCTTCATGTTTTCTGGGTTTAAATTACCTGGGATTTATTTCCGGTATCGATCACACTACCCCTGCCATTGCACAGATTTTTATACAAACAGGCCCTGTTCTTCTTGCAATGTCAGGTTTTATATTTTTCAAAGAAAAAGCTTCACACCGACAGATTGTCGGATTATTTCTGGTATTTCTTGGCCTGATCGTATTTTACCGTAATCAAATCCTGGCTTTTACTTCTGATATTGCCAAATATCAAAACGGTGTGTTACTGACATTATTTGGAGCGGTAATGTGGGCCGGTTTTGCTGTACTCCAAAAAAAACTTGTAGCTAATCATCATCCCATGCATCTGAATCTGGTGCTTTTTGGACTGCCGGCCCTGGGATACACACCTTTTGTGAATTTTAAAGTCCTGCCTGACTTATCAAATCTTGAATGGGGCTTATTGTTATTCCTGGGATTAAATACGTTGCTTGCATATGGTTCGCTTGCCTATGCTTTCAAATTTCTTGAAGCAAATAAAGTAAGTGTTATCATTACTCTGAATCCAATACTTACCTTTATTGCAATGGCAATATTGGGTGTTTTTGAAGTAACCTGGATTATGCATGAGAATTTTACTGTGATTTCAGTATTTGGTGCTTTATTTGTAATAGCCGGAGCTGTTCTGACCATTTTAAAAAGCAGGAATGGTCAAAGAAATATTATATCCGAAAAAACAAAATAACCTAGATTTGTGACTCAATTTCCATTTGGTGCGTGAACTGATAAAAAATATCTGGGATGCTATACGGGGGTATGAACATGACTATACCAGGATAAATCTTGGTAAAGCCATTCTATTGCTTTCGATTCCGATGGTTGCCGAAATGTTGATGGAATCTTTATTTGCGATCCTTGACATATATTACGTATCGCGACTGGGTGATGATGCCATTACTGTTGTTGGCCTTACAGAATCGCTCATGACAATTGTATATTCAATTGGAGTTGGTATTGCCATGGCTACTACTGGTCTGGTAGCAAGACGAATTGGAGAGAAGAGGGATGAAGATGCAGGAATAGCAGCAACCCAGTCCATATTTCTGGGCGTGTTTTTATCTCTTTTCATAGCTCTCCCGGGAATATTATTCCCTGGAAAAATCCTTGCCGCCATGCACGCTGAACCGGAAGTCATCAGACAGGGTAAAAGCTTTATGGCATTAATGATGGGGGGAAATGGTCTGATCATGCTCCTTTTTATCAATAACGCAATTTTCAGAAGCGCCGGTGCTCCCGCTCTTTCAATGCGTGTATTACTTTTTGCCAATATAATAAATTTAATTTTAGATCCATGCCTGATTTTCGGAATCGGTCCTTTTCCTGAATTAGGTGTATATGGTGCAGCAGTTGCTACAAATATCGGGCGCGGACTCGGGGTATTATATCAGTTCTATCTGATGTTTAGTGGTAAATGCCGGATAAAACTTAAATTAAGGCAATTTAAAATACAGCCTGCTGTAATTTATAAAGTCTTGTATTTATCCGGAGGTGGAATTCTTCAGTACCTCATCGCCACTGCAAGCTGGATTTTCCTATATCGTATCCTTGCTGATTATAAAAGTGAGGTTATAGCAGGTTACACTATTGCCATAAGGATATTTGTCTTTTTCTTATTACCCGCCTGGGGACTCAGTAATGCTGCTTCAACCCTGGTCGGACAAAATCTCGGAGCAAAAAATCCGAAAAGAGCAGAACGTTCTGTCTGGATCACATCACTGGTAACTTCGATATATATGTTGATTGTGATGTCCTTTTTCTTAATATCACCCGATTTCCTTATCGGACTTTTTTCTGATGGAGGAAAATCAAACGAAGTAGGAATTGCCTGTCTGAAAATCATGGGTATGGGAATGTTATTTTATGGATTTGAAATGATTATAGCCCAATCTTTTAACGGGGCCGGTGATACATATACTCCCACAATCCTTAATGTTATAGGCTTCTGGATTATTGAAATTCCACTGGCTTTGCTTTTAGCTCGTCATTTAAAAATGGAAGAAATTGGTGTGTTCTATGCTATATTCATATCAGAAACATTGCTTGCTCTGATGGGTATTATTATTTTTCGCCGGGGTAGATGGAAATTGAGGGAAGTTTAAACTAACTTTAGTATTAAACCTTTATTAATGAAGGTCGCATATTTTTATTTTGGAAAAGCCATAATCAATTTTGAATGTTTTCAAACAGATTCTTTTTCAGAAATTTTAGATTTCTATCTAAGGCTTCTAACCAGGAAGTTCATAAATAATGAAATGAATAGAATTAATAATAATGCACTTTGAAATGGATCTATTAGACAGTAATATTTATGCTTACCTGATTTTACCGCTGTTAATAATTATAGCCCGTATCGTCGATGTTTCAATAGGAACTCTTAAAATAATATTTATATCACGCGGAAATATGGCTCTCGCTCCTGTGCTTGGATTCTTCGAAGTACTGGTATGGCTGCTGGCTGTAACCAAGATCTTCGAAAATCTTGACAATTGGATATGTTATTTTGCATACCCTTTAGGTTTTGCTATTGGAAGTTTTGTAGGGATCAAACTTGAAGAAAAGCTTGCTATTGGCGTGCAACTTATAAGGATTATAACCAGAAAAGATGCATCACAGCTTATTCAGAAACTACGGGATAATGGCTATGCTGTAACCTCAATTAGTGCCGAAGGAAGCCAGGGGAAAGTCGGAGTTCTCTATTCTGTGGTAAACAGAAAAAATATACCCGATTGCGTTTCTGTGATTAAAGAGTTGAATCCTAATGCTTTTTACACTATTGAAGATATCAGATTTGTAAGCCAGGAAATTCGTAAAGCTAAAATCAAATCCGGAATTCAAAGATCAAAACTTCAAAGTGAAGGTAAATAGCGATGAAATTTACTTTTGCATTTACAGTAATATTATCTGCTTATTTGAATATAAGTGCACAGTTTTATAATATCGGACAAGCACCTGCTTCGGTGAAATGGATACAAATTAAAACTGAGCATACACAAATTATTTTTCCTTCAGGTTATTATTCCGAAGCAAACAAAGTCGCAAATATACTTGAATTCATGTATGACTATAATTCATCAGATTATAGTCGCCAACCTAAAAAAATATCAATTATACTTTATAATCAGTCTGTTTTATCTAATGGGTTTGTAACTCTTGCTCCCAGAAGATCAGAATGGGTAACAACACCCCCGCAGCAGACACTCCCTCAGGACTGGCTATCGCAGCTTTCCCTTCATGAGTACAGACATGTAATACAACTCGATAACCTCGAGCAGGGAATTACTAAAGCTCTAAAATTTGTTTTTGGTGAAATGGCTGTTGGCGCAATTACCGCTTATCTTCCATTTTGGTTTCTTGAAGGTGATGCAGTTATAGCTGAGACTGCCTTTTCATCTTCAGGCAGAGGCCGTGAAACACAGTTTATGCAAGATTTGCGCTGTATAGAATTAACAAAAGAATCAAGATATTCTTACGATCAGTCATATCTTGGAAGCTATAAATATTATATACCTAATCATTATCAATATGGTTATCATATGGTTGCTAGTTCCAAATTAAATTATAACATTAATATTTGGGATAATACCTTAAAAAATGTTGCAAGAAAACCATATTTACTGGCACCATTCTATTTTGGCCTTAGAAAAAACGGAGCCGGCTCAAAAGAAAAGCTTTATCATAATACTTTCGATTCTTTAAAACAAGTTTGGAAAAACGATTATTTACAGGATGCCTTATTTGAAACACAATACATTCCCACATCAAAACATAAAAACTATACCAGTTATCTTTTCCCAGTAGCCATTAAGGGAAAGATCTATGCTGTCAGGACTAGTAAAGATGACATTACGCGGTTTATTGAAATTAACAACGATGCAGAAAATGTAATACACACCCCGGGATTGTATATGAATTCCCCACCGGCAATAACCGATGAATATATTTTTTGGGAAGAGCTTATCCCAGACACCAGGTGGCAACAGAAAAGTTATTCTGTAATAAAAAAGTATAGCTACGCAGATAACAGCGTAAAATGTATTAGTAAAAAAACCAGATATTTTTCTCCTTCTGCATCCCCGACAGGCGACTCCCTGGTAATAGTACACATTGATGAGCAGAATAATTACTCACTTGTGTTGCTGGATTCAGACAACGGAAGGAAAATTAAAGAGGTATCTATCAAATCAAATGATTATATTATATCTCCAGTTTGGATATCCAGTTCAGAAATTGCATTTATAAGTTTAAATGAAAATGGTAAAAACATTGTTATATATGATTTTAAAGAAGATAAACATTTAATAGTTTATAAGTCAGGATTTATAAACATTGAATACCTCGAATTTGGGAATGGTTATCTTTTCTTTGCCTATGATAAAGAACTTGTCCGGAACATTTATGCCTTTAACTTAAAAACAAATCGAATTTACAGGATAACCTCATCAGAATATGGTGCAAACTATCCTTCATACGATAATGAAGAGCAAAGTCTTTATTATTCAGACTATACACCCGACGGATACAGAATAGCTAAAATTAATATTGCGGATTCATCCAATTGGAAGAGTTCTGAAAATATAGAAAAATATAATTGGCCTATTGCCAAAAAGCTTTCAGCGCAAACATCTGTTAATATTCAGTTAAATGAAATTCCATCCAAATTATATGACACACTTGGATATAACAGAATAATTCATTCTTTAAATATTCATAGCTGGTTGCCTTTCTATTTCAATCCGGATGATGTCATTAATTTGGAATCAAGAATATATCCGGGATTTACTTTGTTATCCCAGAATAAATTAAGTACTGTTACTTCAAGTCTTGGTTACTTTTATACTAATAACAGTCATTACCTTGAACCAAAATTAACCCTTGCACGATTTTATCCGGTAGTTGAATTTAGTGCCCTTGTGCGCAATAATCCTTCCTTCACTGAAATTGATACTGTAGATATTCCTGACAATCTTATGAATTACTATAGACTCACAGTAAATATATATCTGCCTTTAAATTTCACCCGTAACCGGTTTTATACCTACTTACAACCTCAGGTCG
Source organism: Bacteroidales bacterium (assembly GCA_016929525.1). Lineage (GTDB taxonomy): Bacteria > Bacteroidota > Bacteroidia > Bacteroidales > UBA10428 > UBA10428. The sequence continues at coordinate 67,165 of JAFGIP010000067.1, forward strand.
GGTATACCTATAACAACAGATACGTTTATGATGAGCTGTATTTAAGAGGCATTAGCTATATGAAATACAGCTTTTACGGCAGTATTTTACTTAAGAAATCTGCAAGAGATATCAATCCAAAACTTGGGCAGACCATTTATTTGTCTTATGTCCAACCATTAGGTAATAACAGTTATGTTAGCGATGCACTGATTGTTAGTTCTAATACTTATTTACCCGGATTTTTCAGACACCATGGCCTGCATATCAATCTGGGATATGAAAACCAAAACCAAAAACGGTATACTTTCGGCAATCAAATAAGTTTACCAAGAGGATTTATACAAACCACAGATTATAATGAAATAAAAAAAGGAAGTTTTGAATACACTCTCCCTTTATTTTACCCGGACTGGAGTTTAGGACCAATTGCATATATCAAACGATTTCATGCCCGATTATTTCACGATGTGGCTTTAACCGATTATAATGAAATAATCAATAAAGAAGAATTTTCTTCCCATGTGATATATTCTTTCGGTGTAAGTTTACATACTGATATGAATTTCTTCCGTTTTATTCTTCCTTTTACCCCTTGTATTGCATATTCATATTTACCACAAATAAATTTATCTTCCTTTCAGTTCTATATCACGGTTAATACAAGTGTCTTTTAATCAGTACAGTCTTTAATACTTCGTCTGGAAATTAATAATCCTCGATTCTGTTTCCCGTAATTTCACCTATTTATATACCAGCCTAATTATAATGTTTTATTAAAATACTGATAATATACATTGACAAACCGCAAATGTTTTTGTAAATTAGGTTTATACAACATGCCTAATTCCGAAGGGTAGAGCCCTTATTATTGTGTGAGAATATTTCATTTATCAAAACTTGAGGTAATGGAACAACATGAAGTAATTGAAACAATTGGAAGTATTACCAAAATGGAACATCTTCGCTCCCTCGAAGATAATGTACTGGAAAACTCTCTTGTGCTTGCAAGTGTGGACCCCTTTCCTGGTTATCGTACCGATCAGGACAGCGCCAGATCTGATAAACCACAATCGACATACATAATTTTAAGATACAGGTATGCTCCTGAAAAAATAAACCGGATCAATAAAGATTTGGCAATTAAAAGAATTACCAGGTGTTATCCATCATTTGGAGAAATTTTAACTCGCGATTCAATCTTACCATGTATCAGACTTAAAGGTATTGACGATCTCAGGCAAATACCAATGATCCAGGATTATTTTAAACAAAATGACCTGAAATTAATGGCATATCGCGATATTGAAGGATCAGCCAGAATAAAGATTTTTAAAACATTTAAGCTTATTGAAATAGCAGAGGGACTATACCGCGATCTAAACGACAGTAAAAAAATTTATATCAAGATTCCACATGCTGTAAACTGGAAAAGGTTCGACTATATCAGTAAGAAAATTAAATTCAACCTGAAAAACAGAAATTTTGATGCTGCATTAGGTATTATTTATCGTTTCTGTGGCCCGGAAGATGTGATTCGGATATACGATCATGATAAAACTCTTGAGCGTGCTTTATTATTAAAGAAGCATTTCATTAAGCAGATAAAAAGCGATATGCTTATTTCTGCCAATCTTAATCTGCCTGAGTTTTAACTAAAAGGGCATCAACAATTTTATATAGTTTATCTGACCTGCGAATCATTTGTTTTAACGGGATAGAGAAACGTTCTCCTTTATTGGCCTGATCAACAGTTTTAAGATCAACACGAATTTCTTCTACAGTAGTTTGAATTATACCGGTAGTTGGCCCTGTTACCAGTATTTCATCGCCAATTTGAATATGTGTAGCCTCACATAAGAATTCCGCAACCTCAATATTTGAAAAGTAATTCATTCCCTTCCCTACATATATCTTTCGTTTTGTTGCTTTTGAACCATACACATGACTCCACTCTCCCAATTTTTGACCAAGATAGTATCCATCCCAGAATCCCCTGTTAAACACAGTTTCGAGGTGACTTATCCAATCTTCAATTTTTTCTTTTGTATAGGAGCCATTAATGTAATTATCAACTGCTTCACTGTAGCATTTTGTAACTGTATAAACGTATTCCGGTGGCCTGGCCCTGCCTTCAATTTTTAATACTGTAACCCCTGCATCCAGTATTTTATTCAGAAAATGTATGGTACATAAGTCTTTTGGTGACATAATATATTCATTTTCAATATCCAGTTCCCTTCCCGATTCCTTCTCTTTAACAGTATATCCCTTGCGACAGGTTTGCAAACATGCACCACGATTAGCTGAATAATTATATTCGTGCAGGCTTAAATAACATTTCCCTGATATCGACATACAGAGTGCCCCATGAATAAACATTTCAATTTTAATTTTCCTGCCTCCGGGCCCAACTATGTTTTCCTTTTCTATTGCAGAAGACATTTCTTTAACCTGGTCAAGATTCAGTTCACGGGCTAAAACGATAACATCCGCAAATTCTGAATAAAATTTAAGTGCCTCAATATTGCTGATATTTACCTGGGTGGAAATGTGTACTTCCATTCCAACCGATCGTGCATACTGAATTATCCCCTGATCACTCAAAATCAGTGCATCGACTTTTTTCTCTTTTGCAAAATCAATCAGTCTCCGGACATCTTCAATTTCATTATCGTAAAATATAATATTAAGGGTCAGATAAGTTTTAACCCTGTGTTCTTTGCATATTGCCACAATTTTTTCAAGATCTTTTTCAGTAAAATTGGCTGAAGAACGGGCACGCATGTTTAATTTGTTAATCCCGAAATAAACAGCATCAGCCCCGGCCTGTATTGCTGCCATCAGTGATTCATAAGATCCTGCCGGCGCCATTATTTCAATATCTTCCCTTTGCAGTTTCAATTCTTATTGCTTACTATTTAAAAAATTGTTTTAAAGATCCCCAGTAATTTTTTCTCCAACCATCTTCCATTTCCTGATATACTTCATCAGGTACATTTTCATGGATAAGTTCAATGCGTGTATTACCTTTTTCAGGTTTCAGATAGATTGTAACAATAGATTCTTCTACTTCACCATCGAAATACCATTGTTGTTTTATCCATTCCTTTTCTTTGAATTCCAGGTTTTTACCAACAATATCTCCGTCAAAAAGTGAGAATTCCGAGCCTGTTTCAGTTGACATTTCAGCTTTATAGCCAGTCCACAGTTCTATAGTGAAAGGATTTGTTAATGCCGTGTAAACTTCTTCGGGTGTAGCCGATATATAATGTTTTTGTCGTATTGTTTTCATATATATATTATTATTCTGCAAAATTAATTATAAAAATTGCAGTACTGCTCAGATCATAAGACCACTATTAATTTTTAACAGTAATTTATTGTTAATAAAGCTGTTCATATACCGATTTTTATTATTGATCTATATTTAAGATTTTTGTTAAATAACCCAAAGCTAAGAATTTGGGGGTGTTTGCCGAAAAACCTAAGAGTAGGCTAATTAAATCCACTTAAAATGAAAAAATTCCTTATCATTACAGCAATTGTATTGTTAGCTATTCCTGCTGTTAACGCGCAGGAACCTTCAGGTAACTTTGCAGTAGATTTTAATTTTGATCCGGCCGCTATTTTTGATGCCAATGCCGGTCCTATGTTTCAAATGCCGTATATCAAAGGAAGGTATTTTCTATCATCCAAAACAGCTCTGCGTGTAGGATTTGATTTTGGTTTTGGAAGTAGTAAAGATTACGAAGATCCGGATGGTGATGATTACACTAAAATGTCCAGTGCTAATTTTTCTCTGGCAGCAGGAATAGAAAAACAATTTGGCACAGATAAGTTTAGAGCCTATGTTGGAGGTGAACTACCTATTTCCGTATACAGATCATCTTCTGAAGTAAGTATTGCTGATAATACAATAGAATCGACAAACCCTTATGGTGATGATTTTTTTGGCATTGGTTTAGCAGCAGTAGTTGGTTTTGATTATTACATTTTACCAGCCTTATATGTAGGAGCAGAATTTTCTCCGGGATTTGCTTTTATTAAATACAGAGATCAGGAAGTAGATAACGATGTGATTGAAAAAGGAGGCAACGGTTTCGGTTTCAATATTTCTTCAGCTTCTGGAGTAAGAATTGGTGTAAGGTTTTAACAATATGTAATTCCAATTAATGTTTATATTGTCCGATCGATAAATTAGCGGTATTGAAGGGAATTGTTATTAAATCGACAGGTAGCTGGTACAGTGTGCAGGACGGTAAAAAGGTTATTCCATGTAAAATAAAGGGCAAACTCAGGCTAAAAGGTATAAAAACTACCAATCCTGTTACGGTAGGCGACAATGTTGAATATATTATGTATGATGAAAGTACCGGGTTAATTGAAAGAATTGAGGAGAGAAAAAACTACATCATCCGGCGATCCACCCACTTTAGTAAAGAAGCTCACCTTCTTGCCGCTAATGTCGATCAGGCAATGCTTATGGTATCGGTTAAAAATCCTGTGACTCCGAGCGAATTTATGGACAGGTTTCTTGTATCTGCCGAAGCTTACTATATTAAAAATATCATTATTATAAATAAAATAGATCTTCTTGACAGTAAAACCCAAAGTGCTTATGAAGAAATGCTTAAAACGTATCAGGATCTGGCAGGATATGAATGCATTTCAGTATCGGTTGAAAAAAACATCAACATAGAACAGGTTAAAAAGGCCCTCAATAATAAAACAACCCTGATCGCAGGTAATTCGGGAGTTGGAAAAACATCACTGATAAATGTTCTTATACCCGATTTGGATCTAAAAACCGAAGAAATATCAGATTATCATAAAGCCGGTAAGCATACAACTACATTTTCTGAATTATTCCAATTGAATGATAAAAGCAATATTATTGATTCTCCCGGAATTAAAGGTTTTGGACTAATTGATATTGAAAAATCGGAAATTGCCCATTTTTTTCCGGAAATATTCAGCATTTCTAAAAACTGCAAATATTATAACTGTACTCATATTCATGAACCAGATTGTGCTGTAATAGATGCAGTTCAAAAAGGATTAATCGCAAAATCGCGGTATAAAAGTTATGAAAATCTGTTTCTTGAAGAAAATTCAAAATACAGAACATAACATAAAGAAAATTGAGAGTATTTATTAACAGTAAAAGAACTTACATTATTTTTATTAAACGTACATTTATTCTAATTTAGTTGCTCCTATAAGTTTTAGCACTTCATGATAGGTACCTCTATGAAAAAATCTATCTTCATTGGAATAGCAGCAGGACTGATTCTTCTCATCATCAATATTTTTATCTTCAATAAACTATATCATAATCATCTAAACTATCAGAAAAACATTCTTGTTAGTCAGTCTGAGTTGTGCAGCGAAACTATTGAAGATGTAATACAGCGTTTTGAAAGCGATCTGAATTTTATTCTTTTTTCCGATGACATATCAGAATTATTTGCTGACAATGCTGAAAATTCGAATTCATTAAGAAAACTTGAGCTTTTTTACAGTTCATATACTACACTCATTAAAAATATCGACATATACGATAACCAGAAGAACGTATTCAATATTTTCAAGGACAAGGACTTTATTACAGACAGATACCTTGCGCAACGTCAGCGTAAGCTTGTATCGACAGAGCAGGTTAAATCTCGGAATAGTGAATATCACTATTACATCCCGGTATTTAAGGATAATGAAGTGTTTGGTAATATCGTAGTCTCAATCAATCTTTCAAATTATATAATGTCGGAACTGGAAAAATTCCATGTGCCCGACAACAGTTTTCAGTGGATCATAAACCCGGTTGAAAAAAATTTTCAGACAAACCTGAAGGCTGAAAATATCATCATACAGGATTTTAATATAATACTGTCGAATTTAACCAATGATCTGGAAGATATCAAAATCCATGTAATTACAACAGACAGCGCAAAACTTAAAGTTATTACTGCATATAAAACACTTGATTTACTCGACCATAAATTTGGAATCGCATTCAGTTACATTAATAATTACTTTATAAAGGAAATTGTATTTAGAGTTGGTATGATCTTCATTATCAGCACAGTTCTAATACTTTTTACTATTTTTTTTCTGATTATCCAGGTTGGTAAAAGTGAAAAAAAAACTCTGAACACTTTACAGGAAAAGGAGAAAATTCATAACGTACTTCAAAATTTACCCATCGGTGTCATCGTATTCGACGATCATGATAAAATTATATATATCAATCAAATTGCCAAGGAATTATTCCTAATCCGCGAGGGAGAAGAATTTACCAAGAATACAGTGGTTGATAAATTCCTTATGACCGGTCACAGGTCTATAAAAGAAAAGGGTAAAGTAACAGCCTACGATTCAAACCAGTTTATTTTATACCAGCGGGAAGGTAATGAAGTAATATTGTACAGGAAGGAAGTCCCCTATTTTATCGATGAAAAAGAATTTATTTTATCTGCATTTATTGATATTACATCGCTTGAAAAAGCCCGCAAATATGAGGCAGCTTCAAACACAGCCAAATCAGAATTTCTTGCCAAAATGAGTCATGAGATAAGAACCCCCATGAATGGTATTATTGGCATGACAGATGCATTAAACCAGAAAAATCTTACTAAGGAGCAAAAAGAATATGTTGATATAGTGAAACGATCAGCCGATCTTCTGTTAAATATCATTGATGACATCCTCGATTATTCAAAAATCGAAGCAGGGAAAATGCAGCTTGAGGAAATTCCGTTCAAAATAAGCGAAGAAGTAAAATTATCTCTTGATCTGTTCCGTGCAATTATTGAGGATAAAGGAATTAAGCTGGCTATAGACATAAGTCCCGACGTACCTGATGATATTATTGGTGATCCGTTCAGGCTTAGGCAGGTTCTGTCAAACCTGATAAGCAATTCCGTTAAATTTACACACGAAGGTGAAATACGCATTTCTGTCAAACTTGATGAAAAGTATAATGGCAACCTGACCCTTCTGTTTGAAGTTGCTGATACAGGTGTTGGTATACCTAATGAAAGGCTCGACAGTATTTTTAATTCTTTTACCCAGGCCGAGCAAAGCACCTCACGTAAGTATGGTGGATCCGGACTTGGAACAACCATATCAAAACAGTTGGTAAATCTGATGCATGGCGAAATATGGGTTGAAAGTCCATCAGGAATTTCTAAAAATAAAAAATACCCCGGATCGATTTTTAGTTTTACTATTGAAGTATTCTCAAATGAGGATATTGTTAAAAACATTGACTTCAGTGATATAAAGTCTTTCGATCAGGTTAATGCTTTTATAATTGCCCAGAATATTGCCACCAAAAAACGTTTGCAGGGATTCCTTGATCATCTGGGCATTAATACTAATATAGTTGAGCTAACAGAAGATACACAAGTAATTAATAACATTACCAAACAATTATCCGGATCGGACAATTACCACCTGGTATTCATAATGGATGAGGTTAATCTGGATGGGTTATGGCTTGCCAATCAGCTAAATCATAAAAAAATCAATGATCAATTCAGAATTGTAATGATAAGTTCAAATCATAAGCAGGAGAACTATATTCAGACAAAAGTGGCCAGAATAGATTCATATTTGTTACAACCCTTTGATCAGAATATTCTGAAAGGCTTACTATTAAAATGGTTCCCGGGAATAGAACATGCCGAGAAAGAAAAACTTGTGTCGTTAAGAAAAGACCTGAATATATTGGTTGCTGAAGATAATCTTATTAACCAGAAAGTAGCTGAAACCATTTTCAGTAGCCTGGGTTATACCATCGATATTGCTATTGACGGAAAAGAGGTCGTAGAAATGGTGAAGAAAAAATCTTACGACATTGTATTTATGGATTTACAAATGCCTGAAAAAGATGGAGTTGATGCAACTGTTGAAATAAGGGGACTTGGATTTCAAATGCCAATAATAGCAATGACTGCTACTGCTTCTAAAATTGGGAAAAACAGCGCTATAACATCAGGGATGAACGACTACATTGTTAAACCAGTTAAGGTCGACGCGGTAAGAACAGTACTTGAAAAATGGTTTGGGTAATATTTTAAGATTACTTTATTACCGCCATATCTTAAAATTTCAGCATTTTAATTGTGATATTTTTTGCGGCGGAAAACATCTTTAGATACGTTTCTGATTTTGTCATATATGACGACAAAGATGCATCAATTCCAAAATCGTAAAATACCCATAATATCGATACTGTATTTTCAGTTATCATTGTCCTTTCAGAATCGGAAGTAGGTGTTCCAAATGCACCTATACTATCACGAAGTACAATTAGCTTATCAATGTTTACCTGCCCTCTGCCGATACCTTTGTAAGGTTCCTCTTTCCTTCCTATTCCCAAACATATATCACCTTTGATTTTTTCTGCATCATAACCCCCAATTGAATACCCGCTTTGGATTGAAATAAGATTCAGCGTATCAACAATATTGTTTACTCTATAAAGATTATTGCCTTTCACAATTCTTCGTAAAAGTGAGTCGGCCGAAGGTCTGTATCTGTTCGGGTCATTCCCTGCTTTACGGTAAGCTGTGCGAGTTGCATTAATAATCGGCTTTTTACTTATTTCATCCAGTTTATAATTATTTTTTATATACTGTGAGCTTTTCTCTATTTCATATAATAATTTTTCTGATGAGTCTGAACAGGTGATAATTTTAGCGTGTAAAAGACCCAGTCTTAAGCTTCCAAGCTTTATTTTTATTTTCCCATCAATATTGACTTTTACCATAAAATATTATCAGTTAATAAAGTCTGATGACACATTCGTCCAAAAAACGGTGAGCAATGTCATCAAAAATAGATATTTCATCAACATACATGATACTTCTTTGAATTATTTACGTTTCTAATGTTATAAGGCAACAAATTAAAGTCAATAAAACAATAACGAAGATAAAAAATGGAAAGCATTGTATACAGCCAATTATCATCACTGCCCGAAGTCAATTTTTCTCCCGATGGGAAAATGTTGATTAAAGGGCGATCAATTCCTGAAGACGCCTCCGAATTCTATAGTCCGTTGATCCAGTTCGTTGATGAGTTACAGGTAGAAAGTGCTGTGCTTGATATCGATCTGGAATATTTTAATACTGCATCATCGAAAAAAATACTCGATTTGTTAAGACATCTCGATGCCAATAACGGTATTAAGAACATACTAGTAAACTGGCATTTCGAAGAAGGTGATGATGATAGTGTCGAGACAGCGGAAATATACGAAGAATCTCTCTTAAGAATCGACTTCAGATATCATGAATATGCTGAAGTTGCATAATAAGTCACTCTAAGACTCTCACAGATAATCTCTGATACGCTGGCAACAATTAGTTGTCGGCGTATTTTTTTACTTCATCCATAAATAAATCGAATAGAAATTCGGTATCTGTTGGTCCGCTTGAAGCTTCAGGATGAAATTGTGATGAAAAGAAAGGTTTTGTCTTGTGCCGAACACCTTCATTGGTATTATCGTTGAGGTTGATGAACAAAGGTTCCCATTCATCGGATAATGTGTTGTTATCAGTTGCAAATCCATGATTTTGTGAAGTGATATAAGCTTTATCCGTACCAACCTGGATTACAGGTTGGTTATGACTACGGTGCCCATATTTTAATTTGTATGTATCTGCCCCGGAAGCTAAAGACATCAGCTGATTACCAAGACATATCCCATAAATAGGTTTATCCCTGCCATAAGCCTTGCTGATACTTTCAATTGTTTTGGTACAGTACTTAGGATCGCCGGGACCATTTGAAATAAACAATCCGTCATACTTTTCATTTTCAAAATTATAATCCCAGGGAACAACTGTTACTGTTGCATTACGCTTGATCAGGTTCCTGATTATATTGTACTTGACTCCGCAGTCGATCAGTAATATTTTATATTTCCCGGATCCATACTGCTTCTTTTCCTTAATACTTACTTGTGCCACAAGGTTTTCTTTATTCGGATCGTACATGGGCACATCATCGTTATTGAACACAACCTTCCCAAGCATGGTGCCTTTTTCCCTGAGTATTTTTGTGAGCAGCCTGGTGTCGACACCATAAATACCAGGGATATCATATTCTTTTAACCAATCGCTCAGACTTTTTTCAGCATTCCAATGGCTGTATTTTTCTGAATAATCTGAAATTATTAATCCCGATATGTGCAGAGCATAGGATTCAAAGAATTTAAATAAGTTATCTTCCAGTTCTTTACCAGGAACCCCATAATTACCTACCAGAGGATAGGTTAAGGTAAGTATTTGCCCTTTGTATGAAGGATCTGTCAGGCTTTCAGGGTAACCCGTCATTGAGGTATTAAAAACCACTTCACCTGATATTGATCTCTCACTGCCGAAAGATTTACCTTTAAATTCCGTCCCATCTTCCAGTATTAGTTTTATTTCTTTCCTTTTTTCCACTAAATTATTTTTCCCTTTTTTTATTAAATTCTGATTAATTCTGCTTATCCCCAAACTGTTCCTTATGTGCATTAATTAACCCGACAACATTATCAGCTCCAAGTTTTTTCCCGATTATTTTTCTGTTTTTATCGAGCACAAATATTTGTGGTGTCGACATTATATCATATCCTATTTTATACTCTGCACTATATGGATTCCAGGCATTATCCCAGTTGTATAACTGATTTTTATTTACAAAATCAACCCATTTTATCTTACCTTCTTCACCAAATAAAGTACTAATTGCAATTATTTTTACATTCATTGATTTTAGTGTGTCATTGTAAATTTTATACAATTTAGGCACTTCTTTCTTACAATGACTGCAACCAGATTCCCAAAATAACAGTACTGTGTAATCTGCCTGTATATCACTCATTTTCATTAATTTCCCGGCATGAGGATATTTTTTGAGTGCTTCATCATTTTGTGCCTCTTTAAAATGCTCTGACTGCACGAACATGAGCTCATAATCCGGTGCCACTTCCCCAATAAGTAAAGGTTCTATCTTCTCTATTTTATCTCTAAGATCACTAATAAACTCATCGGAACTCCACCACGCTTCATCAAGATAATATTGTTTCGCAATGTGAACCTGCACAGCATCCATCCCCATAATCTTTTTCTTGCCGTAGTGATTGAATAAAGTAATCAGCATGTACCTGAAAAGTGCTGAATCGCTTCGGGATTTCCCAATTAAAAAATCCACTTCTTTAATTAATGTGTCAGGTATTTGGGGTACCATATTATCGATATAGTACATTAATTTGTCTTCATACAGTGGCGTGCGCAGTAATCTGACATCTCCAGGATCAAGATTATCGAAAAAATGTTTCCTTAAATAATAATATTTCCATTGAGTAGTATCAACAGGTCCTTCCAAATCTGCAGGGGGTTCCGGGACTTCTACATATAATGTTGCTTTCAGGAATGTCGAAACGAATAATTCCGGGTGGTTCTTAATAATATTATTTATTTTTTGTTTGCGCTCTTCATTAAGTTCTTTTATTTTTTGTGAAGCATTTTTACTATCGGCTTCATTATCTGAATTTTTTAATGTCTTTTGGGATTCTTCCAACACTTTTCTTTTTTCATACATGTACTTTTGAAAGTCGAAAAAAATTTCATTTTCGAGTGATCCTTCAGCATGAAGATTGGTTATCAGATTTGAAGTATCGGTTTTTATTTCAAATTCCTGATCTTCTCCTATAATCAATTCAAAATAACTCCCATCAGGCAGAAATATCAGATACATCCCCTGCGGCAATAGTTGGTTTCCTTTAAAAACACCTTTCCCTTTTGAATTAAAAAAAGTGGTATCATCGGGGTACATCGATTTATTAAGATAATGCCCTAATATTGCCGTTGTGTCTGCAAAACCATTAATTTCCAAGCCTATATTATATCCTTTGGAATAAGATAAAACTATCAGGACCGTATTAAAAACAACGATTAGTATAACATTTTTTAACTGTCTGATAAATAAATATGCCATTGAACCGTAATTTAAGCGGCAAAATTAGCATAAAAAAGGCAATTCCGAAATCGTTAACAAATAGATAACAAAGTTTAACCATGGCTGTTGTATCTTGAATAGTTATATTTTTGCTTATCAGATATTTTATATACTATGCTCGAATACTCAGATTGTCAAAAATTGATTGAAGAAAATCTCATTCAACTTTATTATGATGAAGAACCAAATCAGTTGTATAGTCCCATACGTTATATTCTTCGCCTGGGCGGAAAGAGATTAAGGCCCTGTTTTACTCTTCTTGCCCATAATTTGTTTTCAGAAAACATCAAAGATGCTTTATACCCTGCGCTGGGAATTGAAGTGTTTCATAATTTTACTCTTTTACACGATGATATTATGGACAATGCTTCAATGAGGAGAAAACAAGAAACTGTCCATAAGAAATGGAATGAAAATACGGCAATTTTATCTGGTGATGCTATGATGATAATAGCCTATGATCTTATTTCAAAATCCCGTAGTGAAATTTTCCCTGATGTTTTCAAAATTTTCAATAAAACTGCTCTTGAAGTGTGTGAAGGTCAGCAATATGATATGAATTTTGAAAAGCAAAATTCTGTAAAAGTGAACGAATATCTTAAAATGATAAGACTTAAAACAGCTGTACTTTTTGGAGCTTCACTTGCCATTGGGGGAATAACGGCACTTTCAGGTTCGGAAAATATTGAAAATTTATATCAGCTTGGTATAAATGTAGGATCAGGCTTTCAGTTACAGGATGATTATCTTGATGTGTTTGCCTCAAGTGCTGATTTTGGGAAAAAAATAGGAGGCGATATAATAGCAAATAAAAAAACATATCTGCTAATAATGGCATTGAATTCAAATAATAAAAATGCTGTGAAAGAACTAAAAGGCTGGATTGAAAAGAAAGGTTTTGATCCTGAAGAAAAAGTCCAGGCCGTAAAAAGAATATATCAGAATCTTGGGATTGATGAAGCTACCAGAATACTGGCCAGTGAATATATTGAAAAAGGGCTTATATACCTTTCACAGATCAGTGCTGATAAAGAAAGGAAAAATGCCTTGCAAAATCTGATACTGCAAATTACAAAAAGGGAGAACTGAAAATTGTTCTCCCTTATAATTTATTCCGTTTCTACCTGAGTAATGAATATAGGTTGCTGTATTCATCGAAAACTTCCTCAGCATGCGAAGCAAGATCGGTCTGCTTATATTGCTGAGTAATTTGGATAATATTCCCGATTACACGCATATGATATTCTATTTCTCCGGTGATTCTTACAATGTTCTTTGGTTTAAATGAGAAGTAATATTCTAAATGCCTATCTGAAATATCAAGCATTTTATTCAATATTTCATTCCCTTTTTCATATTTACCAATGCGATAATATGAATCAGCAATACCTGGCATAAACATATGGTATGGAATCTTTTCATGAGGTGTGAGTTCAATTATTCTGTCAAGGACTTTTTCTGCTTTTTCAAAATCCCCTCTATTGATAAGCGCATCAGCCAGACGAGTGAATCGGAAACGTAATCGCACAACCGAAAGTGTCCTGATATGAAAATTATCAAGAAAAACATCTTCTTCATTCATCCTTCCATATTTAAAAACATTCATTAATTTATCGTGAAGAATATCGGCATCAACCCTTCCATGTTCGAAACTTGAACCTGAAGAAGTTTTTATCGGAACCAGACGATACGCAAGTCCATCCAGTTGAACATAATCACTAAGCCCTAAATCGTCTGTATGATTTGTTCCGACAAAATAAACAGGCCTTTCCCAGTCGTTGTTTGCAATTATATCCAATGCTATCAGATTGCTTTTGGTAATATGTCCTCCGGTAATGCGTCCGATTGGCGATTCAATTTGTGAAGCATTCTCTTTCTTAACGGTCTCATTGCCAATTACTAATGCTGTATCGACAGGCAAAATAAATTTTCGAACAGGAACGTAATCAAGATATTCTCCGCTTTGGGTTGGCAATCTGCTTGCTTTGCTATCACTACCAATAAATTCAACTATATCTTTTGCAGGAAATGCAATATTCTTATATTTTTCTTGCTCATAAATCGGAACAGCATCGCGTGTGCCATTTATGTATTGTTCTATTTTAAGTGAGATAGGTAATGGATCAGATTCATATGCTTTTAGTTTCATTTGATCAATATACCAGTCCATGTTTAAAAGCATTAGGTTTACAACCCGAACATCGGTGCGTATACCTTCTACTTCCTGAGCATACCAAAGCGGGAAGGTATCATTATCGCCACCTGTAAACAATATTGCGTTAGGCTCACATGAATTTAGATAATCATATGCAATATCACGAGCTAAATATCTTCCTGAACGATCATGATCATCCCAGTTCTCTCTTGCCATGATACCTGGCACCAGAAATAGGCAGATTAATGAAATAACAACTACAGAAGGCAGATTTCTGGCTTTTTTACCAATCAGATCAATTATTCCTAAAACCCCCAGTCCGATCCAAATTGCGAAAGCATAAAACGAACCGGCATAAGCATAATCTCTTTCACGCGGTTGAATAGGAGTTTGATTAAGATAGACCACTACTGCAATTCCTGTAAGCACAAATAACAGCATCACAATTGAAAAGTCTTTTTTATGTTTAGAATACTGGAATATCAATCCGATAATTCCAAGTAAAAGTGGGAGAAAATAATATGTATTTCGTGCAGGATGGTTTTTTATTTCATCAGGCATATTCCCTTTCCCTTCTCCGACAAGCCACTGATCGATGAACTCAATACCAGATATCCAGTTCCCATCGAGTGGCCCTCCGTCAGCCTGAATATTATTTTGACGCCCTGCAAAATTCCACATAAAATATCTGAAATACATATGACCGAGCTGATAGCCCAGGAAAAACCTAATATTTGATATAAAGCTTGGTTTAGCCTTTGGATTATTTCTGTCATATATGACATCTCCGTTTCGGTTTGTTTTAACACTACCATCTTCATTATACCTTGGATAATAAACATCTCTTTCTTCAATGCCTCCCCAATCGAGGTATACTCTAATATGCTCATTTTTACTGCTATACATTCTCGGGAAGAAGGTTGTAAAATCACTGTCATATTTTATATTAGGTTTACGATTGGTAATAACATACTTTCCGTCGATCTGCGTATATGTTGGTTTACTATCTGTATATTCAGGACGTGGAGCATTAAAATACTGACCTTTTATCAAAGGCCTGTCTCCGTATTGTTCCCGATTCAAATAATACATAAGTGCAAAAACAGTTTCCGGACTGTTTTCATCCATAGGAGGATTTGCCAATGATCGAATTACAATCATTGAGAATGATGAATAGCCAAGAATTATTACCGTGATACCGATAATAATTGTGTTTGCAAGTACTTTTCTGTATTTGTGTGTATAATGAATTCCGAATACCAGTCCTCCGATAAGTAATGCTGAATAAAACAGTACCCCGGAGTTATATTTTAGTCCGAATACATTAACAAAAAGCAGTTCAAACATTGATGCCATCCACACAACACCAGGTATAATCACATACATGATTCCTCCTAAAAGCATTAAAGCGATTAACAGAGCTCCGATAATCCCTTTTCGTGAATAACGGTATTTTTTAAAATAATACACCAGCACGATTGCAGGAATTGCGAGTAAGTTCAGTAAGTGAACCCCAATCGAGAGACCCATTAGATATGCTATAAGAATAAGCCATTTGTTGGCATATTTTTCACTGGCAACATTCTCCCACTTCAGAATAGCCCAAAATACCAAAGCTGTAAATAGTGATGAACTTGCATATACTTCACCTTCAACAGCCGAGAACCAGAAAGTATCTGAAAATGTATATGCCAGAGATCCAACTAAAGAGCTTCCGAGAATAGCAATGATCTGCCATGTTTTTAAATCATTATCATCATTTTTTACCAATTTCAGAGCCAGATGCGTAATAGACCAAAACAGGAATAAAATTGTAAAAGCACTTGCAAGTCCAGAAAGAGCATTGATCATTAAAGCTACATTACTTTCACTACCGGCAAAAAGAGAGAATAAACGGGCTAAAATCATAAATAATGGAGCTCCCGGGGGATGTCCAACCTGTAATTTATATGCACTTGCGATAAACTCACCACAATCCCATAAACTCGTTGTGGGTTCGAGTGTTTTAAAATATACAAAGGCAGAGATAATAAAAACACCCCAACCAATGATCCTGTTATAAAGCCTTAAGGTTTTCATAATAAATTCAGTATACTATACTAACCTGATTAATTTAAACTATTAACTCATAAATTATAATCGATTAATCCCTTATATATCATGATCAATCGGATTAATCTGCTTGAACACATATTTAAAAAATTAAATCCGAAAGCATTGCAGATTAAGGGCAACTAAGATAATGAAATTATTCAGGTAAGAACTTTTAAACTTCTTATTAGGTTATGGATCATTCTTAAATAATCATAAATATAAAAATATCGACATTTTATAAATACAAATAGGCTCAGAGATTTGAGCCTATTTAAATTAAAGTATTATGTTCAATAATTATCTTATTTGAACCAGCCGAATTTAAATGACATAAATACTGCGGGTTTGAAAAAATCTTCCCTGGTATAATCTGTATCGGTTATTCCGCGCCCGGTAACATAGCTGACAGATGTCCCTGCCCCTAATACAAAATAACGGGAAAAGTTAAATTCCAGTTCAATAACCGGAGTTATTACAAAAACAGGATACGAATTAATATTTTCAGATTCAAAGTCAGGTAAACTTAGAGATTCCGAAATACTACCCCATCCTATTAATGATGAAAATGAGAAATGAACCGGTTTCTTATATCCAGCTACTGCACCGAACATTAATCCCCCATGTCCAAAATTCAGATTATATTCATTATTACCTTTAAACGGCGTTTTATTGGTTTTCCCCATTCCATAACCTCCAAAAAAGGTATTACCAACAATAACAGCTGCATAACCTCCCATCATATGTGCAAAATCGTTACCTGTTGAGGTAAATATCATCACAGGGCCTCCGAAACCACTAATCCGAAGTCTTTTATCATCCTTTTTCTTAAAAATGGTTTGAAAATCATCGTCCTGGGAAAAACAACTCAGTGGTATTATAGCACAGAATATCAGGATTTTAAATACTTTCATTTATTCTTTTTTTGATAATTGTTCAGAAACGAATTAATTGCGTTTCTAATGACAAAAGAATTGTATAATGGTTGCACCTTGTTTTGCTTTTATCAGTTTTACTTAAACGCACTTTTTCAAATTATTAACATGGCATCGCCATAAGTTCCAAATCTGTATTTCTCTTTAATAGCTATATCGTACGCTTTAAATAAATATTCGTAACCTGAAAATGCTGAAACGGACATGAGCAAAGTAGAAAGTGGCAGATGAAAGTTAGATATCATACTGGTAGGTACACTAAATTCATAAGGAGGAAATATAAATTTATTTGTCCAACCATCATAAGGTTTTAAATATCCCTGTGTTGATACGGAACTTTCCAGAGTTCGCATAACTGTTGTACCAACCGCGCACACTTGTTTACGTTTTTCTTTTGCGTCGTTTACAATTTTAGCTGCCTTTTCAGGTATAATAATTCTTTCCGAATCCATTTTATGTTTTGTGAGATCTTCCACATCAACAGTGCGGAAATTTCCTAAACCAACATGCAGTGTTATTTCAGCAAACTCAAGGCCTTTAATTTCCAAGCGCTTTAATAACTCCCGACTAAAATGCAGACCGGCAGTAGGAGCCGCGACAGCTCCTTCATGTTTAGCAAATATTGTCTGATATCTTTCTTTGTCCTCAGGTTGGACTTCTCTTTTTATGAATTTTGGAAGTGGTGTTTCTCCCAATCCATAAAGAGTCGCTTTAAACTCTTCATAATCCCCATCAAAAAGAAATCTTAATGTGCGCCCTCGTGAAGTTGTGTTATCAATTACCTCAGCAACCAAAACATCATCTTCACCAAAATATAGTTTATTCCCAATCCGTATTTTTCTGGCCGGATCTACCAATACATCCCATAAGCGTTGTTCTTTATTAAGTTCCCTTAAAAGAAAAACTTCTATTTCCGCACCTGTTTTCTCTTTGTTGCCATATAACCTTGCCGGAAAAACCTTGGTATTATTAAATACCATAACGTCTTCCGAATTGAAATACTCTATTATATCTTTAAAAATCCGGTGTTCAATTGATCCATCTTTCCTTCTAAGAACCATTAATCTGGATTCATCCCGATTTTCTGCCGGATATTTCGCGATCAGTTCTTCTGGCAGATTATACTTGTATTGTGATAATTTCATGCGCTTCAGTGTTTTAACAAGTAAATAAATAAACTGTAATTATCCTAATTCTTTTGAACACATCTCAAATGCCCTGTTTTCAAGTCGACCGTTATACGTAAAATAAATATAAAGGTTACAAAAAATTTAATTCTCTTTTAAAATTTTCTATCTGTATTGCTGAATCAATATTAAATTGTCCAACTGCAGTTCTTCGTAAAGCCGAAAGATGAGCTCCTGAACCTAAAGCAATCCCAATATCCCTGGCAAGAGAACGAATATATGTGCCTTTACTGCATTTAATTCTAAGTTTTAATAATGGCATGACATATTCCTGTATCTCAAGTTCATATATTTCAATCTCGTTTGCCTCAAGTTCTTGCTGAATGCCTCCCCTAGCTAATTTATATGCCCGAATACCATTTATATTCTTTGCAGAAAATAATGGCGGAATTTGTTTATTTTTCCCTTTAAATTTCTTAAGATTTTCAGCAATAAGATCTTCCGTAATATGGCATATACCATATTCATGATCAATTTCTGTTTCCAGATCGAATGATGGCGTTGTTTTTCCCAAAGTAATTTCAGCAATATATTCTTTAAACTTATCCTGAATTTCTGTTATTTTCTTTGTTGCTTTACCAGTACAAAGAACCAGTACACCTGTAGCCAAAGGATCTAGAGTACCGGCATGTCCTACTTTAAGTTTTTTTATACCAGCATGTTTACAAAGAATATATCGTACTTTATTAACCAAATAAAAGGAAGTCCAACCATAAGGTTTGTCAAAAGTAAGAATAAGACCTTCTTTGAGTTTTTCTGCAGTATACTTTTTTGCCATTGCAGGGCCTAATATTATAAACTAAATATTAATGTTAATGATGCAACAATAAAACAGTATAAAGCAAACCATATGAGTTTACTCCTTTTCACAATTGAAATCATCAATTTACAGGCTATTAAACCCACAATAAATGCTGAAATGAATCCTGTAAATAAAGGTATCAATTTAACTGAATCAGAGATCATTCCCCCACCTATAATATCAAGACCAGCTTTCCCAAGTATAGGCAACAGAACCATAAGAAAAGAAAACCTAGCTGCATTTTCTCTTTTATTTTTTAAAAGTAATGCTGTAGCTATTGTTGCGCCTGAACGTGACATGCCTGGTAAAACTGCTATTGCCTGTGCAATTCCAATAATAAAAGCATGAAAAAACGATATTTCTTTTTCTCTTGGTTTTGAATAATGGGTAAAAGCCAGCAATAAGGCTGTTACCATCAGCATATATCCAACCAGTACCAAACTACCTGAAAATAATTGTTCTACTTTATCTTCTAAAAATAGTCCGACAAATACAACCGGTATTGCTGAAAAAATAAGTTTTGAAATATACCGTGTTTCTGAATTCCAGCTTATTTTGGCTAATCCCGAAAACAAGCCGACTATATCTTTCCTGAATACTACCAGAGTAGAACACACTGTGGCTGTATGAACAATAATATCGAAAGTAAGATTGTCTTCCACCTGAACACCTAATAAAGCTTTACCTATTTCTAAATGACCGCTGCTGCTTACAGGTAAAAATTCAGTAAGTCCTTGAAGTATTCCAAGAATTAATGCTTCAAACCAATTCATAATATGTTTTTATGAAAAATCCTCTCTGATTATTCTCCTTTAGGCTTTCTCATAATTGCCCATATCTCAAAGGCAAATCCGGCCAGAACAATTATAGGAGCCAAAGTAATTCTTCTAAAACTGAAGATTTCATCACCATTAAATATATTAGGATCTTCTGACCGCCCGCCAATCATAAGAGCAAAACCAATAATAATTATCAGAAATCCTATCAACAGGTATTTATAATTCTCGCGAGGTAGAGCAAAATCCGTTGAGGGTTGATTAATTTCTCTTTTTTGAGCCATATTTTAAGTATATAATTTATCAGTTTTAATAAATAAATATTTTGTAACTGCAGTATAAGTTGAGATCCAATTTATAAATACCCCCATTAAAAGAACTAATCCAAATAACAATCCTAAAGTTTTCACATCATTTAACCTAATAATTCCTTCCATTTCATTTTGCAGAAAATATATAAATGCCGTCAAAGTTCCAATTGCAAACAGAGCACTTATTATTCCTTGAATTAAACTCCGATAAAGAAATGGCCTTCGAATATATCCTGCTGTTGCCCCAACCAGCTGCATTGTTCTGATTATAAAACGTTTTGCATAAACAGCAAGTCTGATAGTATTGTTTATAAGAGCAATAGCAATTAAAAGCAGAAATCCGCTAAAAAACAGCACTAGCAGGCTTATTTTCCTGACATTTTGATTCACGGTATGAATCAGATTTTTCTGATAATAAACTTCTTTTATTTGACTGAATTCTTTTAAATCTGATTCAATTATGGCTATACTGTCAGCATTGGCATACGATGCAAGGAATTTTACCTCGATTGACGGTAGTAATGGATTATGCCCAATAAATTCAATAAAATTTTCTCCAAGTTCTTCTTTTAATTCAACTGCTGCTGCTTCTTTGGTAATGTAATCCGTTTCCTTTACATAAGGTTTTGCATCCAGAGATTTTTGAATTTGAAAAATATCAACTTCCCTGACATTGTCGGCTAAAATTACTTTGAAGATTATATTTTCCCTGACGTAATCTGATAATCGCTTTGTATTAAGCAATAATAAACCTACTGATCCCAGCAGTATAAGCAACAATGTAATACTTACCGTTGAGGTAAAGTATGAACTCCTTAATCTTCGTTTCTCAAGTTTTATTTCGCTTTTCGACATTAATATGTAAAGGTTGAACGGCAAAAATAAAAAGAAATATCAGTAGCAAATCAATTATTTAATTACAAAAATTGTTAAAGATACTAATCAACATACGTAATCCACCCGAATTTATCTTTTTCATCACCGGTTTGTATGGCAGTAAGCTTACGATAAAGCCTACTTGAAACAGGACCTGCCTGGTTTCCTTCACCAAATTGATATATCTTATTTGCATCTGGATCGATAATTTTTCTGACAGGTGTTATTACTGCAGCGGTACCACATGCACCTACCTCATCAAAATCCTTTAGTTCTTCAACTGAAACAGGTCTTCTTTCAACTTTCATTCCCATATCTTTTGCCAGTTCCATCAGACTCATATTTGTGATGGAAGGTAATATCGATTTCGAATCGGGAGTTATGTATGTATTCCCTTTAATTGCAAAGAAATTGGCAGGACCAGCTTCATCAATATATTTTTTTTCTTTTGCATCGAGAAACAGAGTTGTTCCAAAGCCAGCTTCGTGAGCTTCCTTTAGTGATATGAGACTTGCCGCATAGTTACCCCCTACTTTATACGCGCCGGTCCCCAATGGAGCAGCTCTGTCGAATTTACGGCAAATCATTATATCAACCGGAGCGAATCCTTCTCTGAAATATGGCCCAACCGGTGTAACAAATACCATAAACAAATATTCCTTTGAAGGCTTAACGCCTACTTCCGCGCTAATTCCCAATAATAAAGGTCTTATATATAAAGTAGCTCCATACCCGTAAGGTGGTACATATTTTTCATTTTCTTTTACAACTGTAAGTATTGCCTCACAAAACATTTCTTTTGGCACAGGTTGCATTTCAACACCTTCAGCCGAATTTATCAACCTTTGAGAATTTTCCTCCCAGCGAAATAATCTAATTCTGTTATCCTTTCCACGATATGCCTTCAACCCTTCAAATATTTCCTGCCCGTAGTGCAAACAGGTTGAAGCCATATGTAAATTAATATATTCTGAATCAGTAATTTCAATACTACTCCATTCGCCATTTTTAAAGTAATAACGTACGTTACAATTTGTTTTTCTATAGGCAAACGGAAGATTTTTCCAATCTGTATTTTGCATATAATTAAATTTGTCTAATGATATTTAGGAAAAATATACTAAAATTCTCGAATTACGGATATCAATCATAAGTCATCCTTGTTTGAAAACGAATATACAATTGATGTTTGAAATAACAATATGCTTTAGTATTTTAAATTTAATTATTATCTTAAGCCCTAAATTACCACAATTATGGAGCAGGAAAAAACATATATTCTTGTTACCTGGGATTTTACTGAAAAATCCGAGTATGCTTTAGCCCATGCTCTGCTGGCAGCAGAGAAACTAAAGCATGAAGTTGCACTCGTGCATATAGTTAAAAAAGAAACCGAGATTGAATCAGCCAAAGAAAGAATGCATGGAATTTTGTCAAGTAAATATGCCGATGTTGATCCAAAACCTGAGGTTATTGTCAAAGATGGAAATATTTTTTCAACAATTACCGATTTGGCTAATGACCTGCACGCAAGGATGGTTTTCATGGGCACACATGGCATTAAAGGTATGCAGAAATTTCTTGGTAGCTGGGCACTTAAAGTAATAGCCCATACAAAAATGCCATTTATTGTTGTTCAGGATCATCCTCCGGCACATTTTTACAAAAACATAGTAATTCCAATTACTTTCAGAAGTGAAAATAAGGAGTGTATTAACTGGGTTGGTTATTTCTCAAGATACTTTGGATCACATTTCCATGTTTTTAAAGCAAAACATACAGATCCTAATTTTATTAAAGGTATTGATTCAAACGTATTCTTTTTAACTAAGTACTTTTCCAGTAAAAATGTTTCATGGGAGTTGGCTGAATCGCCCAGTGAATCTGAATTTGTTGTAGAAACCATTAAATACGCATCCAAAGTAAAAGCAGATGCAATATTAATTATGGTTACCAAAGACATCGGATTTGCCGATTATGTACTCGGTGCTCACGAACAATATATCATAGCAAACGAAGCTAAACTTCCTGTAATATGTATTAATCCAAAACCACCTAAATTAGGTGGTAGCTTCAGTGCATCCGGAGGTTAATCATCATTTAAAATATTATGCAGTAAAAACAAGGGCGAATTCGCCCTTGTTTTAATTTTATATCCTATGAAAATTCTATTTGCCACTAATAATCAGCACAAGTTAAAAGAGATCCGTGAATTAATTGGTGACAAAATTTATATTGAAAGTTTAAATGATCATGGAATATTTGAGGAAATTCCGGAAACAGGACAAACACTCGAACAAAATGCTTTACAAAAAGCCCGGTATATTAATAATAAATATAATATTGATTGCTTTGCGGATGATACAGGCCTTGAAGTAAAAGCACTAGATAACAGACCCGGAGTATATTCTGCACGATATGCAGGTGAAAACTGTACTTTCGATGATAATGTTAATAAACTTCTTAAAGAACTAGGAGATATCAAAGACAGAAGAGCTTGTTTCAGGACAGTAATTGTATTCATTCGTAATAACAGGATTCATAAGTTTGAAGGGATTATCGAAGGAATAATTACAAAACAAAAATCTGGTTATGAAGGATTTGGCTACGATCCCGTTTTTAAGCCAAACAGTTCAGTAAAAACATTTGCTGAAATGAGTAGGGATGAAAAAATTTCAATTTCACACAGATCAATTGCAATGAATAAGCTAGTAACTTTCTTAAAGACGATCAGCTGATTTTAATTTTCTTTACTTTGAATACTAACTCCTTTGTTATTTCGTATTATTGATTAACATTTAAGGATCAATGGACTAAGTATTATAACTTTGTTATTTTTCAAATTATGGATTATAAAAGACTTTCTGTTTTACTTGCTTTGCTCATAAGTTGTTATGCTAAATCACAGTATGTTCAGGGAGATTGGCGTGACCACCTTTCATACAAAGACTCATACCGGATTGCAGAAGCCGGTAATATAATTTATAGCGCAGCACAATCAGGATTGTTATCTTATAATAAAGAGACCGGTGAAGTAAGAAAACATAGTAAAATACACGGTCTTTCTGATGTGGAGGTTAGCACTATAGCATATTCAAATGACTTCCATAAGTTAATTATCGGTTATAAGAATGGTAATATAGATATTGTTGAAAGTGATGGTTCATTGAACAATATTTCAGACATTAAAAGAAAAACGATAACAGGGGAAAAGGATATCAGGTTTATTTACATAGTAAGTAGTAAAGCCTACCTTGCCTGTGGTTTCGGTATTGTACTGCTTGATATTGATAAAGAAGAAATTAAGGACACCTATCTGTTTGGTGATGGAGGAACACAGCTTAAAGTTAATGATATTGTTCTGCATAACGATCGTTTGTATACAGCAACTGAATATGGTATCTATTCAGCAAATATAAATGATCCAAATTTGAATTTAGTGGATTATAATTACTGGATTAAAAATACCAGTATTCCCGAATGGAATTCAGAATATAAACAAGTTGATGTATTTAATAATCAAATCTTCGCTGTATATAATAGTACAATTGATTCTATGGACAAAATTATAATTATCGAAAATGATAGTTATAGTGAATGGACGAGGGATTATGATAATGTAATTAATGATATATCAGTTACTCAGGGTTTTTTAGGAATAAGCGGATCCATAAGGGCATTAGTATATGATGAATATGAAAATCTTGTTGTACAAAGAGAATTTTTTAATATTATGCATACATTTGTTGATTCAGAGCAAGACATATATACGGCCGGCACATCGGCCGGATTTAATCGTATCGAACCTTCACAAAATGTAAAGTTTGAAGTAAACGGTCCTAAATATCGAGAAAGTAACAAAGTTGAGGTACTTGGCGATCATGTTTGGGTTACTTCCGGCGGACCGTATAATCTGTATAAACATGGTGCAGCTTATTCATTTATAGATGATCTCTGGGAAAGTTATACATCCAGTCAAATTCATACTACCAATCCACTCGGTAATACTCACCGAATAGCTATTGACCCGCGAGATTATAATCATGTCTATGCCGGAGCATATGAATATGGAATAATTGAATTTCTCGATGGAGAAGTAGTGAATATCTTCGAACTTGATTTTGAAATATTCCAGGATGTGCCTGAAAATGTTGATCTCAGAATAGTTGATCTTGAATTCGATAGTAGAAATAATCTCTGGATCTTATTAGATCAGGTATCACAGCCGTTATATCTGCTGAATTCAGACGGTAGCTGGTCACATCCGGAAGTAACAAATTCACTTATGAATGATTCCCGCATGCGCTATTGTGACTTACTTATTACAACGGCAAATCAGATCTGGATATGCACAGGTTACGATGGCATTATTATTCTCGAATCTGACGGAGCCGATGGATTTGAAGAAACAACCTTCGCGGCCAAGAATCAGGAAAATACTGTCTTAACACGTTTATTCTGCCTTGATGAAGACCGGGAAGGAAATATTTGGGTAGGCAGCAACAGCGGACCTTTAATTTATTCAAGTCCATCGAATATTTTTAATATATCAGATGTGACTGGTTACCAGGTGAAAATCCCGCGAAACGACGGAACAAATAATGCAGATTTTTTACTCTTCAGTGAAGCTATTCTCGATATCAAAATAGACGGGGCAAACAGAAAATGGATGGCAACAGAGAATTCAGGAGTATTCTTTGTCTCTGAGAACGGTGATGAAACATATCTGAATTTCAGGGAAGAGAACTCTCCGTTGCTTACCAATACCGTATCGGGTATCGGAATAAATGAAAAAAGCGGGGATGTGTTTTTTGCATCCGGATTGGGAGTTGTAAGCTATAAGGGATCTGCTATAACCGGTTTGGATAAATTTACTGATGTATATGTTTATCCTAACCCCGTTCGTCCAAATTATAATGGAATTATTACGATAACAGGACTTGTATATAATACCATTGTTAAAATTACTGATATTAGTGGTAACCTGGTTTATGAAACCCGTTCATTGGGTGGCCAGGCTATATGGGATGGTAAAAACTTTGACGGCCATCGCGTTGCTACCGGAATTTATTTTGTCCTGCTAGCTACTGAAGATGGAGGTCAAACGCATATAACTAAAATAGCTTTTATTCACTAATGCTAAGCAAATATAAAGCTATTGTACTCCGAAGCATCAAATATGGTGAATCTGGTATTATTACCCAGGTTTATACCGAAACAGAAGGGCGACAATCATTTATTGTACATGGTGTCAGAAAGAAAAACAGTAAAATTAGTCCCTATTTTTTTCAACCACTTACGCCTTTATCAATTGTAGCATACCGAAAGGAATCACGTGAACTTCATATAATTAAAGAAATACAGCCTTTAATACATCTTACAAATTTTCATTTTGATATTAAGCGCAATACCATAGCACAATTCATCAGTGAAATTATTTACAGATGTTTACGTGAAAACGAACCAAATACCAGTTTATTTAATTATTTACTGGGGGCTATACAGGTTCTCGATATTACCGAAAGTCATATCCATAATTTCCACCTTATTTTTATGATGCAGTTCACAAGATTTATAGGGATTTATCCCAAGGATAATACTGAACTTCATCAATATGTTTCTGATACTACTTTTACTTTAACCGATCTGTTAAATTACTCATTATCCGATATAAAAATATTACGACTGGATTCAAAAACGAGATCGGAAATACTAAATCAGCTTTTAAAATATTATTACGATCACCAGGAAGGTATTGGAGAAATAAAATCCTTACAGGTATTTAAAGAAGTATTTAGTGAATAGATGTTTAAAATTATGAATGTAGTTTATTGTAATCAGCTTCAACCTTTCCTGTTACTAATTTGCCTGAAAGCAATGCCATAGGAATACCAAAGCCTTGAAGTGACGTATGCCCGGTATAATAAAGGTTTGTGAGGTATTTATTTCTTAATAACTTATTAAGTTTACTATAATGACTAAATGTATTTGCAAAACTAAAAGCATTGCCTTGAAAAGCATTATAATCCGAAATAAAATTAGTCTGTGCATATGAACGTTTGTAAACAATTTTGTCCATAATAATTTGACCAGTGATCTTTTCCAGATTCTGAATAATATAACTAAAATAATGATCGCGTATTTTCCCTGAATCCTCCAGCCCAGAAGCAACAGGTATGAGTGCTACTAAATTTTCCATTCCTTCCGGCGCTGATGAAGCATCGGTTTTTGATATGCAGGTAACATAAAAGGAAGGTGCTTCCGGCCATTTCCAGTTTACATGTGTATCTTCCATATAAATCTCAAAATCTGAATTAATGAAAACATTATGATGTATCAGATTTTTAACTTTTGTATTAATCCCAATAAAAAATAATAGTGCCGATGGTGATATAACACTGTTTCGCCAATATTTTTCGGTGAAATTTCTAAATTCCCTTGATAGCAATTGTTCTGTATGATGATATTCCGCAGCAGATACAAAGTAATCGGCATGCAGACTTTTTTTATTTGTAAATATCCCGGTAACTATTTTGTTTATTACTTCGAAATCTTCTACTTCATTTGAATAATGAATTGATACGCCAAGATCATTTATAATTTTTACCCATGCATCAACAATTTTATACATTCCTCCCTGAGGATACCAGGTACCAAATTTTAAACACCCATAATTAACGATATTATAAATTGAACCTATCTTATCGGGAAATGCTCCCAGAAAAGCCAACGGAAATTCAATAATTCTTATCAACCTTTCATCTTTAAATAAAGATCGTGCATAATGTGCCAAAGAACCATGCAATTTAAACTTTAACAGGACAGCCAATATATCCCAGTCAAACCAACCGGAAATTCCTGTTTCGGCTTTATAAATTAATCTATTTGTAATCAGATTATAAGCCTGTGAAGCATTTTTTAAAAATTTGTCGAGTTTCCTGGAACTATTCTTCTCAACAGTTTCAAAAACATCGTTCAAAGCATCTTTATCTGCTGGTATATCAATGAACAGATCATTATCAAAATAAATCCTGTATCCCGGATCCAGTTTTTTTAAAGAATAAAAATCAACAGAACTTAATCCAAAATCATTATAGAATTTTTCAATTATTTCCGGGAACCAGTACCAGGAAGGACCCATGTTAAAGGTAAATCCTTCAGCACTGAAAATTCTTGCTTTTCCTCCAGGAATTTCGTGCTTTTCAAAAAGATCAACTTCAAATCCTTTTTTTGCCAGATATGCTGAAGCGGACAGCCCTGACAGACCTGCTCCGGTAACAATTGCTTTTTTCATTTAAAAGGAGATTAACCCTTGCTATAGGTTAATTTGATGGAATTTGTTAACAATTGCAAATAATATTAAATAAGAATTGAATGTAATAATTTATTAACAATCTGAATATGTGGCCAGAATTTTTTAAAAAGGAGAGAATCAATACAAATCGTCATCGTAATTATATGATGCTCTGTATCTTAATGCATTCAACTGTGCTCTTTCAATTTCAAAGGCTGTTTGCCAATCGTGCGATGCTTCATAATGGTTCAAAAGTTCACTCTTGCATGACTGACATATGAGATCTTCGCTTTGTGTATACTTGTTGCACCGTTTACACAATTTTGTTTTTTTGGGACTTTTCATGCCTGTGAGATGCTTTATTCACAAACATTCATACGCCTACATTCATCTTTGTGTTGCATTAATTCGTAAATTTATTGGTGATATGAATCATTTTTTAATTTACAACCTATCATATGTCATCTACGTATGATAAAGTAAATTATATACCGATGACCTTTACAATAGCGCAGACAAGAACTACACCATACGCCGAGTTTCGTGATGGTTACCTTTTAATTAAAGGTAAATCGGTTCCTTTCGATCATCCTGATATATACGATACTATAAAGGATAGATTGTTGGTTTATTCTGAAAATCCTGAAAAGAACACACAAATTGATTTTAACCTGAGTGCGGTAAATGCAGTATCTAAAAGATACATTATTAATACTTTCAAGTTACTGGAAGATTTAAATGCTATGGGTACAAACATTAGCGTTAACTGGTATTACCAGCAGGATGATGAAGATATACAGGAACTGGGTGAAATTTGCAGAATGAGTTTCAACATTAATATTGAATTGAAACCAATGTAATTGGATAATTCCCATAAAAAAGAAAGAGGCCTTTATTAGGCCTCTTTTTTATACTTTTTCGATTTGTTTTGCTTTTCCGTTTTTATTAAACTCTTTAATAAAAAGATCCAGAGCCATTGTCATTGAAGGAGCATTAGGTAATGGCGCCTCCAAATCAAGCCTTAATCCGGCTTCTTTTACTGCCCTGGCTGTAGAATTTCCAAACGAAGCAATAATTGTGTCTTTTTGTTCAAATTCCGGGAAATTCTTTAAAAGTGAACGAATTCCCGACGGGCTGAAGAAAACCAGCACATCGTAGTTCAATTTCATTAGATC
This sequence comes from Bacteroidales bacterium, assembly GCA_016929525.1. Classification (GTDB taxonomy): domain Bacteria; phylum Bacteroidota; class Bacteroidia; order Bacteroidales; family UBA10428; genus UBA10428. Next base: position 96,761 of record JAFGIP010000067.1, read on the forward strand.
AGACAAGTCACTGCTTACAGTACGATAAAGTACTGCAATAGTGAACTTTAAGTTCCATTTTGTTAACAACTCAGGAATTTCAATCTTGTGCTGCTCTGATAACGGCACAAGAAAATTTTCAGTTTTGTGTTTCTCCAACACCTCCACTAAATCAGCAAATCCACCTTTACCAAAAAAAATCTTTCTTTTTCGGTAAACGATATATTTCTGTAAATAATGAGCAATGGATTCTGAAGTACAGAAATACTTCATTGAATCAGGTACAGAAATACGCATTTCATTCGCTACTCTGAAGAAATGATCAATTGCGGTTTTACTGGTAAAAATTACTCCAGAATGATCCAGGATATTAATACGTTGTTTCCTGAAATCTTTTGTTTCAATTGGTTCAACATGGATAAAAGGCCTGAAATCAATTTTTACGTTGTTCTTCTCCGCGATCTCGTAATACGGTGATTTTTCTGATTGTGGTTCAGGTTGAGATACCAGAATTTTTTTTATCTTCATATCTGCGAGCCTTCTGTTATAACTTCTTCTATCTCAGCAATGTAATTAACTTAGAACCTATTACCAAAGGTAAAAGTTCGAGCGTACAAAGGTACAAAAAGGAATAAAATAATAAAAATCCATTCTTCACAATTATCTGAAACCCGCGAATAATCTTAAATACAGTGGCAAGAATTACGACAACTAATGCAATAATCAGTGCTATTTTAGAAATATTAGAACTCGTATAAATGGTTATAAATAGAAGTGGTAATAATATGAGGCCTAAATTTTTATTTATTAAAAAAGTATTATGCAGGTACTCTGAAACAACTTTAATTGACTCAAAAATGTATCCCAGAATATATAAAAAAACAATTCTGGTAATTAATACAACAAACACTGCTACATTAATAATTAAGTAATCGGTCCAGCTTGATTTTGTAATACTTACTGCAAAGTATTTCAAAATCAATAAAATGAATAGTGAAAATACAATCTGAAAATTGATGTTAAGCAAAAAGAACGCACGCCTTATAACTATATTCTTTTCCCGAAAAAGTTTATCAGCAAGTTGATAATTAACCAAAGTATTGATAACCTGAATAATAAATTTGTTATACAATGCTTTTAATGATAATAATATTGACACACTTAAAAATCCTATAATAAGGGTCCAATTGAACTGAAGGCGTTGATAATGATGAGGTATAAAATTTATTTCACCAACATTTTTTATTATGTGTTCTGCAGTCTCTTTATAGATTTTCCTTGGTTTATAACTAAATTCATTATTATGTCCTGAAAAGTTAAATCGCTGAAATTCCTCTGTCTTTTTATCCTGTTTAATATTCAACTCGGTGGTGTCTGATTCTGCATGTGATACAACTTTTATTTGCTTTTGTATTTTATATTTTGCGACTGTATCTGTTTTAATTTGTTTAACGACAGCTTCGTAATTAGTACCTGAAGAATCAGATATATTTCCCGCTATATTTTCAGGTTTTTCAATTACAGCTTTCCCCGTATCGACAAATACAGTATCAGAGTATGCACTGAAGTGTCCAGTACTGTCCTGAAGATTTATTTCTTTACTTTCCAACATAATTTTGCAAAATTATTACTTTCCGCCCATAGTAACAGCTTCTGAAACTTACTATTCTGTTATTATTTCAACTTAATTGTTCAGCCTGAAATTCTTTTTATGTCTTTCTGCATCGCGTATAGTTTTTTTTCTTATGTTTTCAGTAAATGCCTTGTCAAGATCAATTCCGGTCTGGTTAGCCAGACAGATAAGTACAAATAATACATCTGCCATTTCATCGGCTAAATTTACATTTTCATCTCCGGGTTTCTTTGATTGCTCACCGTATTGCCTTGCTATAATACTTGCTACTTCACCTACCTCTTCAGTAAGTATTGCCATATTTGTAAGTTCATTGAAATACCTGACACCATAGTCTTTTATCCATTTGTTGACTTCTTGTTGTGCTTCCTTAATTTCCATATTATTCTTTGTTTTTAGTATCAATAAGAATAGTTACAGGTCCGTCATTTACTAATTCAACTTTCATATGTTTACCGAATTCACCGGTTTTTATTTTTTCACCACACTCTTCTGATAACATTTCAACAAATTTCTCATACATAGGTATTGCAAATTCAGGTTTTGAAGCCTTTATGTAAGACGGCCTGTTCCCTTTTTTTGTGCTGGCATGCAAAGTGAACTGACTTACAACTAACAATTCACCTTTGATATCGCTAACAGAATTATTCATTACACCATTTTTATCGTTAAAAATCCTTAACCTGCATATTTTGTTGCACAACCATTCTGCATCAGACAGAGTATCTGAATCTTCTATACCTAAAAAAATTAATAAACCGGTACCTATTGCAGAAATTGTCGTATCGGTAACAACAACCGAAGCGTGTTTTACTCGTTGAATTACTGCCCGCATAATTAATCAGGATTATTTTAAACCTCTTGTCCATATTTTGTGTTATAAACAATTTACGAATGTATAAAAATGATGGTAGGTTACCATCTGTATTAAAATGAATTGGATAAATGAATATTTTGAGGAGTATAGTTATTTGTGCGATACTATCTAGTTTATGTGTAGCACATGGTCAGAATTGTAACAGCAATATTGATGAAATATATTTGAATTCAGTAATGGAAAAAATGGGAACAAACAAAAAGTTCGATTCCGGTTTTATTATAGCTTCATTACCGGTATTAGAACATTATCCGGAATTAAAAAACACCAAAATAAATTTTAATAAAAAACGTATTTCAACACTTATGGCAGCACGGTCATCGTTTGCATCAATACTTTAAAAAAAGGAAGACAGAATATATGTGATATTCATAGGTTTAAATAGAAATTTAAAATGTCGAAAAGTATTTAATTCTATTTCGGTTTGTGTACAAACAGGAATTCTTGGACATGAAATTACACATGTAACGAGTTATGAAAAAATGAATAATTTCCAGGTATTACTTTACTGAATTGAATATTTGTTTACTAAAAGAAAAATCGAAAGAGAAACTGATAAAACAGATATTCTTCGCGGTTTATGGGATGAATTGCTGGAGTTTAATCACTATGTCAGGAATAACAGATTTTCATCACGGATATACCTGAAAAATAAATAACATTTATCGGCCACTGAAATAATAGTGCTTAACGGAGAGGTGTTTTATTAAATTTGCCTGAGTTTTTCCTATCGAATTTTAATTGACATATACAGCAGTTAATTTATGTTAAACACCCATATTACAATTTCTTTTAGATTACTTTTGTATTTGGTTAAATGAAGCATATGAATACGATAATGAGTACGTTTAATAAAAGAAGAAGGAGCTTTATTCTGATAGCTTTGGTAATTTTAGCTCCGTTTATTTTTTTATCAACCACTGATAAAGATTTTAAGATAGCAAAGAACCTGGATATTTTTGTCACACTTTTCAGAGAAGTTGATCTGTATTATGTTGATGAAAAAGATCCCGAAAACCTTATAAATTCAAGTATTCAAGGAATGCTTGAAAGCCTGGATCCTTACACCACATATATTGCTGAGTCGGAAATGGATGATTTTAAATTCATGACTACAGGACAATACGGAGGTATAGGAGCACTTATCCGAAAAGGTGGAGATTATACTATCATATCAGAACCCTATGAAGATTTTCCTGCACAAAAAGCAGGATTACAGGCCGGTGATACAATTCTTTCTATTGATGGCATAAGTACTAAAGATAAAGATATCAGTCAGGTAAGTGATATGCTTAAAGGAACTCCCAATACCGAATTGACATTACAAATAAAACGATTTGGAAATAGTTCTATCCTAGAAAAGACTTTTACACGTGAACAAATAACCATTAAAAATGTGCCATATAGTGGTATGGTAAATATAGATATAGGATATATACGAATATCAAACTTTACTAAAAATGCTTCAAAAGAAGTAAGGAAGGCATTTACAGAATTAAAAGAACTAGGAGCAAAATCAATCATTATTGACCTAAGAGGTAATCCTGGTGGACTGTTAAATGAATCGGTTGAAATTGCCAATATCTGGGTTGAAAAAGGTCAGGAAATAGTAAGCACAAGAGGAAAAGCCAAACAATGGGATAATACTTATATCACAGAGAAACCAGCACTCGACACATCCATCCCGCTCGCCGTGTTGGTAAACAGAGGATCGGCTTCGGCATCTGAAATTGTTGCCGGCTCATTGCAGGACCTGGACAGAGCTATTGTAGTTGGTCAAAGAACATTTGGGAAAGGACTTGTTCAAACTACCCGCCCACTCAGTTACAATACTCATCTTAAAATAACCACGGCAAAATATTATATCCCAAGCGGAAGATGTATTCAGGCTCTTGATTATACGCATCGAAATGAAGATGGAAGCGTTGGTTATATCCCTGATTCACTTATTTCTGAGTTTAGCACTAAAAACGGCCGCACAGTTTATGACGGAGGCGGTATCAGGCCTGATGTGTCGGTCGATCTTCCGCAGCCGGGAAATATTACCTATAGCTTGTATGCAAACAATTATATATTTGACTTCGCAACTTATTTCGCAGCAGAGAACAGCACAATAGAATCTCCTGAATTATTTCAAGTAACAGATGAAATCTATACAGAATTTATTCGGTTTGTAAAAGATAAAGATTTTGAATACAGTATTGAAAGCAACGAAAAACTCAACGAACTTATTGAATCAACAAAAAGAGAAGGATATTACAAATTAGCGGAAAATGAAATTGCCGGGCTTAAAACAAAACTGGTTGCTGATAAAGAGAATGATCTTATTACTTTTCAGGATGAGATCAAAGAAATTCTGGCCGAAGAAATTGTAAGTCGTTATTATTATCAATCAGGAAGGATTATCACTTCATTAAAAAATGATCCGCAGCTTGAAAAAACAGTTGAATTACTTAAAGAACCAGGCGCCTTTTCATCAATATTAAATGGCACATATGACGGAGGTGATATTAAACTGGCACTTGAAAAAGTAAAAATAGCACAATGATTGGTTTTATTTTCCATTATTTATACCGGGTAATATAATTCTGAAAAATTTCATTAAATTTTTCAGTTGCGTATCTGCATATTGAATTGTTTACAACGTAGTTTATATTATCGACCTTTCTTACCGGAATTACTTTTGGAGATGTACCACAAATTATTGCGCCTTTGAAAGAATTAAGTTCTTTCAAATGAATATTACGCTTAATAAGTTTAATATTCCCTTCTTCCAGAATTTCAATAACCTTCCCGCGCGTTATTCCTTTTAAAACAGATTCATCAGTTGCTGTAATCACTTCTTCATTCCTAATAAAAAAAACATTTGATTTACTTCCTTCAGTAACGTAACCTGATTCATTTACCAATAAAACTTCAAACACATTTGATCCTTTAATATAGTCAGTTATTTCCCTTCTGATTAAATCACTTATTGCTACCTGTTTAAGATGTGGATCGGGTCTTTGAATTTTGTAGGTTATCAGATCAACTCCTTTCTTATATAAAGATTCATCCGGATAATTATGTTGTATATAATATGCTGAAAAACAAATTCTTTGATCTACTCTTTTAACCAGAAGCTTAATGTTTCCCTCTTTATCATTGTTAACACTAACCAATTTTTTAAGTATATTTTCAGCCTTTTTAAATTCAGTCTTATTATAAAGATTTATTGAAAGTATTGACCGGCTAAGCCTATCCAGATGTTCCTGTAAAAATATCAAAACCCCGTTTTGGGATCGGACTACTTCATAGAGTAAATACCCTGAAGTATTAAATTTATAATTAATATTATACGATTTAAATAATTGATTTTCTTGAAAATAAAATTCTCCTCTTACTTCATCCATTCGTTATTGTGCTACAAATTCATATGTGATTGTCCCTTTCTGACGTGGATCGGCTCCTAGATCAATATTAAATAAAGAACGATATGCCGATTCAAGAGCTGTTTCTGAAACACAGCCTTCGGGTGTTGATGTACTTTCAATGTTAGCATTTATAACTTCTCCATTGTTATTTACCATTATACTGACCACAACTTTTCCTCCTCCCTGACATTTATATATTGGCCTGTGTATGTATCTGTCCGTTCTGTTTTTTAAAAAATAAGAAATTCGTGTAGGCCCGTGATATTCTGATTTTTTCTTTTCCTCCCTTTCAGGTTTTTTAATTTCTGATTCAACAACCGGATCATTAGCTTTTTCAGGAGGTTTTGGGTTAAGATCTTCAATATTTAGTTCTTTTTTAAGATTTTCAATATATTTATCTGTGCTGATCTGCTGCTCCAGTTGATTTGCTGTATTAACAGCAATGTTTTTAACTTCTTCCTGTGTAAGAGGTGTTGCTTTTGATTCAATTTGCTTTTTTTCCTCAATAAGTTGTTCTATTGTTTTATAGAGCTGTTCATCGAATTCTATTACAATCTGCTCCTGGTGCCGGTCGTGCACTTTTTCAAGTCTTGCAATAAGAAATATCACCAATACCAATAAATGAATCCCAATAGTTCCAACAATTCCGGTAAGTATATTTTTTTCTTCTTCTTTTAAAAGCATAATTAATATATGAGTATACTAAATTAGAAAAATGTTCAATCTTAATCGATGAATGGATATTAATTAACTCCAAGGCTACTACATTATTTTCCCTGACGTAATAAATATAATCATAGTAATTTATGCGCTTTGATCAATGGGATAGCCCTTTGTTATTCAAACTGTAATTATAGAAAACGCAAATTAAGAACTATCCATATAAAAATCCTGGTTATTCTTAAAAGTAAATCAGAGATTTCTGGTTTATCGGAGCTGAGCTATATCTTTTTATTTATTCTTTTAAATGTATTCCTGTTATTAAAAATTCATTATTACTTTGGCAACTATTACCTGTATATAAAATCAATACTATCATAATGATTATTTAAAGATTCAGATTATTTCAGCTTTTTCATACACCTCCTTGATGGTTTTCTCTGTACTTGGTGTCTTTCCTTTCTAATAGCCCAAATCAGTAAGCCGTAGATACATGTAATTAATTCCTATCATGACCATTATTTTCTTCCCGCAATCTTCATTGCAACCATCAATAACAAGAATATTACTATTTTTAAATTCATCTATTATTTCTTTTGTCCCGGTTGCTGCTAAAGTCAAACAATTCATCTTTCTCACATTATTTCTTGATTGTTTTCGTGCAACCTGATCTGAAATATATCCAAGGTCTGATGCCCCCGAACAAGCAAGAATAATGTATTGATTTATACTGCATCCACAGGTTGGTTTTTCATTTTTTTCATAATTACTATTTAAAAATTAAATTATAGATCTCCGTAAATAAAACCCGTAATTGTTGCCATAATAATAACAAGTATTACATAAATAATGGTTTTTTGAGTACCAAGGACTCCACGTATCACAAGCATATTTGGTAACGACAAAGATGGCCCTGCCAAAAGTAGAGCCAGTGCCGGGCCTTTACCCATTCCGGCTGCAATTAATCCCTGTAAAATAGGTACTTCGGTAAGTGTGGCGAAATACATGAAAGCCCCAACAATGGAGGCAAAGAAATTGGAGAATACCGAGTTGCCACCAACCAGTTTAGCAATCCATTCATTAGGGATTATACCGGCCATTACAGTGCTGTCATGTGTTGATCCAAGCAAAAAACCGGCAATAACCACTCCTATGGCCAGTAATGGCATAATCTGTTTAGCAAAATCCCATGAGGATAGTGCCCATTCCCTGTTCTCAGGCTCTCTTTTATCGATAATGGTAATTACACTGACCGCAGCAATTCCAATTACCATAGGGATTAGGGGCGAAGGACTGAGAAATGCCGAAACTGCAATTATTATAGTTGCCAACATAACATGCTGCCATTTCAATTTAAGGATGTATATCAACGAGAACGACAATAAAACAGCAAATGCAGAGGTAATATACCATTTATTAGCCCATAACCAGTACCAGCCTCCATTTGTTACATCATCACCGGGTTTTCCCCAGTTTGCAAAAACAAGGATCAGCACAAGTGTGAAAAAGTGCAAGGCTGTTTGCCACATGGGACGTTTCTCGGGCATGTCGGGGAAATTGATTTGTTCCTCTTTTTTTGCCTTTTCTTCTTTTCGATAGATAAGCGACATTACCGAACCAATAACAACAGCAAATACTACTGCCCCGATAACACGGGCAACTCCCATTTTAAAACCAAGGATACGTGCTGTTAATATAATTGCCAATATATTGATAGCTGGCCCGGAATATAAGAAAGCGATTGCCGGTCCTAACCCTGCTCCTCGTTTATGAATACTTGAAAACAATGGCAAGATGGTACAACTGCAAACTGCCAGTATTGTACCCGAAACCGAAGCCACTGTGTATGCCAGCCATTTTTTTGCTTTTGCTCCAAAATATTTTATTACAGCACCCTGACTGACAAACACGGCAATTACACCAGCAATAAAAAATGCAGGTAACAGGCATAGAATGACATGTTCCTGCGCATACCATTTGGTAAGGTCAAACATGGCCAAAACGGCCTCTTTGAACCTATCGCTTTCCAAGGGCATAAAGAAAGCAAAGATGAATATTACTACTATCCATGATAATATTTTAATTTCTTTTTTCCACTCCATTTCGCTTCAAATTATCATTAGTTTATAATGTATGTTCGCTAATTAGCGAACAGTTTCTGTAAATTTTTTAGAAATAAATTATAACAACATAATAGCTCCCTATTCCAATAAATACAAGAGCAATTACCCTTCGAAACCAGATTTCAAAGATTTTAAGCCGGTGATATAATTTCCCAACCCCCGAAACGGTAAAAGCCAGTAACCATGCAAAAATGATAACCGGAATACCTGTTGCAAAAGCAAACACAATTGGAAGAAATAAGCCCGATGCACTGCTTATGGTCATGGGAATTAACATCCCGAAATATAAAACACCACTATATGGACAAAAAGCAAGTGCAAACAGTATTCCTAATAATAGGACTTCCCAATAACTACTGATGCCATTTTCCTGAAATCGTTTTGTAAGGTAACTCATTCCCGGAAATTTAATTTTCAATATGTCAAGCATGAATAAACCAATGATGATCAACAGGGGGCCAATAATTTTTTCACCATATTGCTGGAACCATCCCGACAATTTAAATTGGTCGGCACCGATAAAAATAATGACTGCCAGTATTGTATAGGACAATACCCTGCCTAAGGTATAAACCAATCCATTGATAAATACTTTCTTCTGATGCTCAATGTCTTTGCTTATAAAACCGATGGCAGTAATGTTCGTAGCAAGCGGGCATGGGCTGACAGCAGTCATCAGCCCCAGAACGAATGCAGAAATAAAAGGTAAAGAACTATTACCGATTAAATTATTTAAAGACTCCTCCATTAGTATTACAATAGCGGGTCGATTTTTTCTTTGATTATTGCTTTGAGTTTATCGGGATTACTGCGGGCATTCATGAACCCTTCGTTGGTAATATTGATTTTTGTATCGCCCGCCACAATTAACAGAGTTTGTCCTGATACTTCCAACTCATCTCCTTTGGTTTTTCCGATATCTTCATCAAGATTATAATCCGTAAAACTTACTTTATCGCCGTACAACTCAGCTATAGCCTTTTTTGAAACACTTTCTACAGCATTGCAGGTAGCGCATCTACGGGTATAATGAAAATAATGCACTTCAACTTTGTCAGCTTGGGATAATTTTATTTCTTCTTTTTTATTGGTTTGTGCTGAGCAAGAGCTGTTTATATACAAAGCTACCAATGCGAAAAACATGAGTTTAATTGTCTTCATACATTATTGATTTTGAGTTATTAAGTTTTTTATTTCATCCATTTTCGGAACACGACCTGAGAGAACAACTTTCCCATTTATTACCAATCCTGGGGTACGCATTACGCCATATTCCATTATTTTCATAATATCTTCAACTTTAGAAACATCAGCTATTACATTCATTTCAGCCAATGAATCAATTACCGCTTTCTCAAGTGCTTTACATTTTGGACATCCGGTTCCGAGTACTTTTATTTCCATTTTTCACAATTATTTATTATTCATTCGCTGTTCGGGAAACAGCGAACATATTCTATAAAAAATATTACATCTTTAAGTATTTTTTAAATAACACCTGTGCTTCCGTCCAATTTTCTTTATTAATACAGTATTTAATCTTTGGTCCTTCAATTTCACCCTGTATCAGGCCGGCACTTTTAAGTTCTTTAAGGTGTCCTGACAAGGTGGATTTAACAATCGGCAATACCTCGGTTAAATCTCCACTGTAACAACAGCTCTGATTAGATAGTAATTCCAAAACATACATACGAATTGGATGTCCCATGGCTTTAGCATACCTGGCCATTTTCCTCTGATCTTCAGTAATTACGTCTTTATTTGTCATTATGTTCGGTAAATACCGAACAAAGGTAAACAAGATTTTGGCTTTTTAAAACGTTTAACATAAACAATACCCACAAAATATATTTCCTACATCTAACAGTGCTGCAATTATTGCAATTCTTGGGAACTTACATAAGATAATTATTATTGAATCATTAAAATGAATGGTATCCTTTACCTCATACTCAAGAAGGGCGTGCGATTTTATGAGGTTGAAAGCAAAAAAGGTCAGTCAAACGACTAACCTTTCTTATCAGGCTCCCCAGGTAGGACTTGAACCTACGACCTACGGATTAACAGTCCGCCGCTCTAACCAACTGAGCTACTGAGGAATTTATAAATAAAAATAATCGTCAGTCTAATTTTAGCAAACATCGCTCTAACCAATGCCGAAAATCATGAAATTTTATTTCAAATGATTTTCGAGCATCCTCGATAAACTATGAAATCAGAGATTTCTGGTTTATCGGGACTGAACTACTGAGGAATTTTGAGCCAGCAAAAATATGCGGAAAACTTCAATTATGCAATACAATTCTTTAGTTTTTTGGAAAAATTAGCTTACTTCGAAAAGTATCATTAAACTAAATAATGAAAACACTTGGCCTCGGCAATGCACTAGTCGATCTGCTTGTTCAGCTGGATAATGATTCTGTTATTAAATCGTTGAATTTTCCTAAAGGCAGTATGCAACTGATTGAACAGGAAGAAATCGGATCAATTACCAAAATGATCGAATCTTTACCTGTAATGATGGTATCGGGCGGATCTGCAGCTAATACCATACACGGACTGGCATGTTTAGGAAATGAATGTGGATTTATTGGTAAAGTTGGTCGTGACGAACTTGGAAGATTTTACGATACCGATCTGAGTAATGCAGGTGTAAAAAGTTACATTTTACTTTCAAACGCAGTAACCGGGCATGCATATACTCTTATTACCCCCGATACTGAGAGAACTTTTGCAACTTTTCTGGGTGCAGCCGTTGAGATGAAATCCAACGATTTGAATCCTGAAATATTTGCCGATTATGATTTACTTCATATTGAAGGTTATCTAGTTCAAAATACAGATCTCATTAAAAGTGCCTTACAAATTGCGAAAGAAAATGGTTTGAAGATTTCACTCGATCTGGCAAGTTTTAATGTAGTTGAATCCAATATTAAATTTTTGACCCATATTATTCCGGAATATGTCGATATTTTGTTTGCCAACGAAGAAGAAGCCAGAGCATTTACAGGAAAAAATCCATTAGAAGCAATTAAAATGGTGGCTTCACAATGTGAAACTGCTGTTGTGAAAATTGGTAAACAAGGATCGCTCGTCCGTTCCGGAAATGAACAGGTAAGAGTAACTGCCATACCATCTGACGTAGTTGATACAACAGGTGCAGGTGATCAGTATGCAGCAGGATTTCTTCATGGTTTCTCAATTGGCCTCGATCTTGAAAAGTGTGGACAACTTGGATCGTTGCTGGCAGGTAAAGTAATTGAAAATTTTGGCGCAAGAATTAAACCTGAGTTTTGGAAGGATATTTTAACAGAAGCTAACAGAATAAAAACTTAATAATTGCTTAGAATAAGCCATGTAATTCGGCATTGACTTTATCAATTACTAGACTAAGATCCTCTGAGCGATCGATAAAATTTGTACTGTCAACATCAATAATCATAATTTTACCCAGATTATAGGCATTTACCCACGATTCATATCTCTCGTTCAATTTTCGCAGATAATCGAGCCTGATGTTATCTTCATACTTACGCCCTCGTTTTTCAATTTGCTTAACAAGCGTGGGCACAGATGCCCTTAGATAAATAACCAAATCCGGAGGCTGAATAAGTGAAGATACCAGATTAAATAGTGTGAAATAATTCTCAAAATCTCTTGTTGACATCAGCCCGAGCGAATGAAGATTTGGGGCAAAAATATATGCATCCTCATAAATGGTGCGGTCCTGTATGATATTTTCATCTGCTTTTTTTATTTCCAGAATATGATTAAACCGGCTATTTAGGAAAAAGATTTGCAAATTAAATGACCATCTCTGCATATCGTTGTAAAAATCATCAAGATAGGGGTTATCGTCAACATCTTCATAATGTACTTTCCACCCAAAATGACGAGCCAGCAGACCAGCTAAAGTTGTTTTTCCTGACCCGATATTTCCTGCTATTGCTATATGCATTTCGCTTACAAATTAAATTGATTGTTTAAGTTATAGATTTAGATTAAATAAATAGGATAAAAATATATTTTTTTACTTATCAATCAGCCTTATAAGATCATCGATGTATTTTCTGGTATTATATAATCTTGGAACTTTGTTTTGTCCACCAAGTTTTCCCCGTTTTTCCATCCATTTATAAAATGTTCCCTGTGGAACAGCTTTAACTATAGGTTTTTCAAGTGTTATATTTTTATATCTTTTAGCTTCGTAATCCGAATTGATATTCATCAGTGCATTATCGAGGATATATGTAAATTCTTCAATATTTTTCGGACTTAAAGCAAATTCAATCAGCCATTCGTGTGCACCTTTGGTCTTTTCAGTCATGAATACAGGCCCAACTGTATAGTCTGTTATCTGTGCTCCTGTTTTTTCACATGCAGTGTTTATTGCTTTCTCTGCATTATCGATAATAACTTCTTCACCAAAAGCGTTAATGAAATGTTTTGTACGCCCGGAAATTTTTAATTTATGCGGAAATGTCGAGGTAAATATTATTGTATCGCCAATCAGATATCGCCAAAGACCAGAGTTTGTTGAAATTACAATTGCATAGTTTTTATTTTTTTCAACCTGTTCTATGGTTAAAGCTTTCGGATTATCCTTGTCAAGTTCATCAATTGGAATAAATTCATAGAATATTCCGTAATCGAGCATAAGCAGCATATCATCCTTAAGCGGATCATCCTGAATCGCAAAAAAACCTTCTGAAGCGTTATATGCTTCTAAATAATGCATGTTTTCTGAAGGTATTAACGTTTTAAACTGCTTTTTATAAGGAGAAAAATTTACACCTCCATGAATAAACAGTTCTAATCCCGGCCAGATTTCAAGTAAATTATTTTTACCGGTATATTCGAGAATATATTTTATCATAACCAGGTTCCAGGAAGGAACTCCCGCAATGCTTGTAACATTTTCGCGTATCGTTTCTTTGGCAATTTTCTCTAATTTTTCTTCCCATTTGTCAAGCAACGCAACTTCCTGGCTTGGAGTGCGGATAAATTCTGTCCAGAACGGAAGATTTTCTATCAAAATTGCAGATAAATCACCGTAATAAGATTGATTATTATAGTTGTCAATTTTATGACTTCCCCCCAATGTAAGGCCCTTTCCCTTGAATATTTTTGAATCCGGATAATTGTTTGTGTATAATGCCAATACATCTTTGCCCCCTTTGAAATGACATTTTTCCAATGCATCGCGGCTTACCGGAATAAACTTACTTTTATCATTTGTTGTTCCTGATGATTTAGCAAACCATTTTATCTCACCTGGCCAAAGAACATTCTGTTCTCCCTTGCGAACCCTGTCGATATATGGTTTAAAATCTTCATAGTTTTGTATCGGAACCCTATCCTTGAAATCTTTAATATTTTCAATTGAATCGTAATTATACTGTTTTCCATATTCGGTATTTATTGCTTCATTTATCAGATTTGTAAAGCACTCTTCCTGAACCTGTTGTGGGTATTTTCGAATGAGTTCTATCTGGGTAACTCTTTTAAAATTAAGCCAGTTTACTATGGATGTTATCAATGGCATATACTGATTGCGATTAGGACGGAACAAAGATATGTATTCACCCAAACAATGCAAATATGCATTAGCGAATGTGTAATATTAAAATGTTATTGAGTATACTTCGTAAAAGAAATTTTATCAATATCTATTCAAATAATACTCAAAATAACAAGTTCTCATATTTTATTAATTCAAAAGAACGACAAAAAATGATTAGGGATGAATGTATTTAAAAGCTGCATATTTTATATAGTTCAGTTACGAACTTACATAGAATAATATTTTATAAAACCTTGTTCGCTATAGTGTACTAATAAAACTTAATTTAATGTTAATTGTTATTGTAAATAATTATAAAATTGCTAGGTGTAAATCTGTTGATCGATTTTATAAATAATTTTAAATTTTATATGCATTAATTTCATTAAACATGATTGAAACTATCGGATCCTTAGCCAAAGAGGAACAGCTAAAAACTGTAGAACACTATATTATGAGCAATTCGTTTGTGTTGCAAAACCTTGAACCATTTCCCGGGTATCATGGAAGTAATTTACCTACTGAAAATGTTCCCGATACTTTTTTTCTCATCACTACAGAAGAATACTCATCTGATATGATTTTCCGAATTGCAGATAATATAAAACACTTTACAGATTTTAAGTTTAAAGCAAGCCCGGGGAAAATATGTATAGACAATGATTCATATCCATTTGTTCGTGTAAGAGGTTTACAGGATTATAAGCCTGTTAAAGAAATTCAGCGTTATTTTATGGATGCCGGAATAAAATATCAAAAAAAGAAAGAGATTGATGCCGTTGGCCTGATAGAACTCAGGAAAGTCTTTATTCTTGAGAATGTTACGGAAAATATCTTTAACGATAAAGAAGATAATATGCATTATCTGCTTATAAATAAACAACTTAGTTGGGGAAGATTTAAAAATCTTACTTATTGGGTTAAAAATAATCTTGATGATAACAATTTCGATGCTGCTCTGGCAGTTGTTTATGGTCGGAGAGTTTATGATATGGTAAGAATCTACATGCAAAACGAAACCATTGAACGTTTAGAGGCAATACGGCATAAATACCTTGAAGGCATTCAAAGAACAGAATAAAATTGAATTTAATGAGCCTCTAGCCAGTTATTTCCAATTCCCATTTCAACCTCCAATGGTATAGAAAGGTTTGCTGCATTTTCCATTTCATATTTAACTGTTCTCATAACATTTTCTTTTTCAGGGATATAAAGGTCAAATACCAGTTCGTCATGAACCTGAAGTAACATTTTTGTATTAAATCTGCCTGTAAGTTTATTATGAATTCGAATCATCGCAATTTTAATGATATCGGCTGCAGATCCCTGAATTGGTGAGTTTATTGCATTTCGCTCTGCTACACCACGAACAACCGAATTTGGAGAATTGATATCTGGTAAGTATCTTTTTCTTCCGTAAAGAGTTGTAACGAATCCATCTTTTTTCGCCTGTTCGATACTATTGTCCATATATTGCTTCACTTTTGGATAAGTTTTAAAATAATTGTCAATCAATTCTTTAGCTTCTGAACGAGATATATACAGGCGTTGGGAAAGACCAAATGCTGATATCCCATAAATAATCCCGAAATTGGCAGTTTTTGCATTCGATCGCATCTCACGTGTAACAGCCTGATTATCTACTTTATATACTTTTGACGCTGTTGAAGTATGAATGTCTTCTCCATTTCTGAATGCTTTAATCATCTGTTCATCTCCACTCATATGAGCCATTAAGCGAAGTTCAATCTGTGAATAATCGGCTGATAATATTTTATAATCTCCTTGTGATGGAATAAATGCTTTTCTTATTTCTCTGCCTCTTTCTTCTCGTATAGGAATATTCTGAAGATTTGGATTAATTGAGCTTAAACGGCCTGTTGCAGCAATTGTCTGATTAAATGATGTATGAATCCTGCCAGTAGTTTTTTGAATAAGCCTGGGAAGCGCACTCACATATGTTGATTGTAATTTTGTTAAACTTCTGTAATCCAGGATTCTTTCAATAATCGGGTGTTTATCCTTCATTCTTTGCAAAACATCTTCACTTGTTGAATATTGTTTTGTTTTGGTCATTTTTGTATTTGCACTGATCTTCAACTTTTCAAACAATATAATACCCAGCTGTTTTGTAGAAGCAATATTAAATTCTTCACCTGCATTATTATAAATTTCTTTTTCCAGTCCAATTATTTCTTCATGTAATTTAATCTCATAATCCTTTAAAGATTTTATATCCAGATTAAACCCGGTAAGTTCCATAACAGTCAGTACCTCAATAAGCGGCATTTCAATATTTGTAGCTATATCATAGAAATCGTTTTTTTGAATATCTTCTTTTAATTTCCTATACAATCTATATGTTAAATCAGCATCTTCACATGCATAGTCTTTTACTTTTTCAATTTCAATATTACCCATATTCAGCTGATCTTTTCCCATTTTTCCTATAAGTTCCTCAATACTTATCATTTTATAATTCAGAATTGTCTCTGTAAGAGCATCGAGTTTATTTTTTCCATCAGGTTGTATCAGATATTTTGCCACCATTGTATCAAAATAAGGTCCTTTAACTACAATGTTGTACCTGTTTAATATTTGAATATCAAATTTAATATTATGTCCAATTTTTATAATTGTTTCATTATTAAATAATTCTTTAAATTTATTTAAAGTTTCGCATGAAGATTTATAATTGTTTTTATGAAACGGAATATAATATGCCATTTTTTCTTTAAAAGATATCGCCAATCCTATAATATCTGCCTCTAAAACATTTAAACCAGTAGTTTCAGTATCGAAGCAAAAACTACTCTGTTTTTTTAAGTTATTAACTAAACTGATTATTTCTTTTTCATCTTTAATGAGATGATATTTTACTTTGGATGGATCGAAAGATTCGTAATATTCCTGATTTGTTGATTTTGACAGAATTTCGGTTTCACCAAATAAAGTGCCTTGAGTTGATTCAGTCTGTATTCTATTTTCGTTGACAATCCTTTTCGATAATGTATTGAATTCCAGTTCATTAAATATTTTTTTTACATTTCCCCAGTCCGGTTCTTTTATTTTCAACTCATCAATTTTATAGTTTATCGGAATATTCGTATCAATTGTAGCCAGTGTTTTCGACATTAATACCTGTTCTTTAAACTGTTCGAGGTTTTCCTTTTGTTTTCCTTTTAACTGATCTGTATTATTCAGTAAATTCTCAACACTTCCGAAATCAGAAATAAGTTTTTTAGCTGTTTTCTCCCCTATGCCGGGAGCCCCTGGTATGTTATCTGAAGAATCGCCCCATAATGCAAGAATATCTATTACCTGCAACGGATCATTCACTTCGAAAACCTCTTTAACTTCATCTGGACCCAAAATTTCACTTTCATTTCCGGATCTTCTGGGTTTATACATATATATTCCTTCTTCGACAAGCTGTGCATAATCTTTATCAGGTGTCATCATATATACTTCCATGCCCTCCTTTTTTGCTTGTTTTGAGATAGTTCCAATAACGTCGTCGGCTTCAAAACCTTCAACTTCTATTATTGGAATTTGGAATGCTTCCAAAATTTGTTTTATATACGGTACAGAAAGTTTTATATCCTCGGGAGCTTCCTGTCGGTTTGCTTTATACTCCTCAAATATCTGATGGCGAAAAGTTGGTGAAGGCGGATCGAAAGCCACAGCAATATGTGTTGGTTTTTCTTTTCTGATAACTTCATCGAAAGCATTAACAAAACCAAATATTGCTGATGTATTTAACCCTTTTGAATTCCTTATTGGTCGATTAATAAATGCATAATACGCCCTGAATATCAGTGCATAAGCATCAAGAAGAAATAACTTTTTCATGTTATTTTTAAAATAAATTAAAGAAATATTTAGGCATGACAATAATAGAACAATTAACTAGCAAAATAGGATAATTACAAAATAAAAAACCGGATTGTACATCCGGTATTTATCTATATAAATTCATTTAATTACATGCGCAGGAATTAATGCATTCTATAAGTTTACTTAATTTATTATGTTTAATTGAATAGAACGAATTTTTACCATCACGAGTTGCCACAAGCACACCCCTGTCTCGTAAAATGCCCAAATGGTGTGATGCTGTTGATTGCTCTATCTGCAGTTTCTCATGAATTTCTGTAACAGTTTTTTTCTTACCATCTTCTAAAAAATTCAGTATGGCAATTCTTGTCGGATGAGCAATTGCTTTTAGCATATTAGCAGCAATTTCGAGTTGTTCAACTGTCAATTCATTTATTACCATATACTATATATTGAATTATACAAATATATAAATATTTTAATTACAATCTTTTTAAGTATTAGAATGTTGCTATGAAAAGACACCAATAATTCCCATTAAAATTTATTTAGCTGATATTCTGTATTAGAATTTAAATATCTTTATCATACTGAATTAAGAGTATGAATAAACTTTCAGAAATAAAGTCCCCGATTTCTTCTGAGCTTAAAACATTTAACGATTTGTTTTCCAAAACAATGAAATCGAGTGTTCCGCTTTTAAATATTATAACAAATTATGTTTTACGCCGAAAAGGAAAGCAAATCAGGCCAGTTCTTGTTTTTCTAACAGCTAAAATGATTGGTGAAATCAATCAGACAACCTATACAGCTGCTTCACTCGTTGAATTATTGCATACTGCCACTTTAGTTCATGATGATGTGGTTGATGAAGCATACGAAAGGCGTGGATTTTTATCTATAAATGCCCTTTGGAAGTCAAAAATTGCAGTACTGCTCGGTGATTATTTATTATCTCGAGGTTTAGCCATCTCAGTTGAAACAAAGGAATATGATATTTTGGAAATTACAAATGAAGCTGTAAAAGAAATGATAGAAGGTGAATTGTTGCAAATTCAAAAATCACGTAAATTAAACATTAAGGAAGAAGATTATTTCAGGATCATTAAAAAGAAAACAGCAACATTATTAGCAGCCTGTACAGCATCAGGAGCGCGTTCTGTCACTACTGATCCTGATATGATTAATAAAATGAAAGTGTTCGGACTACATATTGGAGTTGCTTTTCAAATTAAAGATGATTTATTTGATTATGAAAAAACATCTATAACCGGTAAGCCAAAAGGAAATGATTTACAGGAAAAAAAACTTACTCTGCCACTGATAGCATCACTTAATAAGGCAAACAAAGCTGATTCAAAAAGCATTATTCGATTAATCAACAATAAATCTTCTAAGAAAGATACCTTTCAAAAAGTATATGACTTTGTACATAAGTACGAAGGAGTAAAATATGCCGAGGAAAAGATGATTGAATACCGTCAAAATGCTTTAGAAATATTAAACAACTTTCAGGACAATAAAGCTAAAGAATCATTAAAAGCGCTGGTTAATTTTATAGTTGAACGTAAAAATTAATCCTCTTTCAGGGCATTTATTATTATTGAAGCTTTACTATTACCGATAATATTTGCTATTTCTTCTTTCGATTTCATTTTAATAATCTCAATCGTTCCAAATTCTTTTATTAATTTTTCTGCAGTAGATTTCCCTATTCCTTTAATTTCTTCTATTGAATTTCTCAACATGGATGAAGATCTTTTATTTCTATGAAAAGAAATTCCAAATCGATGGGCTTCATTCCTTAGGTTTTGGATTAGCTTCAATGTCGAAGAGTTTTTATCCAGGTAAATAGGAATGGGGTCATTAGGAAAATACAATTCTTCCAATCTTTTCGCTACCCCAATTACCGGTATTTTTTCAAATAAATTAAGCTTTTTCAGGCTTTTGATAGCAGCGTTAAGCTGCCCCTTTCCTCCGTCAATAATTATTAATTGGGGTAACTCCGCCTTCTCATCAATCCTTCTCCTATATCGACGATAAATAATTTCTTCCATTGAGGCAAAATCATTGGCACCAACAACTGATTTTATATTGAAATGCCTGTACTCGTTTTTTGCCGGTTTGCAGTTTTTAAATACTACACATGAGGCTACAGGATTTGAACCCTGAATATTTGAGTTATCAAAACATTCTATCCATTCGGGAAGTGCCTTTAAATACAAATCTGATTTTACCTTCTCTAACAGGGCAATTTTTCCGGCATCATAGTTTTTTCTTTCAATCAGTTGTTGTTTTTGAACATAATATTGTAACGCATTTCTTTGCGAAAGTTCCAATAAATGTTTTTTATCTCCTGTTTTAGGTATTACGAATTTTATCCCATTAAAACTATCTGCCGGTAAGAAGGGTACTATTATCTCTTTGGAATTTGAATTCACCTTTGATCTAATATCAATAATAGCAAAAAGTAAAAGCTCCTCTTTGGTTTCGTCTAATTTATTCTGTAATTCAACTGTGTGTGATTGAACAACAGCACCACTTACTATTTTTAGAAAATTAACATAATACTTGCTCCCCCTTTCCACAAAGCTGAAAATATCAATATTGCTGAGTTTTGAATTAACAATTGTTGATTTACTTTTATAACGTTCTAATAAAATAATATTTTGCTTGATATTTTCTGCTTCCTCAAACATATACTTATCAGAAAAGTCTTTCATAACAACTTTCAGATGCAGGATAACTTCCTGAATATTCCCTTTTAATATTTCCTTAATGCTCTGAACTGAATCATTATAGTCTTCTTCATTTTGCAAATTCTCACATGGTGCTTTACAATTGCCAATATGAAATTCAAGGCATTTTTTAAATCTATTTCTATTAATGCTATCTCTGGTAAGATTATACTTGCACGTTCTTAATTTATATAACTGCCTAATTAAACCAAGAAGTGTCTTAACCATCATGGCCGATGTATAAGGTCCAAAATAAGTGGAGCCATTCCTAACCATCTTTCTTGTTGAAAATAT
The DNA here is from genome assembly GCA_016929525.1 of Bacteroidales bacterium. GTDB lineage: Bacteria > Bacteroidota > Bacteroidia > Bacteroidales > UBA10428 > UBA10428. The sequence continues at coordinate 117,878 of JAFGIP010000067.1, forward strand.
ACGTGGGAAATTTTCATTCTTAACGCATATCCAGGGAAAGGTTTTATCATCCTTTAATAAAACATTGTACTTAGGTTGAATTTTTTTAATTAAGTTGTTTTCAAGAAACAGGGCATCAGTTTCAGAATCAACTACAATATGTTTTATATCAACTACCTGTTTAATAAGAACTTTTGTCTTAAAAGATTCATATTTGTTTTTATTAAAATAAGAAGATACCCTGCTGCGTAAGTCCTTAGCCTTACCAATATAAATTATCTCACCATGTCTATTTATAAACTGATATACACCGGGTGATTTTGGTAAACTGCTGACAATCTTTTTAAGATGGTCCATCGGTTAAAGTAAAAATTGTGTTCCACGTGGAACATTAGTGATTTTATCTTCCTATATGGACTAGCAATACATTTATATCAGCTGGTGATACTCCAGATATTCTAGAAGCCTGACCTATTGTCTGTGGTCTAATCCTTTCCAGCTTTTGTCTTCCTTCTGTACTTATAGACGTCAAAACGGAATAATCTATATTATCGTAAATTTTTATGTTTTCTAATCTTTTTATTTTTTCAGCAATTGCTCTTTCTCTATGTATGTATCCCTTGTATTTTACTTCAATATCAACACATTCCATTAAATCTTTTTTTGTGTATTTACATTTTTTTAATAATTCTCTGAATTCCAGTATCTCTTCTGCGATGTCCTCGAGTTTAAATTGAGGCCTTTTAGCAATTTCTATTAGTTTAATACTTTGCGTTAATTTTGCCGATTTATGATTTTCCAGGAATGTATTAATTTCCCCTGGTTTAACGCTTTTATTCTTTATAAATTCTAATATTTTTTCCTTCTCCTTTATTTTTATTTTTAATAAATCCATTCTCTCCTTACCCGCAAGTCCTAATTTATACGATAATTGTGTTAATCTTTCATCACAATTATCTTGTCTTAATAATAATCTATACTCTGCTCTTGAGGTGAACATCCTATAAGGTTCGTCTACTCCTTTGTTTATTAAGTCATCAATTAAAACACCTATGTATGATTCATCTCTTCTTAAAATTAATTCTTCCCCCCCATTACATTTTATATGAGCATTAATTCCTGCTATTAAACCTTGCCCTGCTGCTTCCTCATAACCAGTTGTACCATTAATTTGACCTGCAAAAAATAAGTTATTTATCTTCTTTGTCTCAAGAGTATATTTTAATTGTGTTGGTGGATAATAGTCGTATTCTATTGCATAACCCGGTCTGAATATTTTAACATTTTCAAGTCCTTTTATTTTTTTTAGCGCTTCAAGCTGGATTTTCCATGGTAGGCTGGATGAAAATCCATTTATATAATATTCATTTGTATTCTTTCCTTCTGGTTCCAGAAATAATTGATGTCTTTCTTTTTCTGAAAATGTTACGATTTTCCCTTCTATACTTGGGCAATATCTGGGTCCAATACCTTTTATTGTACCAGAAAATAACGGTGATTTTTCAAATCCCGTTCTTAGAATATTATGAACTTCTTCATTTGTATATGTTATATAACAACTTTTTTGCTCTAAATTTATTTCTTTCGTTAAATATGAGAATTTACCGCCCTCCTCATCTCCTTTTTGTTCTTCCAGAATATCAAAATTAATCGATCTCCCATCTAATCTAGCCGGTGTTCCTGTTTTCATTCTTCCCACTTCAAATTCTCTCTCCATTAGTTGTTTTACTAATCCTGTTGATCTTGGTTCCGATATTCGCCCTCCTTTTAACTTAACCTCACCAATATGAATTATTCCATTTTCAAAAGTCCCTGTTGTTAAAATAACAGTTTTTGAATAGAACTCAACACCTATCTTAGTTTTTACTCCAATTACTTCCTTATTTTTAATAATTAATTCCTGAACATTATCTTGCCAAAATTCTATGTTTTTGTTTTTTTCTAATTCTTCTCGCCAATAGTATGTAAATAAGAATCTGTCACATTGTGCTCTCGGACTCCAAAGAGCAGGTCCCTTACTTCTGTTTAGCATTCTAAATTGAATTGTACTTTTATCTGTTACTATTGCACTTATACCACCCATTGCATCAATTTCTCTAACAATTTGTCCCTTTGCAATTCCACCCATTGCAGGATTACATGACATTTGCGCAATTTTTGTCATATCCATTGTTATCAGTAGTACTCTACTACCTAATTTTGCCGCAGCATAAGCTGCCTCGCTGCCAGCATGCCCTGCCCCCACAACTATAACATCGTACATTCAAATTATTTTTTACAAATATACGAGTTCTATTATTTATATTAATTCTAAATACGGTATGTAGTAATTTTCTTTTTCTCTCATTACCGCAATTTCCTGGGTGGTATTATCTGAATACCCTAACAAATGGAGTAATCCATGAATAATTACTCTATCAAGTTCTTTTCTAAAGTTATTTTGGCTGTATTCTTTAGAGTTTCTTTTAACAACTTCTATACATATAAAAATCTCGGCCCTTAACATATTTAAATATGTACTATCAAAAGTTATAATATCTGTTGGCCAATTATGATGTAAATATTCCTTATTTATTCTAATAATTTCATTCTCACTAACGAAATTTATTTCTAATAATTCAATTTCTTTTTTCTCAAATTTCGAGACTTTTATTAACCAGTTTCTGTATTTGCTTTTTTCCTTTATTTGAAAATCAACCCCTACTGAATAAAAATAGACTGACAATTTATTTTACATTAAATTCTAATTCAACTGTAGCTCCGTTTCTACTAAAATTTATATTATCTGATAACTTTTCCATCAGGAATATACCACGCCCATTAACATTTTCGATATTCTCAGGAGCTGTCGGATCTGGAATGTTCTTATAATCAAAGCCATTTCCTTCATCATCAACTTTAATCATTAGCTTTTTTTCCTTTAGTCTAAAAGAAATTGTAACATCTTTATTTTCATCTAACTTATTACCATGCATAATAGCGTTATTTGTGGCCTCTAACGCTGCTATTAATATATTCCCGTAAAGGTCTTCACCAATCTTAAACTCTCCAGATATTTCGTCAATAACTTTTTCGATCTTCCTGAGATTCTCAATTTTTGATGGTATTTTAATCACCTTTTCCATTTTTAATTAATAATATATCTTATCTACCCTTTATACTAAAAAGATAATTTTAAGTTACCGCTTGTACTAATAATTATGACGAATTTCTTTAAACCATTTCAATTATACAACGAATATGCGAATATTTTACATCAATTACTTAACCAAAGTTCAGGATTTTGTTTCTCAAGTTCTCTCCATATCTCCAAATGAATAACACTTTCACCATTTTTTGAATCGGTGTAAACATTACCAATAACTTGCTTAGTTTGAACTTTATCACCAACTTTTACCTTTGTATTGATAAGATTATGGTACACAGTAAAAAAGCTACCATGTTGCACAATAACAGTACTATTAGCTCCTTTAATTGTAAATACTTTAGATACTACACCATTGAATATAGCTCTTACCTCTGAGTTTTTAATTGTTGATATATCAATTCCGTTATTTCTAACCTTTACATTTTTCAATACAGGATGGGCATGTTCTCCAAAGCCTTCTGTTATAATACCTTGCGTAGTTGGCCAAGGCAATCTCCCTTTGTTGCTTTCAAAATTCGTTGATATAATTTTTTCCTCCGGCGTTAGTTCTTCAAATTTATTTCTTCTCGCCTCTCTTTTTATCAGATCTTCAATTTCTTTATTTAACTTTTCTGCAATTCTTTTCTTATTCTCTAATTCCTTTAATAATTCTTCTTCCTGTTGTTGTAACCTTTTGATTATATTGTCATTATTTTCTCTTTCTGTATGCAAATTTGCTCTTTCAAATAGTTTTGTATTAACCAGATCAATTTTTTTTCCTCTTTTAATATTAAGTTCACTTATTTTATCTTCTATGGCTTTATTCAGGACAATTATTAATTTTATTTGTTTCAATCTATAATCTTTATATTGTTGTAGATATTTATATCTTGCGTAAAACTGATTTACATCTTTTGAAGCAAATAAATACATAAAATTTAACTCCGAATTTCTGTTTTTAAATGCATAGTAAATCAGAGTGGCATATTCATTTTTTGTTTTTTTTAAATCTTTTTCAAGTAATGTCAGTGTTTCTTCGTTTTTTGAAATTTCATTGTCAATCAAATTTATTTCATTATTTAATTGACTTATAAGCTTATTTCTATTTCTAATCTTCGTTTGAACAAGCTTTAATTCATTAACAGTATTTTTTTTCTTTACTCTAGTACTTTCAATAAGTTTATTTGTCAGCTCAATCTCTTTTAGAATCCTTTCTCTTTCATATACCAATTTTTCCCTCTTCTTTTCCTGTTGAAAAGAATTAATATATATTATACAGATTATAACAAGCAGCAGCTTCCTTGTTACATTTTTATTCATAACAATCAGCTTTGATTGTATTAATTTTCTCCTTAATCATGTAAGTTGAATCTAATCCCGGTATCTTTTCCCAAGCTTCTATCGCTTCCTTACATTTATCAAGTTTTAACATAATTTCTCCATAATGATCCAGTACTTCCGGATTGTTATATGCTCCATTTCTTATAGCAGATTCAATATAATTCTTTGCTTCTTTTACTTTATTCATTTTAAACATAATCCATCCATATGTATCCAGGTATGTTGGATTATCAGGTTCTCTAATAATAGTAAACCTACTTAATTCTTCAGCTTTCTCAAGCTTTTCTTCTCTTATTGATAAGTAATAACTGTAATTGTTTCGAATCATAAGGTTTTCAGGCTCAATTTTAAGAATTTCCTCATAACAGCTATCAGATCTACTATATAACTTTTTTTCTCTATAAACATCTGCTAATATATTTAAAGCCTGAATTTTATTCTGATCATCACAATTCATTTTCAATACTTTTTCTGCTTCAATTATAGTAGAGTCATTATTTCCTAATTCCTTATTCGAAAGAGCAGATATTAAATACACATTAGGTTTTTCATTAAAATATTTTCTTGCTTCAGAACTTATTTTTAATGCGTGGCTATAATCTTTTGTATAATAGTTAATTAATAAAGCCTGTTCCCATAATAAATAATTTTCCTTATTGTATAGTAATGCACTATCTAAGTAAGATTTTGCCTTTTTGTAATCTTCAAGATTTATATAAATATCTGCGTATGAAGCAAATATTCTGTAATCATTGCTGATTCTATTAAGTATTTTTAGTATTTCTTCAATTTTATCTTTGTGTTTTCTAACGAATTCTTTTTCACTAATAAAACCAATTAACACTGATATTTTATCTTCAAAATTTAGATCACTACAACAAAATGCCTTATTGTAATAATAAAAAGCAGAGTCTGATTCCTTGTTCATAATGTAAAATTCTGCAAACGATAATAATGCTAAACCGTTTTTAGAATCCTTTCTTATAATTTCCTTATATATGCTTTTTGCATATTGCGTCTTTCCGATCTCAGCACAGTATTCTGCCAATAAACCATAATTATTTATATCATCTGGGAAATATTTTGTTATCAGCTGCAACTGTACCAAAGCAGAATCATATTTTCTTTGACTATGAAAAACATTATGCTTTAGTAAAAGCAGTTCTTTACTTCCATCATATCTGTCTTCTAATTTTGAAATTACTTCAAGGGCTTTTTTGTTCTCACTGTTCTGATTATATAATAACGCTAAATTATACATTAGTTCAGGATCAGGATTTATTCCAATTATTTCTTCATATATAAAAGCTGCGCTGTCCAATTTGCCCATAAATTGATAAATATTTGCTAAATTTATTTTATACCATATATTTTCTTGATCTCTATACTCAGCTTTAATAGCATAATCTTTTGCTATTTCATACTCTTGAGCTCTCATATATAACGAACTTAGCTGATAATATGGTGCTGCTTTTTCAGGGAATTCCTGTATACACAAATTATATAAAGTTATAGCACTGCGGTAATTTCCTAATAAAGCATGCTTAGTTGCATCAGTGAAATCCTTATAATATTGGTTTTCTTTAATTGTATCTTTTTTCTCATTATTATATTCTTCAATTTTGTTGGTACCTTTACAACAAACCGTACTTAATAAAATCAAAATCCCTATATATTTACTGTTTTTCATATTCGCTAAAATCCCCCAGGTTAAAATTACCTTTTGCGCCTTTTATTCTTGTATCACTTCCTATTATTGAACAGCTAATTTTAGAATCAATAATAACTGCTCTGTCACCTATTATACTTTTCTTAATAACAGAATTTTCTATAATTGCGTCATCTTCTATTGAAACATAAGGTCCTAACTTACAATGCTTTACTTTAACATTTCTTCCAATATATACCGGCTCAATTATTTTTACTCCCCCTAACTTTTTCTTGTTATTTTCAAATTTACCTGCCTTCATAACCTTTTCTGTACTTTTCAGATATTCTTCCTTATTTCCACAATCCAACCAGTCATCTAATATTTTACACTTTATTTTTAAACCCTGTTCTATCAAGCTTTTAATATTATCTGTCAATTGAAATTCCGCACCGGTTTTTTTATTATTTTTAATCATATTTTCTATATCATATTTTATTTTTTCTCCTTCTTTAAAATAATATATTCCTATAACTGCCTTATCTGAGACAAATTTCTTTGGTTTTTCGTAAATATCTTTTATTATATCGTTCTTATCAGTAACAACAACACCGTAGTTTTCCGGATTTTTTACAATCATTGTCCAAATAATAGCTTCATCCTTATCTTCTATTTTAAAATTACCTTTATAGAGTGTATCAGCAAAAACCACAAAGCATTCACCATTTAAAGCTTCATTTGCGCAATATACCGCATGTGCGGTTCCCAACGCTTTTTCCTGATAATGTATATATCCTTTGTAACCGTTTTTCTTTGCAATTTTTAATAACTTTTCTTCAACCTCTATTCCAAAATCTCCGATAATAAAGTGAATCTCTTTAATAGTTTTACCAGAGCTTTTTTCAAGATCTGTTACTATTCTTTCTACAATAGTCTTTCCCGCAATTTTAAGTAGTGGTTTAGGTGTATTTAACGTATGTGGTCTCATACGTTTACCTGTACCGGCCATAGGAATAATCACTTTCATTTTTTATTAATTTCCATTATGCCCAAAACCTCCAGCCCCTCTTTTTGTTTCTTCAAGATTTTAAATTCTTCCCAGGTAACATGCACATGTTTTGCAATAATCATTTGACATATTTTTTCGCCGTCTTTTATTATAAAATATTCATTTGATATATTTATCATAATAACACATATACTTTTGCTCTTTAATCCGAATCAATTGTAACAGGATTATTTAAATCATTAATTCCTTTTTTAACTGCTAGACCAGATCTAGGTCTTATTTGTGATTCGTAACCTGCTGGTAATTCAATCAACAAACCTGTTGTTATTAGAGCTCTCTTTAAAGTTTTTAATATAACATCTTCTTTTAATTTTGCTTTTAATTCCGTATCTGCCGATCTTTTTATTTCATACCTTAGTAGATCATGCTTATATGTATTAATAATTTTGATTTTCACTTTAATATTTTCTAATAATCATAAATAATCTTTCTCGCCAATTCACAAAAGTAAAAAATATAAGCAGCAATATTGTTTTAAATATAATCTTCATAATATCATTTTCAATGTCTACTATACGACTTACATAATAAATCAAACATCCCATTCCAATGTAAATAATAATTCTTAATACATTATATCTTATTTTATAATGTCTTTGTCCTAGAATATAGGATATTATCACCATAACACTATATGAGATAACATGCGCTACAGCAGATGCTTTATATCCATACTGTGGTATATACCAAATATTAATTATCAAAGTAATTATAGCACCTGTCGCCATAATTATAATTCCATATCTTGTTTTGTTCGATAATTTAAACCAGACCGATAGATTAAATAATATGCCATATAAAATATAAGCCATTATTATGTATGGCACAACAAATAATCCTTCATGATATGACCTATCAATGAAGTATTTGAAATAATCCAGAAATACCAGAACTAATAGACCCATTCCTACAGTTATACCTGTAAACATGTTTAACAATTTCGCGTATTTCTCTCTACTTTCCTTTTCTCCTGCAGTATTAAAGAAAAATGGTTCAACAGAATATCTGTACATTTGAATAAAAATAAGAATTACAGCACCAAGTTTATAGTTCGCTCCATAAATTCCGAGTTCATATAATGCTAATGTATGATCTTCTATTATGTGCTTATATATAGTCCTGTCCAGTGTCTCATTAATAGTACCTGCAAGTCCTGTTATCAATAATGGTAAACCATAAGCTAAATACGGGCCCATCAGTTTCAGATCAATCATTTTTATTTTAAATTGTTTTATTTCCGGAATTAACAGTATCAATACAAATGATGCTGAAAATAAATTAGCTATAAAAATATACCTTGCGCTTATTTCACCATGACTATTTAATAAATAACCACTTTTATCCAAAAATAGCGGAATAACATTATAAATAATAAGCATAACTGCAATATTAAGAACAACCTGAACTATTTTCAAAGTCGCAAACTTTTTTACTCTTTCTTCTATTCTGATCTTTGCAAAAGGAATAGCACTCATTGCCTCAACAGCTAATATCCCTCCAAGGAGAACAATAAAAATTTCTTCCCCATTATATTCAAGTATTTCAGCAATTTTTTTTCTTAGTATTAAGATAGCCGTAAAAAATGCAACTGATGTGAATAACAAGGATGTTAATATTGTTGAAAATACCTTCTGCTTATGCTTTTTTTCATTTACATATCTAAAAAATGTTGTTTCCATTCCATAGGTTAGTACTATCATCAGAAATGCAATAAAAGCATATAATTCAGTAACCTTACCATATTCTGCCTGGTTATTACTAAATAATCTTGTAAAATAAGGTGTCAGAATTATATAATTAAGGAATCTCGGCACTATTGTCCCTAATCCGTATACTAATGTCTGTCCAGCAAGTTTTTTAAACATTTTCGATCTAAAAAAATTTAATGATCTTTACCTTTGCTTTAAATAATAATTTTCCTTGTATGAAAAATTTGTTTTACTTTTTAATATCGTTAGTTATTGCCAAAAATACATTTTGTCAGCAAAATTATCCTCATATTATTATTGAAACCACTGAAGGTAATATGGAATTAATTCTATATGATAACACTCCTATGCATAGTGATAATTTTATTGAACTTGTCAAACAGGGTTTTTATGATGAACTTCTTTTTCACCGCACAATTCCAGAATTTATGATACAATCTGGTGATCCTAATTCAAAAAATGCACTTAAAGGTAAACTTCTTGGAACCGGAGGTCCTGATTATAATATTCCGGCAGAATTTAATCCTTCTTATTATCATAAAAGAGGCGCTTTAGCCGCTGCAAGACAACCTGATCGGATTAATCCAAATAAAGAATCAAGTGGATCTCAGTTCTATATTGTTCAGGGAAAAACATTTTCAATACAAGAATTAAACGCTTTTGAAGCTCAAGGTCTTCATATACCATTTACTGATGAACAAAAACATTATTATACATCTGTTGGAGGTACTCCTCATTTAGATTATGCTTATACAGTTTTCGGTGAACTTGTTGAAGGATTTGATGTTTTGTATAGAATTTCCCAAAAACCTACTGACAGAAATAACAGACCTCTTGAAGATGTTAAAATCATAAAATCTTACATTAAAGAGAAGAATTAGAATGATAGAAGTAATTAAAGCACTTAAAAGTGAAATAGCTTCAACAGAGATTAATTCTCAGGATGAACTTGAAGCTTTCAGAATTAAATATCTTAGCAAGAAAGGACTTATCTCTAAGCTTTTTGAAGATTTTAAAAGTGTTCCTAATGAAGAAAAGCGTGAAATTGGTCAGAAAGTAAATGAACTTAAATTATTTTCTACAGATCTTTATAACACTTTCAAAAATAAATTACAGGATAATGGTCAACAACTTTCTTCTATTGACTTTTCTTTACCCGGTGAACCAATAAAACTTGGTAAAAGACATCCCATATCTCAAACCAGGCAGGAAATTGTCGATATTTTTGCACGAATTGGTTTTACAATAGCCGAAGGACCAGAAATTGAAGATGACTGGCATGTGTTTTCAGGATTAAATTTCCCTGAAGAACATCCCGCAAGAGATATGCAGGATACATTTTTCATCCATAAAAAACCCGATTATCTTTTACGTACGCATACTTCATCTGTTCAGGTAAGAGTAATGGAGACTACAAATCCACCTATAAGACAAATATTTCCTGGGCGTGTATTCAGAAATGAAGCAATTTCTTCACGTTCACATTGTATTTTTCATCAAATAGAAGGTTTGTATATCGATACCAATGTTTCATTCGCTGATTTAAAGCAAACACTTTTATATTTTTCAAAAGAATTATTTGGCCCACAAACTGAAATTAGATTACGTCCTTCATTTTTTCCTTTCACCGAACCATCAGCTGAAATGGATGTTTATTGTACTATTTGTGGTGGTAAAGGATGCACTGTTTGTAAATACACCGGGTTTCTTGAAATTCTTGGCTGCGGAATGGTTGACCCGGCTGTTCTTGAATCATCAGGTATTGATAGTATTAAATATACAGGTTTTGCTTTTGGAATTGGCATAGAAAGAATAGCAATGCTTCTTTATCAAATAAATGATATAAGATTTCTTTTTGAAAATGATATTCGCTTTTTAGAACAATTTTAATTTTAAAATAAGGTTTGCTCTTTCCCAAATATACTTTTTCCTAAATGTTTATATGCCAGTTCCGTGGCTTCTCTTCCCCGTGGCGTTCTATTTAAAAGTCCTTCCTTTATTAGGAAAGGTTCATAAACATCTTCAATTGTCCCCGGATCTTCTCCTATTGCAGTTCCTATCGTATTTAATCCCACCGGGCCGCCTTTAAACTTATCTATAATTGTTTTTAGTATTTTATTATCCATTTCGTCTAAGCCCATCTTATCAATATTCAATGCATGCAAACCATATTGTGTAATTTCAGTGTCTATTTCTCCGTTTCCTTTAACTTCAGCGAAATCTCTAATTCTACGCAAAAGGGCATTAACAATTCTTGGTGTTCCACGTGAACGCCTGGCTATTTCTTTCCCAGCTTCATTATGCAATCTAATATTCATTATCCTCGCTGATCTTTGTGCTATTCCGCTAAGAATATCCGAATCATAATATTCCAGATGTGCTTTAATACCAAACCTTGATCTTAATGGACTTGTTAATAGTCCCGCCCTAGTTGTGGCCCCAATTAATGTAAACCTTTTAATTGTAAGTTCTATGCTTCTTGCATTAGGACCTTTGTCTATCATAATATCGATTTTGAAATCTTCCATTGCCGAATACAAAAATTCTTCAATAACATGACTTAACCTGTGTATTTCGTCTATAAATAATATATCTCCTTCTTCCAAACCTGTTAATAATCCGGCAAGATCACCGGGTTTTTCAAGCACAGGTCCCGAGGTTACCTTAATATTTGTACCAATTTCATTCTTAATAATGTTAGCCAGTGATGTTTTACCTAATCCAGGAGGGCCAGATAATAGAACATGATCGAGAGGTTCGCCTCTATTCTTTGCTGCTTCAACAAAAATTTTAAGATTATCTACTATCCTTTCCTGCCCTTTGAACTCAGAAAATGATTTGGGCCTAACTGCAATATCATATTCTTTCTCATGCTCATACAAACCCTCCTTACGTATATTAAATTCCTCACTCATATATTATTGAATTAATATTTTATTGCTTTCCGGAAAATCGATCTTCACTCCATTTATCCTGTATTCTTTTCCATCCTCGTATGTAATGGTAACTATTATATTACCTTCCTCATCAAATTTTTTCCAGTGTTTATTTGGTATACCCCCCGAAAAGAATTGTTCTTCTTTTAACTCACCATTTGGATGGTAATATTTGTGTTTACCATCCGGATTGCCCTGTATATAATTTCCTTCGAACATTACTGACCCGTCATCATAATAATATCTCCATTTCCCGTCTCTTAAACCTGTAACATATGAACCTTTTGCAGAAAAATCATTAATGATTAATGTCCATTCACCTTCTTTTTCACCATCAAAGTATTCACCCACTACAATTACATTTCCTGATTCATCATATTCTGTATATAAACCTTCTTCTTTACCATTGTAAAATTCTTCTTCTTTTAATAATTCACCTTTTTCGGAGTACCATTTCCATGTTCCGTTTTCCTTTCCTTTAACAAATTCTCCAATTTGCTCAATTTGTCCATTATTAAAATAATATGTCCATCTACCTTCTTTTAAATTATTAACATATTCACCAGTTTCTTTTATTGATCCATCCAGATAATAATTTTTCCATATTCCTTTTTTATTTCCTTCTATATCAATCAATCCTACTGATAACAGTTCTCCATTATCGCTATATATCCGTGTTTCGGTAATATTTCCGTCATTATCATACCTGTTGTGAATACCAACACGTGTTTCATTAATATAAGGTCCGCTTTCAACAACTATTCCTTCATTATTTTTTATTTCCTTAATTATCATCTCCGTATTTTCTTCTTCAACCTGCTGTACAAGTCTACCTTCAGAATATAATAAAGTTAGTATTAATTTTCCTGACGGATTGTATTCTTTATAATATCCGTCAAGTAATCCATTTTTATAATTTGCTTCGTTTTTTACTTTAAAGTTATCGTAGAATTCTCTCCATTCTCCTGCCTTTTTTCCTTCATCATTATATCTGTTAATTTTTTGTCTTTCAACAATATCTCCCTTACTGTATCTGTTAATTGTTATTATAATCCCGTCTTCTGCATATTCAATTGACTGGCCTTCTTTTTTATTTTTTCGGTAATTAACTTCTTCTTTTAAATTTCCATTGTTGTAATAATAGTAAGACTTTCCTTCTTTAATGTCATTAATATATAATTCTTTGCTCAAAATATTTCCCACATTTTCCGGTTGTTTTCTATCTGTTAGATATTCATAATAATAACCGTTTTTTTTACCCATTAAATAATTGATTTTACTAATAGTATCTCCAACACTGTTATAAAATACCCAGGTACTGTCAAGTAAATGGTTTTTTCTGTTTCCTTCGGATTTAATAATACCGGTTGTATAGTAAGTTTTCCAATAACCTTCAGGTTTTCCGTTTTTTAACATTCCTTCACTTAAAACTTTTCCATTAGGATAGTACGTAATGTTATATTCATTTGTATCTGTATCCTGAGAAAACATGTTGTATGACAATAGTAAAACAGCAAAGATTAAATAAAGTCTTTTCATTTATAAACCAAGTTTATCGGATATCTCAAGCATTCTTCGAATTGGTTTTTCAGCTTTAGCTCTGATTTCTTCTTCCATTATAATTTCTGGCAATTCGAAATATAGTGCATTATAAATTTTACTTAGTGTGTTTAGTTTCATAAAATTACAATCGCTGCATGCACAAGTTGAATCTTTAGGCGGAGCTGCAATAAATTCTTTTTCAGGACTCACCTTTTTCATTTGATGTAAAATACCGGATTCAGTTGCTACAATATATTTTTTAGAATCATCAGTTTGGGTATATTTCAACAATGAAGAAGTAGAACCTATGTGATCTGCAATGATAAGTATGGGTTTTTCGCATTCAGGGTGTGCAATTATTTTAGCATCAGGATTTTTTGCCTTAAGTTCCAGTATTCTTTCTAACGAGAATTCTTCATGCACATGACATGCTCCATCCCAAATAACCATATTTTTTCCTGTTTGACTACTAATATAGTTACCAAGATTTCTATCGGGTGCAAAAATTATTTTAGTATTTTCAGGCAGACTCTCCACTATCTGTCTGGCATTAGATGATGTACAAATAATGTCTGTCATAGCCTTAATCTCGGCAGTTGTATTTACATAACTAATAACAGTATGGTCAGGATATTTTTCCCTGAACTTTTTAAAATCTACGGGATCACAAGAATCAGCCAAAGAACAACCAGCCTTTAAATCAGGTAAAATGACTTTTTTAGAAGGATTAAGAATTTTTGCAGTTTCTGCCATAAAGTGAACTCCCGAGAATAGAATAATATCGGCACTTGTTTTTACGGCCTGTTGTGCGAGTGCAAGACTATCACCGACAAAATCAGCAATATCCTGTATTTCACCCTGCTGATAATAATGCGCAAGTATAACAGCATTTTTCTCTTTACGTAATCTGTTTATTCCTTCTATTACATCAAAATCTTTATCAATATCGATTTTCAAATATCCATATTTTACCAAATCTTCTTTATTAACAATCCCTGACATAATAAATAATATTAATAATATTTAAATAAATTATTATAATGATGATGTTAGGCTGTTAAATATGTTAAAAACAAATTTTGTTACTTGTTGCAGAATTTGATATTAAAAATGTATTGAATAAATATTAACAGACATAATCAGCTTTTATTTTTGAAAATCAAAAACATGAGCATTAAATTAACATACTGTTAATAGCAACCGGGTTAATAAATTTATCTGTTATGAACAATGTTCGCGCTGTCAATTCAGTGTTAAAATTACAATAAATTAAATTGATAAAATTAGCTTTCATATTTCTTAAAAATTTTTATTAAGTACCAGTGATATTGTATGCAAGGGAATTTTATTAAAATATTACACAAAGAATTTAACAATAGTTTAACACTATTTGGTTAATAACAGAAATTTTCAGTAATACTTAAATAAGAGTAAAAGACTTGTTATTATATAATTGCGATTTAAAAAGATATTATATTTGTTACAAAACAAAAAAGAATACAATTGAGAATTGCACTGGCAAATGATCATGCAGGATACAGGTTAAAGGAACTCATAAAGAATTACCTGATAAATAAAGGTTATGAGGTAAATGATTTTGGTTCAAATTCAAATGAAAGTTCTGATTATCCTGATTATGCACATCCAATGGCAGGTTCCGTGGGGAATAATGAAAATGATATCGGAATCTCTTTCTGCGGAAGTGGTAATGGCATAAACATGGTTGCCAATAAACACAAAGGTGTGCGTTCAGCATTATGTTGGAATGTGGAAATTGCAGAATTAGCCAGAAAACATAATAATGCTAACATTTGTGCTATACCATCCAGATTTATTAGTGATGAAGAAGCAATTAAAGTTGTGGATAAATTTTTAGTAACAGGTTTTGATGGAGGAAGGCACCAACGCAGAGTTGATAAAATACAATTTCTAAAGTAAAATATTATGCTTTCGAATACTTCCAGATATGCTATCAGAGCGCTGATTTATTTAGCAATTAACAGTGATAAAGCGAAAATTGGAATAAAGAAAATTGCTGAAGATCTTAATATTCCATCACCATTTTTAGGAAAGATTTTACAAACACTTGCCAAGCAAAAAGTTCTTGATTCTACAAAAGGGCCTAACGGGGGATTCAGTATTTCAAAAGAATCACAAAAAACTCTTCTGATTGATATTATTAAAATAATTGATGGCGATGATCTGTTTGACAAATGCCTGGTATCAAACAGAACGTGCACGGATATGAAGGGAAGACCATGTGCTCTTCATTCTCATTATGAAGAAATACGTAAAAAAATAACAGCGATGTTTTCTGATCATAGTATTGCCGATCTGGCCAAAGAGTTTAGTGACGCCGGTGGTGCTATTGATATCTGATCCGATTGAAAAAAACAAGTACCGGGTAAGCTGTTACAATTCCGATAAAATCAGCTAATAGGTCAAATGTACTTGCTTCACGTTCGCTAATGATAAAGTACTGAAAGATTTCAGTTATTAATCCGTATGAAAGCGATATAATTCCAAGCATAATAAAATTTTTAACTCCTGTTAAAGTATTTTTCCCTGAGAAATCGCGAAATAGGATAAGCTGTAGCATCAAAAACATACTAAAATGGACTATTTTATCTGCGTATTCAATATGAAAGAAATCTTGTTTAGGCAACTTATCACCAGGAGTAAATAAAGCAATGGCTATGATTATCAACCAGAATAAAGTTTTCCGGAATTTTTGTAAAAATTTCAATCGTTAGACCCGTATAAATTTTAAAACTAAAACAGAATTTATTGTTTTTCCCATGTAGTTCCTTCCTTTGTATCATTAAGAATTATTCCGAGTTTTGCCATCCTGTCACGAATATCATCAGAAGTAGAAAAATTTTTACCAGCACGGGCTTTTAAACGCAAATCAACTATCATTTCAATCAAGTCGTTTTCCAGCTTTTTATCTTCTACAGGTTCTTCAAAAACTTTTAAGCCAAGGATATCAAATGTAATCAATTCCATAAAGTTTTTAAGTCGCTCAAGATCTTTGCTGTCAATGGTTTCTTTATTTTCAAGTAAAAGATTGATGTGTTTTACTGCTTCGAATAGAAATGACAGTGCAACAGAAGTGTTAAGATCATCATTAAGGGCTATAAAACATTGGGATTCCAATGAACCAATATCTACAGATGATTTTAAAGAAGGTTTTATATTTTTTATTTGTTCAATGGCTTTCATTAAGCGTTTCAGTCCTTTCTCCGATGCTATAAGTGCTTCGTTTGAAAAGTCTAAAGTACTTCTGTAATGTGCCTGCAGAATAAAAAAACGAATCGTCATCGGATCGAAAGACTTTTTTAGTATAGGATGCGAGCCATCGAATAGCTGATCGAGCGTGATAAAGTTGTTTAAGGATTTACTCATCTTTTGATCGTTGATGGTTATCATGTTATTATGCATCCAATATTTTACATGAGATGTTCCGTTAGATGCAACTGATTGAGCAATTTCACATTCGTGATGCGGAAATAGCAGATCCATACCACCACCATGTATATCGAAAGTCTGGCCAAGGTATTTAGTTCCCATTGCGGAACATTCAAGATGCCAACCCGGGTATCCTTCACTCCATTCCGATTGCCAGTGCATGATGTGTTCCGGGGAAGCTTTTTTCCATAATGCAAAATCATATGGATTACGTTTTTCATGTTGCCCGCTTAATTCACGAGTATACGATTGTAATTCATCAATATTTCTACCACTCAATATTCCATAGTTGTGGAGCTTACTATATTTTTCGACATCAAAATATATTGAACCATTTACTTCGTATGCAAAACCATTCTTCAGAATTTTACGAATCATTTCCTGCTGTTCAATAATATGTCCTGATGCTTGTGGTTCAATACTAGGTGGTAATACGTTCAGCTGCTTCATATTTTTATGGTAATTATTTATATATTGCTGAACAACTTCCATAGGTTCAATGTGTTCAAGTCTGGCAATTCTTTCAATTTTGTCTTCTCCATCATCAGCATCATTTTCAAGATGCCCGACATCAGTTATATTACGTACATATCTTACTTTATATCCGAGATAGGTTAAGTAACGGAAAAGAATATCAAAAATAATAGCCTGGCGTGCATGCCCCAGATGTGCATTTCCATAAACTGTTGGTCCGCATGCATAAAGTCCAACAAAAGGGGTATTAATTGGTATGAATGTTTCTTTCTTTCTGGTCAGAGAATTATAGAGGGTAAGCTTATGTTTCATTAAAATTTGAGTACTTTATTATAATTGCTGTAAATGTATGAATAATTGAATATACGTCATTAATTCTTTGGAATTAAAGGAATCTGTGAATTAGCGGTAAAAAATAACCGCTTCCTGTTAGAGAAGCGGTTAAATATAAAAGAATTAATCTTGAAATTATATTTTCTTTTTAAATAGTAAATATTTTTTGTCTTCTTCATTATTATAATTGATATTATATACTTCACGAACTGCAATACCTTCTTCTTCCATCATTTCCGGCGTTATTTCAAAAGTCATTACAGTAACACCGGATCCCTCACCGCCGTTATCGGCATCGGTATATTCAAACTGACCATAATATGGATTAGTACCTGAAGTCAGTTCAGTAATTAATGTATCGTTTACGAGGACTTTAACGGTAAAGTACGTAGTATCAGTTACAAAACAGCTTTCATGCAGGTCAACACGAACAGTATATTCACCAACCTGAATAGTTGCCTCTTCGTCGTATGTAATATTCTCGTTATTAATTCCATCAAGATCGCAAGCAGGATTAGAATCCATATCAAGCACTCCACCGAAATCAGATTCAGGGTTATCCCAGTAAATTTCTTCACCCTCCGGTTCGATGAGATGAAGGTCGACATCATTTAACTGATCCCATGTGCAAATTACTTGCAGGTTACCAGTTGCTACTTCTATCAAATCGACTTCAATGGTATATGTATTGCTTATCTTACCATCACCGTCAATAACAGCAAATTTTATGTCGGCATTGTCTAATGCATAACTCTCACCAATGATAAGGTAAACGGTAACCTCATTTTCAATAAAGTATTCTTCAATCATCTCGAGTTTAAGATATGCATCCACATTATTGATCCCGAAAAGGAAATATTGTATATTAACTGATGTGACTTCTATTGTTACAGGCAACAGGCCTCCGGGAATTACAAAATCATTTCCAGTGATATTAAGTATTTCAACATTTGAACCGGTAGAAGATGGAAATTCGGCAAGCTCAAAAGTGGAATAAGGAACTGAAAAATACCATTTTTCGAAATTTCCTTCATTTAATTCGTTGGAATCCGAATCAGAATCATCCTTTTTACAACCGGTTAATACAATTGCCAAACAAAAAACAACATATAATACTTTCAGAACATTCATTTTAACAGGTTTATGCTTAATCTTATTTAAAATTCCGGCGAAATATATAGTAGATATTTGAAATAGTAAACATTTAAAGAAGAAAACTATCTTGCTTTTATGAAATTTTAGCTGAAAACATTGAAAGTATCAGATATTATAAAGCTATTTACTTAATAAAAGTCAGCCTTGAATAATAATTATTGAAAACATCTAGTTTAAAACTTTAGAAGGACTAAGTACTTTATTTTCGTTATTCGGATATTTGATATAACATACTTTCTTTATTTTAACTCCGGCCTGCTCCATCATAGATGGAGTAACATCAAATGTCATAACAGTTATACCATCACCTGCTTCACCAAAATCTTCTTCATAGGGTTCAAATTGTCCGTAAAATGGATTTGTACCTGTCGAAGGAGTTATTAAAACTCCGTTCAACCAAACGGTTGCGGTAAAATTAGTTATTGCTGTAATCAAACAGGCACTCCATAAATCAACTCTTACAGTATAAGTCCCGACAGGAAGTGATGAAGATTCATCATAGGTGATATTTTCATTGTTTATACCATCGGTTGTACAGCCGGCATTTGAATCAATGTCAAGGTTTCCGCCGGTTAATGAAATTCTATGATCATAATATATTTCTTCTCCTGTAGGTTCTATTAAATGTAGGTCAACATCGTTTAACTGATCCCAGGCACAACTAACCTGGAGCAGGCCGGTTCCGGCTTCAACCAAATGAATATCTAAAGTATACACTGAACTAACATAACCGGATTTATCAATAACAGCGAATAAAAGGGTTGAGTTTTCAAGGTTGAAATCCTGCCCCATAATTAAAAAAACAGTAATACTTAAGGAATTAATATTATCAGCATTTAAGCTCATTTTCATATAGCCATAAACATTACGTAAACCAACAAGAAGGTAATAAACCTGATCGGATGTAAATGTTATAGTAACAGGAATACTGCCACCGGGAAGTACAGATTCATTACCTGAGATATTAGTTATGCTTACAGTTCCGTCTACATATGAGGGAACAGGAAATTCTTCAGCAACATAGATTGAATTTGGTAAAGAGAAATAATTATTTTCAAATTCTCTTTGACCATGTATTTCAGGGTCATCTTTTTTACAGCTAATAGAAACAATCAGCATGCAAAACAAGTAGCTAAAATATTTTAGATTTTTCATCCC